>CAZGWN010000006.1:0-63887 GCA_964528755.1 uncultured Propionibacteriaceae bacterium
ACCACAACTCGCCGCCTAACACCCACCGGCCTCACCCACCTTGACAAATTCCGTCTTGCAGTCGACTCGAAGCCGAGCCAACAGAAGCCGCAGCGCTGCCTCGGCGTTGGTGTCAACCACGACGGCTGCCATGCCGAAGATCGGGCTGGCGTTACCGTGGGCGCCACGGTCACCGGTCTCGTCGATGTACGCGTTGAGCACGTCTCGTCACTCATCCTGCTGCTGGTCTGCTTGTTTCGGCGCCCGGCGTGCCGCGTACCGGCTGGTTCCTGGCCGGGTCGGGAACTCGGTCACCTCCGCGCCACCGCTTCCACCGTCGTCGCCACCTATGGGGGCGGCACCTTCTGCTCCATGCCGACCACCCCCTTTCGTCATCGCTCTGATCAGCTGGTCGAGCGCGTCGCGCTCGTCCTGTGTGAGCGATGCCGACTCGGCCGGCGGCTCCCACTGGCCGAGTTCACCGGCCGGCCTGCCCGCAAGCTCACGAAACTCACGAGGGTGCAGGCCCAGCCCTGCGGCGAGCGGTGCCAGGGTCTCCTCGGGCGGCTTCGGCCCGTGGTTGCCTCGTACGTACTTCGCAACGACAGACCGGTGGATCTTGTGTCCACGTGCTCTTGCGCGATCGACGATCCAGTCGATGCTGTGGTCTCCGTTCGCTTGCTGGAGTCGCTTCGACAGGTCGCTCACGTTCACCACCATCCATGGATGCCTACAAGCACGCAAAGCATTGTGTGCATTGACTATGCACAAACTACGGCCTTGTGGCTCGCCGTGGCGCGCGGTCCCGCGTGCACGGATGGTTGGCGTTGTGCGGGTTCTGGTGCATACCAGTCGTAGGTCTTTACAGACCGAAGACTATCGATCTAGTGTGCGGAACCACGGATGGACAAGATTGGAGGTTGACCGTGAGACCCAAGTCGCGACGCGCGCTCCTGGACTCCATGGCCTTCCGCAACGTGAAGACTGCGTACGCGCTGGCACGCCTGTCGACAACGCCTCTGCGGTCTCAAGGTCGGCGCCTGTGGGCACCTTGGGGACTCCTGCACGAGTAGGTGACAGGTTCGTTCAGGCTTCCTGAGTGGCCGGTGTGGTCATGATGGTCTCGTCCTCGACCGGGGTCAACCTGCCCAGCGAGGACTGCCGGCGGCGTCGGTGATAGGTCCGTTCGATGCACATCACGAACGCGATCCGCAACTCCTGCCGAGTGGCCCAGGTGCGGCGGTCCAGGACGTTCTTTGCAGCACCGCGAAGAACGAGTCCATGGTCGCGATGTCTCCGGCCGCACCAGCCCTTTCCAGGGAGCCGACGATGTCGGGGCGGTGCAGGGCACGGACGGGCTTCCTGGACCGAAATTGCGATCCGCGGTCCGTATGCAGGATGCACCCGGCCGCCTCGGTGCGTCTGGCGACGGCGTTGTCGGGGCTTCGACGGCCAGGCGGGACGTCATCTGGTCACTGATGGAGTAGCCCACGATCCGGTTGGAGGACACGTCCTTGACCGCGCACAGGTAGAGCGTGCCCACCCCTGGTGCGGTGTTCGGTGTTGTCGGCCGGCCACAACTCGTTCGCAGCGTCGGCGCTGAAGTTCCGCTGGACCAGGTCGTCGTGGACCGGCGGAGGGGACTTCTTGCCGCGCTTGTTGCCGAACGCCGACCACCGGCCGTTGCTCGACCAGACCCGCCACGCCCAACGCTGGGACGCGCCGTGGCCGGTGTCGCGGGCCTCGTCGGCCAGGTAGCGGTAGCCGAACTCCGGATCGTCGCGATGGGCTTCGAACAGCGCGTTCGCCCAGTAGGCCTCGGCCAGTTCGGCATCGGTGACCAGAGGTTCGAGCCAGCGGCACCAGGGCTGGCGGGCGATCGTCAGGACCCGACACGTCACCGCTACGGGGATCTCGTCGGCGGCCGGCTCGCTCGCGAGCGGGTCCATCATTTTCCCGGCAGGTTCGCCTGCGACAGGTAGGTCCCGGCCCGGCGCAGGACCTCGTTCTCCTGATCCAGCAACCGGATCCGTTTCTTCGCCTCACCCAGCTCAGCATTCTCCGCGCTGGTGGTGCCTGGCGTGAGGCCGTCTTCGACGTCGGCTTGGCCCATCCAATTTCGCAGGCAGGACCCGGCGACGCCGAACTCGGCCACGATCTGCTCGATCGTCTGGCTGCTCTCACGGCTGCGGGCGACGTTGACAACGTCGCCGCGGAACTCCTCGGGGAAAAGGCTTGGGCACGGTGCACGTCCTTCCAGCGACACCCCACGGCGTCACAGGCCATGTGTCGCCCATCCGTGCAGAAGTCCCGCCACGTCCCCGCAGCCATCGCCGAGGAGCAGCCGCCATCCAGGGGTCGGCTTTCAACCCTCAATATGGGCCCGGCTCAGCCGCCGTTGACGGCTTCGCGCCGGTAGTCGGTTGGGCTGACCCCGACGATGGCGCTGAACCGGCGTGCGGCATGACCGCGGCTGCTCCACCCGACCCGACTCATCGCGACACCGATGGGAAGATCGGTCTCCACCAGAAGCTGGGCCAAGCGGTGAGCCCGAACACGAGCCAGGTACTGCATGGGCGCCATCCCGAAGCGCAAGCTGAATGCCCTGCCCAGTTGCGACGTCGACAGGTGCACGCGGTCCGCAAGGTCATGGAGTCGCCAGGCCCGTTCGGGACATTCGGCGAGCAGCCGTGCTGCGCGCTGTACGGCGATCTCACTCGGGCCCGGATCCGGCGCTCTGCCGTGCTCGGTCTCGTCGACGCGCGCCTGCCCTCGTCGACAGTTGGCGCCGATGTTCATCGACGGCTCCTTCCCGTCCGCTTGGCCGTACGGCGTACCAGGGGTGAGGAGCCGGTTGTCGTGAACAGGTCGGCCCATGCCTCGACCGGCACGTTCTTCGGCAGCCCGGCAGCGGTGACGCCGTGGCGACCCAGCCATGCCCGTGCCGCCTGTGGCGAGCCCAGCGCGGTGTTGCGTGCAAGGATCTGGGCAAGCCCGCGACCGGGCCCGGTGTAGACGCGGTGAACCAGCGTGTGGAATTGTCGTCTGTGTTCCGGAGGCAGAAGCGGCTGCTCGCGGCGATGGATGGTGAGGATGCCACCGTCAACCCCGGGTCGTGGGGTGAACGCGCAGGCAGGGACACGACCATGCAGCGCGAACTCGAACCAAGGCGCCCATTGCGCAGTCATCATCGTTGCACCGCCGACGCCGGCTCTGCGACGGGCGACCTCCCATTGCACGAGCAAGACGGCATCGGTCCACGCGGGCGCGCGCAGGATGCGCCGCAATATCGCCGTGGTCTGGTGAAACGGCAGGTTGCCGGCGAGCACATGCGGAGACGCCGGAAGTCGATAGGTCAGGAAGTCGCCGGCGACGACGTCCACCTGCGAGGCGAGTCGTTCCTCCAATCGTCGAGCGAGCCGCGAGTCGATCTCGACTGCGGTCACCGGCCGGCCGAGCATCGCCAGCGGGACGGTGAGTGCGCCGTCGCCAGGTCCGATCTCGATGATCGGTCCCGCCGTGGCAGCCACCAGCCGCGTCATCGTGGCGACGGTGGATCGGTCACTCAGGAAGTTCTGGCCGTACTCGTGACGGCCGTGTCGATAGGTTGGCACTGTCTGCTCCGTGGTTGCTGCGGAGCCGGGCACGCTGAAAGAGCCGCCCGGCCGTGATCACCGGGGGCGGGAGCAACAGGGTGGAGTGTGCTCGCCGCCGTCAGCGGCTGCGCAGGCGCAGCGAAGCAGTGCCGTAAACCAACATGTCGACCAGCCTAGGCGACCCCCTTGCGACTCAGCGACCCGAGAACTCTTCCGCACCCGAAGATGCGCAGATCCGTATCACGACAGATCAGATCAGCCCGGCATCGGACCCCGTGAGATCGGCATGAGACGAGGGCCGCGACGACCGGCGAGGAAATCGCCGACGATGCGGGTGCAGTCGTGCGGGTGCTCGTGCAGCAGCAGGTGTGTCGCCCCGGGGACAATGGCGAGGTGACCATCCGGTAGCGCCCGGTACAGCGCGATGGTGTGTTCCAGGGTCACGAGGTCGTCGTCGCCCGCGACGACGAGCGACGGGCAGCCCACCTTCGCGAGGTCGGCGGTGGTGATCGACGTGCCCTGCCGGGCGCCGGCAGCGATCTTGCGGGCGACGATCGGGAAGTGGTCCGCGCCGTCCGGGGAGACGTCGGCGTAGGCGGAGACGATCTGCGGCGGCCAGTCACCGTCCGGGTCGGGACGCACGATGAGCCCGGCAGGGTCGAAGGCGCCGCTGATGAGCACCAGTGTGGACACCAGATCCGGGCGATGTACGGCGACCCAGAGGGCGACACCCGCGCCGGCGCTGTAGCCGACCAGGGCCGCAGGTCCGCCGACGATCCGATCGATGAACGCGCTGGTGTCGGCCGCCATGTTCTCGACCGTGATCGGCCCGTCCACGTCGGCGGTGTGGCCGTGGCCGCGACGATCCGGCAGAAGCAGGCGGTGGCGGTCGGCGAGGGCGTCGAGGTTGCCGTCGAAGTCGCGCGAGTCGCTGAACCCGCCGTGCAGCAGCACGACCGGATCACCGGCGCCCTTTTCGTCGTACCAGAGGTCTACAGGGTTGAGGGAGAGATGGTTGCTCATGCAGGGGTATACGAGGCGGGATCCCGAAACTCATCGCTCAGCCCGAACAGTCGGAACATCTCCACGGGCCGCCCGAGGAACGTCGTCGTCGCCATCAACCTCCCGCCGCGCCACTCCATGACGGCCAGGGCGAACGGGCGCAGCTGCCCGTCACCGCCCGGACGGTACTGCGCGACCGCCGTGGTGCCGGCAGCGCGCACGGGGACCAGCCGCGATCCGGCACAGGGATCGCCCGCCGCGCGCAGCGCCGACGCCATCGCCGCGCGCCCGTGCAGCCACCAGCGGTAGGGCGGCATGGACGTCGTGCCGTCCTCGCGCAGCAGCTCGATCAGCGCCTCGATGTCGCTGCGTTCGAACGCCTCGTAATACCGGCGCAGCAGTGCATCGGAATTGGTGTCCAGCGCGCCGGGCTCCCGCCCCTCCGTACGCAACGTGGTCCGGGCGCGCTGAAGGGCACTGTTCACCGATGCCGCCGTCGTGTCGAGTACGCCCGCGATCTCGGCGGCGGAGTAGGCGAGAACGTCCTTGAGGATCAGGGTCGCGCGCTGCCGAGGCGGCAGGCGTTGGAGCGCGGCGATGAACGCGAGACGGATCGAGTCGCGCAGCACCGCCTGCTCCGCCGGGTCGCCGCTCCCGTCGATCACGAGGGAGTCGGGGATCGGCAGCACCCACGCCGTTTCGGGGAGCGGGGCTCCGAGATCCGGGCCGGGGACCCATGCCGGCCCCATGTCCACGGCGAGTTCCCGCCGCCTGCTGGCGGTCCCCACCATGTCGAGGCAGATGTTGGTCGCGATGCGATAGAGCCAGGTCCGCACTGACGCCATCGACGCGTCGAACGAGGATTGCGCCCGCCACGCCCGCAGCAGGGTCTCCTGTACCGCATCCTCGGCATCGAAGGGCGATCCGAGCATCCGATAGCAGTAGCCGACCAGCTCACGGCGGAACCGTTCCAGGTGCTCGGCCGACAGGTTGTCCGCCGATCGCTCCTCAGCCATCCCGGAACCTCAGTCCTCTGGCCACGAGTTCCTCGCCCAGGATGCGGATCGCCTGGGGGCCGACGCCGTGCAGGGCGGGAAGCTCCCGCTCCGTGCGCTGTGGGAGCTGATCGGATCCGGTGAGGCCTTCGGCGGCGAGAGCGCGAGTGGCGACCGTGCCGAGCGAGGACGGGAACCCGCTGCCCGGCGGCATGTCCGGCCTCCCCCCGGGAGCCCAGGACCACCCCCAGGTCAACAAGATCCACGGGCCCGACTCCCCCACGACCCCCATTCTCCTTGGTGAGACAACCGGTGATCAGGGGGGCGCCGGCCGGCCTCACGGCCGGATCTGATCGTGCTCGGTGCACGGGGTTTTCGTGAAGGACGCATGGGCTCACCGGGTGCCCGCCGTACCGAGACTGAGGTCATGGGAAACGCCGAACATGTCACCAGTCCTCAGCACCGGCCTGCGTCCGGCCGGCTTGCGCTCACCCTCCGGCAGGTGATCGCCCGATGGCCCTCCGTACTCGGTCTGGTGGCTCTGCTCGGAAACCTCGCCGACGGAGCCGATCCCCACGTCACCGCGATGATCATCATCATTGCCGCCACCTGCTACCTCGGAGCAGCCGTCCTCGGCTCACCGAGAAGCGCATGGGCCATGGTGGTCGTCACCGGCGCGGCGGTGCTTCTCGCCGGACTCACCGGCCTCGATCCCACGGCCACCCTGATCGCCCTGGGGATCGGCCTCGCGGTCATCGGACTCATCCGCTCCAGGGGGAGCCATCGCCGAGAGATCGGTGTGCAGGCGGTGGCCTTCCTCGTCTACTCCGCCATCGGACTGACCGCGATGATGTCCGACCCCACCTGGACCATCTACCTGGCCGCGGCGGTCGCGCTCGGACACACGGCTTGGGATGTCGCGCATTTCATCCGGGACAAGGTCGTGACGCGGTCCCTCACCGAGGCCTGTTTCGTCCTTGATCTCGGCCTCGCCGCCGCACTTTTGGCATCGGCCTAGGCCGCCATGTCCGGCGATGGCGACCTGAACCCCAAAACCGACCTGAACCCCCAACACTTGTGAATATGGCAGGTCCCGCGGTCCGTCCCGGACCCGTCGACCTACTCACCGGAATTGAATAGGATTGTCGGCTCTTCACAGATGAGGGTGGGTGGTCAACCGGCGACGGTGTCGGCGATAGCTGGGATGTTGGGCGTGGCGCGGTGATGTGAGGGGGCCCTGGGTTGCTTGGATGAAGGTGTCTAGTCACCACCCAAGAACCCAAGGGCCCTGATGCAAAACGCTACCCCACCATGTCTGGATTCGTTCTGCCGACTCGACAGACTCGGCCTCACCGTCACCGAACAGATCGTGCATCCGGATCACTCAGTGCTGGTCTGCACGCCAACGACGCCGGCGAGTCCGTGCCCGACATGCGCCGGTCCCGGGGCCCGGCATGACACGGTGGTGCGGAAGTTGGCGCATGTGCCCTTCGGGTGGAAACCGACGATCCTGCAGGTCCTGGTCCCCAGATACCGGTGCAGGCCATGTGGTCGGGTATGGCGCCACGACGTCCGCGCAGCGGCACCGACCAGGGGCAAGCTGTCTCGTGACGCGGTCACGCTGGCGGTGAAACACATCGTGATCGACCGGCTCTCGATCGCCAGGATCGCCGCGATCCTGGGGGTCGCGTGGAACACCTGCAGCGACGCGATCCTCGCCGCCGCCGACGAGTTGCTGTTCAACGATCCCACCCGACTCGACGGAGTCACCACGGTCGGGGTCGACGAGCACGTGTGGCGCCACACCCGCTTCGGTGACAAGTTCGTGACCGTGGTCATCGACTTGACCCCGACAAGGACCAACACCGGCACATCCCGACTCCTGGCAGTCGTGGAGGGCCGCTCCAAGCAAGCGCTGAAGCAGTGGCTCCAGCTGCAGTCCGAAGCCTTCCGCGACGGCATCGAGATCGTCGCGATGGATGGGTTCACCGGCTACAAGTCCGCCACCGTCGAGACCATCGATGATGTCACCACAGTGATGGACCCGTTCCACGTCGTGGCCTTGGCCGGGGAGAAACTCGACCGCTGCCGACAACGCCTCCAACAAGAGACCCTCGGCCACCGCGGCCGCTCAGGGGACCCGCTCTATGGCATCCGCCGGATCGCCCGGACCCGCGCCGCGCTGCTGACGAAGAAGCAGTGGTTCCGGCTGCTGAACGTCTTCGATGAGGACTGTCACACCCCGTTCGCGGTCAGCTGGGAGGCATACCAGCGAGTCATCGACGCCTACCGGGCGCCGACTACCGTCGAGGGCAAACAGATCATGACCGTCCTGATAGACACACTCAAGTCCGGGCTGCCGGCAGGGCTCGAGGAGATCCGCACCCTGGGTCGCACCTTCCACCGACGACGTGACGACATCCTCGCCTTCTTTGACCACCCCGGCACCAGCAACGGCCCCACCGAAGCACTCAACGGCCTGATGGAACACCTCCGCGGCACCGCCAGAGGCTTCCGCAGCCTCGCCAACTACATCGCCCGCTGCCTACTCGACGCCGGCGGCTTCAGACCCCTCATCCACTCTCTTCTGTGAAGAGCCCGTTTCGTCTGTGCTGCGGGACGGTCCCGGAGTCACGGACCGAGCAGAGCAAGTGGGACGATCCCGATGCCGTCAGCAGCGCGCACAGGAACGCCTGATCACACGTTGAAGCGGAATTCGACAACGCCCTTGGCAGACGTGGATTCTCCTGGAGGCCAGGTGGCGCTAGGCCGTGACGTTGTTTACCCGTTCCGTGGGTCACGTCGACTCAATCTTGGTGGTTGCCCTGTGCGCGTGTGTTGCCCGAAATCCCGACATTCGCGCGCATGGATCATCGGACACACGCCCTTGCGCTTCCATAGTGTCGTGGTGAAAGGAAGGTCAGCATGGAGCGGCTGAACGAGGCGATTGCGTCAGTGGAGCGTCAGCTCGTGGGCGAGGTTGATGTGCGTCGCGCGAGCCAGATCGCCTTGATGTCTGAGTACCATTTCCGGCGGATGTTCTCCGCTTTGGCAGGCATGTCGCTCTCGGAATATGTGCGGCGGCGCCGTATGACGCTCGCTGCTGCGTCGGTCGTTTCGGGACAAGAGGCGTTGCAGGATATCGCTGTCCGGTTTGGATACGCCTCTGCTGATGCGTTCTCACGCGCGTTCAGGGCTGTCCATGGTGTCGGCCCCGAGGGCGCACGTCGGCCAGGCGCTGTCCTCCGGTCGCAGCCGAAGCTGACCTTCACCATCACTATCGAAGGGAGCACGACCATGAACTACCGTATCGTCGAAAAGAACGCGTTCACGTTGGCGGGGCTGCGCACCCGCATCCCACTCATCTATGAGGGGGTGAACCCGACCGTGGCAGAGTTCGCTGAGAAGCTCACAGAGGAGCGGCGGGCAAAGATCAACGATCTTTCCGACCAAGAGCCTGCCGGGGTGATCAGCGTCCACGACGCGATCTCCCCGTCGCCTTCCGGACCGCACGCCCCTCCTGTCGGGCGTGTTCTTGGTGGCGGGCTACGTCCTCACCGGGAGCGTCCTGACGGTGCGAGGCATGACAGAGCCACCCCTGAACCGCCCTACGCCCGACTCCATCGCCCGCGGTGGGCGAGGGCGCGACGCGCCAGGTCATGCATCCCGCCCGAGGCGGCGAGCCGCTCCAGTTCACCCGCGTACGCCAACGCCTGCGTCGGCTCGTCGACAAGTTCGGCCGCAAGGTCGAGCAGCCACCCTCGGAAGAACAGGTACCAGGGTGCCGCCGACAGTCCACGGTCACACCAGGCCATCGCGTCACTACCGGTGACACTCGCGAGTCGCGCCCGGCCATGGGCGACGACCGCGATCCAGCACTGGTCGTCGGCCTCCGCGGCCGTCACCCACGCGTGTTCGAGCAGGTTCCGGGCGCGCTCGACATCGCCGAGGGTGAGGGCCGCTTCCGCGAGCATCGCCTCCGGCAGGGGCTGAACGGTGGTCCAGTGTTCGGCGTACATCTCGGCCAGGGCCTGCTCCAGGACGTGGCGGGCCTGGGCCATGTCGCCTTGCAGCACGAGGGTGCGTCCCGCCAGTGCAGCGCACCAGGCCGCCTGGCGAGGATTCTCGGGCGGGCAGATCGCCCTGGCGCGTTCGAAGATCTCCAGTGCGTCGCCGTACCGCCCCTCATCGTTCAGGCTCATCCCCCGTACGCCCCAGATCCGGGAGCGTTCGAGGCGGTCGGGTCGGTGTTCCTCGGCGATGCCGAGCCAGTGCTCGGCTTCCGCGCGGTGCCCGTTCTGGACCGCGAGGAAGCCGAGTTCTCGACCAGCGGCTGCCGCGACGCTCGCCTCGCCGGTGCGTTCCGCCGCATTCAGGGCCTCGTGCAGGAGGGTCACCACCTCCACTCCACGCCCTCCCTGGTGATGGATGCGGGCGGAGGCGAGCCTGAGACGGGCCCGGGCACCCAGCGCGGTATCCCTCCTGGGCACCGCGGCCAGGGCCCGGCGCAGTTGACCGATCCCGATCGCGGCAGCTCCGGCGGACAGAGCCGAGTCGGCAACCTCCAACAGGGATCGCGAGACCGCGCTGCCGAGCGCCGGTTCGTCGGTCGGGACGACGGTCGCGGCCGAGACCGACGCCGGCGGCTCCACCCCGAGTCCGCGACGGAACAGGTCGCGAGCCCGGGCAACCTGCTCCTGGGCGGCGTCATGGGCGCCCGACCGGGCGAGAGCCGAGACGAGCACGGTATGCGCGTCGGCGTTCAGCGAGTCGAGTTCGACCGCGCGACGGGCAAAGGCGACGGCACGGTCGGGCTCGCCGCGCGCGAGCAGCTCCACCGACCAGCGCAGGGTCAGGGCCCGGCAGTCCGCCGCCAGCCGCTGCCGCTCCAGTCCGAGCCAGGCGTCGAAGTCGGGGGATTCGTCGAAGTCGAGCCCCTCCAGCAGGTCGCCCCGGGGCGCGAGGGCCAGCTCGTCCGGCCGCGGGGCGTCCAGCATGGCGAGGTCGAGGGTGGCCTCCTCGTGGAGGACAAGAGTGACCGGGTCCCCCGCCGATCTCGACATCCCCGGCCAGGGCGCGCCGCAACTCGGCAAGGTTCCAGCGCAGCGCGCCTCTCGGGTCCTCCGCCTCGGCGAACAACACCTCGCACAACCGTTCCCGGCTGGGGGGACGGTCGGCCAGCGCCACGAACGCCAGCAAACCCCAGGCCTTCCTCCCCCGCGGCCCACGGACCCGCCCACCGTCACGCTCGACGGCGGGCGGGCCCAGCAGACGGACGAGGGTCGTCACATCAGACCTTCCGGGCAGTGAACAGCAAGTACTCCCATGCCATGGTCCCCGTATCGGCACCGTGCCGTCTACCCAGGTCGACCAGCGCGGCGTCGAGGGCGGCAATCTTGTCGGGCTCGTCGGCAATCCTGCGGTAGGCCACGATCGTCGGACCGTAGGCGGCCTTGAAGAAGTCGACGAACTCCTGGGCGGTGGCGAACCGGTCGACCCGGATCGTCTGCCGGACCGCGACCGCGCCCGCCACACGTTCGCCGAACAGTCGGCGTACGTGGGACTCGTCGCCCCACAGCGGCGCGGGCTGCACCCCGGGGGGGCGGCGTGGGCACGTACGGCTTCATGGTGGCGAACATCTGCCCGACGAAGCCCTCGGGGGTCCAGCTCGCGTGCGCGATCGTGCCGCCGGACCTGGTGACCCGCAGCAGCTCGTCGGCGGCCCTCTGGTGGTGGGGCGCGAACATCACGCCCACAGACGAGATCGTCGCGTCGAACGTCGCGTCACCGTACGGCAGCGCCTCGGCGTCACCCGGCTCCCAGGTGATCGGAAGGTCGCCCGCGCGCACACGTCCCGCGGCGAGCAGTTCCGGGGTGAGGTCGGAGGCGGTCACCCGGGCGCCGGCCCGGGCGGCGGGAATGGCCGCGTTGCCGTCGCCCGCGGCGACGTCCAGCACGCGCTGTCCGGCCCGGATGCCCGCCGCGGCCACGAGTTCGGGCCCGAGCGCCGGGATGACCTCGCGGGCGACGGAGGGGTAGTCCCCCAGTGCCCACAGGGCGCGATGCTTGGCCTTCAGCGCTTGATCGGCGGTGAGGTTGATGTCGAGGGTGATCATGGTGGTGGTGCTCCTTCTCGGTGGATGGTTCCCTACGTCGACGAGCATCGCGAGCAGGCGTGTGACGCCGCGTGTGACGCAAACCACAACCGTGTGGGGTTCACGGCCTTCCGTGCAATGCCTTGACATTCATATGAACGACCGGACATCCTTGATGGGTGGACGGATTCACTGTGATCGCCGAGCCCACGCGGCGCTCCATCGTGGATCGGCTGCGCAGCGGCGAGCGCGACGTGGGCACACTCGTGGAGGAACTGCGGCTGCCGCAGCCCCTGGTGTCCAAGCACCTGCGGGTGTTGCGTGAGGCAGGTGTCGTCGAGGCCTCGGTGGCCGGCAGACGCCGCGTGTACCGGCTCACCGAGCATCCGCTGCCCGACGTGATCGCGTGGCTGGAGCCCTATGTCGATCTGTGGAGCGCGAGGCTCGACCGCCTCGCCGACGAGCTGGACGAGGAGAACCGATGACCGAACCACCTCGCGACGAGACGATCGCCGCAGCAATACACCAACCCGTCGAGGCACTGGTCGAGCATGAGGGGAACACCTGGACGCTGGTGATGCGCCGCCGGTTCGCGCACCCTCCTGAGCGGCTGTGGCGGATGCTCACCGAGCCCGATCGGCTGGGACGCTGGTCGCCGATCGTCCCGGACCGCCCGCTCACCGCACCGGGGCCGGCGACCAGCCGGGAGAATCCCGGCGACGACCCGGTCGACACCGAGGTCCTCCTGGTCGACCCACCACACCGGTTGGTGCACCGGTGGGCCGCTGACGTGCTGAGCTGGACCCTCACACCCGGTGCGACCGGCACCGTCCTGGAGTTGAGACAGACCACCGGCGACCGCGGATCCTCCGTCGCGATGGCGGCCGGGTGGCAGGTGTGTCTGGGCCGGCTCGCCGCCGAGGACGGGACGGCCCGGGAGCGTCCGACCGGCCGGCGGGCGTTGGCGTACGGCTGGCAGGAGCTGTACGAGCGCTACGAGGGCGACTTCGGCGAGTAGGTCCTTCGCCGGCCCGGTTCTCGGATCAGTGCGTCCCCATACCGGTGCAGCGCTCTCATCCGCGTGACTTCCACCCCTCGGCCGCCATCGCCCGAACCGTCGTGATGAGGGCCGCCGCCGCGGGCGGCGGGGTGCGCCGCCGATCCACCGCGTACCAGATGCGAAACCGCGGCAACTCGTCGTCGAGGCGGACGATCCGTACGCCCCGCCGGCCGGCGGCGGCGAACTCGGGCACCAGGGCGAGGCCGAGCCCGTGCGGCACGTAGGCGGCCGCCGTACCGATCTCGGCGACCTCGATCAACACGCGACGCTCGATGCCTCGGTACTCGAAGGCGTCGTCGACGATCCGGCGCGACCCGTACCCCTGCGGCACGTCGACGAATCGTTCGCCCTCCAGTTCGTCCAGCGCCACCGACGCCCGTCCGGCCAGCCGGTGGTCCTCGGGCACGACCAGGACGAACGGGGAGGCGGCGATCACCTCGCCGGTGAGCGTCGTCGGCATCTCCCCGGCGATCGAGAGCAGCGCCAGGTCGAGTTGACCGCGTTCGAGTTCGGCGATGAGCCCGGAGGTGCCCAGCCGGGCCGCCCGCAGCCGGAGGGTCACCGCCGGGTTCTCCCGGTGGAAGCGGCCGAGCAGGGCCGGCACGTCGATGAGGTTCACCGCGGTCATCAGACCCATCGTGACCGTGCCGCCGAGCTGTCCGCGGCTCCGGCCCACCCGGTCCTCGGCCTCCCGGACCCGGGCGAGGATGGCTCGGGCCTCGGGCAGCAGGGCCTCGCCGGCGCCGGTCAGTCGTATCTGACGATGCGAACGGTCGAAGAGATCGACGCCGAGTCCCCGTTCGAGCTCCCGGATCGTTGCCGAGACCGCCGACTGGGCGAGCATGAGCCGCTCAGCGGCGCGGGTGAAACTCATCTCCTGAGCCACGGCCTCGAAGACCGAGAGTTGTCGAATGTCCACCGCTCCATCATCCATCACTTCTGGCGATGGATCCTATCGACAATCGGCTCTGGTTCCGACGGCGGGAGGCACCCATGATGGTGGTGTTCCCAGGTGCGCAACGCTCCCCCGATGGCGGGTACGGCGGCCCTGCCCACCACCCCCCATCACACACTCGCCGAGGAGTCCCTCCATGACGATCACCGAACCGAGCATCGCAACGGCGACGTTGACCTCCGGGGCGCTCGATCCAGCGGCCCACCGGCCGCGGCCGCCCCGCACCCGGGCGGCCGATCGGCTGGTGGAGACCCTGCGGGCGTACGGGATCCGTTGGGTCTTCGGCGTTCCCGGGGCGAAGATCGACCCGGTCTTCGATGCGCTGGCCGACATCGCCGGTGAGCCCGGCGGGCCCGAGTTGATCACCTGCCGCAACGAGCAGAATGCCGCTTTCATGGCCGCCGCGGTCGGCCGCCTCACCGGCGTCCCCGGCGTGGCCCTGGTGACCAGCGGTCCCGGCACGAGCAACCTGGTGACCGGGCTGGTCACCGCCACCACCGAGGGGGACCCCATGGTGGCGATCTGCGGCTCGGTTCAGCGCAGTGAACATCTCAAGCGCACCCACCAGTCGATGGACGCCGCCGGGCTGCTGTCGGCCGTGACGAAGTCCGCCTGCGAGGTCACGGCCGCCGACAACGTCTCCGAGGCCCTGGCGTCGGCGCTGCGCACCGCCATGGTCGAGCCCCGCGGAGCGACCGCGGTCGTGCTGCCGTACGACGTGTCGCTGGCCGACACCAACGTCCGCATCACCCGGCCGCACTCCCTCCCGCCGCTCGGCCCGGCACCGGCCGGCATGGTCGACCGGGCCGCCCGGCTTCTGCGTCGGGCCCAGTTCCCGGTGATCCTGGCCGGCACCCGCGCCGGCGCCGACCGGGTGGTCGAGGCGATGCACCGGCTGCTCGGGCGCTGCGACCTGCCGGTGGTGGAGACCTTCCAGGCGGCCGGGATCATCTCCCACGACCTCGAGGCGCACTACCTGGGGCGGGTCGGATTCGCCCGCAACCAGCCCGGCGACGTGATCCTCGACCGGGCCGACGCCATCCTCGCGGTCGGATACGACTTCGTGGAGTACGAGCCGTCGCGGTGGAACGCCACCGGCGACCGGACGATCATCCACCTCGACGAGATCCCCGCCGACATCGACAACCACTACCGGCCCGCCCTGGAACTCGTGGGCGACATCGCCTCGACCCTCGGTGCACTCGCCGGACCGCTGGACGGGCTGCGGCTCCACCCGGGCGCCCGGGAGGTCGTGGACACCGAGCTGGACCGTCTCGCCCGCACCTCCGCCGGCGATCCCGGCCACGACGACACGTACGGCCTGGATCCGGTGGCCGTGGTCGCCGCGCTGCGCCGGGCGGCGCCCGACGACACCATCGTCACCTGTGACGTCGGCTCGCACTACCTGTTCATGGCGCGCTACTTCCGCACCTACCGGCCGCGCAGCCTGCTGTTCTCCAACGGTCAGCAGACCCTCGGTGTCGCCATGCCGTGGGCGATCGCGGCGACGATGGCCCGGCCCGGACGGCCGGTGCTGTCGGTCTCCGGTGACGGCGGCTTCCTGTTCTCGGCGGCCGAACTCGAGACCGCCGTCCGTCTCGGCGCGCAGTTCACCCACGTGGTGTTCAACGACGGGACGTACGACATGGTGGGATTCCAACAGCTGCAGAAGTACGGGCGAACCTCGGGCGTGCGGCTGGGCTCCTACGATCTCGTGGGCTACGCCGAGGCCTTCGGCGCCCACGGGCACCGGGTCACCCGGATCGGTGACCTCGTTCCCACCGTGACCGCGGCCCTCGCCGAACCAGGGCCGTCCATCATTGACGTTCCCGTCGACTACCGCGACAACATGCGGGCCCTCGGCGGGGACCTTCTCTCGGAGGTACTCCTGTGACCGTGTCCACCGACATCCCCGACGTACGCACCGCCCACGATCCCGCCCCGCAGGCCCGACCGCAGCACTTCGCCCAACGGCGCCACGAGATCTTCCAGACCAGCCTGATGAGCGCCCTGCTCGACGGGGTGTACGAGGACGAGATGACCGTCGGCGAGATCCTCGGCCACGGCAGCTTCGGCATCGGCACCTTCAACGCGCTGGACGGCGAGATGGTCGTGCTCGACGGGCGCGCCTACCAGTTGCGCGGCGACGGCTCGGTCACGCTGCCCTCGCTGGACGCCCACTCCCCGTACGCCGTGGTAACGAACTTCGTGCCGACGGTACGCGCCGAGTTGCCCGAGCACGTGACCCGGGCCGAGGCCGGCACGTACATCGACCGGCTCACCGAGTCACCCAACTACATGTACGCGCTGCGGATCACCGGAGAGTTCGAGTGGATGACCGCGCGCACCGTCACCCGCCAGGAGAAGCCCTACCGGCCGATGACCCAGGCGACCGACGAGGATGCGATGCTGCGTTTCGCGCACACCCGCGGGACCGTCGTCGGATTCCGCACCCCGCTGTACGAGCAGGGCATCGGCGTTCCCGGCTGCCACGCCCACTATGTCGACGACTCCCGGCGTCACGGCGGGCACATCCTCGACTTCCGGGTCGAGCACGCCCAGGTGGAGCTGTGCATCTGCACCGACCTGCATCTGCGGCTGCCCCTGACCAGCGAGTTCCGCCAGGCGAACCTCGCGCCCGATGATCTCCGCGCGCAGTTGGAGAAGAGCGAGGTGCACTCGGCGCGGGTCGCCTGAGGGGAATCCGGACTCGGCCGCCGTGCTGCGTACGGTGGGGAGGGACGTTCGCAACGGCCAGGACCCGTTCCACCCCATCACGAGGAGCGCACGATGACCGAGATCGAGAGGGACACCATCGTCGTCGGACTGGGCGCGTGGGGGTCCGCCGCACTGTGGCGGCTCGCCGCGCGTGGCATCGACGTCGCCGGCATCGAGCGCTACGGCATCGGCCACCCGCTCGGCTCGACGCACGGGACCACCCGGTTGTTCCGGATCGCCTGCCAGGAGCATCCCGGTCTGCCACCGATCGCGCTGACCTCCCTGCGACTGTGGCGTGAGCTCGGCGAGGAAACGGGCGAGGTGTACGTACGCCAGACCGGTTTCCTCGGCGTCGGCTCGCCCACGAGCACTCCGGTGGCGGGCGCGATCGCCGCCGCGCGGAGCGCCGGCGTCCCGCTGGAGCGCCTCTCCCACGAGGAGCTGGCGGCCCGCTTCCCGACGTACGGCGGACTGGCCGGGGACGAGGTCGCCGTGATCGACCCTCAGGCCGGGATCTGCTACCCGGAGCGGTTCGTCCGCGGCCACGTGGCGGCCGCCCGCCGGCTCGGCGCCGACGTCTACCCGCACACCATGGTCACGGCGATCGAGCCGGGAACCGACCGGATCCGGCTGCGCACCCCGACCGTCGACTTCTTGGCCCGGCGGATCGTCCTCGCCCTCGGCGCATGGCTGGTGAAGTACGTCCCGGAGCTTCCGCTGCAGCCGCGGCGGACCCCGATGTACTGGTTCCGGCCGCGGCAGGACGCCACCGGCGCGTACGACCTGGCCCACTTCCCCGGCTTCATCCGGGCGCTGCCCGACGGGACCCTCCTGTGGGGACACGGTTCCGCGGAAGGCTTCGACATCAAGATCGGCCCCGGCGACGAAGCCGGGTTCTTCCGCGACACCGACGCCGACGAGGTCGACCGCTACGTCCACCAGGACACCGACATCGCCCCGCTGTCCCGGCTGGTGGAGCGTGCCTTCCCCGGCCTCGACCCGCAGCCGGCCAAGGTCATCCCGTGCATGGTCACGAACTCCCCCGACGGCCAGTTCCTCGTGGGACCGCTGATCTCCGACCCACGGATCGTCGTCGCCGGCGGTGACTCCGGGCACGGCGCCAAGCACGCCGCGGGGCTGGGGGAGCTCATCGCTCGGCTGGTCGTCGGCGAGGAGCCGTACACCCCGATCGGGTTCCTGGATCCGAACCGGTTCGCGACCGCGCCGGCCGGGCTACCGTCTCGGTGACGATCTCCCCGTGGGGGTCCTGGGGACGGTTCCGAACCTGTCGCAGATCGGCCGTGCGGAACCGTGCCCGCCCGACAGCAGGTCAGCGGGTCTCGCAGGCGACCCCGTTGTTGTTGCGATCGAGCTTGCGACTGTAGCCGGGCGATCCCTGGTAGAGCGGTGCCGCGCCGGCGGCCCTTACCGCGGCACAGTTGGCGTACGTCACGGACGTCTGCTTCGACGCGGAGGACTTCTTCTTCGTGCCGGAGCCGGTCGACTTCTTCTTCGTGCCGGATGTGTCGGACTTCTTCTTCGTGGCCGATCCACCCGCCGAAGTCGCCTTCGCCGTCGCGGTGACGGTCACCGTGGGGGCCGGTCGGGGCGTGGCGGTGACGGTGATCGTCGGACCCGGGGTCGGCGTCGCACTCACCGTGATCGTCGGGGCAGGAGCCGGGGTGGCCGTGACCGTGACGGTCTCGGCGGGCACGGGCGTCGCCGACGCCACCGGCGAGGCGACCAGTTGGGCCGGCATCAGCGCCGGAGTCACCGGGGCGACCGGACCGGCCGTCGCCGCGTCGATTCCGCCGACCATCAGCGCGACTCCGGCGGCGACCACAGGCCAGCCGAGCCGACGCCACCGGATCAGCCCCCACAGGAAGACACCCAGCCCGCCCACGAGCAGGGCCGCGAATCCACCCCAGACGAATCCAACCGCCATCGCGAGCACGGCTGCTACCAGGACCAGCCATCTCCAGCCCGGACGACGCCCGCCGGATGTCTGTCCCCGCCCGGGGGCGGGTGCCACCGGCGGCAGGGAAGCGGTGTGCGGAGGGAGATCGGATTCTACGGCCCGACGCGGCCGGCCGGCCGGCCGAGATGAGTCGGTCGGCCAGGACTCGCCCCCGAAGGACTCGCTGTACGAGATGCCGGTCCCCGGCATCCCAGCGGACACGGTGGTACGACCGGTCGTGGACCCGGTTACCCCGAAACCGCGGCCGCCGACGCGTACGGAGGCCGACTTCTTCCCCAGGTTCAGCCGCACCCCCGGAATCACCTTGACCGTCCGGTGAAATCGCCACCCCATGCTGTCCCTCCCACGTGCCGGTGGGAACATCCTGAACCCTCGGGGAACGGAAGGACAATCGACCACTCGATCGGGAGCCGACCGCCACTCACCGCCTCGACTGCCGCTGGTCACATCGGTGGATAGTCCGGGGTCCTCCACGAAGAATCCACCGGCACGCTCCGAGTGGAAGGCACGGACCCAGATCCGGGGGCCGGGACGTCCGGACCGGGATTCCGGACGCCGCGCCGCAGGACCACTACCGTGGTCTGTGGCCGGAATGTGGCCACAACTTCGCACGGGGGGCCTGATGTCGGACATCACCGCACGCATGTTGGAACTCCTGGCACTGCTCCAGGCGGGCCGTCCCTACAACGGCGACGAACTGGCCGCCCGGCTCGGTATCCCGCCGCGGACGCTGCGCCGCGACATCGCCCGCCTGCGTACGATCGGCTACCCGGTGGAGACGAGGACGGGGCCGGGCGGGTACTACCGGCTCGTCGCCGGCTCGACCATGCCACCAGTGGCGTTCGACGACGAGGAGGCGGTCGCCACGGTGGTCGCCCTGACCGAGTTGGCCGCGGGTGCATCCGGAGGCGGTGCGGTCGACTCCGCCGCCGCCCGGGCACTCGACAAACTCAGGCAGGTGCTGCCCGAGCGGCTTCAGCCACGTGTCACCGCACTGCGGACGAGCCGGGAAACTGCCGTACGGCCCGCACCCGGCATCGACGTCGGGGCGATGACAGCCCTGGCGGAGGCGATCGGTCGACGCGCTGCCGTCACCTTCGGCTACGTCAAGGCCTCGGGCCAAGCCGGGGTGCGGCGCGTGGAGCCGCACCGCCAGGTCCACCTGGACTTCCACTGGTATCTGCTGGGCTGGGACCTCGACCGGAGCGACTGGCGGGTCTTCCGGCTGGACCGGCTCTCGCGGCTGCAGGTGGACGAGCAGATCTTCGAGGCCCGCCCCCTGCCGGTCGGCTGGGCACTGGACCACCTGCGCCGCGGCGCCAACCGCGACCGGCAACGGGTGGTGCTGGTCGTCGCCGCGCCGCTGATCACCGTCGTCGAGGCCTTCCGCTACCACGACGCCGAGTTCGAACAGATCGGCGACGGGATCGTCACCACGGTCCTGGTCGACGCCTGGCAGCAGGTGCTGCCGAGCCTGGCCTTCCTCGACGCCAACTTCACCGTCGTCGAGCCGCAGGCGTTCGGTGCGGGACCGCGGCACTTCCGCGAGCACGGCGAGTGACGAGGTCCTGACGGACGGCGCCCCTACCTCACACCGCCGCGACCCGCGGCGCGAAGCGTCCCACCCGTTCGGCGATCACAGCGAAGGCCGCCTCGTACGCCTCGGGGGTGCCGACCAGGCCCGGGTTGGGCACCGACCAATGCAGGGCGCCGAGCGACCCGAGTTCCTCGTGGGCCCGGTCGCACAGGGTCACCACGACATCCCCCTCGGCCAGCAGGGAGCGGACGTCCTGCGGCCCGTGTCCGCCGAGGCCCAGCCCGTGCCGGCGCGCGACGGCCAAGGCGTACGGCGACGTACGTTCGGCCGGGTGCGTCCCACCCGAGGTGACCGGCACCGGGCTGATCGTCGCCCACAGGGCCGCCGCCAGCGGAGAGCGGGCGGCGTTGCCGGTGCACACGAAGACGATCCGTCGGGCCACCAGGCCGGGGTCGGGCGTCAGGCCGGCCAACGCCCCGGGCACCAGGCGGACGTAGCTGCGGCGGTGGTCCCCCTCGGACCGGGTCCGGTCGACCATCCCCGCGGCGGCGAGCACGCCGAGGTGGTGGGCCAG
This sequence comes from uncultured Propionibacteriaceae bacterium, assembly GCA_964528755.1. Taxonomy (GTDB): domain Bacteria; phylum Actinomycetota; class Actinomycetes; order Propionibacteriales; family Propionibacteriaceae; genus Raineyella. The sequence goes on from CAZGWN010000006.1 coordinate 20,490, forward strand.
CAGGTTCGACCCGATGCCCAGGTCGCCGCGCAACTCGCCGGGGGAACGGTCGCCCAGCGTCAGCAGATCCACGATGCGCAGCCGAACCGGATCCCCGAGCACGGCGTGGCGGGCGGCGCGCCGGACCAGGTCGGCCGGGCCCTCCTGCCGTTCACCCGAATGTCGTTCAATAACCATTGACTCAATATTGACTGAGCCATCGCGTTCGGGTCAAGATGCTCCCGATGACCACGTCACAGCTCGGCCCCGCGACTCCCGACCCGGCGACTCCCGATCCCACGACTCCCGACCGGCACCCCGGCACCGTTCTCGAGGTGCTGCTCGTCTTCCTCCGCCTCGGCGTCACCTCGTTCGGCGGTCCGGTGGCCCACCTGGGCTACTTCCGCGACACCTTCGTCGAGCGCCGCAGGTGGCTCGGCGACCGGGCGTACGCCGATCTGGTCGCGCTGTGCCAGTTCCTGCCCGGGCCGGCGTCCAGTCAGGTCGGCATGGCCATCGGCCTGCAACGCGCCGGATTCGGCGGCATGATCGCCGCCTGGGTCGGGTTCACCCTGCCGTCGGCGGCCCTGCTCGTCGCCTTCGGGTACGGCGTGTCGGTCCTCGGTGACGTCGGCCAGGCCGGCTGGCTCCAGGGGCTGAAGGCCGCCGCCGTGGCCGTCGTCGCCCAGGCCGTGCTCGGCATGGCCCGCTCGCTGACCCCCGACGCGCCGCGGGCGACGATCGCCGTCGCGGCGATGATCGCGGTGCTCCTCGTCCCCGGGGCGCTCGTCCAGGTCGCCGTCATCGTCGCCACCGCGCTGATCGGCCTGGCCTGGCTGCGGACCGCCGTCGAGGTCGATCCCGAACCGGACCTGCCCGGTGTGCCCGTTCCCCGATGGGCCGCGATCGGCTCCCTGGCCCTCTTTGTGATCGGGCTGGCCGGCCTGCCCCTGCTGGCGGCCCTGCTCGGACCCGCCGCCCCGGGCAGCGGCGCCGTCCGGCTGATCGACGTGTTCTATCGCGCCGGCGCGCTGGTCTTCGGCGGCGGCCACGTCGTCCTCCCGCTGCTGCAGGCCGAGACCGTCGGCACCGGTCTGGTCGACCAGAGTGCCTTCCTCGCCGGCTACGGAGCGGCCCAGGCCGTCCCGGGTCCGCTGTTCACCTTCGCGGCCTACCTCGGCGCGGTCGCCACGGAGCCGCCGTCCGGCGTCCTCGGCGCGACCCTGGCCCTGGTCGCAGTCTTCGTCCCCGCGGCCCTGCTCGTCGTCGGGGTACTGCCCTTCTGGGCGCGCCTGAGGCACGTCCCGGCGGCCCGTCGGGCCCTGGCCGGTGTCAACGCCGGCGTCGTCGGCCTGCTCGCGGCCGCGCTCTACTCCCCGGTCTTCACCGAGGGCGTCACGTCCGTACGGGCGCTGGCCGTCGCCGTTGCGGCCTTCGTGGCGCTGACGACCTGGCGGGCCCCGGCGTGGGCGGTCGTGCTGGTGGCCGGCCTGGCGGGGTGGCTCATCCTCTGACCCGCCCGGACCGGCCGCTCCGTGTCGGCAGTCCGGACCGGCGGACCTTGCGCCAGGCCATCAGCGACAGCGCCGACAGGCCCGACCCGATGGACAGGGCGGACAGGAACGAGTTGACCGACAGGATGCTGCCGAACGACCCGATCGAGCCGATCGAGAAGGCCGAGCCCACCGACCCGACCGAGGCGAAGGAGTTCTTGGAGCCGATGCTCAGCGCCGAATCGCTCGACGCGATGCTGAGCCAGGACGATCGACGGTGCGGGTGATGGCGGATACCCATACCACGAGTCAACCACACAGACACCGGATCGGGGGCCGTCCGGCGGATCCACCGCGATAGTGTCGCGCTGTGACAGGCCGCACCGCTCCCCGGGTCCATACCGTCGATCTGCCCGCCGACAACCGCGGCTGGGCACTGGTGGTCCACGGTGGAGCCGGTGGGCATGTCCCCGAGCTTCCCGCCGTCGGCCCCGACCAGTACGCGGCCGGCCTGGCCGCGGCGTACGGAGCCGGGGAGGAGGTCCTCGCCGCCGGGGGCGCCGCGCTCGACGCGGTCTGCGCCGCTGTGACGGTCCTGGAGGACAACCCGTTGTTCAACGCCGGCCGCGGGGCCGCCCTCACCGCCGAGGGCCGGGCCGAACACGACGCCTGCGTGATGACCGGCACCGGCGACTCCGGCGCGGTCGCCGCCTCCCACCGCGCCCGCAACCCGGTGCTCGCCGCCCGCGCGGTGATGGAACGCACCCCCCACGTCCTGCTCGTCTCCCCCGACGAGGCGACCGTCTCCGCCTGGGGCCTGGCGACCGCGGACCCCTCGTACTTCGTCACCGATGCCCGCCGCACCCAACTCGACGCCATCCTCGCTGCGCAGGCCGAACCGGCCCGGCACGGGACGGTGGGTGCCGTCGCCCGGGACCGTACGGGACGGATCGCAGCGGCGACCTCCACCGGAGGGATCGCCGGCCAGTGGGACGGGCGGATCGGCGACACGCCGATCGTCGGCGCCGGCACCTTCGCCGCCGACGGCGTGGTCGGCCTGTCCTGCACCGGCGAGGGCGAGGCCTTCGTCCGCGGGGTCGTCGCGCACGACGTGGCGGCCCGGATGGCGTACGGGGGCGTGGATCTGCGTACGGCCGTCGAGGACACCGTCGCGGCCAAGCTCACCGAGCGCGGCGCCGAGGGTGGCCTCATCGCGATCGACGCCACCGGTCGGGTGGTGCTGGCGCACAACTCGCCGATGATGTTCTCCGCCTATCACGATGGGGACAAACTCGTCACGACCACCGGCCCGACCTCCTAGCCTGGGTAGTGGACGGTCGCATGCGCATCACCCGGCGCCGATCCGCGGCGCCGCGCGCAGCCCGCCTCAAGGAGGAGGCCGACATCATGCCGTACCCGGAGCTGAAGGATCGCGTGGCGCTCATCACCGGCGGGGCCGCCGGGCTGGGGGCCGCGACCGCGCGGGCGTTCCTCGACGAGGGCGCCCGGGTGGCCATCGTGGACATCTCGGCGGACGCCCTGGCCGCCACCGCCGCACGGCTGGGGGCCGGCCCCGACCGGCTGATCACCGTCACGGCCGACGTCAGTTCCGACGCGGACGTCCGCCGGTACGTCGACACGACGGTCGAGACCTTCGGGCGGATCGACGTGTTCTTCAACAACGCCGGGATCGAGGGCAAGGTCGCCCCGATCGTCGATCAGACGGTGGAGGACTTCGACCGGGTGATCGCGGTCAACGTCCGCGGCACCTGGCTCGGGATGCACCACGTGCTACCGGTGATGTATCGGCAGGAGTCCGGGTCGGTCATCAACTCCTCCTCGATCGCCGGCCTGGCGGCCGGTCCACTGCCGATCTCGCCGTACGTGACCTCGAAGTTCGCCATCACCGGGATGACCCGGATCGCCGCCTGGGAGGCCGCCGCGCACCACGTCCGGGTGAACTCCATCCACCCCTCCCCGGTCAACACCCGGATGATGCGGTCGCTGGAGGCCGGCGCGAACCCGCCGGACGCCGAGCGGGCCCGCAACGAGATGACTGCGGCCATCCCGCTGGGCCGGTACGCCGAGTCGGACGACATCGCCGACCTCGTGCTCTTCCTCGCCTCCGACGCGTCGTCGTTCATCACCGGCTCGCAGTACCGCATCGACGGCGGCATGCTCAGCTGAACGGGTGCGCCCCGTCGCCCGGTGCCGGGTCGCCCCGGTGCTGCGGGTGTCCGGCCCGCGGCGCGACGACGGTGAACGACCCCGGCACTAGGCTGATGGGCAGACGACGAACTAAGGAGTTCACTGTGCAGTACCGCGCCATCGGCAACGTCCAGGTCAGTGCGATCGGACTCGGCGGAATGCCGATGTCGATCGAGGGACGGCCCGACCGCTCTCGTTCCATCGCGACCATCCATGCCGCTCTGGAGGCCGGGGTCCGGCTGATCGACACCGCCGACTCCTACCACCTGGCGGCCCACCCCGACGAGGTCGGCCACAACGAGCTGCTCATCGCCGAAGCCCTACGGAGCTGGGGCGGGGACACCTCCCAGGTCCTGGTGGCCACCAAGGGCGGCCACCTGCGCCCCCAGCCCGGACCGTGGGCGGTGAACGGCGATCCCGCCTATCTGAAGGAGGCCGCCAAGGCATCCGCCCGGCGCCTCGGGGTGGAGGCGATCGGCCTCTACCAGTTCCACCGGCCCGACCCCGCCGTCCCGTACGAGGAGTCGGTCGGCGCGCTGGCCGAACTGCTCGACGAGGGCGTGATCCGGATGGCGGGCATCTCCAACGCCAACCCCGACCAGATCCGGCTCGCCCAGCAGGTGCTCGGTGGCCGGCTGGTATCGGTGCAGAACCAGTTCTCCCCCCGCTTCCGGTCCAGCCTGCCCGAGCTGGAGCTGTGCGCCGAGCTCGGACTCGCGTTCCTGCCGTGGAGCCCGCTGGGCGGGATCGGCAAGGCGGCCACCCTCGGCGGAGCCGGCTCGGCCTTCGAGGCAGTGGCGGCCGACCACGGAGTGAGCCCGCAGCAGGTCGCGCTCGCCTGGGAGCTGGCCCTCGCCCCGGTGGTCATCCCGATCCCCGGCTCGAGCCGTCCCGAGCACGTCGTGGACTCCCTGCACGCGGTTGACCTCACCCTGAGCACCGACGAGGTCGCCCGGCTGTCCCAGGCCTGACTCCGGCGGTCGACGGGCGGGCCCCCACCCGCCCGTCGACCCCCCGTGCAAGGATCGTCGCGTGACCGAGCTGCCCTTCGAGCTGCCCTCTCCCGACGACGTCCGACTTGTGGTGACCGACATGGACGGCACCCTGCTCGACGCGGACAAGCGCGTCCCGGCCGACTTCTGGCCCCTGCTCGACCTCATGCACCACCGCGGGATCGTCTTCGTCCCCGCCAGCGGACGTCAGTACGCGACCCTGGCCCGGACCTTCACCGGCGACCTGGACGGGATGACGGTGATCGCCGAGAACGGCGCCTACGTCGTGCGCGACGGTCACGAACTCGCCTCGACCCCGCTGGATCGTCGCATGGCGATGGCGATGGTCGAGGCGGCCCGTCGGGTCGCTGCCGACGGGCGGGACGTCGGCACCGTGCTGTGCGGCAAGCGGTCGGCGTACGTGGAACGGACCGACCCGGCCTTCCTCGCCCACAGTGAGCCCTACTATGCGGCGCTGGAGCGGGTGACCGACCTGACCGCCGCCGACGACGAGATCCTCAAGGTGGCGGTGTTCGACTTCGGCAACGCCGCCGAGGTGGTGGCCCCGGCACTGGAGGCGGTGCTCGGCGAGCCCGGCCGGGCGCCGGGCGAGGCCCAGGTGGTGGTCTCCGGCGAACACTGGACCGACGTGATGGCACCCCGGGTGAGCAAGGGCGACGCGGTCGAGAGGCTCCAGGCCGAGTTGGGCGTCGGGCCCGACCAGACCGTGGCGTTCGGCGACTACCTCAACGACCTGACCATGCTGGATGCCGCCGCCTGGTCCTTCGCGGTGGCCGGTGCCCACCCACTGGTCCGGGAGCGGGCACGCTACCTGGCGCCGGCGAACACCGACCACGGGGTCGTCCGGGTCCTGCAGCAACTGTTCGCCGGGAGCGACCGGTAGCACACTGGTGGGCATGGACGCCGGCGACATCCACGACGACTTCACCGGGCCCGTGCTCGACCCGCGGCGGTGGGTGGCGCACTACCTACCGCAGTGGACGGTGCCGCAACGGTCGGCCGCGCGCTACGACCTCGTCCCCGACGGCTCGGCCCCGGGTGGCCTGCGGCTGCGTATCGACGCCGACCAGCCGGCCTGGCGGGAGGCCGACGGTCCGATGCGGGTGAGCAACATCCAGACCGGACTGTTCTCCGGCCCGCCCGGTTCGGACCGCGGGACGCACCGGCACCGGACCGACGGGCTGCACGTGGTGACCGAACAACCGTTGCGACGACTCTGGACACCGACGGCCGGCCACGTCGCCGTACGGGCGAGCGCCGCCGCCGACCCGGCGTGCATGCTCGGCATCTGGCTGGTCGGTCTCGAGGCGTCCGATCCCGCGGACTCGGGCGAGCTCTGCCTGGCCGAGGTCTTCGGCGACCGGGTCGGGCCCGCTCACAGCATCGTCCGGGTCGGGGTGAAGGCCCACCACGATCCGCGCCTGGTCGACGAGATCCTCGACGTCGAACTCCCGATCGATGCCACCGGGCCACACACCTATGCGCTGCGGTGGTCGGCCTCGGGCGCGGAGTTCTCGGTGGACGGGCAGCCCGTGCTGGCCACCGGCCAGCACCTCGGCTACGAGCTGCAGCTGATGATCGATCTGTTCGAGTTCCCCGGCACCGATCGGCGGTCGAGCGACGACTACCCCAAGACGGCGATCATCCACTCCGTCACCGGGGGGCCATCCTGACCGCGGTCCGCCGCGGCACACCGACGCGGGGCGTGGGCTACCGAGCGGCGGCACCCCGACCGACCGGTGGATCTGCCGCCAGCGCCCGCAGCATCCGGGTGATGATTTCGCGCAACTGGGTGCGGCCCGGTTCGGCCAGATCGGTAACGTACTCCACGCCTTCGGGGATCCACGCCAGCGCGGCCATCGTCTCGCGGACGTCCCAGCCGGCGACCGGCCAGCGGGTGTGGTCGTCGTCCTCGGCGGTAGCGCCCCGCGCCCAGGGCCCGAAGTAGGCCCGCATCCGCTCCAGCGGCATAGCCAGCACGGCGTCGGTCGGAGTGGCCGCCCATCGGCCCGACCGCGCGGAGGCGACGCGTTCGCGGACCTCCTCGGCGCTCATCTGCCTCGCCGGGAACAGCACGGTGGTGTGCTCGACATCGCGCAGCCGGTCGATCCGGAACGTCCGCCAGTCGTCGCGGTCGCGGTCCCAGGCGAGCAGGTACCAGGTCCGCCCGGTCGGGACGAGTGCCTGCGGTTCGACCCGACGGCGGGTCACCTCACCGGAGGCCGACTGGTAGGTGAACCTGATCCGCTCGTGGTCGCGGCAGGCGAGGGCGAGGTCTCCCAGGACGTCGCCGGACACGGCCGGTCCTCGATCCCGCCGGTCCCCCGCGCCCCCACCGGCCCCGGCGGGACGTACGGCGGCGCTGAGCGCGTTGACCCGACGCCGCAGCGGCGCGGGCAGGACCTGCTCGAGTTTGGCCAGGGCGGTGATGGTGTCCTCCGACCCGGACACCAGGCGCTGGGAGGCGACCAGGCGCAATCCGATGGCCAGCGCGACCGCCTCGTCGTCGGTGAGCAGCAGCGGCGGCAGGGCGGCACCGGCCTCCAGGCGGTAGCCCCCGGCGGTGCCCGGGGCGGACTCGATCCGGTAGCCCAGTTCGCGCAGCCGATCGATGTCGCGGCGTACGGTCCGCTCGGTGACCTGGAGCCGCCCGGCCAGCTCGGCGCCGGTCCAGTGCCGGTGCGTCTGGAGGAGGTTGAGCAGGGCGAGCGCCCGTGAGGTGGTGTCCGACATGTCCCCATTTTGCTCGGGAAAGCGGACATGATCTGTCCGGGTCGAACCCTAGCGTGGGGACATGGCAGAACCCATCATCGAGGCGCGCGGCCTCACCAAGCACTTCACCGTCGGCCGGCGAACCGTCGAGGCGGTCAGCGATCTCAGCTTCGCGGTGGCGCCCGGAGAGTTGGTCGCCTTCCTCGGGCCCAACGGCGCAGGCAAGTCCACCAGCCTGCGCATGCTCACCACCCTGATCGAGCCGACCGCCGGCGATGCCCGGGTGGCCGGCCACGACATCCGGCGCGAGGCGGCGGCCGTACGGGCCCGGATCGGCTACGTCGGCCAGCTCACCAGCGGCAGCTATGCCCAGCGGGCGCGCGACGAGCTGCTCGCCCAGGGCGCCTTCCACGGCATGTCGCCGGCGGCGTCCCGGCGGCGGGCCGACGATCTCATCGAGTCCCTCGACCTGGCCCCGTTCGCCACTCGTACCGTCCAGAAGCTTTCCGGTGGCCAGAAGCGGCGCCTCGACGTCGCTCTCGGCCTGATGCATGCGCCACCGCTGCTGTTCCTCGACGAGCCCTCCACCGGGCTCGACCCGCAGAGCCGCGCCAATCTGTGGCAGCACATCCTCGACCTGCGCAGTGAGCACGGCACGACGATCTTCCTCACCACCCACTACCTGGAGGAGGCGGACCGCTGGGCCGAACGGGTAATGGTGATGGACCGCGGCCGGGTGGTCGCCGACGACACCGCGGCCCGGCTGAAGTCCGAACTTGCCGGCGACACCCTGACGATCGAACTGCCGTCGACCGCGGAGGCCGATCGGGCCGCGGATGTCCTGGCCCGGCTCGTCGGGGGCGGCGGGCCCACCGGGGAGGCCGTGGGCCGTACCGGGGAGGCATCGATCACCGTCACCCGCCCCGACGGCAGCCGGCTGCTCCCGCAGGCTCTGCGCACCCTCGACGAGGCCGGCCTGCACGCGGTCAGTGCCACCGGCGTGCCGCCGACCCTCGACGACGTCTTCCTCGCCCTGACTGGTCGGACGCTGCGGGAATCCGACCACGGGGACGGGGCCGGTGGGGAGAGCGGCACCTCCGAGAGCGGCACCTCCGGGAGCGACCCGTCCGAACCCGCCGCCGCCACTGACCCGGCCACCGAAGGAGCCTACCGATGAGCACCGACACCGCACCCGCCGACACTGACCTCCGCCCCACTCCTGTCCGGGACACCTGGCACGTGATGGTCCGGGAACTGCGCCCGGTGCTGCGGGACCCGTTCTCCGTCACCTTCGGGCTCGTGCAGCCGCTGGTCTTCCTCGGTCTGTACGCCCCGTTGCTCATCGGCGGCTCGGACCAGCCGGCCGGACAGGTGCTGCAGTGGTTCGTACCCGGTGTACTGGTGATGATCGTGCTGTTCGGCACCGGCACCGTCGGCTCCAACCTGCAGTACGAGATGATGACCGGCTCCCACGAACGCACCCTCGTCGCGCCCCTGTCGCGACCGGCGCTGCTGGTCGGCCGGGCCCTCAAGGAGATCGTGCCGATCCTGGCCCAGTCGCTCATCATCGTGCTGGTCTCGATGCCTTTCGGTTTCCGGCCGCACCCGGGCGGGTTGGTCCTGGGCCTGCTCGTGCTGACCGTCTTCGGCGTCGGCCTGGGTTCACTGTCCTACGCCCTGGCCCTGGCCACCAAGGGGCGCGACTGGGTCTTCTGGGCCGTCCAGCAGTCGTTGATCTTCCCGCTGCTCATCCTCTCCGGGATGCTTCTGCCGCTCGACGCCGGGCCGGGGTGGATGCGGCTCGTCGCCGCGTTCAACCCGATCAACTGGGTGACCCGCGCCGAGCGAGCGGCGATCAGCGGAGAGCTCACCGACCCGGTGGTCGCCTGGGGCATCCTGTCCGCAATGGCGCTGGCGACGGTCGGTCTGATCGTCGGCATCCGCGGGATGCGGCGCAGCAACTGAGCCAACGGCGCGCTGCCGGGTGCTCACCGGGCGCTCACCTGGCGGTCGCCGGGTGCTCACCGGCCAGCGGCCACACCTTGTTTCATGAGCCACAAGTCGACTTGTGGCTCATGAAACAAGGTGTGGCTTCTGGCCACCAGGGCCAACGCCACCAGGGCCAACGCCACCAGGGCCAACGCCACCCGGGCCAACGCCACCAGGGCCAACGCCACCCGGGCCAACGCCACCCGTCCCGCCCCTGTACATGTGATGCAGATCACCGTATGCTCGCCTTGGCGCACGCCAGGTGCCCCCCGACCCGGAGGTCGACCGATGTCCATCACGTACGAGTCCGCCCCGGGCGAAACCCCGCCCCCGGTCCCGGCCGGGCCTCGCCTGTGCAACGGCCGCGACATGCGGGTGCTGCACAACGCCTTCCTGTGGGCCTACACCGAGGCGCCGGGCTGGATCCGTTCGACCCCGGCCGGCGACACGCAGCACAGCGGGTTCGTCGGTCAGGTCCTCGCCGATCTCGACGCCACCCTCCACGTCCACCACGAGGGCGAGGACGAACTCCTCTGGGACAAGCTCGAACAGCGGGCGCCGGCCTGTGCCCTGCACGTGGGTCAGATGCGCGAACAACACGCCCGGGTGGCCGCGCTGCTGGAGCGCGCAACCCCGCTGCTGGCCGACTGGCGCACCACTGCCGACCCCTCCCTCGGCGGACGGCTGGCCGGAGCGTACGAGGAGATGGCCGCGGTGCTGCGCATCCACCTGCGCCGCGAGGTCGTCGAGATCGTGCCGGTCGCGGAGAAGGTGATCACCGAGGAGGAATGGCAGTCGCTGGCCGACCACGGCACCGCGGCCATCCCGAAGAGTCGCCTGCTCCCCCAGCTCGGGATGCTGCTGGCCAACGCGTCGCCCGAGGATCGCAGGGAGTTCGTCGCGGTCATCCCGGTACCGATCCGCTGGCTCTATCGACTGGTCGGCCGCCGGCAGTACGCCCGGCTGTATCGGCGCCTGTACCCCGGCCGGCCGGTGCCGGAGACCATCTGAGACCGCCCCGGGTCCCCCGGTCAGGGGGACCCGGCATCCAACTACCGCCGGAGCACCTTCCGCGCTCCCCAGTTGCCCAGCACCTGCGCCAGCTGGACGATGACGATGATGACCGCAACGGTGATCCAGGTGACAGCCCAGTTGTACTGCTGGTAGCCGTAGGTGATGGCGAAGTCACCGAGGCCGCCACCGCCGATCACGCCGGCCATGGCCGACATGTCGACGATGCCGATGAACATGAAGGTGTAGCCGAGGATGAGCGGGCCGAGCGCCTCCGGCACCAGCACACTCCAGATGATCCGCAGCCGGCCGGCCCCCATCGCCCGCGCCGCCTCGATCACCCCGGGGTCGACCGTGACCAGGTTCTGCTCGACGACCCGAGCGATGGCGAACGTCGCCATGAAGGCCATCGGGAAGACCGCGGCCGGGGTCCCGATCGTCGTCCCGACGACCAGGAGGGTCAGCGGGCCGACCGCGGTGATGAAGATGACGAACGGGATCGGTCGGACGATGTTGACCAGCACGTTGAGGATCCAGTACACCGCCGGCTGGGAATACAGGTTCCCGCGCCGGGTGACGTACAGGCCCACCCCGACGATCAGGCCCAGCAGGCCACCGATGACGACGGTGATCAGCACCATCACCAAGGTCTGGATCAGCGCGGTGATGAAGGTGGGGCCGAGCAGTTCCCAGTCCATCAGGCGTTCTCCCGTCCGTGGTCGATGATCTCGGTCCGCTCCCGCAGCCGCGCCAGCAGGTCCGCCACGTCGGCGTCCGACCCGACGAACTCGTACGTCAGCGATCCGAACGGTCGACGGGCGACCTCCTGGATCCCGCCGTGGACGACCCGCGCCCGTACGGGCGAGTTCTGCAGCAGATCGAAGATCGTACCGAGTGACGAGCCGTCACCGTTGTTCTCGACCACCTTGACGGTGACCAGCCGGCCGGGATGGCGACCGCGCAGCCGTTCCAACGTCTCGGCGTCGGGCAGGTCTCGCAGGGCACTGTGCACGAAGCCCTTCGCCGCCTCGTGCCGGGGGTTGGCGAAGACCTGGTAGACGTCACCCTGCTCGATGATGTGGCCGTTCTCCATCACCAGCACCCGGTCACAGATGGACTTGACCACCTCGGGCTCGTGGGTGATGACGACGATGGTCGTGCCGAGACGCTCGTTGATCTGCCGGAGCAGGGCGAGCACGTCCTGGGTGGTCTCCGGATCGAGGGCGCTGGTGGCCTCGTCGGCCAGCAGGATGCTCGGCCGGGTGGCCAGGGCCCGGGCGATGCCGACGCGCTGCTTCTGGCCGCCGGAGAGCTGGGACGGGTAGCGCCGGGACAGGTCGGCCAGTCCGACGAACCTCAGCAACTCCTCGATCCGGGCATTGCGCTCCGCCTTCGGCACCCGCGCCAGCCGCAGCGGGTAGCCGACGTTGCCGGCCACCGTACGGGAGCTGAACAGGTTGAACTGCTGGAAGATCATGCCGACGTCGGCGCGGACCCTGCGCAGGTCCGCCTCGCTGAGGGCGGTGACGTCGCGGCCATGGACGTAGACGTGTCCCTCGTCGGCACCTTCGAGCGCATTGATGAGCCGGACCAGGGTGCTCTTGCCGGCTCCGGAGTATCCGATGACACCCGTGACGGAGCCGCCGACGACGTCGAAACTGACGTCGTCGACGGCAACCGTCCCCCCCGGGAATCGCTTGGTGGCATGGACGAAGCGGATCACCGCATCGTCCCCGCGTCCCGCGTGCGGTCCAGCGGCGCCACCGGCGACAGGTTCAGCGACCGGGGCCATCGATCACTTGCCCGCGGCGGAGATGTTGTTCTGGATCTCCGTGAGCGTGGCCTGCAGGTCCTCCGGCGTATTGGTCTTGAACACACCATCGTCGCCGAGATCCTTGCGGATCGCCGCCTCGACCTCGGGATCGTGGTAGAGGTCGGCCAGCTTGCGGTAGGTCGGGTTGTCCTTGTCCGCCGCGCGGGACACGAACGCGTTGATGTACGGCTTGTACTGATCGGCGTTGACGTCGTCGGCGTAGATGATGTTGTCCTTGGTCAACTTCGCGGCGGTTGCGTAGTTGTTGTTCTCCACCGCGGCCTCGACGCTGGGCAGGTTCTGCGCGGTCTGGCTCGCGTCGATCGGGACCACGGTGACCTTGGCGTCGGTGATCTCGGCCGGGGTGGACAGCGAGGTACCACCGTCCTTCAGGGTGATCAGCCCGGCGGACTGCAGCACCAGCAGGGCGCGCGCCTGATTGGTCGGATCGTTCGGGATGGCGACCTTGCCGTCGGCCGGGATCTCCTCCGGCGACTTGTGCTTGCTGGAGTACAGCGGCAGCGGATAGACGGCCGTCGCCCCGATCGGCGTCAGCGTGTCGTTGTTCTCGACGTTGTACTGCGCCAGGTACTGCAGGTGCTGGAACTCGTTGAGGTCCAACTGGCCCTGGGACAGCGCCGGATTGGGCTGGTTGTAGTCGCCGAAGTTGACGAACTCGACGTCGATCCCCTCGTCCTTCGCCTTCTGCTTGTAGACCTGCCAGTACGGCTCGGCGCCGTCGGCGACACCGATCTTCACCGGCTTGCTCGACGCGCTGTCGCCGGCCGCCGGGGTTGCCGAACCGGACGAGCAGGCGGACGTCAGCGCAACCAGCAGCACGGCCACTCCGGCCACCAACCTCTTGACGGACATCAACATTTCTCCTTGTCGGCACTCTTCGCGAACGACGCCGGCCGTGGCTGACGGACAGCCGCCGGACATCTGCGGATAATCCTATGAGATGGGAACCATTGCTGCAAGTTATGGAAGGGTCACGAACGGATCACCGAAGATGTCTGGGCAGACGTCATCCGGCGGCTCGGCGGTGACCCCGCTCGATGGATACCGTGGTGCCACGTCCATGCACAGGGACCCAGTCACCAGGAGTGAACATGAGCACTGTCGACGAGATTCTCACCCGCATCCCCCTCGATCAGGTCGCCCGTACGATCGGCGTCGACCCACAGACCGCCGAGAAGGCCGTGCGCGCCGCCCTACCGGCGCTGCTGCGAGGGGCACAGAACGACAATACCGGTACGGCCGCCGCCTCCCTGCCGGGACTGGACGCGCTGACCGGGCTGTTCGGCCGCGACCGGATCAATGTGGACGAGGCCGCCCAGAATGCCGACGCAGCACGTGCCGGGGTGGGCGAGGAGTACGACAAGGCGGCCGACGACGTCCGGCGCGAGGCGGGCCTGGACAAGGACAAGACCGGCAGGCTGCTCAAGATCCTGATCCCGATCGTGGTCGGGTTCGTCGCCTGGCGCGCCATCAAGAAGCACAAGGAGAACGCCGCAGCCGAGGACCAGCGCCGGGCGAACGACCCGAACTACGTGCCGCGCGGGGAGTTCCGCGAAGGCTCGGTCCTCGACCGGATCCGCGACGCCATCGTCGGGGACGACAAGCCCGGGGACAAGTAGTCGTCAACGGGGGGATCCCTCACCCCTCGGCGGAGGGATCCTCCCGTTGACCTTGTCCCGACGGGGACCCGGACGGGGCGTCGGCCGGGGTGCCGGCCGGCTCGGCGTGGTCCGGCGAGGACCCCTTCGACTCGTCCGACCACGGAATCCACCGTGGGAACGATGCCATGTGGGGCACCTGTGGCCAGTGCGGTCGTACCGGCGGCTCCTCGGCGTCCTTCGACCGCAGGAAGATGTTCACCCACTGCAGTCGCGGACTGGAGTCGATCAGCAGTGACTTGCTGAACAGCGTCAGCGGCACCGCGAGGATCGACCCCAGCGGGCCCACCACGGCGGTCCAGAACACCAGGGAGACGAACGTCACCGTGGTGTTGAGGCCCACCGCGTCGCCGGTGTACTTGGGCTGGATGATCGCCTGGATGACGAAGTTCAGCACCGAGTAGGCGATGATCACGATCAGCGCCTCGACCGGCCCACCGACCAACAGCGCGAGAATGGCGGGTGGAATCACGCCGACGATGAAGCCGACGTTGGGGATGTAGTTCGTCACCCAGGAGAACAACCCCCACACGAACGGCAGCGGCACGCCGAGGGCCATCAGCACGATCGTGTCGAGCACGGCCACGATGAGGCCGAACAGCGTGTTCACCAGCCAGTAGCGCCGCACCCGGGAGGCGAAGTCCCCCATGGCCGCGGCCAGGTACGGCTGATAGCGCCGCAACTGCGACAGCCGACCGTCCATCGTGGTGGAGTCCACGAGCAGGAAGGCGAGCGCCATGACGAGGATGAAGATGATCGTGCCGGTGGACGACAGACTGGTCGCCAACCCCTGCAGGACCGAGACGATCCGATTGAAGTCGACCTGGGCCAACAGCAGATCCGCATTCGACGTGTCGACCCCGCGCTGGGCCAGCCAGACGAGAGTCTCCCGATACATCGTGTTGAAGTTCTCCGCGTAGTGCGGAACGATCTGCACGAGCTGCTGCACCGACACGACAAAGCCGGCGGTGATTGCCAGCAGCAAGGCGTAGAGCAGCACCAGGACGAGGATGCTGGCCAGCCAGGCGGGCACGTGCCAGCGGGTGAGTTGCTGGCGCAGCGGCACCACGGTGAGCACCAGGGTCAGAGCGAAGAACGTCGGCGTGGCGATGCCCGCGATGTAGTGCAGTCCGATGGCCACCACGACGAAGGCCGCCCCGATGAGCACGAGCGAGATCCCCATCGGCACCGTGGGAAGCTCGCGATCCGGCTTTTCCACCTCCATCGCGTCCCACCCTCCCGTGCCGGACTGCCCGCCCGTTGGTCGGCGGGGTCCCGGCGTCGACGACTTCCTGGCAGAAGTCTAGGAGGGCCCTCAGACGGTTTCGCGGACCGCCAAGGTCTGTCCCACACCGGCGATGGCGTCCATGGTCTCCATCACGCCCGGGACGTTCACCAGCGCCTTGGTCGTCACCACCGACACCCTCCGGTACCGCTTCTGGGACAGCGGCTTGACCACGAGGTCGGGCTGCGGGCGGGTCGCCTGCATCATCAGTTCGGGCAGCAGCGCCACCCCGAGGCCGGCCGCTGCCAGCCCCTGGAGTGCGATGTAGTCGTCGGTCTCGTACGTGATGTCGGGAGTGAATCCGGCCACCGAGCAGACGTCGACGAGGTTGCCCTGACAGGACGGACAACCGGAGATCCACCGGGCCTCTGCCAGATCGCTGACGTCGATCTCGGTGTTGTCGGCCAGCGGGTGATCGGCCGGCATGGCGAGCCAGATGTGCTCCTCCATCACGGTCTGCCAGATCTCGTCCGGGTCGTGGACGATGTCGGGGCGCCTCAGGGTCATCCCCTCGGAGTGGTACTCGTACACCAGCGCCACCTCACAGTCGCCCTTGCGGAGCAGGTCGAGCGATGGTTCCGTCTCGGCCTCTCCCAGGCGGAAGGTGAGGCCGGGGTGCTCCGCGGCCATCCGCGCGAGCGCCTTCGGGAGCAGGGATGCCGCACCGGAGGCGAACGCGCTGATCCGGATCTCGCCGCCATGCAGCCCGGCGATCGCCGAGATCTCCGACTCGGCCCGCGACAGCGCCGGCAGCACGTGGGTCGAGTGCCGCAACAGCACCCGCCCCGCGGAGGTCAGGGTGACCCCGCGCGACTGTTTGGTCACCAGCGGGGTGCCCAGGTCTCGTTCGAGACGCTGCATCTGTTGGGTGATGGCAGGCTGGGACAGGCCCAGTTCCCGTGCGGCACCCGAGAACGTCCCGTGCCGGTCGATGGCGGCGATCAGCCGAAGGTGCTTGACCTCAATCATTCCTCTATGATACGTGATTCATCTTCGACAATCCATAAGTCGTGTCAATATGCCGTGTGCTCGGCTACGGTCGCCTCATGCGACGTAGCGCCTTCCCCTCCCGCGGCCGGCCGATCCACGTACTCCTGTCGTTGTGCCTGGTCCCGCTGGTGATGTCGTGTTCCCCGTCGGCCGGGCCGGGCCCGGGCGACGGCGCGTCGTCCCCGGCTTCCGGCGGTACGGCCGCCCCCACGCCCACCGCCGCAGCAACCACGCCGCAGCCCGACCTCACCAGCGCACCGACCACCCCGCCGGCGGGCGAGGAGATCGCGCTGGACCGGTCCGCCGACTTCGGGGACGGGCTGGTCATCGAGGTGGACAACGTGCGGGCCGGCGCCGCCGGGTCGGAGATCTCCGGCGCGGAGGGCACAGACGGGTCGATCGTCACCGCCGACATCGTGGTGGCCAACGACACGGGCAGCGACTTCCCTGCCGACGCCGCCGTGATCCAGGGCTACTACCGCGGCAATGTCGGTGCCGTCCTGGTGTCGGATTCGTCTGGCATTCTGGGTCTCGGATTCGCCGAAGCGATACCGTCGGGGGAGCAACACCGGACCGCGGTCGGATTCGCCGTACCGGCGCCCGACGTCGGTGACGTGACGATCGTGGTCGATCCGCGCGACGGCGTGCACGATCCGGTCCAGTTCCGCGGTGCGGCCGACCGTGGTTGACACCGGCCCGCGGGCGGAGCCGGACGCATCGGCACCCGGCCACGACCGAGCGGGCCACAGGCAAGGAGAGACATGACCGCACGAGCCGCCCACGCCGTCGAGGAGAAACGTCCGCGTCGGCCCCGTCCGCTGCTGATCGCGCTCGGATCGTTGCTGGCCGTGCTCCTGGTCATCGCCGGCGCCGCCGGCCTCTATCTGCAGGCCATCCGACACAGTTTCAACGACAACGTCACGCGTGGCGACTCCATGCCGACGTACGCGGGCCGGCCCACTCCCGCCGGGGACGCCCTCAACTACGTCCTGATGGGCACCGACACCCGGGACGCCGAGGTCGAGCGAGGCCGCAGCGACGCCCTCATGCTCGTCCACGTCGACGCCGACCGGCGCAACATCTACATCGTCTCCTACCCGCGCGACATGTGGGTCGAGATCCCCGACCACGGCAAGGCCAAGATCAACGCCGCGTACTCCTGGGGAGGCCTACCCCTGACCGTACGGACCATGGAGCTGCTCAACGACGTGCCGGTCGACCACATCGCCATGATCGACTTCGAGGGTTTCCAGGACCTGACATCGGAGCTCGGTGGCGTCACCGTCGTCAACCCGCACGAATCCACGAACGGCCCGTTCCACTATCCGGCCGGCGAGATCACCCTGGAGGGTGAGCAGGCCCTGATGTACGTACGGGAGCGCTACGACCTGCCCAACGGCGACTTCGACCGGGCCGAGCGGCAGCGGACCGTCGTGCAGGCGATCCTGAAGAAGATGGCCGAGCCGGAGACCCTGGCCAATCCGGCCCGGTTCACCCAGGTGGTGGGAACCTTCTCCAAGTACCTCACCGTCGACGCGGGGCTGACCGACCAGGTGATCACCGAGACCGTCACCGGTCTGCGGGTGTCGCCGAACTCGATCCACATCCTCCAGGCGCCCATCGCCGGGACCGGACGGTCCTCCGACGGTCAGGCCATCGACCTGGTCGACGAGCAGGGCATGGTCGAGCTGCGCAAGGCGCTCCACGACGACACCATGGACCAGTACGTCAAGGAGCACCCCAACGGGTGAGGTTGCGGCGGCGAGGAATAATCAGCCCATGAGCGACGTACACGACCTGATCATCATCGGCAGCGGACCCGCCGGGTACACGGCGGCGATCTACGCCGCCCGGGCCCGGCTGTCGCCGCTGGTGATCGAGGGCGCGGTCGACGCCGGCGGCGCCCTCATGACGACCACCGAGGTGGAGAACTTCCCCGGTTTCCCCGAGGGGATCCAGGGTCCCGACCTGATGGACAAGATGCGCGCGCAGGCGGAGAAATTCGGCGCCACGTTCGTCACCGAGGACGTCGAGTCGGTCGACCTCACCGGCGAGATCAAGACGATGGTCGACTCCGCCGGTACCGAACACCGGGCCCGCGCGGTGATCCTCGCCACCGGATCGGGCTACCGCCACCTCGGGTTGCCCGACGAGCAACGGCTCTCCGGCCACGGGGTGTCCTGGTGCGCCACCTGCGACGGCTTCTTCTTCCGGGACCGCCCGATCGCGGTCGTCGGCGGCGGTGACTCGGCGATCGAGGAGGCGACGTTCCTGTCCCGGTTCGGGTCGTCGGTGACCATCATCCATCGCCGCGACAAGCTGCGTGCCTCGGCGATCATGCAGCAGCGGGCCTTCGACGACCCCAAGATCGACTTCCGGTGGAACGCCCAGGTCGTCGCCATCAACGGCGCCGAGAAGGTCGAATCGGTCACCCTTGCCGACACCCGTACGGGCGAGCGGCAGGACTTCCCGGTCTCCGGGTTGTTCATCGCCATCGGCCACGATCCGCGATCGACCCTGTTCAGGGACCAGGTGGAACTCGACGAGGGAGGCTACGTTCGGGTACGGGCCGGATCCACCGCCACCAATCTGGACGGGGTCTTCGCCTGCGGTGACCTGGTCGACCACACCTACCGGCAGGCGATCACGGCCGCGGGATCGGGGTGCTCGGCGGCTCTGGATGCCGAGCGGTGGCTGTCCGCCCGACCCCACTGAACCCGACCCCACTGAACCCGACCCCACTGAACCCGACCCGACCGAGGACGTTCCCGCACCGATGACCGACCAGGACCGCAGCGCTGCTCCGGGGGACCGGTCCGCCCTGGAGATGGTCTGTGACGAGACCTTCACCACCAGGGTCCTCCACTGTGACGTGCCGGTCCTGGTCGACTACTCGGCCACCTGGTGTGCCCCCTGCCGGCAGATGGACCCCGTCCTCGCCGAGCTCGCCGCGCAGTGGGCGGGCCGGGTCCGCTTCGTCCGCCTCGACACCGACGCGAACACCCGTACGCCCGCCGAACAGGGCGTCCGTGGGATCCCGACCCTGCAGCTTTTCGTGGCCGGCCGGCCGGTTCGCCGCTTCCAGGGCTCGCGGACCAAGCAGGAACTCCAGGACGCCCTCCGCGAGGTGGTGGGGCACTAGAGTGTGCACAGCCCGTCCACAAACTCCCCGAGGAATGACATGAGCAGTTCACCGGCCCGCGCCGCCGGACCCGCGCAGGGACGGCCCGGTTCGCCCCAGCCGGCCCGACGCAGTACGTACGCGGTTGTGGTCGCCGCCGTCGTCGTCGTCCTCGGCCTGGTCGTCCTGGTCGGATGGCTCTCCTCGCGCGCCGGCTCCCTGGCGCCGTCCGCCAACCCGGCCACCCTGCCGCTCGCCCTGCCCACCACGGCCGGCACCTTCCAGCTCGACCCGAACGCCAAGCCCAGCCCCGCCGTCATGCCGCTCGGCGAGGACCAGGCCCAGTCGATCACGGCCACCTACTACGAGGGCTCCGACCGGGCATTGCTCGTCATGGGTGTGCGACCGGTCGCCGACAGCAACGACCTGGTGGCCGAGCTCGACATCACGGCCGTCCGCCAGGTCGGTGACGGGCTGTGCGGGCGCTATCCGACCGGACAGGACGTCTGCGTCGTCCGCAGCAGCAATGTCGGCGTGGTCGGGGTCGGGCTCGCGAACCAGTCGTTGGAACAGGTTGTCGAGGAGAGCACCCTGATCGCCCAGGCCCTCGTGTCCCAGTAGGGGCCGGGTCGGCCCCTACCGGATCGCGGGCCCGGGTCGGACCGCTCAGCGCCCCCGGTACGTCTCCGGTCGGTACGTCTCCAGCCTGCGGGAACCGGCGAGCCGGCCCAGGATGGTGAGCGGACGCGGGGATGCCGCGAAGACCTCCCGGGCCAGTGCCTCGGCCCTCCCGACCGCCTCCGCATCGGCGGCCGAGGCGGCGAAGAGGTGGCCCGAGTCGGGCAGGAACACGACCGCGGGCTCCTCGAACACTCCCAGCGCCATCTTCAGCACGGTCGGATAGAACGCCCAGGCCGCGGCGGTCCAGTCGTCCGACTCCAGTCCGACCACCCCGTCGGCGTACCCCACGGGCACGAACGGCCGCTCGGCGAACCCGCCCCGTACGGCCGCGTACACCGGATCGGCCGCCACCTCCCACGCGGACAGGTCGGCGTATCCGAGATAGCCCTCGCCACGCCCGATGGCCTCGCGCAACCCGTCGCCGACCGACCGGGACACCATCCACCCGGGCACGTCGTCCCCGACCACCGTCGGGGCGAACTCCTCGACCGGCACGACGTCCGGCACGTCGCCATGGCCCATCAGCATCGTGTGGGTCCAGCGGCGTACGGACTCGTCGGAGAGATCCCCGGAAGCGGCGATGCCGCCGACATCCAGCACCCGGAAGCCACCGTGCCGGTACGTCACCCTCAACTGGGAGCTGCTCAGTGGGCCCACCTGGGCACCGATCCGGCCCGCGTCCCGGAGCAGCCGGCGGACCTCCTCGGCCACGCGGTCCCGGATCACCTCGACATCGACGCTCATGGGGTCAGCCTATCGATGGTCGTGGCGCGCCCCGGGGAGTGGCGGCGCTCCTGACCGCCGGAGGGCACGTGCGGCGCCGTGCGTCACGGGGTCCGTTCCCGTGAAGCGGGTTCGGGACCGGGCGCCGGGCGCCCGACCAGCCGCCGGATCTCCTCCTGGACCGCGTGCAGATCGGGCCACCACGCCCGGGTGGCGTGCAGGTCCATCCGCATCCGCAACTGCAGCGGGTCGTCACGGACGATCCGGAAGCCTCGGGAGGCGAGCCAGCCGGCCGGAGGCGCGGTGCAGGTGGCGCCCACCCGTGAGGCCCGGACCTCGATCCCGGCCACCCGGCGCCGGACCAGGAGCCCGGCGAGGTGTTCGATCATCCGCCGGCCGACCCGCTCGTGCCGGTGGTCCGGGGCGATGTACAGGTGAAGGATCACCGCCGCGTCGGGGCTCACCCCACCGGAGGCGTACGGCCCGCGTACCGGTACGTGCAACGGCGGCGAGATGAGGATCTGCCCGACGGTCTCGGCGCCGATCCGGGCCCGGACCCCGCAGAAGCCGAAGGTCTGGGCAGCGGCCACCACCCACGCCTCCCCGGTGCCGGGCGGGACGTCGTGCCGCAGCGGGCACACGTCGCACACCGTCAGCAGGTGTGGCAGATCCCCCGGCTGGACCGGTTCCACTCGCACGCTCTGCACAGCAGTCATCCTCCACACCTCCGGCACGACGATCTTATGTTCGGGGTCCGAGCCGGACCGGGGTGGCACACTGGGCCGGGTGAGCTCGCTCGAACCATCCCGTCATGACACGCGACTGGACCCCTATTACGACCGCTACGCCGCCCGGGCCCTGGGCATGCGCGAGTCGGCCGTACGAGCTCTCTTCGCCGTCGCCAACCGGCCCGAGGTGGTCTCGTTGGCGGGCGGCATGCCGAACATCGCCGACCTACCCCTGGATGTCGTGGCCGACGCGCTGCACGACATGATCGTCTCCCCCGACGGTCCCAAGGCCCTCCAGTACGGCTCCGGCCAGGGCGAGCCGATGCTGCGCGAGCAGATCTGCGAGGTGATGGCGGAGGAGGGCGTCCGGGCCCACCCCGACGACGTCACCGTCACCGTCGGCTCCCAGCAGGGGCTCGATCTGGTCACCCGGATCTTCTGCGACCCCGGCGACGTGGTGCTCGCCGAGGCCCCCAGCTACGTCGGCGCGCTGAGCACCTTCGCCTCCTACCAGGCCGCTGTCGTGCACGTGGAGATGGACGAGGACGGGCTGGTCCCCGAGCGGCTCCGCGAGGCCGTGGTGACCCTGAGCGGGCAGGGGCGGCGGGTGAAGTTCCTCTACACCATCGCGAACTACAACAACCCGTCGGGGATCACCCAGACCCTCCGGCGGCGCCGGGAGATCATCGACGTGGCACGGGAGACGGGCCTGCTGGTGGTCGAGGACAACCCGTACGGCCTGCTGGACCTGGAGGGCGAGCGGCTGCCCGCGCTGCGCTCGATGGAGGCCCAGCACGTGATCTACCTGGGGTCGTTCTCCAAGACCTTCTCCCCCGGCTTCCGGGTCGGCTGGGTGCTCGCTCCGCACGCGGTCCGGGAGAAGCTCGTGCTGGCCCAGGAGTCGGCCACCCTGTCCCCGCCGACGTTCTCCCAGTACGCCGTCTCGACCTACCTGCGCACCCACGACTGGCGCGGCCAGATCGACATCTTCCGCGACATGTACCGCAAGCGCCGTGACGCGATGCTCGCCGCGCTGTCCGAGTTCATGCCGCCGGGCACCACCTGGACCCATCCGCTCGGCGGTTTCTTCGTCTGGTTGACCCTTCCCGAGGGCCTCGACTCCCAGGCGATGCTGCCCCGGGCGGTGACCAACCGGGTCGCCTATACGCCGGGCACCGCCTTCTACGCCGACGGCCTGGGCGCCCGCAACATGCGGCTCTCGTACTGCTACCCGTCGCCGGAACGGATCCGGGAGGGTGTCCGCCGGCTCGGTGAGGTGCTCAACCGGGAGGATCAGCTCAACCGTACATTTGGGGTGCACACCGGCACCCACTCCCGTGGGGTGAGTGCCCAGAAGAGTCCCCGCCCCAACCAGGCCTGACCGTCAGCCGGAGGAGTCGACCATGACCACAACCGCTGCCGAACTCGGCACCATCGTCGTCCTCGCCGGGGGGCTGTCCCACGAGCGCGACGTCTCGCTGCGTTCGGGTCGGAGGGTCTCCCAGGCGCTGCGTGAGCGGGGCTGCACCGTGGTGGAGGCGGATGTGGATTCGCGCCTGATCACCCTGCTCAACGACCTCACCGATCCCGTCGTCATCCCGCTCATCCACGGGACCACCGGCGAGGACGGGTCGCTGCGCGAGGTGCTCCGGCTGCTCGGGGTGCCCTACGTGGGCGCGAGCGCGTCGGCCAGCAGGCTGGCCTTCGACAAGTCGATCGCCACACCGGTGATCCGGGCCTCCGGGATCACCACCCCGACCCAGATCACGCTGCCCGACGAGGTCTTCCGGGAACTCGGCGCCGCCGCCCTGATCCGGGCCCTGGGCGAGCGGATCGGGTTCCCGATGATGGTCAAGCCGTCCCGCAGCGGCTCCTCGCTGGGCTGCACCCGGGTGGAGAGCGCGGCGGATCTGCCCTCGGCGATGGTCGGCGCATACGCGTACGGGGACGTGGCCGTGGTCGAGAGCTTCATCGAGGGCACCGAGGTCGCCGTCGGTGTGGTCGACCTGGGTGAGGGTCCGGTGGCCCTGCCGGCGGTGGAGATCCGCCCGGACTCGGGCTTCTACGACTACGCCTCCCGCTACACCGCCGGGACGACCCGCTTCATCACCCCCGCCGAGGTCACCGACGACGTGGCCGCCGCCTGCGCCGAGATGGCCGTGGGGGTGCACGAACGCCTGGGTCTGCGCGACATCTCCCGCACCGACATCATCATCCGCGACAGCGTCCCGGTCTTCCTGGAGACCAACGTCGCCCCCGGGATGACGGAGACGTCGACGGTCCCGCTCGCCCTCGAGGCCGCCGGTCTCGACGTCGGCGAGGTCTACGAGACCCTGGTCCGCCTGGCCCGGTCCCGCTGAGTCCGGTCATCATGGTCCGCATCCGCCTGCAACAGGTCGGTCTGATCCTGCTGGGCCTCGCCCTGGCGGCAGTGATGGTATCGCTGGGTCTGTGGCAGATGCAGGTCTTCGAGAACCAGGGCCAGGACGGCGCCATCGCCCGGATGAACGAACCGGCGGTCGCCCTGACCTCGGTCGCCGGGCCCGGCACCCAGATCACCGACGGGTACGGTCGGACGGTCACCTTCAGCGGGCACTATCGGACCGACCGACAGGTCCTGTTGCCGGTCTCCGGGGATGTCGGCGGATATCGCGTCCTCACCCCGTTCGAGCTCGCCGATGGGACGTACGTACCCGTCCTCCGCGGCCGGATCGATGGAGGCGGGGCCCCCGACCCGCCGACCGGGACGATCGACCAGGCCGGTGTCCTGCTGGCCTCGGAGAAGCCCGGCGACAGCGGATCGACCGGATCCGGGTCCTCGGAACAGGGGCTGGATACGGTCTATCTGCCCGTCCTCGTCCAGCAGTGGGACGCGCCGATGATCGCCGGCTATGTCACCCTGCCGGCCGATCAGGCCGCCGCCCAGGGGCTGACGCCCGATCCGCCGGACCTCCCCTCGGGCCGCGGCTCGATCCAGAACCTCGGGTATGCCCTGCAGTGGTGGGTGTTCGCGGCCTGTGCGATCGGCTTCTCGCTCCACCTGGCCCGCCACATCGGGCTGGCCGCCGAGCGTCGCCGGCTGATCGCCCGCGGTCTGCTCGCCGAGGACGACGCCGGACCCTCCGCCGCCCATATGTCCTGACCGACCCTTCTCCCCACGAACGGAGCACAATCCCATGGATCCTCAGCAGGCCCCCGGTGTCGCCGGCGCCCTTCTCCGCTACCGCATCATGGCCTGGGTGGTCGGCTGTCTCCTGGTCGCCCTCGTCTGTGTCGCCATGCCCCTGAAGTACGGTCTGGGCATGCCCCGGCCGACCAGCTACATCGGCGTCGCGCACGGCTGGCTGTACATGGTGCTGCTGCTCACGGCATACGACCTGGGTCGTCGGGTGCGGTGGCCGTGGCGCAATCTGCTGCTCATCGCGCTGGCCGGCACCGTCCCGTTCCTGTCCTTTGTCGCGGAACGGTGGGTCACCCGCCACGTACGACCGCTGCTCGACGCCGCCGAGCCGGCCCCCACGGCGTCTTGATGAAGGACGCTACGGCTCTCTAGGACGCATCCTAGAGAGCCGTAGCGTCTCCGATCGTTCGCGCACGGACGGCCTCAGCCGCTCAACAGCCCCATGATCCGGTCGAGGTCGTCGTCGGTGGTGAACTCGACGACGATCTTCCCGCGCCGCCGGCCGCGGGTGATCTCCACCCGGGTGTCGAGGAACTCCCCCAACCTGGACGACTTCTCCAGCAGGCGCGGATCCACCGGACGGCTCGTCCGCCGGTCCCGGTCGGTGCCACGGACCCGAGCGGCGACAAGGTCCTCCGTGGCCCGGACCGACAGGCCACGGGAGACCACCAGATCGGCCAGCTCCTCCTGGTCGGTCGATCCGGGCAGGCCGAGCAGGGCCCGCGCGTGGCCCGCGGACAACTGACCGGTCGCGACGAGCCGTTGCACCCGCGGGGCGAGATTGAGCAGCCGCAGGGTGTTGGCCACCTGGGAGCGGGACCGCTGGATCCGCGCCCCCAGCTCCTGTTGGGTGCAGCCGAAGTCGTCCATCATCTGCTGGTACGCGGCCGCCTCCTCCAGGGGGTTGAGCTGGACCCGATGAAGGTTCTCCAGCAACGCATCCCGCAGCATGTCATCATCGCCGGTCTGGCGCACGATGGCCGGTACGCGCTCCAGGCCCGCCTCCCGCGCGGCCCGCCACCGCCGCTCCCCCATGACCAACTCCCACGAGTCCGAGCCGTCGGCCCGGACCACGATCGGCTGGAGCAGGCCGACCTCGCGGATCGACCGGACGAGGTCGTCGAGCGCCTCGGGGTCGAACACCGTACGCGGCTGTCGGGGGTTGGGATGGATCGCTTCGGGCGGCAGCTCGGTGTAGTAGCCGTTGCTCGGGTCGACGGTGGGTCGATCGTCCGGCTCCGCCCGCTCGGTCTCCGGAGTCCCCGCCCGCCGGGCCCGGGCTTCCGAACGCTCCGTCGGGTGGTGGTCGGCCCGCCGTTGCTCGGGCGCCGGCCCGCCGGCCGGGTCGACGATGACGTGACGGTCGACCGGGTGAGGGGGCTCGGCCGGATCGGTGCTGGCAAACAGCTCACCCAGGCCGCGGCCCAGTCCTGCGCGTCGCTCGGCCATCACCGCACCCCCGCGCCGCGCTGCGCCAGCTCCTCGGCGGCGGCCAGATAGGCCTGTCCGCCGGCGGAGGCGGGTTGATAGGACAGAATCGTCTGGCCGTAGCTGGGCGCCTCCGCGACCCGTACGGAGCGGGGGATCACCGTCTCCATGGTCTCCTTGCCGAAGAACTCCCGAACCTGGTCGGCGACGTCGGACGACAGTCTCGTCCGTCCGTCGTACATCGTCAGCAGCACCGTGCTGAGGTCGAGGTCGGGGTTGATGTTCTCCCGGACCATGGTGATCGACCGCTGGAGTTGCGACAGACCCTCCAGTGCGTAGTACTCGCACTGGATCGGGATGAGCAGCTCACGGGCCGCGACGAAGGCGTTGACGGTCAGCAACCCGAGCGACGGCGGGCAGTCGATGATGACGTAGTCGACCTCGTGGTCGGCCAGGAAGGTGTCGATCGCCCGGCGGAGCCGTGTTTCACGTGAAACAACCGAGACCAGCTCGATCTCCGCCCCGGCCAGATCCATCGTCGCAACGGCCACCCGCAGGTTCGGCGCCTCGGGGGAGTCCTGCAGGACATCGGCCAGCCCCGAGCCGCCCAGCAGCGCCTCGTACGTCCCCGCCTCACCGTCGCGGTGACCGACCCCCAGCGCGGTCGAGGCATTGCCCTGCGGATCGAGGTCGATGACGACCACCCGGAGTCCGCCGCACGCCAGCCCCGCCGCCAGGTTGACGGCGGTCGTGGTCTTGCCGACCCCGCCCTTCTGATTGACCACGGCCATCACGCGCGCGGTCGCGGGTCGGGGGAGCGCGACGCCTGTTTCACGTGAAACACCGGCCAGATCGTCCGGCTCGGGGATCTCGGGGGTCTCCGGGGTGTCGAAGAACGCACGTCTGGGCCCCTGAGGGACCTTCGTGCGCCGCTTGGTCAGAGCCATGGGGGTACCTTTCGCAGCACGGCAGGATTCCGGTGACGACGTCCTCGCATCGGACGTCCGAATGACATCCTTGGGATTCCATTTTACGACGTGACGCGCCCGTGTGCATGCCGGCACGTTCGCCATGCCGCGTCCGTACTACCTCGCTGTCGACATCGACCTCGACATCGACCTCGACATCGGCGCCGACCATCCGGCCCGACCGGCCGCCGGGACCGGATCGGCGCCGGTGCAGGTCGATGCGGTCCGATACGCCTGTCTACAGACCTATTGCCATCACGCTAGACACCCTGAGAGACCGCGATCCTCACCGACCGCCGCGATCCGGCCGCCTCCGACGCCCCGTACAGGCATCGGTATCGGCGCCCGAACCGGTGCCGATACCGGTGGATCCTTCGGGGATGAGCACACAATTTCCACCGGTACGACGTCCACCGGTACGACCTCCAGCGGTGCGACATCGACCGGTACGACGGAGGACCAGCGGCGGCTTCGGTTGACGCACGCCTACCCGCCCACGTTTCACGTGGAACGTCCGCATCCTCAGGATCGCCGCAGTCGAACCACCGTGGTCGGATCCGTACGCGGATCCGCGCGCACCTTCAGCACATCGGCCCGCATCCGGGACCGGGCCAGAGCCGGAGCAGCGGCCGCCACCTCATCAACCGCTCCGGCGCCCTTGAGCGCCAGGACCTGTCCACCGTGGGCGAGCAGGGGGGCACACCAGCCGATCAGTCGGGTCAGCCGTCCGACCGCACGAGAGGTGACGACATCGAAGCCTGCCTCCGTGTCGTAGTCCTCGGCCCGGGACCGGACCACCCGCACCCGATCGGTCACCCCGAGCTCCGCTCCGGCCTCGGTGAGAAAGGTGACCCGCCGCTGGATCGGTTCGAGTAACGTGAGGTCGACATCCGGACGGGCCAGCGCGATCACCAGCCCCGGGAGTCCGGCGCCGGACCCGACATCGGCGACTGTCGCGCCGTCGGGGATGAGATCGACCACCGCGGCGCAGTTGAGGATGTGGCGGCTCCACACACGTCCGCCCTCCCGCGGACCGAGGAGTCCCCACTCGATCCCGCGGCCGGCCAGCAACTGTGCGTACCGCATCGCGGCGTCGGCCCGCTCCCCGAAGATCGCCCGCACCAACCCGGGATCGACCTCCTCGAGTGCATCCGGCGAGCCGACCCCCGCGGCACCCACCACCGCGATCAGTCCCGCGCGCTCGTCACGACAACGCGCCGCTGCGGCTCTTCGCCCTCGGACTCCGAGTGCAGCCCGGCAGCCGCCACCGCGTCGTGCACGACCTTGCGCTCGAACGGGTTCATCGGGGAGAGGCGGACCGGCTCACCGGTGGCGCGGACCTCCTCGATCGCATCGGCTGCCAGATCCGCCAGCTCCCTGCGCCGACGGTCCCGGTGGCCGGCGATGTCGAGCATCAGTCGGCTGCGATGACCGGTCTCGGCCAGGACGGCCAGCCGGGCCAGTTCCTGGAGCGCGTCGAGCACCTCGCCGTTGCGCCCGACGAGCACCTCGCTGTCGGTGATGACCGCCACATGGGCACGGCCGGACTCGATGAAGGTGTCGATGTCGCCGTCGAGATCGGCGATGTCGAGGAGTTCCTCCAGATAGTCCGCCGCGACCTCGCTCTCGACATCAAGCGGACCCTCGGGCTCCGCCCCGTCGTCCTCCGCCCCGTCGTCCTCGGCCGGGTCGACCTCGGCCGGGTCGACCACATGGTCGTCGGCTTCCTCCACACCCTCGGCAATCGGCGCGTCCGCAGCCTGCTCGGCCACCCGGTCGGCTTCGTCCTCGGTCGCCTCCTGCGCCCCGGCGTCCAGCTCTTCATCGGCGGCGGAGCGGGAATCGCGATCCTCGCTGATGTCGGTCTCACTCATCTGCTGTGTACTCCTCGGTGGATGTCCGGGCTCGCCCCGGACCCTCAATGCTTACGCTTGCCTTGGCCGGCGCGGCTCGCGCCCTGGCCACTGCGGCTAGCGCCCTGACCGCTGCGCTTGGCCCGGGACTGCTGCTGAGGCTGGTGGCGATTCTGGGACGGGGAACCGTCCGGTCGTGACGCCGACTTCTTCTTCTTGGCCGGCTGCGTCTTCGCGGCCGCTGCGGCCGCCGCCTCCTCGGCCTTGAGTTCCTCGATCCGGGCCTTCGTCAGCTTGTCACCGGGTCGTACCCGACGGGGGTTCACGCCCTTGGCGCGCACCCGATCCTCCCAGGCCAGGTACGCCGGCGTACCGGGGGAGGGGTTGTTGCGGATGATCCACTCCTGCTGGGCCATCGACCACACCGTGGTGGTCAGCAGATAGACCAGGACACCGACCGGGATCGTCGCGCCGAAGAACACGTACATGGCCGGGAAGAGATACAGCATCATCTTCTGCTGCTGGGCCATCGGGCCCTGCATGGCGGCCGGCGACATGTTCCGGGTCATCATCTGCCGCTGGGTCAGGAACTGTGCGGCGACCATCACCAGCGTCATGATCGCGGTGAGGACCTGGACGCCGCCGAAACCATCCGTCATCGGCCAGAAGCGCCCGGACAGCGGCACCCCGAAGATGGTGGCATTCTGCAGCGAGTCGAGCAGGTGCTGATTCTCCGGGCCGGCGATCCACGATCCGCGGGCAATGCCGCGGGACGCCCCGTCGATCACCCGGTAGAGCGCCAGGAAGAACGGCATCTGGATGAGCAGGGGGAGACAGGACGCCATGGGATTGACGCCCTCCTCCTTGTAGAGCTTCATCGTCTCCTGGCCGAGCCGCTCGCGGTCGTCGGCGTACTTCTTCTGCAGTTCCTGCAGCTTGGGCTGCAACTCCTGCATGCCGCGGGTGCTGTTGATCTGCCGGACGAACAGCGGAATCATCGCGGCTCGCACGACGACGGTCAGCAGCACGATAGACAGGCTCCACGCCCATCCGGAACCCGAGCCGAAGATCGGGGACAGCAACCAGTGGAAACCCACCATGATGCCCGACACCAGCCAGTACAGGGGTTGGGCAATGGTTTGGAAGAAGTCGTTGATCCCGGCCAGTGGGACCAGCAGTGAATCGAGCAGTTCCATCGGTGGTGACCTTCAGGACGGCGAACGGGTGGACAGATCTACAGGGGGGACCGGATCATCGTGGGCGTCGTCCCCGGTCGCCCGCCCTGGCGCGTACCTGGGCCCGTGCTCCTGCGCCGCGCGGGCCTTGGCAACCTGCTCGGCCGCCCACTCCTCGGCTGCCGGAGTGCCCGGCACCGGATCGTACCCGCCGGCAGCCCAGGGGTGGCACCGAGCCAGCCGCCGGATGGCCAGCCAGCTACCACGAAAGGCCCCGTGCACCTGGACGGCTTCCAGGGCGTACGCGGAGCAACTCGGGTAGTAGCGGCAGACCTCACCGTACAGGGGGCTGATGAATGCCCGGTAAAGCCGCAGAAAGCCGATGATCAGATACTTCACGCCGCTCCCCTCACCGATCCATCCGCACCAGGCTCCGGCGCCAGGCAGAGTCGAAATCGGCCACCAGACGGTCCGGACTCCCGGCTGCCGCGGGCAGCGCGCGGACGACGATCCGCGCCCGCTCGGGCAGCTCCGCGAGCCGGTCCCGCACCAGATGCCGCAGGCGTCGCTTCGTCCGGTTGCGGGTCACCGCGTTCCCCACGGCCTTGGACACGACAAAACCCACCCGGGGCGGCGGGCCCTCCCCCAGGCGGGCATGGATGACCAGGCTCGGCCGCGCCACACGTACGCCGCGGCGAACCGTGAGACGGAACTCATCCGTGGACGTCATCCGGCTGGCGCTCGGCAACATGCCCCGTGTCCTGTCCGTCGCGGCCGGTATCGGCGCCGACTCAGGCGCTGAGCTTGGCGCGGCCCTTGCTCCGTCGACGGGCGATGGTGGCGCGGCCCGCGCGGGTCCGCATCTTCGTCCGGAAGCCGTGGGTACGAGCCCGACGCCGGTTGCTCGGCTGGTAGGTGCGCTTGGTCACGGAACTACTCCCATGGGTAGGTGGGCGGAAACGTGTCGAGGGCTCGACACGGGAGGGACACCACGGCGGTGACTGGTCCACGGTACGCGGGCGTGGCCGGAAAGACAACTTGCCGGCCCTCGGTCGGCACCGACCCGGTGGCGTGCCACAATCCCGCTCGACGGGACACCGACGCCCCATCGACCGGATCGTGGCCTTGGTGGTGGGGGCCCTGGCATCAGGGCTCCGGCCGCCGGGGGCCCCGGTGACAGCGGGGCCCGGTTGCACCCGGGGGGTCCGAGCGAGTAGCGTCTCGTCTCCCGGGTTCTGCCGAACACGCCCGTGCTGCACCCATGACAACCTGCCCCGTGGTACGCCCGCGGCGGCCGGTTCTTGTTTTCCACACCTGTGGAAACATATGTGGAGTACCTGCACTAATCTATGTCGATCGGCTCTGGGAGAGGGGGGGAGAATGTGATGGGGACCACATCGGAACATCCTCACTTCACCGCGGATCAGTTGTCCGAGGCGTGGCAGTACATCCTCTCCCACACTCCCGCCAGGCACCGCGGACTCCTGCGCAACACCAAGCCGTTGACCGTCGTGCAGAACACCGTGATGGTCGCCGTGCCGAATGAGTACACCCGCGACCAACTCGAGAATCGGCTGCGGCCCTCGATCGAGGAGGCGCTGTCCGACTGCTTTCGCCACCTCACCCGGCTCGCGGTGACCGTCGATGCCGACATCATCCTCGACCTGGAGGCCGAGTTGCCGCTGGAGGCGCCCGAGTCCACCAGCGACGAGGAGCTCGACGACGAGTGGTCCAACGAGGAGGTGCAGTCCGCCGAGTCGAACCGCTATCAGCCGCCGCGCCGGCCCGCACCGCCGAACGGCTCGACGATGCCCGGTCACACCCTGGAGAGCAGTCGGCTCAATCCCCAGTACACCTTCGACAACTTTGTCATCGGTCCGTCCAATCGCCTCGCCAACGCCGCCGCCCGCGCCGCCGCCGAGACCCCGGGCCGGGTTTTCAACCCGCTGGTCATCTACGGCGGGTCCGGGTTGGGCAAGACCCACCTGATGCACGCCCTCGGGCATTACGTGTTGCACCTGTACCCGGAGGCGAAGGTCCGGTACGTGTCGACCGAGGAACTCACCAACGAGTTCATCAATGCCATTTCGGAGAATCAGACCGTCGATTTCCGCCGCCGCTACCGTGAGGTCGACGTCCTGCTCATCGACGACATCCATTTCCTCGAGGGCAAGATCCAGACCCAGGAGGAGTTCTTCCACACCTTCAACACCCTCCAGAATGCCGAGAAGCAGATCGTGATGACCTCCGATCGGCCGCCGAAGCTGCTGGAGGCGCTGGAGCCGCGGCTGCGATCCCGGTTCCAGTCCGGCCTGATCGCCGACGTGCATGCGCCTGACCTGGAGACCCGGATCGCGATCCTGTACAAGAAGGCCGAGCAGGAGCGGCTCAGCGTCGACCCCGATGTGCTGCAGTTCATCGCGGACAAGATCCAGACGAATATCCGCGAGTTGGAGGGTGCGCTCATCCGGGTCGCGGCGTTCGCCTCCCTCAACGGGCAGCCGGTCGACCTGGCGCTGGCGCAGGTGGTGTTGCAGGACCTCATCCCGGCCGGGGTCGACACGGAGATCACCGCAGGGCTGATCATGGCCCAGACGGCGAGTTACTTCGGATTGACCGTCGAGGAGATGTGCTCGACCTCCCGGACCCAGAACATCGTCACCGCCCGCCAGATCGCCATGTACCTGTGCCGCGAACTGACCGACCTGTCGCTGCCCAAGATCGGCCAGCAGTTCGGCGGCCGTGACCACACGACGGTGATGCACGCCGATCGCAAGATCCGCCAGCTGCTCTCCGAGCGCCGCGAGGTCTACACCCAGGTCAGCGAGCTGACCAACCGGATCCGCCAGAAGGCCGCCCAGGGCTGACCGGACCGCCGGAGAGCCCCGGGGGATCGACCCGGTCACCGGAAATCGCGTGAGGCGTGCCGGACCGTCACCGGCAGGGCCTCCACATGGTCGGCGAGCACATTGGTGACGCCCTCGGGAGATCGTTCGAGGATGCCACGGACGATCAGACCCGGGGCCTCGCGGAGGACCCGCCGGTACCGCGTCCAGAACCCGGCGGAGCAGATGACGTTGATCATGCCGTGTTCGTCCTCCAGGTTGACGAAGGTGACCCCCGAGGCGGTCGACGGCCGCTGCCGGTGGGTGACCAGCCCGGCAACGCGGATCCGGCGGCCGGGTTCGGTGGTCCGCAGGTCGGCCGAGCTCAGCACACCACGCTCGTCGAGCCGTCGGCGGAGATGGGCGAGCAGGTGGTCGGACGTCGCGATCCCGGTTGCCCACAGATCGTCGGCGAGCACCTCGAAGTCGGTCGGCGCCTCGAACAGCGGAGGCTGCAACGGCGTCACCAGCCCCGGCAGGCTCTCGGCCTGGTCCAGCGCGGCGGTGCCGGCCCGCCACAGGGCCTGCCGACGAGTCAGTCCGAGGCCGTCGAAGGCGCCACCGACGGCCAGCGCCGACAGCTGCTCCTCGTCCAGTCCGGCTCGCCGGGCGACGTCCTCCAGGGAGGCGTACGGTCCGTCGGCCTCCCGCTCGGCGACGAGTCGTTCGGCCACCTTCCGTCCGATTCCCCGGACCCCGGCCAGGCCGAGCCGGACGGCGACGTTGCCGTCCCGGCGGTGTCGGGCACCGACGTCCGGGGCGGCCGGGTCGAACGGTCCCACCGGTGGCTGCTCGGGGTCGAGGCAGGAGTCCATTCCGGTGGGAACACCCACGGGGCCGCCTCCCCGAGCGGGCCCGGCCGCGGCGGACCCGGCCGCGGCAGGCCCGGCCGCGAGGGGCTCCACGTCCGCGTCGACCCCCGAGCGCTGGATATCGGGCCGGCGTACCTCCACACCGTGCCGGCGGGCATCCGCCGCCAGAGTGGCGGCCGAATAGAACCCCATCGGCTGGGCGCGCAGCAGCCCGGCCAGGAAGGCGGCCGGATAGTGCAGCTTCAGCCAGGAACTGGCGTACACCAGCAGGGCGAAGCTCAGCGAATGGGACTCGGCGAAACCGAAGTTCGCGAACGCCCTGATCTGGCCGTAGAGGTGATCGGCGTCCTCTCCGGTCAGCCCGTTGCGCGCCATGCCGGCGTAGAGCTTCTTCTCCAACGACTCGATCCGTTCGACCCCCCGCTTGGAGCCCATCGCCCGACGCAGCAGGTCGGCGTCCTCGCCGCTGCAGTCCCCGACGGCCATCGCCATCTGCATGAGCTGTTCCTGGAAGATCGGCACGCCGAGGGTGCGTCTCAGGACCGGTTCGAGCTTGGGATGGGAATAGCTGACCGGCTCCCGGCCGAGCTTGCGACGGACGAACGGGTGCACCGCCCCGCCCTGGATGGGCCCGGGGCGGATCAGGGCGATCTCGATCACCAGGTCGTAGAACCGCCGGGGACGCAGCCGGGGCAACAGCCCCAACTGGGCGCGGGATTCCACCTGGAACACCCCGACGGCGTCGGCGCGGCAGAGCATGTCGTAGACGGCCTGCTCCTCCTTGGGGATGCCGGCCAGGCTCCAGGTCTCCCCGGTGCTGCCGCCGATCACGGTGAAGCAGTGCTGCAGCGCGGCGAGCATGCCCAGGCCGAGCAGGTCGAACTTCACCAGCCCCATCCCGGCGGCGTCGTCCTTGTCCCACTGGATCACCGTCCGGTCGGCCATCCGGGCATGCTCGATGGGCACCACCTCACCCACCGGACGCTCGGTGAGCACCATCCCGCCGGAGTGAATGCCCAGGTGCCGGGGGGCCTTGAGGAGTTGAGCGGCGAGGTCGAGCACGGCCGGCGGGATGGTGTGCGACTGGTCGGCGGACGGACCTGACGATCCGGTGGGGGGACCCGCGGGCTCCGGCAGCGACCAGTGCTCGACCTGGCGGGCGAAGGCGTCCTGCTGGCCGGGCGAGTACCCAAGGGCCTTGGCGACGTCCCGTACGGCGTTCTTCGGGCGGTACTGGATGACGTTGCAGACCTGGGCGGCGCGCCGGCGCCCGTAGCGGTCGAACACCCACTGGATGATCTCCTCGCGCCGGTCGGAGTCGAAGTCCACGTCGATGTCGGGCTCCTCCTCCCGCAGCGCCGACAGGAAGCGCTCGAAGGGCAGGTCGTAGCGGATCGAGTCCACCGCGGTGATGTCCAGCAGGTAGCAGACCGCGGAATTGGCGGCCGACCCGCGACCCTGGCACAGGATGCCGCGACGACGGGCCTCGGCGACGATGTCGTGCACGATCAGGAAGTAGCCGGGGAAGTCCTTGGTCTCGATCACCGCCAGTTCCCGCTCGATCCTCGCCCGGCCGGCGTCGTCCAACCTGGGGTACTTCTCCGGGATGGCCCGCCGGACCAACTCCCGCAGCCACGACATCGGGGTGTGTCCTTCGGGCACCTCCTGCTTCGGCAGCGCAGGCTTGGTCCCGCGCAGCGGGAAGGCCAGCTCGTCGGCGAGCTCCACGGTGCGTTCCACTGCCCCGGGATAGCGGGCGAACAGTCGGCTCATCTCGGCCCCGGAGCGCAAGAAGGCCATCCCGGTCACCGGCAGCCAGCCGTCCAGGTCCTCCAGGCTCCGGTTCGCCCGGATCGCGGCGACGGTCTGGGCGAGCAGGTGCCGGTCGGGGGTGGCGTAGTGCACATTGCCCGTCGCCACGGTCGGCAACCCGCGGGCGGAGGCGAGCGTGGCCAGCGCGTCGTTGTGGGTCGAGTCCAGCGGGTGGCCGTGGTCGGTCAGCTCCACGTACACCCGGTCGCGGCCGAACAGGTCGACCAAAGCGTCCAGTTCCCGGCCGGCCGCCTCTGCGCCGCCGGTGAGCAATCCTTGGCGTACGGCGCCCTTGCGGCAGCCGGTGAGCACCGCCCAGTGCCCGCCGCCGGCGGCGGCCAGCTCGGCCGGGTCGTACACCGGCCGGCCCTTCTCGGCCCCGGCGAGCTGGGCGGCGGTGATTGCCCCGGCCAGCCGGTGGTAGCCCGACTCGCCGCCTGCCAGTACCAGCAGATGGGTGCCGACCGGGTCGGGACACCCGGCCTGCGGGGCCGGCAGGTCCAGGGAGAGCTCGGCGCCGAAGACGGTCTTCACCCCGGTGGTCTCGGCCGCCTCGGCGAACCGTGCTGCCCCGTAGAGCCCGTCGTGGTCGGTCAGGGCCAGCGCGTGCAGCCCGAGCCGCTCGGCCTCGACGACCAGGTCGGCCGGGGAGGAGGCCCCGTCGAGGAAGGAGAACGACGAATGCGCGTGCAGTTCGGCGTACGGGACGGCATCCGTCGGCCGGTCGACCACCGGCGGACGGTACGGGGGACGTTTGTGGGAGGACGGGACCTCCACCCCGGCCGGCGGATGCGGGGGAGGGGAGGCCGGACGGCGATCGCTCAGCGTCCGTTCGAGCTCCGACCACCGGATCGGTGGATTCTGGAAACCCATCAGTCGTACCTCCCCTCGGCCCACCACTGCCCGGTGCCGTCACACACCAACAGCCAGGCGGTCCGGGTCTCGTCGACCACCTGGAAGCGGTGGACCCAGCGCCGGCGAGTGGGATCCCACGCATGTTCGTCCACCGGCCAGGGGCCCGCCCAGGCGAGGATCGCCCGCCGGGCAGGTTCGGGAATCGCCCGCCGCCGACCGACATCGACCAGCACGGCGGGCGAGGCCGAGAGGGCGCCGCGCTCGTCCACGCCGACCACGGACCCGTCCGCGGCCAGGACGGCCATGGCCGGAGGGTCCTCGAACACGGTCGCCGGCAGGGGGGCCGGGAGGTGACCGGGCCAGGGGCGGTCCGGCGGCAGCGGCAGCACGACCCGGTCCCCCCACGGGACGAACACCTGGCGATCGGCGAGCCGGCGACCGCCGCCGATCGCCGCGGTGACCACTCCGTCCGCGCCAAGCCCGTCCGTCTCCAGCAGCATCGCCTGAACCCGGGACAGGGCATGGTGCACCCGCTCGTCCGGGCCGGTGCCGAACAGCCCCGGGGCGTGGTGGGCGAGGGCATCCACGGCGACCGGTTCCAGCCGCACTCCCACCAAGCGGCTGCCGATCCCGCCGGCGGCGGCCTGCACCTGCCAGCGCACCCGGTCGACCACCGCCGCCGGGTCGAACGCGCCAGGATGCAGCCACACCCGCTCGGACCGCTCGCCCTCCTCGGCCGTCAATGCCACCCGCAGTTCGGTGCACACCAGGCGCTGCTCCGACAGGCCGGCGACGAACTCCTCAGCGGTCGCCCGGACGGCGAAGGCGACCTGGTCGACCAGCTCCAGCGGCGGGGAGAACTCGATCTGCCGGGCCAGGTCGGGCGGCGGGGTGCGCGGTTGCACCCCGCGGGGGTCCCGCCCGGCGGCCAGGGCGTGCAGGCGGATACCGCGCTCACCGAAGCGGTCCCGCACCGACCGGTCGTCGAGCGCGGCGAACTCCCCCAACCGGTGGACGCCGAGCCTCGGCAACAGGCCGGCCAGCTCGACGTCCCCGAGTCGGTTCACCGGCAGGGGGGCCAGGAAGTCACCCGCCCCGCCCGGGGGCACGATGCGGACCGGCTCGGGGTCGTAGGCGGCCTGCTCGGCGGTGAACACCCCGTCGGCGATCCCCACCTGCACCCCGGCCATCCCGACCTCCACCAGCGCGCCGAGCAGAGCGGTCACCGCCTCCTGCTCGCCCCCGTAGTACCGGGCCGGACCCCGCATCCGGAGCGCGACGAGCCCCGGACGGATCACCTGGATGCCCGGGACGACCTCCTCCAGCCGATCCACCAGCGGCCCGAACAGCCGGTGGTCCCGGGCGGTGTCTGCGGGCACCACCCGCAACGCCGGGCAACAGGCCTGCGCCTCCCGTCTCCGCTGGCCGCGGTGCACTCCCTCGGCATGGGCGACAGCCGAGCAGGAGACCACCTGATTGCCCTCGACGACAGCCACCGGGGTGTCGGCGTCCTCACCCTCGGCCCGTGCCCAGGCGGTCACCGGCCACTCGGGGAACCACAGCACACAGCAACGCACCGGCCGGTCCGCTCCCGTCCCCGACCCGGCCATCACCCCACCGCCTGCTGCCGTTCGCCCATAGGGATCACCGGCGCGGATCCGTGCAGACGACCTGGGCCGGGCACCCCCAGCCGCCCGTCGGGGCCGGGCAGCAGCAGCCGGGTGCTGCGCGGCCGCGGGAGGCGCCGGGACGAGACGGTCAGCGTGATCTCCCGCCCGGTCAGGTAGCCGTGGCCGACCTCCACACCGGACCAGCGCGGTGCCTCCACCCGCAGGGTCGCCTCGGCCCGTGGCCATTCCCCGACCACCAGCAGTGTCGCGTCCCGGTCCCACAGTCGGGCCGCCAGTCGGGCCGCATCCGCCGGCCGGACCGCACTGCCGGGCCGGACGGCGATCACACCCAACACCTCGGCCAGTGCGGCGACCACCGCCAGCCACCGGTCACCCGGCCGTCTGACCAGCGCCAGCCGATCCAGCGCCACACCGGCCTGATCAGCCGCCTCCATGCCCACCTCGGGCAGGCCCACCAGCCCACACCAGACCCCGGCCCGGGAGGGCTCGGCCAGCAAGGCCAGCAACAGG
Source organism: uncultured Propionibacteriaceae bacterium (assembly GCA_964528755.1). Classification (GTDB taxonomy): domain Bacteria; phylum Actinomycetota; class Actinomycetes; order Propionibacteriales; family Propionibacteriaceae; genus Raineyella. The sequence continues at coordinate 59,025 of CAZGWN010000006.1, forward strand.
GAGCCGGCCGTGTCCAGGGTGTAGGCGGCCCCTGCTCGCAGACCGGCATCCGGCAGCAGGCCGGCCAGTTCGGGGTCAACGGCAACCACCCGCTGCCGGCCGCGACCGGTCTGCCCACTCGCCTGCGCATGCAGTTGCCGCATCAGCTCCGGGGGTGGAGAAGTTGCGGCGGCGGGACGGGAGAACACCCTTCCATGATCGAACGGGTGTTCTATTAAGTCAAGGGTGGCGGGATGACCCCCGCCGTACGGTCCCGGTCGGCCCCGACCACTCGCCCGATCCTGCGCTTGTCAACACCTGTGGATGCGGCTGTGGACAATTGTGCACACTCGCTTCCCATCAGTGGACCTCGTTGGTGACAATCCCGGAGCTCCCGGCCGGACTCCACAAATCCTCCCCGTGTGATTTCCGGTCCTGCACCGCCCCTGTGGACGCTCTTTTCCGGCCCGACAAGCCATCTCGGTCGATCTCCACAGTGTGCACAGCACCTATGACTATGACGACAGAGGAACAGAGAAGAAGATCGGAGGTCGTCGTACGGGGTTCCTGCGGGCCGGTGCCGATATGATCGATGGGCCGGGGCGACCCCGGCCCGTGTCGTCACCGAGAGGACCCACCGTGAAGTTTGAAGTCGACCGCGACGTGCTGGCGGAGTCCGTGGCCTGGGTCGCGCGTAGTCTGCCCACTCGCCCGTCGATCCCGGTGCTGGCGGGTCTACTCATCCGGGCCGAGGGCGAGTTCCTCGTGCTCTCCAGCTTCGACTACGAGACGTCGGCCCGGGTGGAGCTGCCCGCGACCGTCCACGACGAGGGTACGGTCCTGGTGTCCGGCCGGCTGCTCGCCGACATCACCCGCTCCCTGCCGCACGCGCTGGTCGCCATCGACAGCGCCGACACGACCCTCGATCTGACCTGTGGCAGCGCGCACTTCACCTTGCAGCTGCTGCCCACCGAGGACTATCCGGTGCTGCCGGCGATGCCGACCGAAACCGGTACCGTGGCCAGCACGGACCTCGCCGAGGCCGTCTCCCAGGTCGCCGTGGCCGCCGGCCGTGACGAGTTGCTGCCGATCTTCACCGGCGTCCGGGTGGAGATCGAGGGCACGACGTTGTCGATGCTCGCCACCGACCGCTACCGGATGGCCCTCAAGGAGCTCACCTGGGCCCCGGTCCGGGAGGACTTCAGCGGCGCCGCCCTGGTGCCGGCCCGGGTCCTGGCGGAGGCCGCCAAGTCGATGGCCGGCGGCGAGAACGTGTCCATCTCCCTGTCCCAGCCGGGCAGCGGCGAGGGGATCATCGGCCTGGCTGGTGAGGCGCACGGCACGAAGCGGCGGATCACCACCCGTCTGCTCGACGGCGAGTTCCCGAAGGTCCGTCACCTGATGGACATCACCCCGACGCTGACCGTACGGGCCGCCACCAGCGACCTGGTCGACGCCGCCAAGCGGGTCGCCCTGGTGGCCGAGCGCAACTCCCCGCTGCGCATGGTGATGGGCGAGAACGCGGTCACCCTGCAGGCCGCCAGCGGCGATCATGCCCAGGCCTCCGAGCAGGTCGAGGCCGTGCTCGACCCGCCGGAGAGCGAGATGAACGCCGCGGGGTTCAACCCGCAGTACCTGCTGGACGCCCTCGGCGCGCTGGACGCCGCGTACGTCAACCTCGCCTTCACCCAGCCCGGCAAGCCGTGCCTGCTCACCGGCATCGCCGCCCTCGACGGTGAGCCGCTGCTGGACTACCGGCACGTCATCATGCTCATGCGACTGCCCGACTGAGGAGACCCGAGCGAGGTGTTCGTCGACCACCTCGAGCTGGCCGACTTCCGCTCCTGGGCCGCTCTGGACCTGTCACTCGCCCCCGGCGTGGTGACCTTCGTCGGTGCGAACGGACAGGGCAAGACCAACCTCGTGGAGGCCGTCGACTACCTGGCCACCCTCGGCAGCCACCGCGTCTCCGGGGACCTGCCCCTGGTCCGGCACGGCGCCGAGCGGGCGCTGGTCCGGGCCCGCGTGCGTGCCGGCCGCCAGGACGCCCGGGCGCTCGTCCTGGAGGTCGGGATCACCCCGGGCCGGGCCAACAAGGCCCGCCTGAACCGGGCGCCCCTGACCCGCCCCCGCGACCTGCTGGGGATCCTTCGGACCGTGCTGTTCTCGCCGGAGGACCTGCAGATCGTCAAGGGCGATCCGGCCGCCCGGCGGCACTTCCTCGATGCGCTGGTGGTCACCCGGTGGCCGCGGATGGCCGGCGTCCGGGCCGACTACGACAAGGTGCTACGCCAACGCAACAGCCTGCTGCGGTCCCTGTCGGGTCGTCCGGGGCGACGTCCGGGCCGGGACCCGTCCGGGCCTGCCGACCCGTACGCCGACGACACCCTGCGGATCTGGTCGGACCAGCTCGCCGACCTGGGTGCGGAGATCCTGTCGGCGCGGATCGACACCCTCGAAGCGCTGGCGCCCCACATGGCGCATGCGTACGCCGGGATCGCCCCGGTGAACAACGTCGCCACCGCCCGCTACCGCAGCGGCACCGAGCTCGACGGCCGTGACCGGGCGGCGCTGGCCGGGGCGCTGGTGGCGGACATGGACCGGCGCCACGACGAGGAGGTCGCCCGCGGCGTCACCCTGGTGGGACCGCACCGCGACGACATCGAGCTGAGACTGGGCGACCTGCCGGCCAAGGGATATGCGAGTCACGGCGAGTCCTGGTCGTACGCCCTGGCTCTCAAGCTCGGCGGGTTCCAGATGCTGCGCGCCGACGGGATCGAACCGGTGCTCATCCTCGACGACGTCTTCGCCGAACTCGACGCGACCCGGCGGGCGCGCCTGGCGCAGGGGGTGGCCATCGCCGACCAGGTGCTGGTGACCGCGGCCGTGCCCGAGGACCTTCCCGCGGGCCTGGAGGGTCTGCGGCTGCGGGTGGCCGACGGTGCGGTGACCCCCGATGCCTGACTCCCCCGACCGGCCGGACGATGAGCCGGAGCCCGGCTCGGTCCCCGAGGACTGGTCCCCGACCGGGCTCGACCTGGCGCGCCGGATCACCCGCCAGGTCAACGCCACCGCCCGCCGGCCCGGCAAGACCCGCCGGCGTCGGACCCGCGGCGTCGAACCCCGGTCCAGCGGTGCCCACCCCGACGACCGCGACCCGCAGACGATCGGATCGGTGCTGGATCGGCTGGTCGAGGAGCGCGGGTGGCGGACCGACCTCGACATCCACCTGATGATCGCCCGGTGGCCGGACCTCATCGGCCGCGACAACGCCGCGCACTGCAAGGCCGAGACGTACGCCGACGGGGTGCTCACCGTACGCACCTCCTCGACCGCCTGGGCCGTCCAGATGCGCACCATCGCGCCGGCCGTGATGGCCAGGATCAACGACCAGCTCGGCGACAGCGTGATCACCCGGGTGGTGGTCAAGGGGCCCGACGCCCCGTCGTGGAGCCACGGGCGGCGTCGGGTCCGGGGCCGGGGTCCCCGCGACACGTACGGCTGAGCCCGGGGTACGTATCCCTGGGAGCCGTCGTATCCCTGGGAGCCGTCGTACCCCTGGAGCAAGGATCGGTGGAAATTGCGTCGTAGACCACGCAATTTCGACCGGTACGGTTCGAGGGGCGGGTCGGGCATCGACCGGTACGGCTTGAGGGTGCGGGTCGGGTGTCGACCGGTACGGGATCGGGGGCCGGGCCGCGACCGGAATCAGGGGCTTGGGCAGCGATTCAACGGATCCGGAGGTCGGTTGTGTGGTCTCCCTCCCGGGACGCGCATGCGGGACTCTGGAGGCCGATGGAGGCGCTCAGACGGGGTGTCCGATGTGCCCTGTGCACCCGGCGGGGTAGGATGAGTTCGTTCGTGACCATTCGAAGGAGCCCCCCTGGTGACGCAGATCGATCCTGCCCTGGATGCCACTCACGTCGCACCCGACAGCTACGACGCCAGCTCCATCAGCGTCCTGGAGGGCCTGGAGGCTGTTCGCAAGCGTCCGGGCATGTACATCGGCTCCACGGGCGAGCGGGGTCTGCATCACCTGGTGTACGAGGTGGTCGACAACTCGGTCGACGAGGCCCTGGCCGGCTACTGTGACACGATCCGCGTCGAGCTGCTGCCCGACGGCGGCATCCGGGTCATCGACAACGGCCGCGGGATCCCTGTCGGGATCCACCCGAAGGAGGGCATCCCGGCGGTCACCGTCGTGCTGACCATGCTGCACGCCGGCGGAAAATTCGGCAACGGCGGCTACAAGGTCTCCGGCGGCCTGCACGGCGTCGGCGTGTCGGTCGTCAACGCGTTGTCCACCCGGCTCGTCGTGGACGTGCGCACGGACGGCTTCCACTGGCGCCAGGAGTTCCGCTACGGCGTTCCCCAGGGCCCACTGGAGAAGCTGGAGCCGACCACCGAGACCGGCACGACGGTCACCTTCTGGGCCTCCGACGAGATCTTCGAGACAACGAACTACTCGTACGAGACGTTGGTCACCCGGATGCGGGAGATGGCCTTCCTCAACAAGGGCCTGACGATCACCATCGTCGACGAGCGACCCCAGGAGGCGGGTGAGGAACCCGACACCGGCGACGAGGCCCCGGCGGCGAGCACCGAGCCGGCCCTCGCGACGACCCCGGCCCCGCCGGCCGCCACCGAGTTGGCGCCGGTGCGGCAGGAGACGTTCCGGTACGACGACGGCCTGATCGACTACGTGAAGTACCTCACCGGCAGCAAGGAGGTCATCAATCCCTCGGTGATCGCGGTGGAGGCCCATGACGCCGAGCACACGCTGGGCCTGGAGGTCGCCATGCAGTGGAATTCCTCCTACACCGAGTCGGTGCACACCTTCGCCAACACCATCAACACCCATGAGGGCGGCACCCACGAGGAGGG
>CAZGWN010000007.1:0-63404 GCA_964528755.1 uncultured Propionibacteriaceae bacterium
GCCCTCGCCGGTGTGGTTGTAGACCACGTCGAGGATCACCTCGAAGCCGGCCTCGTGCAGTGCGCTCACCATCCGCTTGAACTCGGCCACCTGTTCACCGCGGGTGCCGACCGAACAGTACGCGGCGTGCGGCGCGAAGAACCCCAGGGTGTTGTAGCCCCAGTAGTTCGACAGGCCGCGGCCGATGATGAACGGTTCGGAGACGAAGTGGTGCACCGGCAACAGCTCCAGCGCGGTCACCCCGATCCGCTTGAGGTGCTCGATCATCGCCGGGTAGGCGATCCCGCCGTACCGGCCGCGCAGGTGCTCGGGCACCGCCGGGTGGAGCAGGGTCAGCCCCTTGACGTGGGCCTCGTAGACCACCGACTCCGCCAACGGCCGGCGCCGCGAGATCGGCGTCGGCGCCGGGCCGGCCCCCACCACCACACTCAGCGGGACGGCGGCGAAGGAGTCCATCGGGTCGGGCAGGTAGTCCGACTCTGCGGTGTGGTCGAGGATCGGGCCGGAGTAGTCCACCCCACCGGTGATCGCCCGGGCGTACGGGTCGAGCAGCAGCTTGGCGGGGTTGAACCGCTGGCCGCTGCCCGGGTCCCACTCGCCGTGCACCCGGAAGCCGTACGGCTGGCCCGCCTTCACCCCGGGAACCGACACCGACCACACGCCGCCCTCGCCGAGGACCATGTCCAGGTTGGTCTGGGAACGATCCGACGCGACCAGGGCCAACTCGACCCGGCTGGCCCGGGGGGCCCACAGCGAGAATCGAGCCGTGTCGCCGCTCAGTCGCGCACCGAGCACAGCATCATCGGGCGGAGCTGGCAGGGTCAGGCCACTCATGGCAGGTCCTTCGGATCGGGCGTGACGGGTTCGGCGGGAAAGCGTCGGCCAGACTACCGTAGCCAAGAACACATCAGCGGAAGCAGCACCGCCGGGAGGGCATCGGTGGAACAGACCCGTAGTTACCTCGATCACGCCGCGACCAGCCCGCTCACCCCGGCCGCCTGGGCGGCCATGGACCGGTTGCGCGGACTGGTCGGCAACCCCTCCAGCCTGCACGCCGCCGGTCGAGCCGCCCGGGCCGCGCTGGAGGAGGCCCGGGAGCGCCTCGCCGCGGTTGTCGGTGCCCACCCGACCGAGGTCCTCTTCACCTCCGGGGGGACCGAGGCCGACAACCTCGCCGTCCACGGATCCTGGATCGCCCGCCGGGTGAGCGGCCCGGGCAACGACACCGGACGGCCCCGGGTGGTGATCAGCGCGATCGAGCACGCCGCCCTGGACGACCTGGCCCCGGCACTGACCCGCGACGGCGCCGAGGTGGCCCGGCCCCGGCCCGATCCGGACGGCACGGTGAGCGGCAGGACCCTGGAGGACGTGCTGGCGGGCGAGGCCGGCCGGCGTACGGCGGTGGCGTCGCTGATGTGGGTCAACAACGAGACCGGCGCCGTCCAGCCGATCGACGACCTGGTGGCCGCCTGCCGCCGGGCCGGTGCGTGGTCGCACACCGACGCGGTCCAGGCGCTGGGCCACGTGCCGATCGACTTCGCCCCGGGCGGCCCGGATCTGATGTCGCTGTCGGCGCACAAGGTCGGCGGTCCGGTCGGGATCGGCGCCCTGCTGGTGCGTCGCGAGCTCAGTCCGGCACCGGTGCTGCACGGCGGCGGGCAGGAGCGCGGGATCCGCTCCGGCACCCTGGCGCCGATGCTGGCCGCCGGATTCGCCGCGGCGGCGGACGAGGCCGTGGCCGAACTGTCCGCCCGCCGGCTGCACTGGGCGGACCTGACCCGGCGGCTGGTGGCGGGCCTGGAGTCGATGCCGGGGGTCCGGGCCCACCGCGGGCGCCACCCGAGCCCCTCCATCGTCAATGCCGCCTTCGACGACTGCGAGGCGGACGACCTGCTGCTGCTCCTCGACGCGGCGGGCATCGACGCGTCGGTCGGATCGGCGTGCAGCGCCGGGGTGAGTGCCACCAGCCACGTCCTGCTCGCCGCCGGGCTGCCGGAGTCCGAGGCACGTTCGTCGCTGCGGTTCTCGTTCGGCCCCGAGACGTCGGAGGCCGACGTCGGCCGGCTGCTGGCCGTCCTGCCCGGAGCCCTCGAACGAGCCCGGGCGGCGCACCGGACCGAACTGGCGTCCGGCCGTTGAGTCCCGGGTCGAGGTACGCCCCGGCGGTATCATGGGTCGCCGTGCGTCGGGCCGCGGGCCCGTCCGACCCCGGGGCGTTCGATGCGGGACCGAGCGGCCGCGGACGGATCGGGAAGCCGAACGGAAGGAGAGCGTGGTGAAGGTCCTGGCAGCCATGTCCGGCGGGGTGGACTCCGCCGTCGCCGCGGCCCGGATGGTCGATGCGGGTCACGACGTGACCGGCGTCCACCTGGCCCTGTCGCGTCACCCCGCCTCGTTCCGTACGGGTGCGCGGGGGTGCTGCTCGCTGGAGGATGCCCACGACGCCCGGCGGGCCGCGGACACGCTCGGCATCCCGTTCTATGTCTGGGACCTGTCGGAGCGGTTCGTCGCCGACGTGGTCGACGACTTCGTCGCCGAGTACCGGGCCGGGCGAACGCCCAATCCGTGCCTGCGGTGCAACGAGACGATCAAATTCGCCGCCGTGCTGGAGCGCGGCCTGGCCCTCGGCTTCGACGCGGTCGCCACCGGCCACTACGCCCGCCTCGTCCCCGGCCCCGACGGCCCGACCCTGCACCGCGCGGCCGACCCGGCGAAGGACCAGTCCTACGTGTTGGGCGTGCTGACCCCCGAGCAGTTGCGGGCCAGCCTGTTCCCGCTGGGCGACTCGCCGAAGCCGCAGGTACGCGACGAGGCCGCCGCCCGCGGCCTGGCCGTCGCCCGCAAGCCCGATTCGCACGACATCTGCTTCATTCCCGACGGTGACACCGCCGGCTTCCTCGACCGTGCCCTGGGGCGCCACCCCGGCAGCATCGTCGATGCCGACGGCCACCGGGTCGGGGAGCACGACGGGGCGCACCACTTCACCGTCGGCCAGCGCCGGGGCCTGCACCTGGGTATCCCGGCCGCCGACGGGAGACCCCGCTACGTCCTGGACATCTCCCCGGTCGACAACACCGTCGTCGTCGGACCTCGGGAGGCCCTCGCGGTCGACACCATCGCGGCGATCCGCCCGACCTGGGCCGGGCCCGCCCGCTGGGGGACGTGGACCGCGCTGGCCCAGGTCCGGGCCCACGGGGAGGCCCTGCCATGCCGGGTCGACGCCACTCCCGAGCGGGTGACGGTGATCCTCGACGCGCCCGCCCACGGGATCGCCCCGGGACAGGCCGTGGTCCTCTACGACGGCGACCTGGTGGTCGGATCGGCCACCATCGACGCCACCTCCCGGGCGGCTGCGTCGGTGGCCCGATGATCCACACCGGGGTCGGCTCGTGGCCCGGCGTGGACATGGCCGCCGCCGTACGCCTCACCCTCGGCGAGCTCCTCGACGAGGCCTACCTGCCCGAACTGCCTGCCCGCGGCCCGGGCGCGGCGATCATCGGGCGGACCTGCGGCATGCTGACCGGCCTGTCCGTCGACCTGCAGCCGCAGGGTTGGCGGCTGATCGAGGGCACCGGCCTGGCCCAACGCCGGGCCCGGCGACTGCTCCGCGACGACCTCGACCTGCTGGAGGAACACGGCCAGGGCTATCAGGGTCGGCTGCGGGTGACGCTGGCCGGACCGCTCACGCTGGCCGCGTCCGTCGAGCTTCCCCGCGGCGGTGCCGCGCTGCGTGACCGGGGGGCCACCCGCGACCTGCGCGACGCCCAGGCCGAGGCGGCGGTGTGGCTGGCCGGCGAGGCGACACGCCGGCTGCCGGCGGCCGAGGTGCTGGTCCAGGTGGACGAACCGATGCTGGGTGCGGTCCGTCGGGGCAGCGTGCCGACGGCCTCGGGGTTGAACCGGCTGCCGGCCTGGGACGACCAGGACGTCAGCGCGCATCTGGCGCCGGTCCGGCAGCGGCTCGCCGGCGCCGGACTGGGCGCGGGGCGCACCCTCGTGCACAGTTGCGCGCCCGATCCGGGCGTGGCCGCGATCCTGGCGGCCGGCTTCGACGGGGTCGGCCTGGACGCCGGGCTGATCGACAACCCCGACGAGATCGGGGTGGCGCTGGAGACCGGCCACGTCCTGCACCTGGGGGTCGCGCCGACCTTCCCGGTCGACCGGGTGCCCCGGGTCGACGACCTGGTCCGGACGGCGCTGGGGGTGCTGCGCCCGCTCGAGCTCGGGCCGGCCGTGACCGACCGCGTCGTGCTGGCCCCGGCCTGCGGGCTGGCCGGGTGGCGCACGGGCCCGGCCACGGAGCTGCTGCGCCGGCTTGGGCGGGCGGTGCCACTGATCGTGGAGGAACTCTCCCGCTGAGGCGGGCCGTCGGGTGCCGAACGGACTCGGCGCATGCCGCGCGGAAATGTCGGCGCGGGCCACTAGATTGGGCGACGTGACCGACAGCACCCCGGAGGAAGCGGCACGGGCCCGACACGCCGAGCTCGCCCGCGAGATCGACGACGCCAACGAGCGCTACTACGTGCTGGACGAGCCGACCATCTCGGACGCCGCGTACGACGAGCTGATGCGGGAGATCCGGGCGTTGGAGGACCGCCATCCCGAGTTGAGGACGCCGGACTCGCCAACCCAGCGGGTCGGCGCTCCGCCCGCGACCACCTTCGCGCCGGTGACCCACCTCCAGCCGCTGTTCAGCCTGGACAATGTCTTCAGTCGGGATGAACTGATGGCCTGGGTGGCCCGGACCCGGGAGCGGATCGGCTCGGCCGACGCGCCGGTGGCCTTCGTGTGCGAGTTGAAGATCGACGGGCTGGCGGTCGATCTGGTCTACCGGGACGGGCGGCTCGCCCGGGCGGCCACCCGCGGCGACGGACGGGTCGGCGAGGACGTCACCGCCAATGTCGCCCGGATCGAGGCGATCCCGCGGCGCCTGGTGGGACGCGACGGGGAGCCGGTCCCCGCCCTGCTCGAGATCCGCGGGGAGGTCTTCCTCAGCGTCGAGCGGTTCCGGGCGATCAACGACGAGCTGGTGGCCGCGGGCAAACCACCGTTCGCCAACCCGCGCAACTGCGCGGCCGGATCGCTGCGGCAGAAGGACCCGGCGGTCACCGGGTCACGCGGGCTCGGCTTCATCGCGCACGGCTGGGGCGCGGCCTCCGATGACGCATCGACCCGGCTCGAGCTGGCCCGCCAGTCGCACGCGTACCAGGTGCTGGCCGACCTCGGCATGCCGGTCAGTCAGTACTCGCGGGTGGTGACCGACACCGACGCGATGTGGGCCTTCGTCGAGGAGGTCGCCGGGCGCCGCCACGACTTCGTGCACGAGATCGACGGCGCGGTGATCAAGGTCGACGACCGGACCGTGCAGGAGCGCCTCGGGTTCACCAGCCGGGCGCCGCGCTGGGCGATCGCCTACAAGTACCCGCCCGAGGAGGTCAACACCAAACTCCTCGACATCCGGGTGAACGTCGGGCGCACCGGCCGGGTCACTCCCTACGCCGTGATGGAGCCGGTGACCGTCGCCGGGTCGACCGTCGCCCAGGCCACCTTGCACAACGCGGGCGAGGTGGTCCGCAAGGGTGTGCTGATCGGCGACACCGTGGTGCTGCGCAAGGCGGGGGACGTCATCCCGGAGGTGGTCGGCCCGGTGGTCGATCTGCGCGACGGCACCGAGCGGGCCTTCGTCATGCCGACCCGTTGCCCCGAGTGCGGCACCCCGCTGGCGTACGAGAAGGAGGGCGACGCCGACATCCGCTGTCCCAACCAGCGTTCCTGCCCGGCGCAGTTGCGCGAGCGGCTGTTCCACCTGGCCTCCCGGGCCGCCCTGGACATCGACGGGCTCGGCGCGAAGGCGGCATCCGCGCTGCTGGACGCCCACCTGATCACCGACGAGGGTGACCTGTTCACCCTGACCGCCGACGACCTGTCCCGCACGGTGTTGTTCACCCGCGCGTCCACGGCTGCCGAGCGGAAGGAGGGGGCGGGGCAGCGGGTCGTCTCGGCCAACGGGACGCGGTTGCTGACCGGGCTCGCAGAGGCGAAGACGCGGCCCTGGCCGAAGTTCCTGGTGGCGCTGTCCATCCGACACATCGGGCCGGGCAACGCCCCGGACATCGCGGCCGCTTTCCCCACGGTCGAGGAGTTGCAGGCGGCGAGCGAGGAACAACTGGCCGCCACGGAGGGGGTCGGGCCGGAGATCGCCCGGGCGATCGTCGAGTGGTTCGACACGGACTGGCGGGCCGAGATCGTCCGCAAGTGGCAGGCCTCCGGTTGCGTCCTGGGGACGTACGGGGTGGCGACGCAGGCCGCGGCGGAGCCCCGGACCCTCGACGGGCTGACCATCGTGGTGACCGGCAGCGTGCCGGGTTTCACCCGCGACGAGGCACGCGAGGCGGTGACGACCCATGGCGGGAAGTCGTCCGAGTCGGTGTCGAAGCGGACCGACTATGTGGTGGTCGGCGAGGGCGCCGGGAGCAAACACGACAAGGCGCTGGCGCTGGGCGTGCCGATCATCCCGGCCGATCGGTTCGAGGAACTGCTGGAGCGGGGACCCGAGGGGCTGGTGGCGGGCTGAGGCACCGGCCGCGCCGCGAGACCGGTCGCCGTGGCGGGCCGACTAGGCTGGGGCCGTGCCCAAGCTCTTCTCCGACCTCGACCTGCACGGCGACGTCCCGCCGAGGGTTCAGCCGCGGCTGGGCGAGTGGGGGCCGACCATGGTGCCGACCACCCGCGCAAAGCGGCGGCAACGCCGGCTGGTGGCGGTCGTCTTCGCCATCTGTGTGGTGGTCGCGGTCGTGGCGTGGTGGGTGCTCTATTGGTCGATGACCGGCAAGGGCGCGCTGCTGTAGTCCGCGGCACCTGCCGGTCCTGTGATCTCCGCCACCGGATGGGGGCGTGCGGACCGTCGATGCGGCCTGATCAGCCCAGCCACCCCACCACCGCGGTCCCGCCCCAGGCGAGCAGCGCGAACCGCAGGCCTCTCCCCACGGTAATCGTCGCCGCGAACCCCCAGGCCGACAGTCTGGAGGCTCCGGCGGCGATCACCAGGGGGTACAGGGGCGGGAAGCCGACAACCGCGCTGGCCAGCACCATCGGCCGGCCCCACCGGGGGTTCCCGACCAGGCCCATGGTGGCGCGGACCCCCCGACCCCCGCCGCGCCGCCACCGCCCGCGCGGGCGGTCGACCGCGGTGGCGATCCGGGGCCGGAAGAACGGCAGGTCCTTGCCGCGGCGGACGCCCCAGAACATGGCCATCTTGCCGATCGACTGACCCAGCGTCAGCCCGCTGACGGCCGCCACGCCGCCGTTCAGGGACAGCGGACCCGCACCGGGGTGCAGGGCCCCGATCGCGGCAGCGTACGCCTCGGCGTTGGCCACCGGGACCACGGCTCCCACCAGCCCGTAGAGCAGGGCCGCAAGGAACTCGGCCCACCAGCCCAGCCCGGTGGGTGGGGTCATCGTCACCGGGTCATCGTCGCACGGTCACCGGATCAGTGCACCAGAGCGGCCAGGTGCTGCAACCGGGCGAGTTCGGAGGCCAGCCAGGCCGGTCCGCCGGTCCGGCCGACCAGGATGGTCCGGCCGACCCCGATGGGGGAGCAGGCCAGTGCGGTGTCGCTCCAGGCCGGCACCCAGCCGGCCGGCAGGTCCTGGCTGTGGACGGAGGCGAGATCGCCGAGGTCGGCCAGGGTCGGGCCGTCGAGGTCGGGCGCCATCGCCGTGGCGTACGCCACCTTCGGATCGTCGCCGGTCCGGTCGACCAGCAGGGCCCACTGGCAATGGAAGACCGAGGGGGCGCTGTCGGCGAGGACCTCGGCGGCGTGCGCGGGGTCCTGGGTCATCTGCTCCAACGTCTCCAGGTCGGTCTGCAAGGTGCCGCCGTCGTAGTGGCGGGAGATCCACAGGACGTCCACCCCGGGGAGCTCCTGGCAGGCGCTGACCACCGTGTCGGGCAGCACACCGGTGGGGATCTCCAGCATGAAGTCGTCGATCCCGTGCCCGTCGGCGCTCTCGACAATCTCGATCGCCTTGATGTCACAGCCGGCAAGACCGACCACGGAGGCGACGGATCCGAGCGCGCCGGGGCGGTCGGGCATGGACACTCGCATGAGGAACACACTGCATTCTCCCCCTCACGCCCGGCCGGAGGGCAAGCCGACAGGATCGAGTCACACTCCTGTCACACGTTGTTCACCGCGGAGGCGGGCCGCGGTCAGCGGGCGGGTGGGTCGGTGGGCCGCTCTACGATGAGGGGGTTCACCACACCGAAGGAGTTGCCCCGTGCCCGAAGGAGGACGACAGTGGCGCTGAGCCCCGAGGAGGTCGCCCGGCTGGCCAAGCTGGCCCGGATCGACCTGTCCACCGACGAACTGGCCCATCTGGCCCCCCAGCTCGACGTGATCCTGGAGTCCGTCGCCCGGGTTGCCGACGTGGCCGGCGCGGAGGTCCCGGCGACCTCCCATCCGGTGCCGATGACGAACGTCTTCCGCGTCGACCGGGTGCAGCCGTCGTTGCCGGTCGACGACGTCCTGGCGATGGCGCCCGACCGGGAGGGCGACCGGTTCCGGGTGCCGCGGATCCTGGAGGCGGAGCAGTGAGCCTCGACCCCATCCGCGCCACCGCCACCGAGCTGTCCGACGCCCTGGCCGCCGGCGGGATCTCCAGCGTCGAGCTGACCTCCGCCCACCTGGACCGGATCGCGGCCGTCGACGAGCAGGTGCACGCCTTCCTGCACGTGGACGCCGAGGGTGCCCTCGCGCAGGCCCGGGCCGTCGATGCCCGTCGCGCCGCCGGCGAGCCGCTCGGTCCGCTCGCGGGCATCCCGCTGGCACTGAAGGACGTGCTCACCCAGAAGGGCGTGCCGACCACCGCCGGCTCCAAGATCCTGCAGGGGTGGATCCCGCCGTACGACGCGACGGTCACCCGTCGCCTGCTCGACGCCGGGGTGGTCATCCTCGGCAAGACGAACATGGACGAGTTCGCCATGGGTTCCTCGACGGAGAACTCGGCGTACGGGCCGACCCACAACCCGTGGAATCTCGACCGGGTGCCGGGCGGGTCCGGTGGAGGGTCGGCGGCGGCACTGGCGGCGTACGAGGCCCCGCTGGCGATCGGCACCGACACCGGTGGGTCGATCCGCCAGCCCGCCGCATTCACCGGCACCGTCGGGGTGAAGCCGACCTACGGCGGGGTGTCCCGCTACGGCCAGATCGCGTTGGCGTCCTCGCTGGACCAGCCCGGCCCCTGCGCCCGCACGGTGCTCGACGCGGCCCTGCTGCACGAGGTGATCGCCGGCCACGACCCGCACGACCAGACCTCGCTGGACGCGCCGGTGCCGCCCGTGGTGGCCGCGGCCCGCGCCGCGGACGTGGCGGGCCTGCGGATAGGCGTGGTCCGGGAGTTGGGTGGGGAGGGCTACCACCCGGAGGTCGAGGCGAACTTCGCCGCCTCCGTCTCGCTGCTGTCCGACCTCGGGGCGGAGGTCGTCGAGGTCTCCTGCCCGCACTTCACCTACGCCCTGGCGGCGTACTACCTCATCCTGCCCAGCGAGTGCTCCTCCAACCTGGCCCGCTTCGACTCGGTGCGCTACGGGCTGCGCCTGGGCGACGACGGCTCCCGGTCGGTCGAACAGGTGATGTCCATGAGCCGGGAGGCCGGTTTCGGGGCCGAGGTCAAACGGCGCATCATCATCGGGACGTACGCCCTGTCGGCCGGCTACTACGACGCCTACTACGGGTCGGCGCAGAAGGTCCGTACGTTGGTCCAGCGCGACTTCGCGGCCGCGTACGAGCGGGCCGACGTGCTGGTCTCGCCGACCACCCCGACCCCGGCCTTCACGCTGGGGGAGCGGATCGACGACCCGATGGCGATGTATCTCAACGACCTGTGCACGATCCCGGCCAACCTGGCCGGCGTCGCGGCGGCGTCGTTCCCGTCCGGGCTGAGCGCCGACGGGTTGCCGCTGGGCTTCCACGTGATGGCGCCGGTGCAGGCCGATGACCGGCTCTACCGCGTCGGCGCCGCCCTGGAGGCGGCGCTCGCCGCGCGCTGGGGCGGTTCCCTCCTCACCCGCGTCCCCGACCTCGACCCCCAGGAGAGCCCCCGATGAGCGACCCGATCATGGACTACGACGAGGCGCTGGCCGAGTACGAGCCGGTGCTGGGTCTGGAGGTCCACGTCGAGCTGAGCACCGCCTCGAAGATGTTCTGCGGCTGCTCGACCGAGTTCGGCGCCGAGCCGAACTCCCACGTCTGCCCGGTGTGTCTGGGCCTGCCGGGCTCGATGCCGGCGATCAACGGGCACGCGGTCGAGTCGGCCATCCGGATGGGTCTGGCCCTCAACTGCCGGATCGCCGACTGGTGCCGGATGTCGCGGAAGAACTACTTCTACCCCGACATGCCGAAGGACTACCAGACGAGCCAGTACGACGAGCCGATCGCCCACGACGGATGGCTGGACGTCGAACTCGACGACGGTGAGACCTTCCGGGTGCCGATCGAGCGGGCCCACATGGAGGAGGACGCGGGCAAGCTCACCCACGTGGGCGGTTCGGCCGGCCGGCTGCACGGCGCCGACTACTCGCTGATCGACTACAACCGGGCCGGGGTGCCACTGGTGGAGATCGTCACCCGGCCGGTGACAGGCGCCGGGGCCCGCGCTCCCGAGGTCGCCCGGGCCTATGTGGCCACGATCCGCGACCTCATGCTGGCGTTGGGTGTCTCGGATGTCCGGATGAACGAGGGATCGCTGCGCTGCGACGCGAACGTGTCGCTGCGGCCGTGGGGGCGAGAGAAGCTCGGCACCCGCACCGAGACCAAGAACATCAACTCGTTGCGCTCGATCGAGTCTGCGGTCCGCTACGAGATCCGTCGGCAGGCCGCCGTCCTCGCCGACGGCGGCACGGTCGTCCAGTCCACTCGTAACTGGCTGGAGAGCCTGGGGGAGACCTCCTTCGGCCGGTCGAAGGAGACCGCCGAGGACTACCGCTACTTCCCCGAGCCCGACCTGGTGCCGATCGCCCCATCACGGGAATGGGTGGAGGAACTACGGGCGACGTTGCCCGAGCCGCCCGCGCGGCGGCGGCGCCGACTGCAGGAGCAGTGGGGTTTCAGTGACGCCGAGCTGCGCGACGTCGTCAACGCCGATGCCCTCGACCTGGTCGAGGCCACCGTCGCCGCCGGATGCGACCCGCACCCGGCCCGCAAGTGGTGGACCGCCGAACTGGCCCGCCGCGCCAACGAGGCCGGCGTCGCTCCGGCCGACCTCGGGGTGAGTCCCGCCCAGGTCGCCCGCGTCCAGCAGCTTGTCGCGGACCACACCATCAACGACAAGCTGGCCCGGCAGGTCTTCGATGGCATCATCGCCGGTGAGGGCGGGCCCGACGAGGTGATCGCAGCACGTTCTCTCGCGGTGGTCTCCGACGACGGGGCGCTCGCCGCCGCCGTGGACGCGGCGATCGAGGCGCATCCGGACGTCGCCGAGCGGATCCGTGGCGGTCGGGTGCAGGCAGCCGGAGCGCTCATCGGCGCCGTGATGAAGGCGATGCGCGGTCAGGCGGATGCCGCCCGGGTCCGCGAGATCATCCTGGAAAAGCTCTCCTGACGGGATCCGGCGTGGCCCCCCGGCCCCCGAGGGAGGGTCGGCGGGGCCTTCGTTCCGCCCGCAAGCGATGTCCCGACGTCCCTGTGCAGGGTCGGCGGAGCTCGGCCTCGCGGAGCCCGGCCCGCTACCCCGGTTTCCGAAGGACCCGTGCCCCCGAGTCGCCCCGGCCTCCGAGTGGGGGCGTGCCTTCGGGCGGGGGCGCCGTGGGGTCGTTGGCGGGGGGTGGGACAACCCGCGTGTCCTGGGCACCGCGGGACAGCTGCTCACCCCCCGTGAATGACCCCGCACCCAGGGTCATTCACGGGGGGTGGGTCGGTTTCGCGGGTGGTGAAGGTGCCCGGTCTGTCTCTGGCCCCGCCTGGTTCAACCCGCCTGGTTCAAGACGCAAGGACCGACACCACCTCCCCCGCGGCACGTCGGCGCCCTTCGCGCCCGGACGGAACCTCCCGAGGTAGCCGAGACAACCCGGACGAGGTCAGCGGGTGGCTGCCGGCTCCGGCGTGGAGCGCCAACCCCTGCTGGGGTGGAAGTCCAGGTTCACCCACCCGTACGGACTTCCCGACGCCGGATGCTCGGGTGTGGCCGGGGCAGATGGGCTGGGGGAGGCCGACGGGCTGGGGGTCGGGGAAGCCGACGGGCTCGGGGAGACGAGGCCGGTCGGGGAGGCCGACGGGCTGGGGGTCGGGGAGGCCGACGGGCTCGGCGTCGGATCCGCCGTGCTGACCGGGTCCACCGTCACAGGGGCGGTCGTCCCGGTCGACACCGATGGTGCGGTCGCGACCGGCTGGGAGGGTGCGGTCACCGGCGGGCGGGTCTCCGAGGCCGGCCGGGCCGTCGTGGTGTTACCGGCGGTGGAGTCCTCGGTGTCGGCCGACGAGGATGCCGAGGGTCCCGGGCGCGGTGTCCCGGTGCCATCCGCGGACGGTGTCACGTCCGGGCTGGCGGTCGGTGTGGCGGAGGGGGATCCCGGGGTGGCGGTCGGCGTCGGTGAGGCGCTGGGTGAGCCCGACGGCGAGGCCGAGGGGCTCGCGCTCGGGGACGCCGTCGCGGTGGCCACCGGCGTGGACGGGCTTGCCGTCCCCGGTGTGGCAGTGGCCGAGGCCGACGGCGTGGGAGAAGGGGTCGGCTCGACAGATGCGGTGGCGAGGGCGTCCGGCGTCGGGGTCGCCGTCGGGGTGGTGGTCGGCAGGCCCTCCGCCGACACCTCGAAGCGCTGGGGCACGGGCGCCGCCGGCAGGCCCGGTACGGCCGGGGAGGCGACGCCGTACGAACCGGGGCCGACGCCCTGCTGGTCGGCGTCCGGCCCGGCGACCGCCTGGACGCTGGGACGCTCGAACGCCGCGCCCAGGCTGCCCTCGGGCAGGTAGGCACTGGCGACCGATGCCGTGATGGACACGGCCGCCACCGTGGCACCGGTGATCGCCAGGACGTGACGGGCGGCCCGGCGGCGCTGATGTCGGCGCGCGGCAATGAGCGTCGGTGGCAACTCCGACAGGTGCTGCGGCGCGTCCAACTGTCCCTGGGCGTCGGCGATCAGGGCCCGTAGGCCCGCCACCGGTGCGATCGCCGAGGAGGCGGTCACCACATCGCCGCCGGGAGGAAGGTCGACGGGGGCTCCGAGGGTGGCACCCCAGACGCCCGGCAACGAGGACTGCGCCACACCGCGCCCGACGATGGCGACCCGGCCGGGGAAGGGATTGTCCCGGTGGCAACCCAGCACCGCGGCCAGACTCATCGCCGCGGACCGGATGGCCTCCTGATTGGCCAGATCACCGACGGTGAACGGGACGGACATCGCCTGGACCGGGAACCAACCCGACTCGTGACGCGTGAGCACCGTGCCGCGGGTGAGATCGGCGGCCACGATGAGGACCAGCAGTTGATCCGCCCGGGATCGGGTGCGCGACCGGCGCCGATCGACGAGCCCGGAGACAATGGCGGCCCGGGAATCGACCCAGTGCACCGGAAGTCCGCTCCGGCGGCGCAACTCCGTGGCGAACAGCTCCCGGTCGTCGTCGGTCCAGGAGCCCGGCGACACCAACGCATATCCCTCGGCGCGCTCGCCGCCGACCCGGGACAACGCCGTCGTCAGCGACATCGTCTCTGATCCCGGTGCCGCAGGAGGGCGCAGCAGGCCGGCCCGGTCGAGCATCCGCGGTGCCGGACGAAGCACGGTGGCGGATTCCGGCCGGTCGCCCTCGAAGGCGACGACAACCTCCGGACCGGACAGATCGACGCCGACCAGCGCGCCCGCGCGCGTGGCCGGCCCGGCGACCCAACTCCGCACGCCGACAGCCGAGCCCGGCTCTTGCAGATACCGTTTACCCTTCACGACGCGAGCCCCCTCCTCAGCACGATCCCCCGTGGGGCGGTTCGCAGCCCCCGCCGACACCGCCACGAGTCGAACTCTATCAAGTCCGCGACGGTCCGTCGTACCACCAGTTTTGCGTGCGCGAGGGACAATGATGCGGTGACCTCCGTGACCCCAACCCCGTCGGCGGCTCCCGCCGGACCGCCCGAACACACCCCTCCCCGGGAGGGCGCCACCCTGCCGGGGGCCATCGCGTCCCGACTGCGGCGTACGCCGGACGGGCTCGTGCCGGCAGTGGTGCAGGACGCGACCGACGGGCGGGTGCTCATGGTGGCCTGGATGAACGATGAGGCGCTGGCCCTCACGCTGACCACCGGTCGAGGAACCTACTGGTCGCGCAGCCGGCACAGGCTGTGGGTCAAGGGCGAGGAATCCGGGCACCGACAGTGGGTCCGCCGGGTCGAGCTCGATTGCGACGGTGACACGCTGCTGCTCCAGGTCGACCAGGAGGGACCCGCCTGCCACACCGGGCGGCGCTCCTGCTTCGACACCGCCGTCCTGCCCCTGACGGAGGCTGCGCGGTGAGCGGGTTGCCGATCACCCCGTCCCTGGAGGAGTTCCGCACCCGGGCCCGGGGCACCCGGGTGATCCCGGTGCGGGCACGGGTGCTGGTGGACACCGAGACCCCCGTGGGCCTGTACGCGAAACTGGCCCGCAACGCGCCGCACACCTTCCTGCTGGAGTCGGCCGAGGACGGCGTGTTCTCCCGCTGGTCCATCATCGGCGTGCACAGCGGGACGACGCTCACCTCCGAGCACGGCCGGACCCGCTGGCTGGGTGATCCGCCGGTCGGCCTGCCGACCGAGGGCGACCCGCTGGAGGTGCTGCGGGCCTGCCTCACCACGCTGCGCAGCCGTCCCGAGCCGGGGCTGCCGCCGTTCGTCAACGGTTTCGTCGGCTATCTGGGCTACGACGTCGTCCGCCGCCTGGAACGGCTGCCCGACGACAATGTCGACGATCTGCAGGTGCCCGAACTGGTGATGATGATGGCCACCGACCTGGCGATCATGGACCACCACACCGGCGAGTTGTGGCTGGTGGCCAACGCCATCAACCACGACAACACCGATGCCCGGGTCGACGAGGCCTACGCGTCCGCGGTGGCCCGGATCGAGGAGATGGCGGCCCGGCTGACCGCGCCGTCTGCCGGCCTGGCCCGGGTCGCCGAACCTGACGATGCCGAACCGCCGGTCCGTCGGCAGCGCAGTTCTGCGGAGTTCGAGGCGGCCGTTCGCTCGGCGGTCGAGGAGATCCGGGCCGGGGAGATCTTCCAGGTGGTGCTCTCGCAGCGGTTCGACATCACCACCGGGGCCGACCCACTGGACGTCTACCGGGTGCTGCGCCGGATCAACCCGAGCCCCTACCTCTATCTGCTCAGACTGGACGGCTTCGACATCGTCGGCTCCAGCCCCGAGGCCCTGGTCACCGTCACGGGCCGGGACGTCGTCACCCACCCCATCGCCGGCACCCGGCCGCGCGGGGACACGCCGGCGCGGGACCGGGCCCTGGAGGAGGAACTGCTCGCCGACGAGAAGGAACGCGCCGAGCACGTCATGCTCGTCGACCTGGGCCGCAACGACCTGGGCCGGGTCTGCGAGCCGGGCACCGTTGAGGTGATCGAGTTCATGAAGGTCCGTCGCTATTCCCACGTCATGCACCTGGAGGCCGGCGTCGTCGGCACCCTGCGGTCCGATGCGGATGCGCTGGAGGCCGTGCTGGCCTGCTTCCCGGCAGGGACCCTGTCCGGGGCACCGAAGGTGCGTGCGATGCAGATCATCGACGGCCTGGAGGTCTCCCGGCGCGGTGTGTACGGCGGGGTGGTCGGCTACTTCGACCTGGCCGGCAACGCCGACATGGCGATCGCCATCCGTACCGCGCTGATGAAGGACGGCGTGGCCTACGTCCAGGCGGGGGCCGGCATCGTCGCCGACTCCGTCCCCGCCAACGAGGACCAGGAGGCGCGCAACAAGGCGATGGCGGTGGTCCGGGCGATCGGGGCGGCCGACCGGTGGCACGACCTCGGCATGCCGGAAGGCTCCCGTGCCTGAGGCCCACGCCACCGCAGGGATGATCCGACTGAGCCGCCCGGGGGCGTACGCCGCACTGTTGCTGGGCGGGATCGGTGCGCTGGTCGCGGCGTCGCGCACCTGGTGGCTGGTCATCACCACCGATGCCCGTGCGGGGCTGGACGGCAACGCGGTCACGGGCTCGCTCGGTCAGGCCCTCGGGGTGGTCGTGCTGGCCGGGCTGGGCGTCTCGCTGACCGTCGGGACGTTGGGCCGGCGCATCGTCGCGGGCCTCCTGGCCGCGACCGGCGCCGGCATCGCCGTGCTCGGGCTGACGCACCCCGTGCCCGATGACGCCGCGGTCCTCGGCCGGCTGCGCGAGGTCAGTCTGGAGACCTCCTGGACGCTGCAGCCGACGGGCTGGCCGGGTGCCTTCGCGGGCGCCGGCCTGCTCGTCGCGGTCGGCGGGATCGTCATGGTGCTGACCGCCGGCCACTGGCGCGATCGCAGCGGGCGTTTCCGCACCGCGGCCGACCGCGCGGACATCGACCCCGAGGACACCATTGCGGTGTGGAAGGCAATGGATTCGGGCGTCGACCCGACCGACGAATCTGCGGTAGCCTCGAGGACAGATCACGACCGGACACCGGACAGGAAGAGTCGAGGATGAGTCACAGCGCGATCGGGCACGCCCCCGAGGAGAAGTACCACCACGGCCGGTCGCCGGCCTCCTGGGCCTTCACCGGCATCTTCTTCGTCGCGGTCGTCCTCGCCGTCATCGCGATGGTGCCCACGCCGAAGATCACGCTGCTCATCGCCGCCGGCGTGGTGGCGCTCATCGCGTGGATCGTCTGGGCCGTCCTGCGCCGCCTGGGACTCGACAACGTCTGAGAACGTCCGCGTTCACCCCACGACGTCTGCACCCGGGCGCCCACGACCCTCGCGGTCGGGGCGCCCCGGTGCTGTCGGGGTGAGCGCGAACCCGACCCGTACGCAACCCGCTGGACGAAGGAGGACCCCATGGGCGTACTCGATGAGTTGACCGCGGGCGCCCGGCGCGACATGGAACGGCGTCGCGCGCGGGTTCCGTTCGACGAGGTCGTCCGGCGGTCGGCCGGCGCGCCGCCACCGCGCGACCCGATGCCCGCCTTCCGGGCGCCCGGGATCTCGGTGATCGCCGAGGTCAAGCGCTCCAGCCCGTCGAAGGGGGCACTGGCCGCCATCCCCGACCCGGCCGAGCTCGCCGCGGCGTACGAGGCCGGTGGCGCGGCCGCGATCTCGGTGCTCACCGAGCCGCACCGGTTCGGCGGCAGCCTGGACGACCTGGCCGCCGTACGCGCGCGGGTGGGCCTGCCGGTGCTGCGCAAGGACTTCCTCACCGACGACTACCAGCTGTGGGAGGCACGGGCCGCGGGCGCCGACCTCGTCCTGCTCATCGTCGCCGCGCTCACCGACGCGGAGCTGGCCCACCTGCTGGGCACCGCCGGTGAGCTGGGCATGACGCCATTGGTGGAGGCACACACCGCCGAGGAGGTCCGCCGCGCCGCCGATGTCGGTGCGACCCTGCTCGGCATCAACAACCGCAACCTGCAGACCCTGGTGGTCGACCCGGCGAACTTCGCCCGACTGGCCCCACTGGCCCCGGCCGGTGCCGTCCTGGTCGCCGAATCGGGGGTGAGGGCCCCGGAGGACGTCGCCGGCTTCGCCCGGGCGGGTGCCGATGTGGTGCTGGTGGGAGAGGCGCTGGTCACCGGCTCCGATCCCGCCGCCGGGGTCCGCGCGATGAGAGAGGCTGTCCATGTCCGATGAATCCGTGTCCGGCGAACCCACCCGTGCCAACGTGCGCGAGATCGTCGGCCAGCGTCCCTGGGACGGCCGGACCCGACCGGACGCCCGCGGCCACTTCGACCGGCTCGGCGGAGCGTTCGTCCCCGAGGCACTGCACGCCGCCCTGGCCGAACTCGACGAGGCCTTCGAGAAGTCCGTCGTCGACCCGGCGTTCCTCGACCGGCTGCGCGGGCTGCGCGCCGACTACGCGGGCCGGCCGACCCCGCTGACCGAGGCGCCGCGCCTGTCGAAGCTGGCCGGCAACGCCCGGATCGTCTTCAAGCGTGAGGATCTCAACCACACCGGCTCGCACAAGATCAACAACGTGCTCGGCCAGGCGCTCCTGGCCGTCCGGATGGGCAAGAAGCGGGTCATCGCCGAGACCGGTGCCGGCCAGCACGGCGTCGCGACCGCGACGGCGGCCGCGCTGCTCGGGCTGGAGTGCCGGATCTACATGGGTCGCACCGACACCGTCCGGCAGGCGCTCAACGTCGCCCGGATGCAGTTGCTCGGGGCCGAGGTGATCGCCGTCGACTCCGGTACCGCGACGCTGAAGGACGCGATGAACGAAGCCCTGCGCGAGTGGGTCGCCACGGTCGACACCACCCACTACCTGATCGGTACAGTGGCCGGTCCGCACCCGTTCCCGACCGTGGTCCGGGAGTTCCAGCGGATCATCTCCACCGAGGCGCGCGCCCAGTTCCTCGACCGGTACGGCAGGCTGCCCGATGCGGTGTGCGCCTGCGTCGGCGGCGGGTCCAATGCACTGGGCTCGTTCGCGGACTTCCTGCCCGACGACTCCGTCGCCCTGTTCGGCTTCGAGGCCGGCGGCGAGGGGCTCGACACCCCCCGGCACGCCGCCTCGATCGGGGCGGGCTCGGTCGGCGTCCTGCACGGCTCGCGGACCTACATCCTCCAGGACGAGGACGGTCAGACCCTGCCCTCGCACTCGGTGTCGGCCGGCCTGGACTACCCCGGCGTCGGCCCCGAGCACGCCTGGCTGGCGGACGCCGGCCGGGCCACGTACGAGGCGGTCACCGACGACGAGGCGATGACGGGCTTCCGCGAGGCGACGCGCCTGGAGGGCCTGATGCCGGCGATCGAATCGGCCCACGCCGTGGCCGGCGCGCTGCGGCTGGGGCGGCGGCTCGCCGAGACCCATCCCGACCTGTCGCCGCTGATCATGGTCACCCTGTCCGGTCGCGGGGACAAGGACGTCAACACGGCCACCCGCTGGTTCGGGCTGACCGGCGAACCAGACCGGGTCGTGGGACGGATCCCGGACTTCGCCAGCCGTCCCGCCACCGACACTCCCACCTCGAGCACTCAGGAGCAGGCATGACACCCGACGGGCTGTGCACCCCCGCCCTGGAGCGGGCCCGTGCGGAGGGCCGGGCCGCGTTCATCGGCTACCTCCCCGTGGGATACCCGAACCTGCCGCACTCGCTGGAGGCGATGCGGGCGCTCGTCGACCCCGGTGACGGTCCCGGCGCCGACCTGGTCGAGATCGGCATCCCCTACAGCGACCCGATGATGGACGGCCCGGTCATCCAGGCCGCCGCCACCCGTGCCCTGGAGCGGGGGGTACGGGTGCGCGACGTCCTGGCCGCCACCGAGGCCGTCGCGCGGGCGGGCGCCACGGCGTGCGTGATGACCTACTGGAACCTCGTCGAGCAGTACGGGCCGGAGGCCTTCGCCCGGGACTTCGCCGCCGCCGGCGGCGCCGGGGTGATCACCCCCGACCTGACCCCGGACGAGTCCGAGGACTGGATCCCGGCGACCGATGCCCACGGCATCGACCGGATCTACCTGGTCGCGCCGTCCTCGACCGACGACCGGATCATCTCCACCGCCGACGCGGCCCGCGGTTGGCTCTACGCCACCGCCGTGATGGGGGTGACCGGGGCGCGCGCCACCACGTCGGCGGCGGGTCGCCGGCTCGTCGAACGGATCCGTCGGCTCAGCCCCGGCACCCGGATCGGCATCGGTCTGGGGGTGTCGAACGGCGACCAGGCCGCCGAACTCGCCGGATACGCCGATGCGGTGATCGTCGGGTCGGCGCTGGTGCGCACCCTGCTCACCGCCGAGGCGGACGGGCGGCCGGGCGACACCACCCGCTTGCGCGCGCTGACGGTCGATCTGGCCCGCGGCGTCCGGGCCGGGACGAGCGGGGCGGCCGCGTGATCCCCCTGGTCATCCCCAGCCCGCCGCAGGGGGAGTGGGACATCCCCCTGGGCGGCACCGGCGTGGTCATCCCGATCCGGGCGTACGCCCTGTGCATCCTCACCGGCATCGTGGTCGCCTGGTGGATCTCCTCGCGTCGGTGGCAGGCGCGCGGTGGCCGGCCCGAGACGCTGGAGACGGCCATCCTCTTCGCGGTTCCGGCGGGCATCGTCGGGGCGCGCCTCTACCACGTCATCACCGACCACCAGCTCTATTTCGGGCCGGGCCGCAACCCTGTCGAGGCGCTCTACATCTGGCAGGGCGGGCTGGGCATCTGGGGGGCGGTCGCCGCCGGGGCCCTGGCGGTCTGGCTGGTGTGCCGCAGTCGGGGTGCGTCGTTCGCCGCGATGGCCGACGCGCTGGCCCCGGGTGTGGCGGTCGCGCAGGGGATCGGGCGTCTCGGCAACTGGTTCAACCAGGAACTGTTCGGCCGGCCGACGACGCTGCCCTGGGGTCTGGCCATCGACCCGGAGCACCGCCCGGCGGGATACGAGACGTACGAGACCTTCCACCCGACGTTCCTCTACGAGATGATCTGGGTCTTCCTCGTCGCGGGCATCCTGGTGCTCGCCGACCGGCGCTTCCGGCTCGGGCACGGGCAGGTGTTCGCCGCCTACATCACCCTCTACACCTTCGGCCGGTTCTGGGTGGAGGGCCTGCGGATCGACACCGCCAACCACATCGGCGGCTGGCGGATCAACGAGTACGTGTCGCTCGTGGTCTTCCTGGGTGGCCTGACCGCGTTCGTGCTGCTCCGCCGCCGCTGGCAGGACCGGGAACCGGCCGACCTGGTCGACCCGCGGACCCCCGCCGAGGTGCCCGCGGAATGACCGCCGGTCCCTCCGGGGCCGCTCGGGCCTGGGTCGTGGTGGCCGTGCTCGCCGTGCCGACCGCCACCGTGCTCCTCGCCGATCGGCTGCTGTGGGGCTGGCGATGGCCCGACCCCGGATTGCTCGGGCCGGCCACCATGGCGCCGGCGGCGGGCATCGCCGCCGTCGCCCTACTGCGGCGTCGGCTGCCCGGACTGCGCACCGCGCTCCGGCCGGGGGTCGATCTGCGGGTCGCCCGCCGCGGACTGTTCCTGCTCGCCGTCCCGGCGGCCCTGCTCGTCAGCTGGAACCAGGTCTGCCTGCTGCTGGGCTGGCTGCCGGTCCCGCGGATCGACGTGTCCGCCGGAATGCCACTGCCCGCCCGGCTCGTCGCGTACATCCCGCTGGCTCTCGTCCAGGAGGGGGCCTGGCGCGGCATCGTGCTGCCGACCCTGCGAACCGCGTACGGCTGGCTGACCGCGGCCGCTGCCACGGGAGTGGTGTGGGGACTGCTGAGCGCGCCGACGTGGCGGTTCGGTCCGCTCTTCGGCGCCCTGAGCGTGCTCACCACCGTCGGCTGGTCGGTGCTGGTCGGAGCCGTCGTGGCGGACATGCACCGCGGGCAACTGTGGGCCGCGACGGCGTTCGGGTGGGGCACCATGGTCGCCCTGTTCCTGTTGCTGCCGGAGGAGACCGGGCTGTGGGAGGCCGGTTGGGTGCTCGCCACCGTTGCACTCGTCGGCGGGGCCGTGGCAGTGTGGCTGTACGGGCGGCGCCGCCCCGGCCAGATGACGATCAGGTAACGGGACGGAACGATTGTGTTACGCACTGGTGACGTCCGTTTACCTTCCCGACTTGTTCGGGGAGAATGACTGCCTGGAAGATTGCGGCCGCGCAGCGCTGCCCGGAGCACCTTCCGCCTTGTTGCGGTTGCGTGGCATCCTCTCCGGATGCGGGCCGTGCGCCGGGCGCCGTCGGTCCCGGATGCCTGCCGGCTTTCACCCGGAGTCCATACTGTGCGTACGGGTGCCGACCCCGGACGACCCGATGCGTACAGTGGGCGCGGCCGTTCCACTGCTCCCTCCCGTGCACTTGGGCACGGAAGGGCCGATCCGAGGGGAGAAGCTGTGGCTCCTGACTCTTTGCCGGCGCAGGCCGGCCACCCGCAGGCCGGGTTGTACGACCCGGGCTATGAGCACGACGCCTGCGGGGTGGCTTTCGTGGCGGACCTTTCGGGGAAGCCGACCCACCGCATCATCGAGCAGGGCCTGGAGGCTCTCCGCAATCTCGACCACCGCGGCGCCACCGGTGCCGACGACAAGGCCGGCGACGGCGCGGGCATCCTGTTGCAGATCCCCGACGCGTTCCTCCGGTCGGTCTGTGACTTCGACCTGCCCGAGGCCGGCTCGTACGCCGTCGGGATGGCCTTCCTGCCCAAGAAGGAACGGCAGCAGGCCTCGGCCCGCCAGCACATCGAACAGATCGCCGCCGAGGAGGGCCTGCGGGTGCTCGGCTGGCGGCCGGTGCCGGTCCGGCCCGAGGGGCTGTCGCAGATCTCACAGCACGTCATGCCGCACTTCGAACATCTCGTGGTCACCCCGCTGGAGGGCGGCCGTCGTGGTATCGAGGTGGACCGGCTGGTCTACGGGCTGCGACGCCGGGCCGAGCGCGAGGCGCACGTCTACTTCCCCTCGCTGTCCGCGCGCACCCTCGTCTACAAGGGGATGCTCACCACGCTGCAGCTGGAGGAGGTCTTCCCCGAACTGCACGACGACCTGATCACCTCGGCGTTGACGGTGGTGCACTCCCGATTCTCGACCAACACCTTCCCCGCCTGGGAGTTGGCCCACCCGTTCCGGATGATCGCCCACAACGGCGAGATCAACACCGTACGGGGCAACAAGAACTGGATGCGGGCCCGCGAGGCGCTGCTGGCCTCCGACCTCATCCCCGGTCCGCTGGAGCGGCTGTTCCCGATCTGCGATCCGAACGCGTCCGACTCGGCGTCCTTCGACTCGGTGGTCGAGTTGCTCAACCTCGGTGGGCGCAGCCTGCCGCACGCCATGCTGATGATGATCCCGGAGGCCTGGGAGAACAGCGACTCGATGCCGCAGGAGTTGCGCGACTTCTACGCCTACCATTCCTGTCTGATGGAGCCGTGGGACGGCCCGGCATGCGTGACGTTCACCGACGGCACCCAGATCGGCGCCGTGCTCGACCGCAACGGACTGCGGCCGGGTCGTTACTGGATCACCCGCGACGGGCTGGTCGTGCTGGCCTCGGAGTCGGGGGTGCTGGACATCCCCGACCACGACCTGGTCACCAAGGGCCGGCTGAAGCCCGGCGAGATGTTCCTCGCCGACCTGTCGCAGCACCGGATCGTGCCGGACGCCGAGATCAAGGCGAAGCTGGCCACCTGCGCCCCGTACGGCGAGTGGCTGGCGGAGGGACGGCTCCGGTTGTCGGAACTGCCCCAGCGCGAGCACGTCGTGCACACCCACTCCTCGGTCACCCGTCGCCAGCAGATGTTCGGCTACTCCGAGGAGGAGTTGCGCCGGATCATCGCCCCGATGGCCAACACCGGGGCCGAACCGATCGGAGCGATGGGCTCGGACACGCCGATCCCGGTGCTGTCGAAGCGACCCAAGCTGATGTTCGACTACTTCGTCGAGCACTTCGCCCAGGTGACGAACCCGCCGCTGGATGCCATCCGCGAGGAGCTGGTCACCAGCCTCTACAACACCATCGGCCCCGAGCAGAACCTGCTCGACCCGAGCCCGGCGTCGTGTCGCCAGATCGTGCTGTCCTACCCGATCCTCAACAACGACGAGCTGACCCAACTGGTCCGGATCAACCAGGACGGCACCCTGCCGGGCTTCACCTCCCACGTGTTGCGTGGCCTCTACCAGGTCGAGTTGGGCCGCGACGGCCTGGAGAAGCGGCTGGAGGAACTGTGCGAGGAGGCCTCCGAGGCGATCGCCGAGGGGGCCCGGATCCTCATCCTGTCCGACCGGCACGCCAAGCAGGAGTGGGCGCCGATTCCCACCCTGCTGTTCACGGCGGCGATCCACCATCACCTGGTCCGCGAGAAGGCCCGCACCAAGGTCGGCATCGTCGTCGAGGCCGGCGACGTCCGCGAGGTGCACCACGTGGCGACCCTGATCGGGTACGGCGCCGCGGCGGTCAATCCCTACCTCGTCTTCGAGACCGCCGAGGACCTGGCCCGGACCGGGACCTACGTCGATCTCGACCCGGCCAAGGCCGTCGCGAACGTGGCGAAGGCGCTCGGCAAGGGCGTGCTCAAGGTGATGTCGAAGATGGGCGTGTCGACGGTGGCCTCCTACACCGGGGCGCAGATCTTCGAGGCGGTCGGGCTGTCGCAGGAGATGATCGAGCGCTACTTCACCGGCACCACGTCGAAGATCGGCGGGATCGGGCTGGCCGAGGTGCACCAGCAGATCGCCGCCTGCCACGACATGGCCTACCCGGTCGACGGCATCCCGCTGGCACACCGCCGGCTGCAGATCGGCGGCGACTACCAGTGGCGCCGCGAGGGTGAGGAGCACCTGTTCGACCCGGAGACCGTCTTCCGGCTCCAGCACTCCACCCGGCACCGCCGCTACGACGTGTTCAAGGAGTACACCGGTCGGGTCAACGACACCTCCGAGCGGCTGATGACGCTGCGCGGGCTGCTGAAGTTCCGCCACAACCGGGAGCCGATCGACATCGACGAGGTCGAGCCGGTCTCCGAGATCGTCAAGCGGTTCGCCACCGGCGCGATGTCGTACGGGTCGATCTCGATGGAGGCCCACCAAACGCTCGCCATCGCGATGAACCGTCTCGGTGGCAAGTCCAACACCGGCGAGGGCGGCGAGGATCCCGAAAGGCTGCACGACCCGGAGCGGCGGTCGGCGATCAAGCAGGTCGCGTCGGGCCGGTTCGGCGTCACCTCGGAGTACCTGTCGTACGCCGAGGACATCCAGATCAAGATGGCCCAGGGAGCCAAGCCCGGCGAGGGCGGTCAGCTCCCCGGCGGCAAGGTGTACCCGTGGATCGCGCGCACCCGCCACGCCACCCCCGGGGTGGGCCTGATCTCCCCGCCGCCGCACCACGACATCTACTCGATCGAGGACCTCAAGCAGCTCATCCACGACCTCAAGTGCGCCAATCCCGAGGCCAGGATCCACGTGAAGTTGGTCTCCGAGTCCGGGGTCGGCACGGTCGCGGCCGGGGTGGCCAAGGCGAAGGCCGACGTCGTGCTCATCTCGGGCCACGACGGTGGCACCGGCGCCGCCCCGCTGACCTCCCTCAAGCACGCGGGCACCCCCTGGGAGCTCGGCCTGGCCGAGGCGCAGCAGACCCTGATGGCCAACGGGCTGCGGGACCGGATCGTGGTCCAGTGCGACGGCCAGATGAAGACCGGCCGGGACGTCGTCATCGCCGCCCTGCTCGGGGCGGAGGAGTTCGGCTTCGCCAGCGCGCCGCTGGTCGTCTCGGGGTGCGTGATGATGCGGGTCTGTCACCTGGACACCTGCCCGGTGGGCGTGGCCACGCAGAACCCCGAGCTGCGCAAGAAGTTCTCCGGCAAGCCGGAGTTCGTCGAGACGTTCTTCGAGTACGTCGCCGAGGAGGTCCGCGAGATCCTCGCCGAGCTCGGCTTCCGGACCCTCGCCGAGGCGGTCGGCCGCAGCGACCAGCTCGACACCCGCGCCGCCGAGGGCCACTGGAAGGCCTCCGGCCTGGACCTCAGCCCGATCCTGCACCAGCCGTCCGTGCCCGAGGGCACCGCCCGGCGGCACGTGATCGACCAGGACCACGCGCTGGACGAGCAACTCGACGAGCAGCTGATGGATCTGGTGGAGCCGGTGCTGGCCGCGGCCCGCGAGGGACGTACACCGGAGCCCGTACGCGGGACGATCAGGGTGCGCAACGTGCACCGGACGGTCGGCACCGTGCTCGGCCACCGGATCACCCTGGCCACCGATGGCGCCGGGCTGCCCGACGACACCGTCGACATCACCTTCACCGGCTCGGGCGGACAGAGTTTCGGCGCCTTCATCCCGCGAGGGCTGACCATGCGGCTGATCGGCGACTCCAACGACTACGTCGCCAAGGGGCTGTCAGGCGGCCGGATCATCATCGCGCCGCCGGCCGATGCCGGCTTCGTCGCCGAGGAGCAGATCATCGCCGGCAACGTCATCGGCTACGGCGCCACCTCCGGGGAGATCTTCCTGCGGGGTCAGGTGGGTGAGCGGTTCTGTGTCCGCAACTCGGGCGCCAAGGCCGTGGTCGAGGGCGTCGGCGACCACGGCTGCGAGTACATGACCGGTGGTGTGGTGATCGTGCTCGGCTCGACCGGGCGCAACTTCGCGGCCGGGATGTCGGGTGGAGTGGCGTACGTGCTGGACCTGGACCCCCGCCGGCTGAACACCGAGTTGGTCGACCCCCTGCCGCTGGAGGCCGACGACGTACGGGTCGTCCGCGATCTGCTGGCCCGTCACCGGGCCGAGACGGGCTCCGCCGTGGCCGGGCGCCTGCTGGCCGGCGAGGCGGTGGACGCGGTGATCGGGGAACGGTTCACCAAGGTGCTGCCCCGTGACTACGCCCGGGCCCTCGCGGCGCGGGCGGAGGCGGCCGCCCAGGGCCTCGACGAGGCCGCCACGACCGAGAAGATGATGGAGGCGACCCGTGGCTGATCCTCGAGGTTTCATCAAGTACGCGCGAGAGGACGCGAAGCGGCGGCCGGTGGCCGAACGCGTCCACGACTGGCAGGAGGTCTACCCGGGCGGACAGGCGCGGGCCCTGTTGCCCATCGTCGGGACCCAGGCGGCCCGCTGCATGGACTGCGGCATCCCGTTCTGTCACTCCGGCTGCCCGCTGGGCAACCTCATCCCCGAATGGAATGACCTCGCCTGGCGCGGGGACTGGGGGGCGGCCGCCGACCGCCTGCACGCGACGAACAACTTCCCCGAGTTCACCGGACGGCTGTGCCCGGCGCCGTGCGAGACGGCCTGCGTGGTCGGCATCAACCGGGATCCGGTCGCCATCAAGGGCGTCGAGGTCTCGATCGCCGAACGGGCCTGGGACGACGGGTACGTCGAGGCGCAGGCGCCCGACTGGCACACCGGCAACACGGTGGCGGTAGTCGGCTCCGGCCCGGCCGGCCTGGCCGTCGCCCAGCAGCTCACCCGGGCCGGGCACACCGTGGCCGTCTTCGAGCGGGCCGACGCGGTCGGCGGGCTGCTCCGCTACGGCATCCCCGAGTTCAAGATGGAGAAGTGGGTGCTGGAGCGCCGGCTGAACCAGATGCGCGACGAGGGAACATTGTTCCGGACCGGCGTGGCCATCGGCTCCGACATCACCTGGTCCCAGTTGAAGGCCCGGTACGACGCCGTGGTCATCGCTACCGGCGCGACCCGTCCGCGCGACCTGAAGGTGCCCGGGCGCAGCCTTGCCGGGGTGCACTTCGCGATGGACTTCCTCACCCAGGCGAACCGGGTCTCCCGCGGTCAGAAGGTGCCCGACCAGATCAGCGCCGCCGGCCGGCACGTCATCATCGTCGGCGGTGGCGACACCGGATCGGACTGCATCGGCACCGCCCTGCGCCAGGGTGCGGCCTCGGTCACCCAACTGCAGATCCACCGTGCCCCCGGTCCGGAGCGCCCCGAGGACGAGCCATGGCCGACGTACCCGAACGTCTGGCGCGTGTCGACGTCCCAGGAGGAGGGCGGGGAGAGGCTGTTCAAGGCGTCCACCACCGAGCTCGTCGGCGACGAGGACGGTCACGTCCGTCAACTGAGGATGATCGAGGTGAATCGCCGGCCGGGGGGCATCAACGACCCGATCGACGGCACCGCACAGGTCCTCGATGCCGATCTGGTCATCATCGCGATGGGCTTCGCCGGCCCGGAGACGACCCAGTTGACCGACCAGCTCGGGGTCTCCCTGGACCGGCGGGGCAGGATCGCCCGCGACGAGCACTACATGACCGACGTGGACGGGGTGTTCGCGTGCGGTGACGCAGGTCGCGGGCAGTCGCTGGTGGTCTGGGCGATCGCCGAGGGCCGCGCCTGCGCCGAGGGTGTGGACCGATACTTCAGCGGGCAGAGCAAGCTGCCTCGTCCGGTGAGCCCGACGGACATGCCGATCCACCTGTAGCGACGGGGAGGCCGCCTCAGGGGCCAGCGGCAGGCCCCCTCAGGGACAGCGGCCACGCCCCGTTTCACAAGCCACAAGTCGACGTGTGGTGGATGAAACGAGGTGTGGCCGCTGTCGGGGGATCGCGCGTGTCGGGGCAACGCGCGTGTCGGGGCAACGCGCGCTGTGGGGCAACGCGCGGCGGGCCCTCACGCCGGTGTCGCCCGGCGGATCACCAGGAAGCCTCCGATGGCGGCCAGTGCGGTCACCCCCAGCACGACCGCGAAGATGCCGAACACCCCGATCCGCGTGAACCACGCGACGACCGCGCCCCACGCGGCCAGGCCCGTGATGACGGCGACCGCCGCGACCAGCAGCCCCACGACCGCCAGCACGGCGATGATCACCCCGAGCGCGCGCCATCGCATGTAGCAGGCTGTGGTGGCAGCACCGATCACCAGGAAGGCCAGCGCCAGCGAGAACGTCGACCAGGCGCCGACCCACCAGGGTGTCCCGACGTACCACAGGGCGTCGAACATCGCCGCGCTGGTGCCCCAGCCTCCGGTGACGATCTCGAGGCCGCGGAGCCCGGCGAAGACGAGGGCGGTGATCGCGGAGAACACGCCGAAGGCCAGCATGCTGCCCAGCCAGAAGTCCCGGCGGGTCGAGCCGACGCCGAGGGCGAACGGGAAGGTCGCCGCCATCGCCTGGATGGCGATGGTGATGAAATACCAGAACGCCGCCAGCACCGCCCAACTGTTGCGCATGCCGACTCTCAGCGCCTCGGGGTCGACCCCGGCGATCCGGGTCACGATGAAGGCAATGGCGATGCTGATCAGCAGTGCGGCCCCGGTGATGATGGCCGGCAGCCAGACGAACACCCAGGGATCGACGAACTGCAGGCGGGTGATCCGGACCACCCGCTGCCAGCTCCGGCTCGGGACGACGCCGGACGGCACGGGTACGGAGGGGGCAGTCATGAGAGGGCTCCTTGGTCGGAGGGTTCGGTACGCGAACCGGGGCTGGTGGTGCGGTCGATGAGGAGCTGCTGGAGCGTGATGGGTTCGGCGCTCAGTCCGGCCTGTTGTGCGGCCGGCGCCAGGGTGTCGTACGCCGCGCCGATGGTGGCCCGGCCCAGGCGGCCGATCCGGTGGCGGGCGAGCACGGGACGGGACTCGATGAACCGCTCGACGGCCTCCGCGGGACCCGACACCATGGTGGCCGAGCCGCGCGCGGCGTCGGCTTCGGAGTCGATCAGGACCCGGCCGTGGTCGATCACCACGATGTGCTCCAGCAGGGGAGAGATCTCGTCGATCAGGTGGGTGGAGATGACGATCGTGCGGGGGTGCTCGGCGTAGTCGGCCAGCAGCACGTCGTAGAACTCGCGTCGGGCGACGGCATCCAGGCCCAGGTACGGTTCGTCGAAGAAGGTCAGGGGCGCTCGGGCCGCGAGCCCGATGATGATGCCGACCATGGACCGTTCGCCGCGGGAGAGCTTGCTGATCGGGCGGTCCATGGGCAGGCCGAACTGCTTGACGAGAGAGCCGGCCAGATCCTCGTCCCAGTTCTGGTAGAACCACGGCGCCACGGCCAGGACGTGGCGGGGATGGAAGGTGACCGGGTATTTCTGCGCCTCGGCGATGAAGGACTCGCGGGCGAGCACCCGGGGGTTCTCGGCGGGGCGCTCCCCGAAGACCTCGACCTCTCCGTCATCGGGGAAGATCTGTCCGGTGAGCACCTGCATGAGCGTGGTCTTGCCGGCCCCGTTGCGCCCCAGCAGCCCGGTGATCCGGTCGGCGGGGAGGGTCAGGTCCAGGGAATCCAGAGCCTTCAGGGAGCCATATCGTTTGGTCAGCCGTCGGGTACGGACGGCGGGTCTCCCGGCGGGGCCGGGGGTTCCGGTGAGGTGGGTCATGACGTCACACTCCTTGGTGGGTCGTCGCTGGTGGGTCCTCGGTCGTGGCGGTCAGCTCCCGGTGGACGAGGTCGAGGAGCTCGGCCGACCCGATGCCCAAGCGGTGTGCCTCGGCGAGCATCGGCCTCAGGTAGGCGTCGCGGAAGGCGGACCGCCGGCTGCGGCGCAGCTGTCCGGCCGCGCCGGGGGCCACGAACATGCCGATCCCGCGCCGCTTCTCCACCAGGCCGGCGCTGAGCAGCTGACCGATGGCCTTGCCCGCGGTGGCGGGGTTGATGCGGTAGAAGGCGGCCAGCTCGTTCGTCGAGGGGATCTGGGCGCCCTCTGCCAGGACGCCCTCGACGATCTCCCCCTCGATCCGTTCGGCCAGCTGACGGTAGATGGGTTGGGATTCGTCCACGATCACCTCCTTGGTTCATTAGTACTGTAACTAAGTAAGCATGTGAGGAACCGTCGTGTCAAGGCATCCGGGAACGAACGAGGCGCGAGGCATGATGCCTCGCGCCTCGTTCGGCCGCTGGGTGGGGGAGCCGCTGTGCCGGGAAGGTGGCAGAGTCGCCGAGTGCGGCGACGCCCACCTACTCGTCGTCGGTGTCCCAGGTCTCCGGTCCGCGCCGGATCGCCCGCTTCAGGGCCGCCCGTGCCGCGGGCATGTCACGCTCGAGGCTGCCCATCTGGGTGCCGTAGAGCACGCCGTACGTGAACGTCGGCTCGCCGTCGAGTGCCGCGGCCTCCGCGATGCCCGCCAGGCGGGTGCGGGCGACCACGGCGTCGTTCATCTCGCCGAAGACCTCGGTGACGGCGGCCCAGGCCCGGGCCGCGTCGGCGGCCGGTTCGCCGTACGCGGGGACGAGCGCCTCGCAGGCGTACCGGACGACCTTGGCCTTCTTGCGTACCTCATGGAGCGATTCCAGGCGTTCCTGCCCCTCGGAGGCCTCCGCACGGGCATAGGCCTTGCGCACCCGCCGGATCGCCCGGTGGACGAGCGCCGGAGCGAGGTCGGCCGTGGACTCCTCGAGCACGCTCTCGTCGTCCTCGTCGTCCGGGGCGGCACCGTCCCGCGGGGCGTCGGCGGCCAGGGGCGGATCGGTCAGGAAGCGGCTCAGGGCGACCATGAGGTCGCGGTAGCGATCGGAGGCGAGACACTCGCGAACGCGCCCGAGCGCCTCCTGGTGGGTCGCCTCCAGCTCGGCCTCCATCCGTCGCCCGACCGGCCCGACGACGGCCTCGGCGGGCAGGGCGGCCAGTTGGGCTGTCAGCTTCTGCTTCTGGACCTCGGCGTCCCGGGCATGGCCGAGCCGCTCGGCGTACCACTTCAGTTCCTCACGCATCGTGCCGACCGAGTCGGTGTCGAAGAGCGAACGGAAGACACGCAGGATGCTGCGCAGGCGCCGCGAGGCGACCCGGGTCTTGTGGACGGCGTCGGGCCCGTCGACGCGGACGTCCTCCTGGCGGGACTGCAGGACGCCGATGTGGACGCCGAGCGCCGTCATCACCACCTGGAGGAGTGCGGTGTCGGGTGAGACGGTACGCTCGGCGGCCTCCTGGGGTGCGTCACCGAGGGCGTGGGCGAGTTTGGAGGGCGATGCCGCCGGAACGATCCCGGCCCACTGGAGTCGTTCGGTGACGGCGTCGAGGAAGTCCGCCGTGCCGGCGTCGCGCAGTTCCACCTCCAACTCACGCCAGGTGACGGTGCGTCCCTCGATGCCGGGCAGCGCGGCGCGGGTGGCCGTGACGGTGTCGTCGGCGAGCTCGGCGAGTGGGGATCCGCTGGTCGGGTCGGACAGCACCCGTACGGTCCGGACGGTCTCCAGCCGGGCGATCGGCACCAGGGGCACCGGGCCGACCCGGTCGGTCACCAGGGCACGCAACTCGGTGGGCACCAGCAGCGGGTCCGGGGTCGCCCCCAGCGGAACGTGCACCTCGGTCCTCGACGGAGTACCGGCACCCGCGCCCGTAGGCGTGCCGGAGTCCTTGGGCAGCTTGAGGTGCCAGGCCTCGTCCTCGCCGCCGCTGCGCCGACGCAGCACGGCCCGGCTGCGGACCAGGTCGTAGGTGGGGGAGTCGAAGTAGGTCGCGTCGAGGTGGTCGACGTGTGGCTCGCCGACCGCCGCCAGGGCGGACAGGTCGGGGACGACGGCGCCGGGCAACAGGGCGAACTTCCGCTCCGTCTCGGTCTGGACGTGAGGGCCGTCGGACGGACCGACCGCGGGCTCGGGCACCGTGTCTCCTTCTGTGTGGGTGTCTGCCGAGTCTAGCCCGCCTCGGCGTGCTGACGCGGCGGAGCGCTCCGGGCGGCTACTCTGGTGGCCGTCCGTCCAGCCCGCTCACTCCCGGAGGTGGCACTCGTCCGATGGCCGGCTCACTCGACGACCCGTTCGTGCACCTGCACGTCCACACCGAGTTCTCCATGCTGGACGGCGCAGCCCGGCTGCCCGATCTGTTCGCCCGCGCCGAGGAACTGCAGATGCCGGCGGTGGCGATCACCGATCACGGCAACATGTTCGGTGCCTTCGAGTTCTACAAGGCGGCGAAGAAGTCGCCGGTGAAGCCGATCATCGGGTGCGAGACGTACATGACGCCCAAGACGCACCGCAGTGAACGCAAGCGGGTGCGGTTCGGCGACGGTACGGGCGACGACGTATCGGCCTCCGGTGCGTACACCCACATGACCTTGTGGGCGGAGAACAACGAGGGGATGCACAATCTCTTCAAGCTCGAGTCGTACGCCTCCCTGGAGGGTTTCTTCTACAAGCCACGGGTCGACCGGGAACTGTTGCACCGCTACCACAAGGGCATCATCGCGTCGACGGGATGCCCGTCCGGCGAGGTGCAGACCTACCTCCGGCTGGGACAGTACGACAATGCGCTGGCGTCCGCCGCAGAGTTCCGCGACATCTTCGGCAAGGACAATTTCTACGTGGAGATCATGGACCACGGGATCGACATCGAGACCCGGGTCCGCGGCGGGCTCATGCAGATCTCCAAGGACCTCAACCTGCCGCTGGTCGTGACGAACGACTCACATTACGTGGGCCGCGAGGACGCCCACGCCCACGATGCGCTGTTGTGTGTGTCCTCGGGCTCCCACCTGGCCGACACGAACCGGTTCAAGTTCAACGGCGACGGCTACTACCTCAAGACCGCCCGGGAGATGCGGGAGCTGTTCGCGGAAATCCCCGAGGCATGTGACAACACGCTGGCGATCGCCGAACGGTGCGAGATCTCCTTCGAGGAGGCGATCGGCAAGTTCATGCCACGCTTCCCGGTTCCCGAGGGCGAGACCGAGGAGTCCTGGTTCATCAAGCAGGTGAACGACGGACTCCGCGATCGATTCCCCGAGGGATACTCCCAGGAGGTTCGGGACCGCGCCGACTACGAGATCGGGATCATCGCCCAGATGGGCTTCCCGGGGTATTTCCTGGTGGTCTCGGACTACATCAAGTGGGCCAAGGCGAACGGTATCAATGTCGGCCCCGGGCGCGGGTCGGGTGCCGGCTCGATCTGCGCCTACGCCATGCACATCACCGACCTCAACCCGCTCCAGCACGGGCTGATCTTCGAACGCTTCCTCAACCCCGAACGCATCTCGATGCCCGACTTCGACATCGACTTCGACGACCAGCGCCGGCCGGAGGTGATCCAGTACGTCACCGAGAAGTACGGCTCGGATCGGGTGTGTCAGATTGTCACCTACGGCACGATCAAGGCCAAGCAGGCCGTCAAGGACGCCGGCCGGGTGCTCGGCAAGCCATACTCGCTGGGCGACCAGATCACCAAGGCCATGCCGGCGCCGGTGATGGGCAAGGACGTGCCGCTCAAGGAGCTGTTCAACGATCAGCATCCCCGCTACAACGAGGGGCAGGACTTCCGCGCCCTGTACGACGCCGAGCCCGAGGTCAAGGAGGTCGTCGACACCGCGCTCGGTCTGGAGGGCCTCAAGCGGCAGTGGGGCGTGCACGCGGCGGGCGTGATCATGTCGTCGGACCCGGTGATGGACGTCGTGCCGGTGATGAAGCGCGAACAGGACGGCGCGATCATCACCCAGTTCGACTACCCCGGCTGCGAATCCCTCGGCCTCATCAAGATGGACTTCCTCGGGCTGCGCAACCTCACCATCCTCTCCGACGCGCTGCACAACGTGAAACTCAACCGCGGTATCGACATCGACCTCGACGCGTTGGCGAAGGACCCGGCGGACGCCGACACGTACGCCTTGTTGAGCCGTGGTGACACGGTGGGCGTGTTCCAGTTCGATTCCACCGGCTATCAGTCGTTGTGCCGGCAGATGGAGCCGGACCGGTTCGCCGACGTGACCGCTCTCGGCGCGCTCTACCGGCCGGGCCCGATGGGCACCAACACGCACATCAACTACTGCCTGCGCAAGAAGGGCGATCAGGAGGTGGAGTACATCCACCCGGATCTGCACGACGCACTGGAACCGATCCTCGGCGAGACGTACGGCCTGCTGGTCTATCAGGAACAGGTGATGGCGATCGCCCAGCACCTCGCCGGCTACACCCTCGGCGGCGCCGACCTGCTGCGCCGCGCCATGGGCAAGAAGAAGAAGTACGTCCTGGACGCCGAATGGGTGAACTTCAAGGGCGGCATGGTCGAGCGTGGCTTCTCCGAGGAGTCGATCCAGAAGCTCTGGGACACCTTGGTCCCGTTCTCCAACTACGGGTTCAACAAGTCCCACGCCGCCGCCTACGGACTGGTGTCCTATTGGACCGCCTATCTGAAGGCCCACTACCCGACCGAGTACATGGCGGCGCTGCTGGAATCGGTCAAGGACGACAAGGACAAGATGGCGCTCTACCTCGGTGAGTGCCGCAAGATGGGGATCAGGGTCCTGCCGCCCGACGTCAACGAGTCGCAGAACAACTTCACAGCGGTCGGCGACGACATCCGTTTCGGACTGTCCGCGGTGCGCAATGCCGGCGAGGCGGTCTGCGACCAGATCGTGCTGACCCGGATGGAAACCGGCCCGGCCGAGGACTTCCACGATTTCCTCGACAAGGCGCCGCTGGCGGTCTGCAACAAGCGTCTGGTGGAATCCCTCATCAAGGCCGGAGCCTTCGACTCCATGGGGCATCATCGGCGGGCGCTGATGGAGTGCTTCGAGGAGGCCATCGACAAGGTGACCGACCTCAAGCGCAACGAATCCCACGGGCAGTCCGACCTGTTCGGACTGCTGTCGCCCGAGGAGGCCCCCGCCGCTGTCGAGATCCCCGACCTGCCCGAGTGGGACAAGCGCACCAAGCTCGCGTTCGAGCGCGAGATGCTCGGCCTGTACGTGTCGGACCACCCGCTGCAGGGGATGGAGCCGGTGCTCGCCCGACTGTCGGACTGTGGCATCGGGCAGGTGCTCGACGAGGCCGGTCCGAGCGACGGGGACCAGGTCACCGTCGCCGGGATGATCACCCAGGTGATCCGCAAGCAGAACAAGCGCGGTGACATGTGGGCGCTGCTGGCCGTGGAGGACCTGGCCGGCTCGATCGAGATCAAGTGCTTCAACAAGGTCTATCAGCTGGTCGCCCCGATCCTCGCCCCGGACACCATCGTCCAGGTCAAGGGCACCGTCCGCCGCGAGGAGGATTCGGTGTCGATCTTCGCCCGCGAGATCATCCTGCCCAACACCAGCGAGGATCCGCACGGTCCGGTGATCATCACCATCCCGGCCGTCACCTGCACCC
Organism: uncultured Propionibacteriaceae bacterium; assembly: GCA_964528755.1. Lineage (GTDB taxonomy): Bacteria > Actinomycetota > Actinomycetes > Propionibacteriales > Propionibacteriaceae > Raineyella. The sequence continues at coordinate 35,586 of CAZGWN010000007.1, forward strand.
AGTCGCGGCTGGAGGAGGTCCGTGCCGTCCTGGCCGCCCACCCCGGCGCCACCGAGGTCCGGGTCCGGCTGCGCAGCCCGGAGCAGACCAGCGTCTGGCGGGTCCAGCCCGGCCTGCGGGTGGACGCCTCGGGTCCGCTGATGGCCGATCTCAAGGCACTGCTCGGACCGGCCAACGTCAGCGCGGCCGGCTGATGGTGGCCGGGCACGGCGGGCGGGCGCGGACGGTCCTCGACGGGCGGTGGCCGACCTTCGGCGGCTATGGGCTGGCCGCAGTTGCCATCGGGGCCGTGGGGGGATGGGTGTGGCGGGTCACCGGCGAACGTCCGAGCTACCTCGTCGGGACCGACGGGCGGGCCCAGATCACCGAGACCGGGCTCACCCGGATCTTTGCCGCCGACGCCACCTACAGCCTGATCGGCATCATCTCGGGGATCCTGCTGGGCATCCTGGCGATCGTGATGCTGCGCCGGGTGCTCCAGCGGCATCACCGGGGGTGGCTGATTGTTCCCTGTGCACTGGTCGCGGCGGCGATCGCGGCGCTGGTCTGCTGGGGGGTCGGGGTGGTCGGCGGGACTCCCTTGGCGGACCGGATCGCCGCCGCGTCGGCCGGGCAGTCGGTGCCGATCGACCTGGAGCTGCATGCCCACATGACGTTGGTCGTCTGGCCGTTCGCGGCCCTGGTGCCGCTCCTGATGTGGAGCAGTTTCGCAGCCGATCCGGACGGACGGGGTGGGGAGTCCGACGCAGCCGGGACGGACGCGCAGGAGAGCGCCGACAGGTCAGTCGGTCCGGATGCGGGCAACGGTGGCACCGGCGAGGCGGACGAGGTCGGCCGGGGCCATTTCGAGCTTGAGTGAGCGCTTACCCGCCGAGACGTAGATGGTCTCGTGTTCCAGCACCGAGGAGTCGATGACCGTGGGCAGGCGGGTGCGCTGGCCCAGCGGTGAGATCCCGCCGACGACGTAGCCCGACGAGCGTTCCGCGACCGCGGGATCGGCCATCTGCGCCTTCTTCGCCCCGACGGCGCGGGCGAGCGCCTTGAGGTCGAGGTGGCCGCTGACCGGCACCACCCCGACGACGAGCCGCCCGGAGGCGTCGGCGATGAGGGTCTTGAGCACCCGGTCGGGGGCGACGCCGAGCAGTCTGGCCGCCTCGGCGCCGAGTTCACCGTCGGTGCTCATGTCGACGGCGTGTTCGTGCAGGGTGTGTGGGACACCGGCAGCGATCACTGCCCGGAGCGCGGGGGTGCCGGTCGAGTCGTGATGCGCCTTGGAGTGCTTGGCCATGTCTCCTTATGCTGCCACGCGGGTCGCGGGCCCCTCACCCCGCCCGGGAGACGACCTCCACCAGAAGCGGCGCCACGATCAACCCGGGCAGCAGATTCACCACCGGCACCGTGCGGACGCCGAGGATCCGCAGGGCCAGTCCGACGAGGATGAGTCCGCCGACCGCGGACAGCGCCGCCAGGTGCGGCTCGGGCAGGACGTCTCCGATCACCCAGCCGATCCCGGTCAACCCGCCCTGAACGATGGCGACGACCAGCGCAGACGCCATCACTCCGGGACCGAGCGTCGCGGCGAAGGCGATCGAGCTGAACCCGTCCAGCACCGACTTCACCAGCAGTTGGTCGGGCCCGCGCCCCAGACCCTCCATCAGCGACCCGAGGACGGTCAGCGGGCCGACGCAGAACAGCAGGGCCGCGGACACGAACCCGGTGACGAACCGTCCCTCATCGCCCTCCCCGCGGACGACGACCCGGCGGATCCAGCGGGCCAACCCGTCCAGACGAGCCTCGAGGTCGAGCAGCGACCCGATGACGGCCCCGATCAGCAGCCCGCCGAGCACGATGAGCACGGGTGCCGACGAGCCGACGGCCGCGGACAGGTCGGGGGAGAGCACGTCGGCGGCCGACAGGGCCCCGAGCAGCAGGGTGACCAGGCCCAGCGCGTCGTTGACGGCCCGCTGCGTACGTTCCGGGAATCGGTTGCCCAGCAGCAGGCCGATCGCGGACCCGGCCAGGACCGTCGCAACGTTGATCAGTGTGCCGAGTCCGATGAACACGCACCGTAGACTAGCCGGGTGCTGAGAGTTGTCGATCTTCGAGACCTGGTGGATGCCGAGGTGGACTACTCCACCCTGGTGCCCCGCTCCGCCTTCGACGTCAACGCCGCGATGGCGGTCGTCGAGCCGGTGTGCAGCGACGTCGCCGAGCACGGCGAGGAGGCGCTGCGGCGCTACTCGGAGAAGTTCGACCATGTGGTGCCCGAGCGGTTCCGGGTGCCGGCCGAGCAACTGAGCGCCGCCCTGGCGGGCCTCGACCCGGCGGTCCGGCACGCCTACCAGGTGGCGATCGACCGGCGTCGTGAGGTCGCCGCCGCCGAGCTCGGCGATCAGCAGGTCGACGTCAAGGTCGCCGACGGCGCCTTCGTCTCCCAGAAGATGATCCCGGTGCACCGCGTCGGCCTGTACGTGCCGGGCGGGCGCGCACCGTTGGCGTCCAGCGTCATCCACAACGTCGTGCCGGCCCAGGTGGCCGGCGTCGCGGAGATCGCGGTGGCCTCGCCGCCGCAGGCCGACTTCGGCGGCCGGCCGCACCCGAGCATCCTGGCCGTATGCGCGATCCTCGGCATCGACGAGGTGTACGCGGTCGGCGGCGCGCAGGCCATCGCCATGTTCGCGTACGGGGTGCCGGGGCTGTGCCGCCCGGTGGATCTCATCTGTGGTCCGGGAAACATCTACGTGGCGGCTGCCAAGCGGCACGTCCGCGGCCGGGTCGGCATCGACTCCGAGGCCGGGCCCACCGAGATCGCGGTCCTCGCCGACGCCACCGCGATTCCCAGCCACGTCGCCGCCGACCTGATCTCCCAGGCCGAGCACGACCCGATGGCCGGCTCTGTGCTGATCACCGACTCCGAGGAGTTGGCCGGTCGGGTCGACACCCTCGTGGAGGCCCGGGCCCGGGCGGCCCGGCACGCCGACCGGGTCGTGCCGGCCCTGACGGGGCCGCAGTCGGGCATTGTCTACGTTCGGGACATGGAGCAGGGTCTGGCCGTCGCGGACGCGTACGCCGCCGAGCACCTGGAGATCCAGACGGCGAACGCCGAGGCCCTGGCGCAGCGGATCACCAACGCGGGGGCCATCTTCATCGGCACCTGGTCGCCGGTGTCGCTGGGGGACTACGTGGCCGGATCGACCCACGTGCTGCCCACCGGCGGCGGCGCGAAGCACTCCTCGGGGCTGAACGTGAAGTCCTTCCTCAAGGCGGTGCACCTGATCAACTACCGCCAGGACGCCACGGCCGCCGTGGCCGACGATGTGATGGTCTTCGCGGAGTCCGAGGACCTCCCGGCCCACGGCGAGGCGCTGCGGGTGCGGGTGGAGGACCCCGACGGGAGCCGGGCATGAGCCGTCCCACCGCCGAGCCGGCACCGGCGGACCTGCCACTGCGACCCGAACTGGTCGGGGAGGAGCCGTACGGGGCCCCGCAGCTCGACGTGCCCGTCCGGCTCAACGTCAACGAGAACCCGTACCCGCCCTCGGACGCGGTCCGCGCCGACATCGCGACAGCCGCCGCCGAGGCCGCGGCCGGGGTCAACCGCTACCCGGACCGGGAGGCGACGGCGCTGCGGACCGCGCTCGCCGGCTACCTCAACCGCGGCGGGTACGCGTTCGGCCCCGAACACATCTGGGCCGCGAACGGCTCCAACGAGGTGATGATCCACCTGCTGCAGGCCTTCGCCGGGCCGGGCCGGTCGGTGCTGTCGTTCCCGCCGACGTACTCGATGTATCCCGAGTACGCCCGTGACACCCACAGCCGCTATCTGACCGCGCCACGCCGCGCCGACTTCACCATCGACCTGGACGCCGCCCGGGCGACGATCGCGGCGGAGCGTCCGGACGTGGTCCTGGTCTGCTCGCCGAACAATCCCACCGGGACGAGCACCGACGCGTCCGTGCTCGCGGCGATCTGCGAGGCGAGCAGCGGAATCGTGGTGGCCGACGAGGCCTACCAGGAGTTCGCCCGGGACGGTGCCCGGTCGGCGCTGGACCTGCTGCCCGACCACGCCAATCTGGTCGTCAGCCGGACGATGTCCAAGGCGTTCGCCTTCGCCGGCGGACGGCTGGGCTACTTCGCCGCGGCGCCGGCGATCGTCGACGCGTGCCGGATCGTCCGGCTGCCCTATCATCTGTCCGCGCTGACCCAGGCGGTCGCCGGGGTCGCGCTGGCCCATGCCGAGGAGATGCTGGCCCGGGTCGACGACCTGCGCACCGAACGTGACCGGCTGGTGACCTGGCTGCGGGAGCAGGGGCTGGCCGCGGCCGACACGGATGCGAACTTCGTGCTGTTCGGCCGCTTCGCCGACCGGCATGCCCTGTGGCAGGGCCTGCTGGACCGTGGCGTGTTGATCCGCGAGGTCGGCCCCGAGGGCTGGCTGCGGGTGTCGTCGGGGACGCCCGCGGAAATGGCCGCGTTCCGGCAGGCGCTGGGGGAACTGTTGCCAGGCGCCGTCCGGCTGACCGAGAAGGAGCCCGCATGAGCCGCACCGCCGAACTCACCCGCACCACCGCCGAGTCCGACGTCCGGGTCGCCATCGACCTGGACGGGCGCGGCCACACCGAGATCAGCACCGGCGTCCCCTTCTACGACCACATGCTCACCGCGCTGGGCAAACACGGCCTGTTCGACCTGAGGGTCGCCACCACGGGCGACGTGGAGATCGACGGCCACCACAGCGTCGAGGACACCGCGATCGTGCTCGGAGAGGCCTTCCGCCAGGCGCTGGGCGACAAGCACGGCATCAGGCGCTTCGCCGACGCGTACGTCCCGCTGGACGAGGCGCTCGCGCACGCGGTCGTGGACGTGTCGGGCCGGCCGTACGCGGTGATCTCCGGAGAACCCGAGGCGCAGGCGTACGCCCTGATCGGCGGCGGGCGCGGATCGGTGCCCTACGCAGGGTCGATGACCTCGCACGTGATGGAGACCTTCGCCTTCCACGCCCAGATCTGCCTGCATCTGCGGCTGGTCACCGGGCGCGATCCGCACCACATCGTCGAGGCACAGTTCAAGGCGGTGGCGCGGGCGCTGCGCGACGCGGTCGCGATCGACCCGCGGGTCGAGGGCGTGCCGTCGACGAAGGGGGCGCTGTGAGCCCGTCGGTGGCGCTGCTCGACTACGGGTCGGGGAACCTCCGCTCGGCGTACCGGGCTCTGGAGGCCAACGGTGCCGACGTGACCTTGACCGCCGACCGGCAGGTGTGTCTGGAGGCCGACGGGTTGGTGGTGCCCGGGGTCGGCGCGTTCGCCGCCTGCATGGACGGGCTGGTCGGGGTCGGCGGCGATGCGGTGATCCGGGAGCGGGTCGCCGCGGGACGGCCGGTGTTGGGCATCTGCGTGGGACATCAGATCCTCTTCGACCGCGGGGTCGAACATGACCACGACGCGGCCGGGGTCGGGGTGCTGCCCGGCGTGGTCGAGCGACTGGACGCGGTGCGGCTGCCGCACATGGGCTGGAACACCGTCGAGGGCGTCGATTCCGGAGCTTTCGCGGGGCTGACCGACGGGTGGTTCTACTTCGTCCATTCGTACGGCGTGCACGCCTCGGCGGAGCTGCTCGCGCTGCCGGGGGTGCGGGTCACCTACGCCACCCACGAGGCCGACCGGTTCGTGGCCGCGGTCGAGTACGGCCCCGTGACCTCCACGCAGTTCCACCCGGAGAAGTCCGGGAATGCCGGGGCGCGGCTGCTGCGCAACTGGCTGGGGAGCCTGGGGTAGGGGATCAGGCCCCGTCGATGAGGTCGCGCAACGCCGCCACGTGGCCCCGGTAGGCGCGTCGGCCCTCGGTGGTGAGACGGACCCAGGTGCGGGGGCGCCCGAAGCCCTGGGGCCGCTTCTCGACCCGGACGTATCCGGCGTCGGCGAGCAGACGCAGCTGCTTGGACAGCAGCGAGGTGGAGATACCCAGGGACTCCTCCAGCGCGCCGAACTCCAACGCGGTCGCGGTGTCGAGAGCGGCGCAGATCCGCAGTCGGTTGGGGGAGTGGATGAACTCGTCGAACCGGGGTTCGACCGGCTCCCAGGGTGTGTGCGGCTCAGGCATGGGGCCTCAGACCAGGTCGTACGGGCCGTAGTCACCCCGGCGCAGCCGACGCAGCTGGTGGAGTTCATCGGCGCGCAACGAGAGGAAGGCGAGGCCCGCGACCACCACGGCGACGCCACTGCCCCACCAGGGTTGCCAGGATGGGGGCACCGGCATCTGGCCGACCAGAAAGACCACCGCGTACCCGATCAGATACGTCAGGCCGGGGAACACAGCCGGTCGGAGGTCGAGGATGCGGCCGTGCCGGTGATGGCTGCGCCGATCGGCCACGGCGGTGGCCACGATGGTGATGGCGAAAATCACGGCCGCCACGACCCAGGTGAGGGCGGTTCGCGCGGTGGCCGTTCCGACGGCCGCTCCCAGGCCGACCACAAAGATGAGGTCGACCCACCACGGGCGTGCGGTCACCCTGATGGCTGCCGTGCGGGCGGTGTGGGCCTGTTCCAGCGCGCCCTCGGGGGTGAGGCCGGCTCGCTGAGGATCGCCACTGTCGTGCTGAGGCGTGGACATGCTGCCCTCCGAGTTGGTTGACGATATGTCAAGTATGGCAGATCCGGAAGTGGCGGGCTCGTCCCTCGGCCGTGGTCACTCCAGGTGCGTGGGTGAAGATCTCCGAAGACAACGAACATGTCCCGGCTCGGCCGCATCCTCCCGGATTGCCTCCCCGGGTACTCCGCATTACTATCTACTGGTACCTAGCAACGATGAGTAGCAAGACCGGGGGTGGCGGATGGGCAGACAGATCACCGAGATGCTCAAAGGCGTCCTGGAGGGCATGGTCCTGGCAGTCCTGGCTGCGGAGCCGGCGTACGGGTACGAGATCACCGCGCGATTGCGCCGAATGGGTTTCGAGGACATCGCGGAGGGCACCATCTACGCGCTGCTCGTGCGCATCGAACGGAAGGGTCTGGTCGAGGCCACCCGTCGACCGTCGGAGAAGGGACCGCCCCGCAAGGTCTACGCGCTGAGTGCTCGCGGCCGGCGTGAGCTCGACGAGTTCTGGGGAACCTGGAGCTTTCTGGCCGGCAGGCTCGAGCAGTTGCGGGCAGGGGGCGTGGACGGTGCCGAGCACGGGGGCGGAGCGTACGGAAGCGAACGGCAGGGCGTCCAGGAGGAGGGGACACACCATGGGAATCAGGAAATTGATCGCGGCGCTGACCGGTGATCTGGAGGACAAGCGGCACTGGCGCGCAAGTGTGAACCGCATCAGGTCACTGCCCGGCAGCTACCGCACCGCGGCCGAGGCGATGAAGGACTATCTGATGGCCACCGGATTCGGCGGTGCGACCGGGGGGAAGTGGGCGCCCCTGTACGAGGACCTCGCCGACCTCTTCGAGCAGGCAGCGGCCGCCCGTACGCCGCTGCGCGACATCATCGGGAACGATCCGGTGGACTTCGCCGAAGAGTTCGCGAGCAACTACTCCGAGAAGCGCTGGATCGACGTGCAACGCCGGAAGCTCACCGAGGCCGTGGAACGTGCCGAACGCGGGCAGACCGCCGACCATGAAGGGAACAACGAACGATGAACACGGCGCACGAAGGGAAAACCGTGCCCGATGCGACGACGGCCGCCATCGACGTCCGGGGGCTGCAGAAGGCCTTCGGGGACAACCACGTCCTGCGGGGTATCGACCTCACGGTGTCCCGCGGCAGTGTCTTCGCCCTGCTCGGCTCCAATGGAGCTGGCAAGACCACCACGATCCGCATCCTCGCCACCCTGGAGAAGCCGGACGCCGGCAGCGCCACCGTGAACGGCTTCGACGTGGTCAGCGGGGCCGAGCGTGTCCGCGAGTCCATCAGCCTGACCGGGCAATTCGCGGCGGTCGACGAGATCCTCACCGGGCGGGAGAACCTCGAGCTCATCGCCCGGCTCCGCCACCTCCCCCATCCGGGACGGGTGGCCGAGGCGATGCTGGCCCGTTTCGCCCTCACGGAGGCCGGCGGCCGGGCCACGTCCACCTACTCCGGGGGGATGCGACGCCGACTCGACATTGCGATGAGTCTGATCGGTGACCCGGCGGTGATCTTCCTCGACGAACCGACCACCGGGCTCGATCCCGAGGCCCGCCAGGAGGTATGGCGCACCGTTGAGCAGCTGGCCCGGGGTGGCACCACAGTACTGCTGACGACGCAGTACCTGGAGGAGGCCGAGCGCCTCGCGGACCGGATCGCCATCCTGCACCGGGGCGCCATCATCGCGAACGGCACGCTGGGCGAGCTCAAGGCCCTGCTGCCCCCGGCCAAGCCGGTGTACGTCGAGAAGCAGCCCACGCTGGAGGACATCTTCCTCGCCCTCGTCGGCGAGGGGGCAGGAGAGGGAGACCACCGATGAGCTCGCACTTCATGGCCGACACGGCCACGCTGACCGGCCGGACCACCCGGCACATCACCCGCAGCCTGGATACCATCCTCACCACGGCCCTGATGCCGATCGCCATGATGCTGCTCTTCGTGTTCGTCTTCGGGGGCGCCATCGACACCGGCTCCCAGAACTATGTCGACTACATGCTGCCGGGCATCCTGTTGATCACCATCGCCTCGGGGATCTCCTACACGGCGTTTCGGCTCTTCACCGACCTGCAGAGCGGCATCATCGACCGTTTCGCCACCATGCCGATCGCCCGATCGGCCACCCTGTGGTCGCACGTGATCACGACGATGCTCGCCATCCTCGTCTCGCTGCTGGTGGTGCTGGGCGTGGCGCTCCTGATCGGCTTTCGCTCACCGGCCGGACCGCCGGCCTGGCTCGGCGTGGCCGGCATCACCGGCCTGTTCGCGCTGGCCCTCACATGGGTGGCGGTGATACCCGGGCTCACTGCCCGGACGACCGACGGAGCCGTCGCGTTCTCGTATCCGTTGATCTTCCTGCCCTTCGTCAGTTCGGCGTTCGTGCCCACCGCCTCGATGCCCGGCCCCGTGCGTTGGTTCGCCGAGAACCAGCCCGTCACGCCGATCGTGAACTCGATCCGTGACCTCCTCGGCGGGCAGCCCGTCGACTCGGGGATCTGGATCGCGCTCGCCTGGTGCCTGGGGGTCCTCCTGGTCGCCTACGTGGTGGCCATGGTCGTCTATCGGCGTCGGATCGGTTAGCCGCAGGCCAGTGTCCGGGCGGCCGAGTACTTCCGATCAGGGGTGTCCAGGATCCCATGAATGTCAACATCCGCCCAGGAACGGTAGGTGTTCGTGGCAGTTCCTTGGCAGGTGTACCGGGCTGTTGCCCGGTTGCCGGAACCTCCGCCGACCTGCACATCCTGCGAGCCCGGCGCGCCTACGTTCTGCCATAGGCCGAGCGAGTTCTTTCGTTGAATCTGAACTGTGACCGTTGCTGTCCGCCAGGCGCACGCACTGTTGATCGTTGCCCACCATCCGTGTGCAGACGCTGCACGAGGGGCGGTTACGAGATGTGGACATAGTCGACACCTGTGGTTCCGACGCAGACCTCCTGGACGGAATCGGGTGCCGCCGTCACGGCTTGATCGACGTCAGGGACAGGTGAGCCGGACGGAGCAGAAGAAGCGGACTCTGCCCATGCCACCGGGGCGGAGGGGAACAGCGTGAGGGCAAGGATTGCCAGGAAGGCCAGGGCTTTCGATCTGGTCGTCACAATCTACCTTTCCAGATGTTGCTGCGATCGGATCTTGCGTTTTCCCGCTCTCTTCCCGCCTTTCGGTCATCGACAAGTCATCAAGAGTTGACTCTTGGTAGTCGATGGTGGAACGTATGTCAACGAATGTATACTCCGCCGAATTCCTGCTCAATAACCGGGCCACCAGGGGATCGTGTGTGGTAACTTCACAGGAACGACCGTTGCGATACTTGAGGTTGTCGTGCCCCTGACCTTCTGCACCACCACGGACCCGGCCGACTGGATCGTGAACTCTCCCACTCCGCCGTCTCAGCTCATCTGTTTCGGCCCGGCCGGTTTCGAGGCGTACGCCCGGGTTCGCTATATCCGCGATCCCGAACACCCCGGCGAACACGAGGCCGACGTGGGGTGGGTCGCCGACCGTCTGCGTGACATCGACCAGGCGCGCCGGGCCGTGCGCCTGCTGGCGGCGCACACCTCCACACCGGACGACGCGTACTTCTGTCTCTGGGATGGGTACGGCCCATCGGTACCGAGCCTGCCCGAACCGATCGTCCATGTCCCGGACCGCGACCATCTCCTCCTGTCCGGGCCACTGTCCGCGCTGGACGAGTGGGAGACGGTGCTGGGTTCACACCCTGGGCACCCATTTCCGCCGGCCTTCGTGTGGCCGGCGGACCATCGCTGGTGCTTCGCCAGCGACGTCGACCCCCATTGGGCCGGCATCGGGGCCAACCGCGAGGCGGTCGCGGAGCTGATCGCCGATCCCGTTCTCGACGTGGTCGACGCCGATCCTGGTGCAGCCCAGCCTGCCTATCGGTGACGGCGCCACTCGTCGGTTTCGACGGAGATCCGGCAACTGTTCGCGGCGTCAGCGTCGCGCGGCCGATCACGTCGGACCAGCCCGGATGCCGCTCGCCATCGTTGTGACAGGTCCAGCGCGGACCGATCTTGCGGTGCCGGGTCGTCGGGCAGCCGGACCATCAGCAGGTCACGAGTCCGTAGCCCGGCAGCCCTGAGCGCCGTCGACCGAGGAGGCGGTCGACACGGGCCTCGTCCGCGCTCAGCACAGAGCTGTACACCTCTGTACGGACACGTACAATTTCGCCATGCCGACCATTTCGATCACTGAAGCGCGCCAGACGCTCGCGGCCCAGCTCGACCGGGTCGAGGCCGGCGAGGAGGTCGCCATCACCCGGCACGGCCGAGTGGTCGCCGTCATCGTTCCGCCCGAGCACACGCGCTCGAGACGTGCCTCCGCGGCACTCGAGCGGGCCGAGAGCCTCCAGGAACGGCTCGACCGGGCACGGAACGAACCGCTGCGGGCGGCCTCGATCAGCGCGGAGCGGGCCGACGAACTGGTGGAATTCATCCGAGCGGGCAGATCGTCGCGGTGAACGGGCTGATCGCGTTCGATTCCGATGTCTTGATCTATGCCGCCGTGCCCGGCCACCCGTTGGGTTCACGCGTGACGACGCTCTTCCCGCACGATCCGGACACGCCGGCAGGCGTCGGCTCTCTCCTGCTCCTGCCCGAGGTTCTGACGAAGCCGATGCGCGCCGACCCGGATTCCGAGGAAACCCTCGTCCTCCTTTCCTTGCTCAGCAGGGTGGATCTTCGCCCCATGGATCTCCCTGTGGCCCGCCTTGGCCTCGACCTTGGTGTCGCATACGGGCTTCATGCCGCCGATGCCGTGCACCTGGCGACAGCGGTGATTGCCGGGGCGGACTGGTTCCTGACGAACAATCGCCGTGACTTTCCCCGAACGATCGAGGAGATCGACGTCATCTATCCCCAGGAGATCCAGGACGGTTCCCACGGCCGCCGGTCGATGCCGCGCGGATGATCGGCAGGGAGGTCAACGTCGGTCTCGTGTTCGCCGGGGTCTTCACACTCCTGCGGGCGAGACCAACGGCACGGTCACCCGGGCACACCGGAGGCCAGCCCGACGAGGGGAACCACAACCGCCGGCGAACTCGTCATCAGATTGACGAGGAAATGGGCGACCGTGATCGGCATCAGCCGCTTTTGCCACAGGACGATGAGCGAGGAGCCCAGTCCCCAGACGGTGAAGGCGGCGACGTAGACGACCATGGCGTCGGTCGACGGTGCAAAGAACGCGTGCTGGACCCCGAACGCCACCGAACACACCGCCACCGCCGCGGCCCTCGACCACCGCCCGCTCAGCCGGGACAGCGCATAGCCTCGGTAGACGGCCTCCTCGGCCGGCGCGTTGAGCGGTGCGAAGGTCACCACTGCCAGGACGCCGGCCACCAGCGACCATCCCGGGGAGTCCACGCCGGCGGCGTCGGGATTCACGAACACGGTCTCGAAGGCCGCGAAGGTCTCCGCCCCGTGCAGCACCCACATGGTGGCCAGGACCGTGCCCACGAAGGGCAGATACAGCACGACGATCCACGCCGACCCCCACGCCAGGTCCACGGCGAGACCGCGCCCATGGCGCAGGCCGAACAGGTCGGGCAGCCGCTGCCCCTCGGCGCGCAGGATCCGGGCGACGAGCCACAGCGTGATGACATTGGCCGGCACGAGCCCCAGCGTGACAAGCATCGGCGAGGGCGGATACGCCGAGCCGCGCCCAGCGACAAAGGCCATCAGCCATACAAGCACGGTTGTGACGGCCACCAGGCCCACCCTCGCCGCGAGAAGGGCCAGGGCGCGGCCCCCGGCAGCATGCATCTGGGGCGTCGGCATGGCGCGACTCTAGGCCATCGTCCCGGGCTCGACCCCACCGCGTGACCCCATCCACCACGGGACTTGACCCGATGATCACCATCGGACCCCCGACATCGCCCCCACCACCGCGGGAGTAACCTCGTCCTTGCCCATGAGGCGACAACGGGGACGCATCGGCGGTCCCCATCCGGGCTCGTCGTGCCTCCGAATCTGCGGGACGGCGCTACCACGGCGCCCCGGGCCCGACGCGGGGCCCGGCGCCACTCGGCTCCCGCAACACACGATGTGCAAGGGGCACGGACAATCATGAAGTACACGGTGATCGGGGCCGGGGCCATGGGCTACCGGTATGGGGTGCTGCTGCAGGAGAATGCCGGCGTGCCGGTCGATTTTGTCGACACGTGGCAGCCCAACATCGAGGCGGTCCGCCGTCAGGGAGGCGTCTGGGTGTCCCGCGACCACGAGGACCGCCACCTCGTGCCGATCAACCTCTCCTCCCCCGAGGCGTACGAGGGGGGGCCGGACGTGTGGATCGTGTTCGTCAAGCAGATGCAACTGGCCGGTGTCCTCGAACGCTGCGCGCACCTGTTCCGGCCGGGTCAGTACGTGTTCTCGGCGATGAACGGCATGGGCCACATCAAGAAGCTCCAGGGCTACTTCCCCGACAACCGCATCGTCGGTGGCACCGCGATGATCGCCACGGTGCTCAATGGTCCCGGGGACGTGGACTTCATCGGCAAGGCCGGTGCCGGCCACATGCACATGGTCAATCTCACCGAGGAACCCGACGACACCACCCGGGCGATGGCGCACGACTTCGACGCGGCCAACCTCAACCCCGAGCTGACCCGCAACTTCATGGGCACCCTGATGGCCAAGGTGGTCTTCAACTCGGTCGTCAACACGCTGTGCACGATGTTCGGCATGACGATGGGGGAGTTCGCCACCTACTTCGGCGAGCAGGACATGGCCCGGATGCTGCTCGACGAGGCGTACGACGCCTGTGAGCGGGCCGGCATCCAGCTGATCGAGACGCGCCAGGAGGCCGTCGCGTCGGTCGACTACGTGTCTCGGGTGGCCAACCCGCTGCACTATCCGTCGATGCACCAGGACTTCTCCCACGGCCGTCCGACCGAGGTCGACTACATCAACGGCTACATCGCGAAGCTCGGGCGGGAGCACGACTACGTCTGCCGGCTGCACGAGTTCGTCACCCACCAGATGCACCTCGCGGAAGCCATGAGGGACCTCTCCGCCGCCAAGACCTCCGGCGTCGCGCATCCCGCTTCACCCGTCACCGTCGGGTAGGCTGCCGGGTTGTGAAGCCCTTGGAACTCCTTCCCGCCGTCGACGTACGCCACGGACAGGCCGTCCAGCTCGTCCAGGGGGTCGCCGGGACCGACAAGCGCTTCGGTGACCCGCTCGCCGCGGCCCGGCGCTGGCAGGAGGCAGGTGCCGAGTGGCTGCATCTGGTCGACCTCGATGCCGCCTTCGGCGAGGGCAACAACGCCGACGTCCTCGCCGAGGTGGTCGCCGCGCTGACCTCGACCGACAGGCCGATGAAGATCGAGATGTCCGGCGGGATCCGCGACGACACCTCGCTCGAGCGGGCCCTGGGCACCGGCTGCACCCGGGTCAACATCGGCACCGCGGCGCTGGAGCGCCCGGAGTGGTGTGCCGAGGCGATCGCCACGTACGGAGACCGGATCGCGATCGGGCTGGACGTCAAGGATCGCCGGCTGGCCGCGCGCGGCTGGACCCGCGAGGGCGGCGACCTGTTCGAGGTGCTGGAGCGGCTCAACAGCGAGGGCGCCGCCCGGTACGTGGTCACCGACGTCCGCTCCGACGGGATGCTGTCCGGCCCCAACCTGGAGCTGCTCGGGGCGATCTGCGCCCGCACCGACGCGCCGGTGGTCGCCTCCGGCGGCATCTCCGGTCTGGAGGACGTCCGCCAGCTCGCAGGTCTGGTGTCCATCGGGGTCGAGGGGGCGATCATCGGGACGGCGCTCTATCTGGGCAACTTCACCGTGGAGGACGCGCTGGCCCTCACCCGGCAGATCTCGGCGGACCTGGCCCGGGACGTCCGGTGACCATCCCGATCGACCGCGGGCCGGTCGCCGGCCCGCCTCCGCTGCGTGGACGACTGCGGGATCTCCTGGCCGGCAAGAAGATCGTGATGACCGGCGCCACCGGCTTCATCGGCCAGCAGTTGCTGTGGAAGATCCTCACCGAGCTGCCCGACACCACGCCCGCGGTGCTGGTACGCCGCAAGGGGTCGGCGTCGGCGCGGGACCGGGTGATCGCCCTGATGGGCAAGCCGATCTTCGGTGACCTGGTCCGGGCAGCCGGTGGCAAGGGCGAGCTGGTGGACACCCGGATCGAGGTCATCGAGGGCGACCTGCCGCACGTCCCGGCGCTGCCGGCCGACCTCGACATCGTGCTGCACTGTGCCGGCGACGTGTCCTTCGATCCGCCGATCGACAAAGCCTTCGCCACCAACACGGTCGGCACCCGGGCACTGATGGAGGCGATGCTCGCCGCGGTCACCGGGCCCGACGGTCAGCTCACCCACGTCCCGCACTACGTGCATGTGTCCACCGCCTACACGGCGGGGCGGCGGCGCGGGATGATTCCCGAGGCCCCGCACGCCCACGACATCGACTACGACACCGAGACCCGCTGGGGACTGGCGCTGCACGACACGCTGGAGGCGGAGTCGCGCACGCCGGAGCGGCTGAGCAGGCTGCGCCGCCAGGCCGAGCGGGTGCATCGCAAGGCCGGTTACCTCACCACGGCCGCCGACACCGAGGCCCGCCGCCGATCCTGGGTCCAGGACCGGCTCGTCGAGGCCGGCACCGAACGGGCGCGCTCCTTGGGCTGGACAGACTGCTACACCTTCACCAAGGCGTTGGGGGAGCGGGTGGTGGCCGACGTCGGGCGCGACATCCGGGTCTCGATCGTCCGTCCGGCGATCGTGGAGTCGTCGCTGCGCTACCCGTACCCGGGGTGGATCGAGGGCTTCAAGATGGCCGACCCGATCATCCTGGCGTACGGCAAGGGAAACATGACCGAGCTGCCGGCCTCGCCGGACGCGGTGATCGACATCGTGCCCTGCGACATGGTCGTCAACGCCACGCTGGCGGCCTGCGCCACCGAGCCCGAGATCGGCCGGCCGGTCTTCTACCACGTCAACTCCGGCGCCCGCAATCCGCTGACCTTCGCCCAGCTCTACGACTTCGTCCGCGGCTACTTCCTGGAGCATCCCCTGTCGCCGGGCAACCGGGGCGCGGCGCTGCTGCCGACCTGGAGCTTCCCGGGCGCGCAGAAGGTCGACCAGTTGCTGCGGACCTCCACCAAGGCGTACGAGTTCGCCGACATGGCGCTGAAGGTCGCGCCGCGGGTGGAGGTCTTCCGCAAACTCGCCCGTGACCTCGACAAGGGCGGCTCCCAGATCGCCTTCCTGCGTCGCTACCTGTCGATCTACGGGGAGTACCTCCGCTCGGAGGTGACCTACCTCGACGACAACACCCTGGCGCTCAACGACATGCTCGACCCGGCCGACCGGGATGTCTTCGCCTTCGACTCCTCGACCTACGACTGGTACCACTACCTCATCGAGGTGCATGTGCCGTCGATCACCAAGCCGGTGCGCCGGATGGAGGAACTCAAGCGGCGCCGCAATGCCCGCCCGGCGACGTACCGGACGCTCAAGCCGGCGGAGCGGCCCGGCACCGTGCTGGCGGCGTTCGACCTGGACGGGACCGTGCTCAACTCCGACGTGGTCCGCAGCTACCTGTGGGCCCGGTTGCCCGAACTCGACGCGTGGGGGCGGACCCGCGAGGTGGTCACCCTCGCCCGGGACCTGCCCGGCCTGCTGTGGGCGGAGAACCGGGACCGCGGTGCCTTCCTGCGTGCCCTCTACCGGCGCTATCGCGGAGCCGACCTGGCGGCACTGGAACACTTCGTGGACACCGGACTGTCCGAGGTCATTCTCGATCACGTCGCCCCCGAGGCGGTCCGCCGGCTGCGCGAGCACCGCGCGATGGGCCACGTGACGGTCCTGCTGACCGGCACCATCCGGCCCTTCACCCGCCCGCTGGCACCGCTGTTCGACGAGATCGTCGCCGCCGACCCCGACACCGACGCGCACGGACGGTGCACCGGCTATCTCACCGGCCCGCCGCTGGTGGGTGAGTCGCGGCCGGCCTGGCTGGCCCACTATGCCGCCGGACGGGGCATCGACCTGTCGGCCAGCTATGCGTACGCGGACTCCCACGCCGACGAGTCCATGCTGCGGGCCGTCGGCAACCCCGTGGCGGTCAACCCCGACGTGCCACTCATGCGGATCGCCCAGGCCGAGCACTGGTCCATCGTGGAGTGGAGCTCCCACACCGCCGGCAGTCGCCGACCCCGGCGGTCCGGCGCCCAGAGGAGGAACTGAGATGTCGCGACCCGGCTTTGTGCTCGAGGTGGACGACCGCACGCCCGCCCTGCTCGTCGGCGACGGTGCCGCCGGCCGGCTCGTCCGGCTGCCGCGGGGCACCCAGGTGGTCTACCCGAACGAGGCGGACCAGAGCCTGCTCGATGCCGACCGGACCATTGCCGCGGCGCTGGCCGCGCCCGACGGCGCGGAGCCGCTGGCCGCGCTGCTGCACCCCGGCACGGTGCTGACCGTCGTGGTCACCGGCCTGGACGTCGCGCCGATGGCCGACGACATCCGACGCCGGGCCGTCGAGGCCGTGCTCGACGCCGCGGCGGCTGCCCACGTCGACGACATCCGGGTGCTCATCCCGGTCGGCCCGGGTCGGCGGCTGCGCCGCTCCGAACTCGTCGCGGTCCTCGGCCCGCGGGTTGTCGACGCGCTGGCCCCCGACCACCTCATCGTTCAGCACGACCTCACCGACGACCTGGCCGACCTCGGCGCCACCGCGGCGGGGGAGCCGGTCACGGTCAACGCCCGGCTCGCCGCGTCGGACCTGGTCGTCACCGTCAACGTCGTTCGTACGCCTGCCGGCGCCGGCGTCGGCGGGATCGTGGAGGGGGCCAGCGGGCCGGAGACGCTGCGCGCGATCCATGGCCACGTCGCCGACCTGGCGGCCGGCGAGCGGATTGCCGACGTCATCGCCCGGGGCCTGCCGGTGTGGGCGATCGACGTGGTGACCGACCAGCACGCCGAGGCGCCCCGATTCCGCTACCTCACCCGCCGGGAGTGGGAGTGGAACCTCACCGACCGGTTCACCCAGCGGGCCGCGAGGGCCCTCGGCCCGCAGGCCCACCGGGCGATCTGGGAGTCCGGGCACGCCCGGGGCACCGTCGCCCTGCACGCCGGTGACCCGGCCGCGGTGGCGGCGGCGACCCGCCGGACCCTGGCCGGCCAGCAGGACGTCGGGATCGATCGCGTGGCCGACGTGGTCCTGCTCAACGTGCCCGGCCGGACGCCGTACAACATCGGCGAGCCGGCCACCCCGCTGACGGCCGCCTGGTCGGTGCTCGCCGGGCTGGACCTGCCCGGCGGGCCCCTCCGGCCCGGCGGGGCGGTCATCGTGCGCCACCCGCTGTCGCCGGACGGGAGCCCGACCGAGCACCAGGCCACCGGCGACTTCCTCACCCAGGTGCTGAGCGAGACCCGCGACCCGGCCGAGATCCACGACCGGTTCGAGGAGCGCTTCGCCACGGACGCCTGGTATGCGCACATTCATCGCGCCGAGTACGCCTTCGCCGGTATCCTGCCGGTGTTCCAGTGGTATGCCATCGCGCGGGCGGCGGCCTACTGCGGGGACATCGTCTGGGTCGGTGCGGACCGGGCGAGCGCGGCCCGGATGGGCATGCGCGCGGCCACCACGCTGGCCGATGCCCTCGAGATCGTCTCCAACCGGGTCGGCCCGGAGCCGGTGATCTCCTACCTGCACTCGGGCCCGACGATGCGCGTGACGCTCGACCCGGAGCAGACGGCGGACCCGGATCAGGGGAGGTGACCCAGCGATGAACGACCGTGCCTCGGCCGACCTCACCGGCGGACGACCGCCCGATCCCGGCGGGCCCGCGAGTGCCGACGAGCCCGCCTGGATCTCCCGGTTCACCGGGGCGACCGCCGCCCCGACGGACCCGCAGGCACCACCCTGGCGGCGCCGCTGGGCGCGGACCGCGCCCGCCACCCCCGACCACCCGACCATCTGGGGCCACGCGCCCCGACATGACTGACAGGAGACGCCCATGAGCGGACACTCCAAGTGGGCCACCACCAAGCACAAGAAGGCGGCCATCGACGCCAAGCGCGGCAAGCTGTTCGCCAAGCTGATCAAGAACATCGAGGTCGCCGCCCGCGTCGGCGGCGGGGACCCGGGCGGCAACCCGACCCTGTACGACGCGATCCAGAAGGCGAAGAAGTCCTCGGTGCCCAACGACAACATCGACCGCGCCGTCAAGCGCGGTGCCGGTGAGGGCTCCGACGCGGTCAACTACGAGACGATCATGTACGAGGCGTACGCAGCCGGCGGCACCGCCCTGCTCATCGAGTGCCTCACCGACAACCGCAACCGGGCCGCCTCCGACGTCCGGGTCGCGATCACCCGCAACGGCGGCACCATCGCCGACCCGGGCTCGACCTCCCGGCTGTTCCAGCGCAAGGGAGTGGTCGAGGTCGCCAAGAAGCAGGACAAGCGGACGATCACCGAGGACGAGGTCCTGGAGGCGGCGCTGGATGCCGGCGCCGAGGACGTCCAGGACAATGGCGAGACCCTGCGGGTCATCTCCGATCCCAACGATGTCGTCGAGGTCCGCAAGGCCATCCAGGCGGCCGATATCGACTACGAGTCGGCGGAGGTCGAGTTCGTGCCCGACTTCCTCCAGCCGGTCGACCTGGAGACCTTCGAGAAGATCGACAAGCTGGTCGACGCGATCGACGACCTCGACGACGTCCAGAACGTCTTCGGCAACTACGAGCCCGACGAGGCCGCCCAGGCGGCCCTGGCGGAGGACTGAACCGTCGATCAGGTACGTGTCCTCGGCATCGACCCGGGGCTGACCCGGTGCGGATTCGGCGTCGTCGACGGCGACCGCTCCCGCCGGTGCGCCCTGGTCGATGTCGGGGTCGTCCGCACCCCGGTCGACGCCGCCACCCCGTCCCGGCTGCTCCGGCTGGAGCAGGGCATCGAGACGCTGATCGGGCGCCACCGGCCGGACGTCGTGGCGATCGAACAGGTGTTCGCCCAGCACAACAATCCGACCGTCATCGGTACCGCGCAGGCCGCCGGTGTCGCCATGCTGCTCGGCGCCCGGCACGGCCTGCCGGTGGCGCTGCACACCCCCTCGGAGGTGAAGGCGGCGGTGACCGGGTCGGGCCGGGCGGACAAGCGTCAGGTGACCGCGATGGTGACCCGGATCCTGCGGATGACCGAATCCCCGCGACCCGCCGACGCCGCCGACGCGGTCGCCCTTGCGATCTGCCACCTGTGGCGTACGGCCCTGGAGCTGTCCGATGCCGACGGCCGGGCCGGCGTGACCGGCGCGGCCGCGCCGAACCGGTGGCAGCAGGCCGTCGAGGCCCACCGGGGCCGTACGTCATGGCAGGAGCCGAACCGATGATCGCCCACCTCGCCGGAACCGTGACCGCTGTCACGGCCACCAGCGCCGTCATCGACGTCGGGGGGGTCGGTCTGGAGGCCCGCTGCACCGCCCGGGCGCTCGCCGCCCTGCGGATCGGCCAACCCGGCCGGATCGAGACGTCCTTCCAGCTCCGTCAGGACCAGTTCGCCCTGTACGGGTTCGTGGACGCCACCGAGCGGGAGGCCTTCGAGATGCTGCTGGGGGTCAACTCGGTGGGCCCGAAATTGGCCCTGGCCGCACTGTCCCTGCTCGACCCGCCTGCGTTGGTGGCCGCGATCACGACCGAGGACATCCGGACCCTCACCCGGATCCCCGGCGTCGGCCGCAAGTCCGCCGAGCGGATGGTGGTGGAACTCAAGGACAAGGTCGTCACCCTCGGCGTCACCCCCGCCGGCGGCGCCGCTCCGGTCACCCCGGCCGTGCCGTTGTGGCGGGAGCAGGTGAGCAGCGGCCTGGAAGGGCTGGGCTGGTCGGCCAAGGACGCCGAACTCGCCTGCGACGCGGTCGAGCCGATGGTTGCCGAGAATCCGTCCATCGGCGTGGCAGAGTTGATGAGAGCGGCCCTGCAGTCGCTGGCCCGCTGAACCGGAGGGGAGGGTCGTGACGAACCGAGGCACGGTCGACCCGTACGCCACACCCGAGGACACCGCGGTCGAGGCGGCCCTGAGGCCTGCCCGGCTGGCCGATTTCGAGGGCCAGCCGCGGGTGAGTGCCCAACTCGGGCTGGTGCTCGCCGCCGCCCGCCAACGCGGCACCACGCCCGACCACGTCCTGCTGTCCGGGCCGCCGGGGCTCGGCAAGACCACACTCGCGATGATCATCGCGGCCGAGATGGGCGTCCCGCTGCGGATCTCGTCGGGGCCGGCGATCCAGCACGCCGGTGACCTCGCCGCCGTCCTGTCCGGGCTGGTCGAGGGTGAGGTCTTCTTCCTCGACGAGATCCACCGGATGTCCAAACCCGCCGAGGAGATGCTCTACCTGGCGATGGAGGACTATCGGGTCGATGTCGTGGTCGGCAAGGGGCCCGGCGCGACCGCCATCCCGATCGAGATCCCGCACTTCACCCTGGTCGGTGCCACCACCCGGTCCGGCCTGCTGCCCGGTCCGCTGCGGGACCGGTTCGGGATGACCGCCCAGCTCGAGTTCTATCAACCCGAGGCGCTGGAGCGGATCGTCCAGCGCTCCGCCCACGTCCTCGACACCCCGGTCGAGGCCGATGCCGGCGCCGAGATCGCCCGCCGTTCCCGCGGCACCCCGAGGATCGCCAACAGGTTGTTGCGCCGGGTCCGGGACTACGCCCAGGTGCACGGCGACGGCCGGGTCGACCTCGGCACCGCCCGGGCGGCCCTGGACCTCTACGAGGTCGACGAACTCGGTCTGGACCGCCTCGATCGTGGCGTCCTCACCGCGCTGTGCCGCCGCTTCGGCGGGGGACCGGTCGGCCTGTCGACCCTCGCCATCGCCGTCGGGGAGGAGCCCGACACCGTCGAGGAGGTGGCGGAGCCCTTCCTCGTCCGCCAGGGGTTCATGATGCGCACCCCGCGCGGCCGGGTGGCCACCGCGGCCGGCTTCGCGCACCTGGGAATGCCCGCCCCCACCACGGACCACGGCACACCCAGCCTCTGGGGCTAGACTCACGCTGTCCGCCCGTCAGTCCCGACGACCCGAAGTGAGAGATATGCCGAACAACGTGGGCACGCTGCTGATGATCGTGCTCTTCATCGCGCTGGGCTACTTCATGCTGGTCCGGCCCGCGAGGGTGCAGCAGCGCAAGCACGCCGAGATGATGAAGGATCTGGAACCGGGGGCGCGGGTGATGACGCAGATCGGCGTCTACGGCACGCTGCTCGAACTGGGCGACGTCCAGGCCCGGATCGAGGTCGCACCCGACGTGGTGATCACCATCGACAAGCGTCTCCTCACCGGCGTGGTTCCGCGCAGCCGCGACGAGTTCTGGGACTACCCCGACGAGCCCGCCGAACTCGGGCAGGAATCGACCGACGACACGGTCGAGGGTGAGGGCACGGTCGAGGGTGAGATCGCGCGGGAGCCCGCCGACAGGACCGACGAGGCACCCGCCGACCAGGAGCGCGCCGAGCTCGACGAACCCCAGCCCGACGAACCCCGGCCCGACGAGCCGCGTCCCGACGAGCCGCAGGACGGACCGTCCGAGCGGAAGGCCTGAACCCCACCTCCCATGGCCACTCGAAGCACGCACCGCTCGTCGAACCGCAGACTTCACCCGTGGCGGCCCCTGACCGCCCTGACCGTCATCCTCCTCGTCCTGTTCGGGACGATGGCCGCGCTGAGCTCCTGGACCCCGAAGCTGGGCCTGGACCTGCAGGGCGGCACCACGATCACACTGACCGCCAGCAACACCTCCGGCAGCGGATCGGTCGACCCGGCCAGCCTCGAGCAGGCCCGGACCATCATCCAGCAGCGGGTCGACAGTCTCGGCGTCGGCGAGTCGGAGGTGACCACGGCCGGCAACGACCAGATCACCGTGTCGGTGCCCAACGTCAGCCAGGACCGGCTGCGCGACATGGTGGGCCAGACCGCGCAACTGGGCTTCCGGGTCGTCTACTACTCCGAGGCCGTCGCCTCGCCGACCGCATCCCCGGAGGCGAGCGCCTCCCCGGGCGCGAGTGCCAGCCCCGGTGCGAGCGCCAGCGGGTCGACCCCGCAGGCGAATCCCTCGGGCGGGGCGAGCGCGTCCGCCACCCCGCAGGGCAACAACCTGCCGACCGCGGCGCCCAGCGCAGCGGCCAGCACCGATCCCGCCGCCGGACTGCCCAGCCCGTCCCCGTACCCGACCGAGGCCGGCCAGGGCACCGCACCGGACCAGGCGCTGTCCTGGCAGCCGACGAACCAGGACGCCGCCAACTTCCTTGCATATACCTGTGGCGACCCCGTCGTCGACACACCCGACCAGCCCCTCATCACCTGTGACCGGGAGGGGACCGCCAAGTACCTGCTCGGCCCGACCGTCATCTCCGGCAACCAGATCACCACCGCCAGCGCGGGCATCCCCCAGGGTCAGCTGCAATGGGTGGTCAGTCTGAGCTTCGACGACGCCGGCACCAAGCTCTTCGGGGATGCGACCACCCAGCTCTACCAGGGCACCCCGTCGTCGCAGTTCGCGATCGTGCTGGACGGCAAGGTCGTCTCCGCCCCCCAGGTGACCCAGGGCCCGATCCTGACCGGCCAGGCCACCATCGACGGCGGCTCCGCAGGCTTCACCCAGGAGGACGCGCAGAACCTCGCCAGCGTGCTGAAGTACGGCGCGCTGCCGTTGGCCTTCTCGATCGACTCGGTGGACACCGTGTCGCCGGTGCTCGGCGGCGAGCAACTCACCGGCGCCATCATCGCCGGCCTGCTCGGTCTCGGCCTGGTGGTCGTCTTCGCGGTGCTGATCTACCGCGCCCTGTCCGTGGTGACGATCTCCTCGCTGGTGATCGCCGCCGCCCTGACCTACGCCCTCATGGTGCTGCTCGGCGAGTCGCTCGGCGTCGCGCTCAACCTGCCCGGTGTCGCCGGCGGCATCGTCGGCATCGGCGTGACTGCGGACTCCTTCATCATCCTGTACGAGCGCGTCAAGGACGAGGTCAGGGCCGGCCGCACCGTACGCTCCGCGGTGGAGTCCGGCTGGGTGAAGGCGCGCGGCACGATCCTGATCTCCGACGGTGTGCAGATGCTCAGTGCTGTCGTCCTGTTCGTGCTGTCGATCGGCGCGGTGCGCGGCTTCGCGTTCATCCTGGGGCTGAGCACGATCATCGACATCGTCGTCACCTTTATGTTCAGCAAGCCGCTGATGACGGTGCTGATGCGATCGCGGTTCTTCCGTGACGGGCACCGTTGGTCGGGTCTGGAGGCCTCCACCATCGGCGTCGAGGAACTGCCCGGGCTGCGGCCCCGTACCGTCCCCGCGACGAGCGGAGAGGAAGCCTGATGTCGTCGTTCCTGAAGCAACTGGTCCGCCTCTCCCACGGAGAGAACGTCTGGGACGTGATGGCGGTCCGCCGCCGCTGGTACCTCATCACCGCCGCCGTGCTGCTCGTCTGTGTCCTCGGCCTGGCCGTCCGCGGCCTCAACCTCGGCATCGAGTTCCGCGGCGGAGCCGAGTTCCGGGCCCCCGTCGACGTCACGGCGACCACCGTGGACGACACCCGCCAGGCGGTCGAGCAGCTCGACCTGCCCGACATGACCGACATCACCGTCACCACCATCGGCGACCACACGGTCAGCGTGCAGACCCGCACCCTGACCACAGAGGAGGTCACCGCGGTCCGCGCCGGCCTGGCGTCCTTCGCCCAGGTGCAGGCCGACCAGGTGTCGTACTCCCTGATCGGCGCCTCGTGGGGCCAGCAGATCACCCAGAAGGGGATCATCGCGTTGGCGGTGTTCCTCGTCCTCGTCGGGCTGACGATCTCGATCTACTTCCGGGACTGGAAGATGGCCGTCGCGGCCATCGCCGCGGTGCTCCACGACCTCGTTGTCACCATCGGGGTGTACGCGTGGGTCGGCTTCACCGTCAGCCCGGCCACCCTGACCGCGGTGCTGACCATCCTCGGCTACTCGCTCTACGACACCGTGGTCGTCTTCGACAAGGTGCGCGAGAACGTCCGCGAGTTGCGCAGCACCCAGGAGACGTACGCCGGCGCAGCGAACCGGGCCCTCAACGAGGTGCTCATCCGGTCGATCAACACGACCATCATCGGCGTGCTGCCGATCTTCGCGCTGCTCATCGCCGGTGTCTTCGTCCTGGGCACCGGCCCGATCAAGGACCTGTCGCTGGCCATGTTCGTCGGCATGCTCGCCGGGGCGTACTCGTCGATCTTCGTGGCGACCTCCCTGCTGGTCGACATGAAGATCCGCGAGCCGCAGATGGTCGCCTGGCAGAAGACCGTTGCGGAACGTGCGGAGCGGGCCCGCGAGCTCGCCGCGCAGGGCGCCGGGAACGGCGTCGCGGTGGGTGTCCAGGTCGCCGACGGCGACGAGTCGGGTGTCGACCTGCCGACGGCCGACATGGGGGCCGCCACGGGCGGGACGGCGGGGGTCGACGGCGATCGGCATCAGCCCAGCCGGTTGCCACGCAGCCGGCGGAAGGCCCAGGAATGACCGCCTCCCCGTCGCCGACCTCGGCGCAGCGGCGTCGGCTGATCGGGTCCCTGGTCCGCGACATCCCGGACTTCCCGACCCCGGGCACGGTGTTCAAGGACATCACGCCGCTGCTCGGGTCGGCGGAGGGCTTTCGGGCCACGGTCGACGAACTCGTCGCCTGCGCGCCCGAGGGCATCGACGTCGTCGTCGGGATGGAGGCCCGGGGCTTCATCGTCGGGGCCCCGGTGGCGTACCGGCTGGGCGCCGGCTTCGTACCGGTACGCAAACCGGGCAAGCTGCCCCGGGAGACGTACCAGGTCAGCTACGACCTCGAGTACGGGCGGGAGACGCTCACCGTGCACACCGACGCGATCAGGCCCGGCGCTCGGGTGCTCGTCGTCGACGACGTGCTGGCCACCGGCGGGACCCTGGCGGCCACCGCCACCCTCGTCCGCCGACTCGGTGCCGAGCTGGTGCACGTCGCGGTCGTGCTGGAACTCGACTTCCTGCACCCACGCACGCGCCTGGCCGAGGCCGGGCTGGGCGAGGCCGAGATCAGTGCGCTGGTGTCGGTGACCGAGCCGTGATCCACCCACCCCGGCGCCGCACCCTGCTGGTCAACCAGGCCCAGCCGCTGGTCGTCCTGCCGGCCCGGTACGTCTCGCCGCTCCAGCAGTTGCTGCACCGGCTGTTGCTGATCGGCGGCATCCTCGTCTTCACCACGCTGCTGGTGTGGTTCGACCGGGGATCCTACGCGGACAACGTTCGTGACGACGGGGTGGATCTGCTCGACGCGTTCTACTACGCGACCGTGACGATGACCACCACCGGTTACGGCGACATCACCCCGGTGGCGCCACACGCCCGGTTCCTCAACGCCCTCGTCATCACGCCGTTGCGGATCATCTTCGTCGTCCTGCTGGTCGGGGCCACCCTGGAAGTGCTCGCGACCGAGGGCCGTCGCGTGCTGCGCGACACCCGCTGGAGGAGGAACATGCGGAACCACATCGTGGTCATCGGCTACGGCACCAAGGGCCGCAGCGCGGTGGCCACCCTGCGCAAGGCCGAGGTCCCGGCGCAGAAGATCCTCGTCATCGATCCGCGCAGCGACGCCGTCGCCATCGCCGGCACCGACGGCCTTGCGGTCATCCAGGGGGACGGCACGCACCGCAACATCCTGCGGCGGGCGGAGATCTCCCGGGCCCGCGAGGTCATCATCACCATGGACCGCGACGATGCGGCCATCCTGGCCACCCTGACCGTACGCCAGCTCAATCCGTCCGCCCACGTGGTGGCGTCGGTGCGCGAACACGACAACGGGTCGCTGATCCGCCAGTCCGGCGCGGACGAGGTGGTCACCTCCTCCGACGCGGTCGGCCGGCTGATGGGTCTGTCGTCGCTGTCGCCGCATGTGGGCACCGTGCTGGAGGACCTGCTCACCTCCGGGGACGGCCTGGAGGTGCATCAACGCCGGGTCCACCCCGACGAGGTCGGACAGCGGGCCGAGGTGATCGGACCGGAGAAGGTCGTCGCCGTGGTCCGCAACGATGTGGTCCGCCGCTACTACGATCCGGCGATCGGTGCACTGCAGTCCGGCGATCTGCTGGTGGCGATCCGCAAGGCCGAGGCACCGACGGTGGCCGCGCCGCGGGAGTTGCCGCAGATCTGACAGTGGTGCTGTCGGACGGCCGATGTGGGACGGGCGACTAGACTCTTCGGCTATCAACCGGTAACTCCGAGAGGGGGCCGCAATGAGCGACGACACGTTGCCCGTGGCCTTGACCGACGCCCCGCGTCTGTCCATGCGACAGCGCCTGGCCCGGCTGGGATCAAAACCGCAGCAGTCCAACGTTCTGGACCCCCTGTTCCAGGCCATCCGGGCCAGTCACCCCCGCGCCAACCTGTCGATGGTCGAGCGCGCCTACAACACCGCGGCGCACTATCACCGGGATCAGAAGCGCAAGTCCGGCGACCCGTACATCACCCATCCGCTCGCCGTCGCGACCATCCTGGCCGAGCTCGGTGCCGCGGAGGAGACGCTCTGTGCCGGCCTGCTGCACGACACGGTCGAGGACACCGACTACACCCTCGATCAGCTCAGCAGGGACTTCGGCCCGACCGTGGCGCTGCTGGTCGACGGCGTCACCAAGCTGGACAAGGTGATGTACGGTCCCTCGGCGAAGGCCGAGACGTTGCGCAAGATGATCGTCAACATGAGCCAGGACATCCGGGTGCTGGTGATCAAACTCGCCGACCGGCTGCACAACATGCGCACGCTGCACTTCCTGCGCCCGGACAAGCAGAACAGGATCGCCGCCGAGACCCTCGAGGTGTACGCGCCGCTGGCCCACCGGCTCGGCATGAACACCATCAAGTGGGAGCTGGAGGACCTGGCGTTCTCCACCATGCAGCCCAAGCTGTACGACGAGATCGTCCATCTGGTGGCCCAGCGGGCCCCCTCCCGGGAGCGGTTCCTCAAGGAGGTCAGTCAGGTCGTCGAGGCGGATCTCAAGGGTGCCGGGATCAAGGCGACGGTGACCGGCCGGCCGAAGCACTACTACTCGATCTATCAGAAGATGGTGGTGCGGGGCCGGTCCTTCGAGGACATCTACGACCTGGTCGCCCTGCGGATCATCGTCGAGTCGATCCAGGACTGCTACGGCGCGCTGGGCGTGCTGCACTCGCGGTGGAACCCCCTGCCTGGGCGGTTCAAGGACTACATCGCGATGCCGAAG
>CAZGWN010000008.1:0-62348 GCA_964528755.1 uncultured Propionibacteriaceae bacterium
CCCTTGGTGAGGATGTAGAACTGCTCGAAGGCCAGCAGCGAGCCGGTGATCGACATGATCATCGTCATCGCCATCGTGGGGCGCAGCAGCGGAAGGGTGATGGTGCGCAGGATCTGCAGTCGGGAGGCGCCGTCGATCCGGGCCGCCTCGTACACCTCACCGGGGATGGCCTGCAGGCCGACCATGGTCAGCAGCATGTAGAAGCCGGAGAAACGCCACACGACCAGCACCACGGTGGCCCACAGGGCGCCGTCGGGAGTGCCGAGCACCGAGCTGCTGATGTCCATCAGGCCGAGCCGGGACAGGATCGGGTTGATCGGTCCCATCTGCGGCGAGTAGAGGGCGTAGAAGAGCAGAGATGCCGAGGCGATGCCCAGCGCCGAGGGCAACAGGATGGCCGTCCGCAGCAGGTTGTTCCAGCGCTGCGCCTCCTGCACCAGCAGTGCCAGGCCGAAGGCGATCGGCATCAGCACGATCGTCGTGACCACGGTGTACTTGAGGGTGAACCACACCGACTGGGCGAGCAGCGGGTCGGCGAAGACCTTGGTGTAGTTGTCGGGGAAGTTCGTGCCCTGGCTGCCGCCCAGCAGTGTCCACTTCGACACCGACATGATCACGACGAGGATGACCGGGGCCACGAACAGGACCAGCAGGACGAGCGCGGTCGGTGAGGCCCACGCCCAGCCGGCGATGTTCTCCCGTTTGGCGGCGGTGCTCCGGTGATGTGTGGCCGGGCGTACGCCGGCCCTCAGCGCTGTTGTCTGCGCCACGGTGTTCTCCTCCTGCGGTCGGGAGGGGTGCGGGGCGGCCCGACAGTCGGGTCGGGCCGCCCTACCCCTCCATGGCCTGATGTGTCGCGGGGTTACTGGCCGAGGATGGCGGTGATCGCGTCGTTGTCGGCGTCGACGCTCGACCCGTCGCCCCAGATGGCGTGCTGGATCAGCAGCTGCCAGGGGCTTCCCGCTGCGTTGAAGGCCTCGTTGAAGTTGACCGAGACAGGGGTCCGGCCGTCCTTGATGGTGGCGTTGGCCACCAGCGTGCGAGGATCGGCGTCGGCGTAGCCGTTCTCGAGCACCGTGAGGTTCGACGCGGTGTCGTTGTTGTCCGCGAAGACTGTCTGCTGGGCATCCTCGGTCATCAGCCACGCCATGAAGTTCCACGCCTGGGCGGCGTTCTTGCTGCTCCGGCTGATGCCGATGGCGTCACCGCCGAGGAAGGTGGACGAACCGCCGTCGACACCGGGGATCGGTGCGACCCCGACCTCGAAGTCCGAGTCCTCGAACATCGAGGTGACCGCCGTGTACGGGTACGCCATCACGCCGATCTTGCCCTCCTGGAAGGGTGCGGTCCAGGTGACGCCGGTCTCCTCCTTCGACCCCGCGCCGACCCCGTTGGGAGTATTCGCCAGGTCACGGTAGGCGTCGTAGACCTTCTTGGCCGACTCCGAGTTCATCAGCGACTGGGTGCCGTCGGCGCTGAGGACCTCCTCGCCGTTGGCCCAGAGGAACGGGAAGTTCATGAAGACCAGCGCGCCGCCCGACTGGCCGGGGATGTAGGTGCCCGCCACCCCGCTCTTGTTCAGGGCCGCGACGGCCTTCGCCTGGTCGTGGTATTCCTGCAAGGTGGTCGGGCCCTTGTCCGGGTCGAGCCCCGCTTCCTTGTACAGGTCCTTGTTCCACACCATCACCGAGATGTCGGTGACGAAGGGCAGGGTGTATTCCTTCCCGTCCACGGTGCCCGCCTGGATGTGGCCCTGCTGCAGGTCGGCCTTGTTGGGCAGGGCGTCGATCTGGGTGGTCATGTCCTGGAAGACGCCCTGCGAGGCCCAGTACGGGACACGTACGACGTCACCGGCGAGAATATCCGGGAGCGTATCGGTCTGGACTGCGGCGCCCACCTTCCCCTCGACGTCGTCGTTGGGGAGGAGCTCCAGGGTGACCTGGTTCTGGTGCGTGGAGTTGTACGCCTCCACTGCGTTCTTCGCCTGCGCCTCCAGCGGGGCTCGTGACCACATGCTCAGTGCGGTGCCGTCGTCGATGCCCTCCGCCGGGATCGACGCGGTCGACTGCTCCGCCCCGGTCGACCCCTGACTGCCACAGGCCGCCAGCGTGATGGTCAGGAGCGAGGCCAGTGCGACGGCCGCCACACCGCGTCGGCGCGGGTGTTTGGTGCTCATGGGGAATCCCTTCTCCTCGTTGAGATCAGGCCCTGGTCGATAGCGTCTGTCGGAGTCCGGAGCCGGGGGTCCGGAGTCCGGAGTCGGGGGTCCGCGGACCGGGCTCGTTCGAGACGTGTTTCGAAAAGGTTTGCGACAATCTCAACACCGGCACCGCCGGCTGTCAAGCGGGTCCCTCGGATGTGCCGGGGAACACCTGTTTCTGGGCGAACTCTCACGCGCACTGGGACGTCTGCCGACGTCGGTCGGGGAGTCGAAATCCATGTCGACCGAACCCACCGCTGGTATGGTGGGGTCGTGGCGGACAACGAACTCGCACCGAATGGAGACCCGGGGCCGAAAACGATATCGGACCTCGGTGCCAAGCGTCGCGCCGTCACCTCGGAACGCCGGGCGGCTACCCTGGCCGACGTCGCCAAGGCCGCCGGGGTGTCCATCTCGACCGCGTCCAAGGCCCTCAACGGTCGCAGCGATGTCAGCGACGGCACCCGGCGCCGGGTGATCGCGGCTGCCGAGGAGCTGTCCTTCTCCCCCAACACCCTGGCCCGCAGCCTGCTCACCGGCCGGACCGGGACCGTCGGCCTGATCACGCACGACTTGGAGGGCAGATTCTCCATCCCCCTGCTGATGGGTGTGGAGGACGCCTTCGGGCTGAACAAGGTGTCGGTGCTGTTGTGTGACGCGCGCGGAGACGGCATCCGGGAGAGGTACCAGATCGGCGTCCTGCTGGAACGCCGGGTGGACGGACTGATCATCGTCGGCGCGCGACCCGACCCGCGACCCTCGCTCGGCCACGACCTGCCGGTCCCGGTCGTCTACGCGTACGCCCCCTCCATCGACGAGCGGGACATCTCGGTCACCTCCGACAATGTCGGGGCCGGCCGGATGGCGGTCGAACATCTCATCGCCTGTGGCCGGCGCCGGATCGGGGTGATCAGCGGCGACCCGACGTACGGGGCGTCGGGTGACCGGGTCCGGGGTGCCGAGGAGGCGCTGCGCGAGGCCGGCCTGACGATGGCCGGCGATCACGCCGTGTTCGGATCGTGGTCGGAGGAGTGGGGTCGGGGTGCGGCCACCGCGCTGCTCGGCCGCTGTCCCGACACCGACGCCGTCCTGTGTGGCAGTGACCAGATCGGCCGGGGCGTGGTCGAGGCCGTCCGCGATTTCGGCCGGCGGGTGCCCGAGGACGTCGCGGTGATGGGTCACGACAACTGGGAGATCCTGGTCGCCGGCTGTCGGCCCCCACTGACGAGCGTCGACATGAATCTGGAGTATCTCGGCCGGCGCGCCGCCAGGCGGCTCAGCGAGGCAATGGAGGGCCATCCCACCGCCGGGGTGGAGAAGGTCGGCTGCCGGCTCGTCGTCCGCGCCTCCACCGCCGGCTAGCCGCCTGCCCCGGCCTGCGCCAGCATCCGGCCGAGCCACAGGCCGAGGGCGGCGGCGACCAGGGCCATCGCGAGCATCCCGCCCGCATCGGCCACGGCCAGGATCGTGGCCCGCGGGCCACGGGCCGAGGCGAGCCGGATGCCCTCCACGCTGGCCGTGCTGAAGGTGGTGTAGCCGCCGAGGAAGCCGGTCCCCAGCACGTGCTTCCACGGCCCCAACACGGGCACGTCCAGCGCCAGACCGGTGAGCAGCCCGAGCAACAGCGCCCCGGACACGTTGATCACCACGGTGCCCAACGGGATCGGGAGCGGATTGTGGCGGGCGATGGCCCCGTCGAGCCAGAACCGGGTCGCCGCTCCGAATCCGCCGGCCAGCGCCGTCAACGCCAGGAGCATCACCGGCCCTCCCCCGGGGACGGCGTCGGGTGGGGCACCATCCGGCGGGCAGCACAGATTGCCAGGCCCGCGGCAGCCAGGCCGGCGGCGATGCTGCCGACGGCGTAGCCAATGGCGAGGATCGGCCGGCCGGCCAGGGCGAGCTGATCGGCCTCGACCGCGAAGGTGCTGTAGGTGGTGAATCCGCCGATCACACCCGTGCCGCCGCCCAACCGGATCAGCCGCCGCAACCCGCGGTCGGGCCCACGCCGGGCCAACGACTCCAGCAGGCCGCCGAGCATGGCGGACCCGAACACGTTGATGAGGAAGGTCGTCCACGGCCACGCGCCGGCACCGGGCGGCAGAGCGGACTCCAGCAGGGTCCGTACGAGGGTTCCCACCACCCCACCCAGCAGGACCGCGGCCAGCAGGGCGGGCCGGTGATGCGCGGCCGGCACGGGGGTCGGTGCGGGGTGCGCCGTCTCGGGCGCCTGCTCCGTCAGGCCCATGGCGCCGGCACCACCCGGTCGACGACGCTCAGCGGAACCACCCTGACGGGCCGATGGCGGTGGCGGGAGAGCAGTGCTGCCGCGGCGAAACACAGGGGCACCGGGCCCAGGGCTCGCGACAACGAGGGCACCGGGCCCGGGGCTCGCGACAACGAGACGGCCGTCGGGGTGAGGAACTCCGGGTGGCCGGGCACGACCCCGACGACGAGCGGGTGTCCGTCGAGGGAGGTCATCCCGTCGGGGTGTGGCTCGGGTGTGCAGGGTGGCCGATCCATCGGCGACCGTCCCTTCCGGCGGGCATGATCCGGTCCTGCCCGCCATCGATCTCGTGACGACAGGAACCATCAGCACTCGCGGCAGTTCGGGCTCGACTCTCGGCCCCGGCAGGATCCATTGCCGGTGCCAAGTGTAGTGGCCGCTCGCGGCCCGGTCGGTAGAGTGGTCCGCGGCGCGACATCGGGGACACGAGCCCGGCCGGTTCGCGGGCGCACCGACCGCCCGGAGAGGAGCGCGATGGGCGGCATGGACGAGGGATCGGCGACCGCGCCGGGGCGGCGTGGGCGTCCCGGGCCGTCGATCCAGGACGTGGCGCGACTGGCGGGCGTGTCGATGCAGACGGTGTCGCGGGTCGCCAACGGGTCGTCGGTGGTGCGGCCGACCACCCGTGACCGGGTGCTGGCGGTGATGCGTGAGGTGGGCTACTCCCCCAACCAGGCCGCCCGTGCGCTGCGCCGCGGACGCTTCAACACCATCGGCCTGATTGCCCATCAGCTGGAACGTACCGGCGAGTCGCGCACCATCGGCGCGGTGGTGGAGGCGGCGCGCCGAGAGGGATACACGGTGACCCTGGTCAACGTCGACGAACCGTCGTCGGCGGACGTGACAGCGGCCGCGACCCTTCTGGACAACCAATCGATCGACGGGCTGATCATCATCCGGGCCGAGGCGGCCACCCCCGACACCCTGGTCCTGCCGCCCGGGCTGCCGGTGGTCGTGGCCGACTCGCGACTGGCCGGGCGGCACCCGCTGGTGGCCGCCGACCAGGCGGGAGGGACCCGCGAAGCGGTCAGGCACCTGCTTGGGCTGGGCCACCGGACCGTGCATCACCTGGCCGGCCCGGCCGACTCCGATCCGGCCACGGCACGGCTGCACGCCTGGCAGGAGGAGCTCGCCCGCGCCGGAGGGGACGTGCCGCCGGTATGGCGCGGTGATTGGTCGGCCGGGTCCGGCTATGCCGTGGGCCGCGAGATGGCCGACGACACATCGGTGACCGCCGTGTGCTGTGCCAACGACGAGATGGCCGTCGGGCTCATCCGGGCGCTGGTCGAACACGGCCGCCGGGTGCCCGAGGACGTGTCCGTCGTCGGCTTCGACGACATCCCCCTCGCGCCGTACCTGACGCCGCCGTTGACGTCGATCCACCACGACTTCGACCGACTCGGTCGGGAGCTGGTGGACCTGTTGGTGGCCCAGATGCGCGATCACGAACCGCCCGTCCCCCGCCGGGTGCTGGTCCCCAGCCGGCTGGTCGTCCGCCGGTCGACCGCCCGACCACCGGGGGTCAGTCGGTCGGCATGATCATGTCCCGGCGGGCCCGCTCCACCACGTCGCGGAAGACGCATCCGCTCGCGTGGTCGTTGACCAAGCCTACCGCCTCCATGAAGGCGAAGGTCGTGGTCGGTCCGACGAACCGCCAGCCGCGCTGCTTGAGATCGCGCGACAGGGCGATCGCCGTCGGTGAGGTGGTGGCCGTCAGCGGCTCGCCGAGTTCCTCGGCCGGAGGTACCCACCGCCACACGTAACCGGCCAACGACCCCTCTTCCGCGATCAGCTGCCGGGCCGCCCGGGCGTTGCCGATCACCGCCTCGATCTTGCGCCGGTTGCGGACGATCCCCGGATCGGTCATCAGTTGCTCGACCTCTGCCTGCCCGTATCGCGCCACGGTGGCGATGTCGAAGTCGGCGAAGACCTGGCGGAATCGGTCGCGTTTCGCCAGCATCGTCCGCCAGCTCAGCCCGGCCTGGAAGGACTCCAGCGCCAGGTGCTCGAAGAGGGCGGTGTCGTCGTGGAGCGGGCGTCCCCACTCGGTGTCGTGATAGGTCAGGTAGGGCGGCCAACCCGGCTCCACCGCCCAGGCGCAGCGCGGTCGTCCATCGGGTCCGGGGACGGTGGCGGGGCTCATGGTCGTCGGTCTCCTCTGGTCTGGCCGGTCCGGCGGGATCGGCTCCAGTGTGCCGGTGGCCGCCGACATTTCTCCCGGTGGGACGGACCGGGGCCGACAAAACGTCGGCGTGCCGGGGCAGGCTGGACACATGACGACCTCCACCATCCCGACGGCCGCCGGCGGCCTGACGACACGGCCGGCCACCCCCGAGCGTTTCGACGATCTGCAGACCGCCCTGTCGGGCGGAGGCGACGGGCGCAGCTGCCAGTGCCAGTGGTTCACCATGAGCGCGTCCGGGTGGAAGCACTCCGACACCGCCGAGCGTCGCGACCTGCTGCGCGCCGAGACGGCCGGCCCGTGCGCCCCCGGCCTGATCGGCTACCGGGGGGAGGTACCGGCGGGCTGGGTGCGGGTCGGCCCACGGACGGCCCAGCCGCGGCTTGCCCGTTCCCGCTCGCTGCGCCCGCACGCCACCCAGCCGTGGGACGACCCGGACATCTGGGCGGTCACCTGCTTCGTCATTCGTCGTGAGTTCCGCGGCGAGGGACTGATGGCCGAGTTGCTGGCGGCGGCCGTGGAGCACGCCTGTCACGGCGGCGCACGGGTGGTGGAGGGCTATCCGACCGACACGGCCGGCCTGCGGCGCTCCGCCAATGATCTCTTCCGGGGCGTCACCCAAGCGTTCCTGGACGTCGGCTTCGCCGAGATCGCCCACCCGACCCCGACCCGGGCGATCATGGCGCGGACCCTCAGCGGCCCCGATCAGACCCGTGCCTGAGGCCGGGCCGGAGAGCCGGGGGCTACACGAGCGACTCGAGCCACGCCCGGTGCAGATCGGCGAACCGTCCCTGCCCGGCGATGAGATCGGCAGGTCGGCCGTCCTCGATCACCCGGCCGCGCTCCATCACCAGCACCCGGTCGGCGATGTCGACCGTCGACAGCCGGTGGGCGATGATCAGCGCGGTGCGATCCGCCAGCAGCGTCTGCAGCCCGTGCTGGACAAGCCGCTCCCCGGGGATGTCGAGGGAGCTGGTCGCCTCGTCCAGCACCAGCACGGCCGGATCGGCCAGGAACGCACGGGCAAAGGAGATCAGCTGCCGCTGCCCCGCCGACACCCGCCCGCCGCGGGTCGTCACGTCGGTGTCGTAGCCCTCCGGCATGGCGGTGACGAACTCGTGCGCCCCGACGGCGCGGGCCGCGGCCTCGATCTCGGCCTGGGAGGCGGTGGGCCGGCCGAGCGCGATGTTGTCACGGACCGAGCCGCTGAACAGGTACGCCTCCTGGGTGACCATGACGACGGCCCGGCGCAGGTCCCGGCCCGACAGATCGCGCAGGTCGATCCCATCGAGCAGCACCCGGCCGTCGGTGACGTCGTAGAACCGGGCGATGAGCTTGGCCAGGGTCGACTTGCCCGCACCGGTGGTGCCCACCAGGGCGACGGTCTGCCCCGCGGGGATGGTCAGGTCAAGGTCATCCAGGACCAGCGGTCCGTCGCCGTACCCGAAACTGGCGTGCTCGATCCTCAGCTCGCCGCGGGCGTGCGGCAGCGGCACCGGGCGTTCGGGCGCGGCCACGCCGGGCAGCTCGGCCAGCAGGCCCGACACCTTCTCCAGTGCTGCGACCGCCGACTGCAGGGAGTTGTAGAACATGCCCAACTCCTGGATCGGCTGGAAGAATCGCTTGACATAAAGCAGCGCGGCGACGAGGACGCCCACCTCCAGGGTGCCGTCCAGCACCCGCAGCCCGCCGACGGCCAGCGCTGCCGCCACCGTGACGTTGCCGATCACCAGCAGCCCCGGCTGGAAACGGCCGTTGACCGAGAAGATCCGCAGGTTGGCGCGGCGGTAGTCGTCGCTGAGTTGGCCGAACTCGTCCTCGGTCCGCCGGCCGCGGTGGAAGGCCTGGACGGCGCGGATCCCGGTCATCGACTCGACGAACCGGACGATCAGGCGGGCCGATGCGGTCCGCTGCTCCCGGTAGTGCAACTGGGACACCCGCTGGAACCAGCGGGTGAGGAACCACGCGGGGATCAGGCCGATGGCCAGCACGACCCCGGAGCGCCAGTCCAGCGCGGTGAGACCCACCGCGGTGAAAACCATCAGGAGCAGCGCGGAGACCACCCCGGTGAGGCCACCGTCGAGCAACTCGCGCAAGGCGTCGAGATCGGAGGTCTGGCGGCTGATGATCCGGCCCGAGGTGTAGGACTCGTGGAACTCCAGCGACAGTCGCTGGGTGTGCCTGAACACCCGGCGGCGCAGGTCGAGCAGCACGTCCTGGGAGACCCGGGCTGCGGTCCGGACGTACGCGCCGGTGCAGATCCCACCGGCGACCGCGGCGACCACATACCCGGCCCCGATCCACGCCAGCGGCATCGGGTTTCCGGATCGCAGCGCGGGCAGTGCGGTGTCGATGGCCAGCGCCACCAACCACGGCCCGGCGACCTGGCCGAGAGTACCGACCACGACGAGGATCGCGGCGACGGTCAGTGCTGCGGTCCTCGGCCGCAGCAGCGACCCCAGCAGGTGCAGCGAGCGGGCCCGGACCCTCTTGGAGGTTTCCCGGTCCAGCATGACCAGGTCGTCGGTGGCCGCGTCGGTCGGGTGGGCGCGGGCAGTGGTCGGGGCACTCATCGGTGAATCTCCTCGGCGGCGGTGGCGTCTTCCGGCGCGGCCTTGGCGCTGCTCGCCCAGTCGTCCTCCAGCGTGGAGATGATGTGGCGGTAGTGCGCGTCGGTCGCGAGCAGGTCGTGGTGGGTCCCGACCGCGCTGATCCGCCCGTCACGCAGCACCGCAACCCGGTCGGCCAGTGCGACGGTGGAAGGCCGGTGGGCGATCACCAGAGTCGTCGTCCCGGCGAGGACCTCACGCAGCCGCGCGGTGACGGCTTCCTCGGTGGTGACGTCGAGCGCCGACAGAGGGTCGTCGAGGACGAGCACCTTCGGGCGGGCGGCGATGGCGCGGGCCAGCGCGAGCCGCTGTCGCTGTCCGCCGGACAGGGACAGCCCCTCCTCGCCGATGATCGTCTCGGCCCCCTGAGGCAGGTCGGCCACAAAGGTGGCCTGGGCGACCTCCAGCGCCTCGGCCAACAGCCGTTCGCGCTCCTCGGTGCGGACCGTCTCACTGACACCCATCAACACGTTCTCCCGAACAGAGGCGGAGAACAGTGTCGGATCCTCGAAGGCGATCGCCACGACCCGACGCAGGTCGCTGCGCCGCACCTCGCGGACGTCGGTCCCGTCGAGCAGCACCCGCCCGCCGGTCACGTCGTACATCCGCGGCACCAGCAGCGCCAGCGTGGTCTTGCCCGACCCGGTGAGCCCGACCAGTGCGGTGGTGGTGCCGACCGGCAGGTCCAGGTCGACGCGGTCGAGGATCGGCACGGCCGAGGACGGGTAGTGGAACGACACGTCGCGCAGCTCGACGTGACCGACCGGGTCGGTCACGGGCCGTGGGCTCTGCGGGTCCGTCAACGGGTTGGGCGTGTCGAGGACCTGGAAATAGCGGTCGATCGCGGTACGGGCGTTCAGCGTCATCGACAACAGCATCCCGAGATCGACCACCGGACCGCTGATCACCGCGGTTGTGGCGAAGAATGCCACCAGCGCACCGACACTCATCGCTCCTCCGGCGACCTGGACGATGCCCAGCACGAGGCAGACCGCCAAGGTGACCTCCGGGATGAGCAGCAGGGCCATCTCGATGACTGCCGCGTTCCCGGCCTTGCGGATCTCCGTGGTCCGCAGATCCTCGGCCTGCCCGGTGAAGGACGCCAGCGCATCGGGGCCGCGACCGAAGGCCTTCAGTACGCGGATCCCATGCACGGATTCCTCGACGGTCGTGGCGAGGTCCCCGGCCTGCTCCTGCGACAGCCGGGCCATCCGCCGGTAGCGCCGGGAGTAGTGGAAGGCGATCAGGGTGACCGGGATCGATCCGGCCAGGTAGATGAGCCCGAGCCAGCCGGCGGTGGACACCAACAGGCCGACCCCGATGGCGATGGTCAGCGCGCTGACCACCAGCTGCATCAGCCCGAACACGAGCCAGCGACGCAGCAGGCCGAGGTCGCCCATGATCCGACTCAGCAACTGCCCTCCGGGCCAGCGGTCGTGGAAGGACAGCGGCAGGTCGACCAGGTGTCGGAACATCGCCATCCGCATGTCCGCCTCGATCCGGTTGCCCGGGTACATCACGAGGTTGCGCCGGGCGAGGATGAGACCCGCCTCCGCCACCCCGAGCGCCAGGACCAGCAGGACCGGTCCCACCAGGGCCCGGGTGTCGTGGGTGGCGACCCCGGCGGCCAGCGGGCCCTCGACGAGGCGTTCGAGCACCCGCGGGATGCCCAGCGCGGCCAGGCTGGCGAGAAGCGAACAGATCAGGCCGAACGTCAGTCTGGGCAGCGCGGAACGGACGAACGGGTACATCCGGCGCACCGAGGCGGAGGTCGACAGGTCGGTGCCTGTCGTGGCGGTGCCTGTCGTGGCGGGGGCTGATGTGGCGGGGGCTGACGTGGCGTCCATCACGACTATTCTCTCCACTGCCACCGACATTTCCTGACCCGGGCCATCTGGTGTCCCCGAACGTGCCCACGAAAGCCCTTGTGGAGGAACCATGAACCGGCCTGCCCGCTTCGGCATCGTGGCCATGCGACCGCGCGACCCGGACGAGGACCATCGGGTCGCCAGCCCGTTGGAGCTGTTCTTCGACCTCGTGTTCGTCGTCGCGGTCTCGCTGTCCTCCGCCGAACTGCACCACGCCGAGGCGGAGGCGCACATCGGGGCCGGACTGGTGTCCTACCTGATGGTCTTCTTCGCGGTGTGGTGGGCGTGGATGAACTTCTCCTGGTTCGCCTCGGCGTTCGACACCGACGACTGGGCCTACCGGGTGGTGACCTTCGTCCAGATGGCCGGTGCGCTGGTACTGGCGGCGGGCACCCGGCCGGCGATGGCCGAGGGCGATCTGCGTGCGATCGTGGCCGGCTACGTCGTCATGCGATTGGCGCTGGTGACCCAGTGGTTGCGCGCGGCGGCGGGGTCGCCCGACTACCGACGTACGGCCCTGCGGTACGCCGTCGGGGTGACGGCGGCGCAGGTGGCGTGGGTGGCCTCGCTGCTCCTCGCCGGTGGGATGGCGCCGCCTGTGTTCGTCGTCCTGGTGCTGCTGGAACTGCTCGTGCCGGTGTGGGCGGAGTCCGCCCGGGTCACCCCCTGGCATCCCGAGCACATCGCCGAACGGTACGGGTTGTTCACCCTGATCCTGCTCGGCGAGTCGGTCCTGGCATCCACCACCGCCATCGTCGATGCACTGCAGACCGGGCGCCACCTGGCCGACCTCGCCCAGGTCGCCGGCTGCGGACTGGCGATGGCGGCCGGGATGTGGTGGATCTACTTCTCCCACCTGCACCACGGCCACCGGGCGACGCTGGGCACGGCGCTCGCCTTCGGCTACGGCCACTACTTCATCTTCGCCGCCGCGGGTGCCTTCTCCGCCGGCATCGAGGTCGCCATCGACCGGGACACCGGCGGCACCGGGCTGGGGCCGGCCGCAGCGGCCGCCACCCTGACCGTCCCGGTGGCCGTCTTCATCCTCGGCAAGTGGTGGCTCACCCTTCGCCCCGGGCTGCCGCCGGGGCGCAGCATCGCGGTCGCCGTGCTGGGCGTCCTGATCGGGCTGGCTGCGCTGCTCCCGGAGTCGCTGATCTGGGCGGCGGTCGGTGTCGTCGCCGTCGTGGTGGTGCTGGAGTGGCCGGGTATCCGGGCTGAGGACGCCTAGGCTTGTCCCATGGTCGGCCAGACGATCGAGATGCTCACCCGACTGCGCCGCGCGCGCGACTTCATCGATCGCGAGTACGCGCGCCCGCTGGACGTTCCCGAGATGGCCGACCGCGCGTGCATGTCGACCGCGCATTTTTCCCGGGAGTTCCGCGCCGCATACGGCGAGACGCCGTACGCGTATCTGATCACCCGCCGGATCGAACGGGCGATGGCCCTGCTGCGGGCGGGGATGTCGGTCACCGACGCGTGCATGGAGGTCGGCTGTTCCTCGCTGGGCTCGTTCAGCACCAGCTTCACCCGGATCGTCGGCGAGACCCCGACCTCGTACCGTTCCCGACCCCACCCTGCGGCCGAGGCCATGCCCGCGTGCGTCGCGCGGATCATGACCCGCCCGCCCAGCCATCCCCCGCGGGCCGACGGTCGGCTGCTGAGGGATCCCGATTCGAGCAGGATTCGAGAAGGAGCCGTCCGCCCCGTCTCCTAGCGTGGAGACATGACGAGCTACACGTTGCAGTATTGTCCGATCGTCGTTGATGACGTCGATTCCGCTGTCACCTTCTACCGCGATGCGTTGGGACTGGAGGTCCGTGGGGACGTCGGTTCCGACGGTCACCGCTGGGTCACCGTCGGTTTCCCCGACCTGGCCGCCCCCGAGATCGTGCTGTCCGACGCTGGCGCGGGCCGGCCCGAGGAGGATGCGGAGGTGCTGCGCCGACTGCTGGCCAAGGGCCTGTTCGGGCCGTACGTGCTGGTCACGACCGACCTGCAGGCCGCCTTCGACCGGGTCGTCGAGGCCGACGCCGAGGTCATCCAGGAACCGAAGGACCAACCATGGGGGCCGCGTGACTTCGCCCTGCGGGACCCGGCCGGCAACATCATCCGGGTCAACCAGGCGAGCTGAAGCGGGCCCGTCGGAGTCCGGCCCGGTAGTCTGATCCCCATGTCAGCACGCCTGCGCTGGGGCATTATCGCCACCGGCTGGATCTCCCATCAGTTCACCGCCGACCTGGTCCGCAACGGGTTCGACGTCCGCGCCGTGGGCTCGCGTCACGCCGGGACCGCGCAGGCCTTCGCCTCGGAGTTCGGCGTACCGCACGCCCATGGCAGCTATCAGGACCTGGTCGATGATCCCGAGGTCGACATCGTCTACGTCGGGACGCCTCATCCCGCCCACGCGGCCAACGCCGTGCAGGCCCTGGAGGCGGGCAAGCACGTCCTGGTGGAGAAGCCGTTCACGCTGAACCAGGACGAGGCGCGGCGGGTGGCCGATGTCGCCGCCGCTCGCGGGTTGCTGGCCCTGGAAGCGATGTGGACGCGTTACCTGCCGCACATGCGGCGCATTCACGAGATCATCGACGCGGGCACCCTCGGGTCGGTGCACACGCTGATGGCCGACCACACCCAGGATCTGCCGGACGACCCGCAGCACCGGATCAACGCCATGGAGCTGGGTGGCGGTGCCCTGCTCGACCTCGGCATCTACCCCATCTCGTTCGCCTGGGACCTGTTCGGGAAGCCGGAGACGATCGGGGCCGCCGCGACGTTCAAGGAGACCGGGGCGGATGCCCAGGTGGCGACCGTGTTCGGCTACCCGGGCGGGCGGATGGCGGTCAGCCTGTCGGCCAGCGACACCGCGGGCCCGACCACCGCCCATATCCTCGGTACCGAGGCCCGGATCGACATCGACGGTCCCTGGTACACCCCTGTCGACTTCCGCGTGGTCGCCTCCGACGGCACCGTCGGTGAGACCTACCACTCGGATGTCAACGGCCGCGGGATGCACTACCAGGCCGAGGCCGCCGAGGAACTCGTCGCCGCCGGCGACCTCACCGGCGGGCGGCTGCCGATCGCCGAGACGGTCGCCATCATGGGCACCCTGGACACCATCCGGGACCGGATCGGACTGCGCTATCCGCAGGAGGAAGGGCACGGGACCGGCGAGGAGGCGACCACCAGATGAGGCTGTCCGAGCGTGCCCGGTCGGTCGAGCCCTTCCACGCCGTCGCGTTCGCCGAACGGGCCGAGGAGCTGGCCCGGGCCGGTCATCACGTGGTGCGCCTGGGCATCGGGGAACCCGACTTCGGCGCTCCGCCGGCGGTCCGGGAGGCGATGCGCGAGGTGATGGACGGCCGGCCGCTGCCGTACGCCCCCGTGCCGGGCATCCCGGAGCTGCGCGCGGCCATCGCCGACTTCTATCGGGCCCGCTACGGCGTCCGCGTCGACCCGGATCGGATCCTGCTGGCCTCGGGAGCGTCGACGGCCCTGGTGCTGGCACTGGCCGCGGTCATCGACCCCGGCGACGAGGTGATCCTGGCCGACCCGTCCTATCCCTGCTACCGGCAGGTCATCCCCGGCCTCGGTGGCCGGCCGGTGTGCGTCCCGACGTCGGCCGCGACCCGCTTCCAACTGGATGCCGACTCGGTGAGCGCCGCGTGGACCGAGCGGACCTCCGCGGTGCTGATCGCCACCCCGTCCAATCCGACTGGGGCGACCATCGCCCGCGACGAGTTGCGGGCGATCTGCGGGCTGACCGCCGCGCACGGTGCCTGGCGCATCGTGGACGAGATCTACCTCGACCTCGCCGACCACGACGCCGCCGGACGTCCGCGGTCGACCGTGCTGGCCGACGACCCGGACGCCATCGTCATCAACAGCTTCTCCAAGTACTTCGGGATGACCGGGTGGCGGCTCGGCTGGTGTGTCCTGCCCGAGGTGCTGGTCGAGCCGGTGCACCGGCTGGCGATGAACTGGTTCCTGTCCGCCTCGCTGCCTGTCCAGATGGCCGCACTGGCCTGTTTCACGCCGGACTCCCTGGCGCTGTCAGAAAAGCGCCGGCTGGAGTACGTGGCGCGGCGCCGGCTCGTCCTGGAGGGGCTCGGCGCCATCGGGCTGCCGGTCCCGGTGGTCCCCGACGGCGCCTTCTATGTGTACTTCGACGTATCGCCCACGGGTCTGGACGCCTGGCAGTTCTGCGAGCGGGCGCTGGACGAGGCTCACGTGGCCCTCACTCCCGGTCGCGACTTCGGCCCCACGACGGCCGACACCCACGTACGGCTGTCGTACGCGACCTCCGGCGAGGAACTGACCGAGGGGCTCGCCCGGTTGCGGCGGTTCGTCAGTTCGCTCCGCGTACCGTCCGGCGGAGCCCGCTGAGGCCTGCCCGGGTGCCCGCCGCGGGCATTGCCGGGCAGATCGGTCGACGATGAGGAGAAGAGGAAACGGATACACTCACCGCCGGACGACGATCACCCGGGCCGTCACCGGCGGCGTACGAGGCAGGGAGCGAACACGTGCAGGGAACCGAGAACGGGCGCCGATTTCCGCCTCGGGTCTTCCGCGACGGCCGGGAACCAGACCCCCGATTCAGCCTCGCCAACGAACGGACCTTCCTGGCCTGGCTGCGCACCTCGCTGGCGATGTTCGCGGCGGCGTTCGCGCTGGAGGCGCTGTCGCTGCCCGAGGCGATGGAGTGGCGACTGGCGGCAGCCGCGGTCTTCGTGGTGCTCGGCCTGGTGACCGCGCTGCAGGCCTGGTTCGGGTGGGTGGCCACCGAGCGGGCGTTGCGGCACA
The DNA here is from genome assembly GCA_964528755.1 of uncultured Propionibacteriaceae bacterium. Lineage (GTDB taxonomy): Bacteria > Actinomycetota > Actinomycetes > Propionibacteriales > Propionibacteriaceae > Raineyella. Next base: position 15,947 of record CAZGWN010000008.1, read on the forward strand.
ACAAGCCGCTGCCCGGGCTGGACGTCGGTGGCCTGCTCATCGTCGGGGTGATCGTCGGCGCGGCCCTGGTCAGCATCGGGATGTTCATGTGAGCCGACTCGAGGAGCCCTTCGCCCCCGGGTTGCAGCCCGAACGGACCCTGTTGGCCTGGCGACGGACGTGCCTGGCATTCGCCGTCGTCACGGTGGTGGCGACCAGGTTCACGGTGGATCGGCTCGGTCCGGCCGCAGTCGCGCTCGGCATCCTCGGCAGCGGCCTGGCCGGTGTCACCTACGCGGTGGTATCGATCCGCTATCGGCGGATCCACGAGAGCCTGGCGGCCAGCGGGGTGACCGGCCAGGGCGCGTTGCCGCTGGCGCTCGCCTTCGCCGCCGCCCTGGTCCTCGGGCTCGCCTGCGCTGCCTACCTGGTGGTGGACCTGATCGACTGACGGTCGCGGCCGGTGCGACCTCAGATCCGTCGCAGCAGGATCACGCCGTCCAGCGCGGTGCCGGGCCGTCCCTCGGGATCGGTCGCCTGCCGCTCCCGTGTCTCGACGAGCACCGTCTGCCAGGACGCCGGGTCGGGAGCAAGATCGGAGAGTTCCTCCTGCGGCAGGCGCAGCCGGTGGGCGCCATGGCGATCCCGGGTCCACGGCGGCGGTGCCGCGTGAGAGGTAATCAGCAGGTGCCCGCCCGCCGCGACCCGTCCGGCGGCCAGGCGCAGCAGCTCCAGCCGCGGCAAACCGGCCGTGGAATGCACGAAACTGCTGGTGACCAGGTCGAACACTTCCCCGTCCGGGAGGGCCGACAGGTCCCCGACGACGAACCGGGCGCGCCCGTCCAGGCCGGCCAGCCGGGCGGCATCCGTGGCGCGGGAGACGGCGGTGGCCGACACGTCCACGCCGGTGACCTGCCATCCCCGGCCGGCCAGCCACACGACGTCGGCGCCCTCACCGCAGCCCAGGTCGAGCGCCCGTCCGGGCACCATCGGGGCGGCCACGTCGACGAGCACGGCATTCGGCCGCGTGGTCCAAACCCGCTCCCGGGCGGCGTACCGGGACTCCCACATTTGCGGCGTGGACACCTCCGGCCACTCCTCGGCGGCTCCCCGGACCTCCTCCTGCACCAGGGCCCAGTTGACCGCACCGCCGGTCAGGCTCCCGGCACCGATCGACATCGGCACGTCGAGGGACGGATCGACGACGTTGCCGACGGCCCAGATCCGCGGGTGGCCTGTCGCGCCGGTCCGGTCCGCTTGCAGGAAGCTGCCGTACGGGGTGTCCTGACGGGCCAGGTCCAGGCCGTCGAGGAAACGGTCGCGCGGGCGCGGGGTGGCCTGACAGAACAGCGCGTCGACCTCGGTGGTGTGTCCATCCGCGGTCCGGGCCCCGGTCAGGGCGGGCGACTCGCCGAGCAACCCGACGACGGGCGAGCGAACGAGGCGTACATCCCGCTGGGCGAGCCCGGCCGCCATCATCGGATCCGGGTCACCCGCATCGGCGTGGAAGACGACCACCGACTCGCTCCATTGCCGGATCAGCGCCGCCGTCGGCCAGCCGGCCGCGGAGGTGAGCAGCACCCCCAGTCTGTGGTCCGCGACCTCCAGGCCGTGACAGGACGGGCAGTGCAGCACCGTACGGCCCCAGCGCTCGGCGAGGCCGGGGATCGGCGGCAGGTCGTCGGCCACGCCGGTGGCCACGACCAGTGCCCTGGCCTGCTGCGCGCCGTCGGCCATGGTGACGACGACCCCGTCATCGGTCGTCTCGACCGCCGTCACCTCACCGGCACGCAGGACCACGCCGTACGCGGCGACCTCCTCCCGGCCGCGCGCGAGGAGGTCCGCAGGGTCGAGCCCCTCATGGCCGAGCACCCCGTGTATGTGGTCGGCGAATCGGTGGCGCGGTGCGCCGGCGTCGATCACGAGGACCGACCGGCGGGCCCGGGCGAGGGCGAGAGCGGCCGCCAGCCCCGCCACTCCCCCGCCGACGACGATCACATCCCAGGTGATCTCCATGGCCACCACTCCATCCGACACCTGTCCATCCGACACCCGGCAGTATGGCAAACGGTCTTGCGGAATCGGCAAGGCCGATCGGCGATCGTGCCGAGTCCGGCGATGCGTGGTCTGATCCTGACCCGCTCGTGAAGCAGGCGCAGGCCCGTCGGGGGAAGGCGTCCTCAGCCCTGCCGGGCCTTGAAGCGCGGGTTGGTCTTGTTGATCACGAAGACCCGTCCGCGGCGTCGGACCACCTGGGAGCCGGGCTGCTTCTTCAGGGCACGAAGGGAGTTGCGGACCTTCACAGGACCTCCTTGGTGAGAATGGTTATCAGACCCACATCGTACCGGAGGCCAAGCAGGTCAGTTTCGCTCAGCGCTCGACGTGGATGCGGGTGGTCATGCTGATTCCTCGCGAGCGGCCGTCGGCTCCTCGGTCCTCCCGGCAGCGTCCGGCTCCTGGGCATGGACGAGCGCGTCGGCGATGACATGGGTGACGTGCAGATCGGAGATCCGGTAGACCATTTCCCGGCCGTCGCGGAGAGCAGTGACCAGGTGGGCCTGGCGCAGGGTGCGCAGGTGCTGGGACACCAGGGGTTGTGACATGTCGGCCGCATCCGCGAGCACGCTGACCGTCCGAGGCGTGCCCTCCAACAGGCACAGCAGTCGGAGCCGCGATTCGTTGCCCAGGATTTTGAACAATTGGGCGGCTTCCGAAAGGCCGGATCCGATCTCCATGGAGCCACTTCAACACACACATAGTCGGATTGCAATATGTGTATATAGTTGAGAAGCCATCTCATCCGCAGACCCCAGGGAGCCCACCGTGGCCACCACACGTGACGAGCGCAAGACCATCCAGAAGCAGGTGATCCGGCGCGCACTCCAGGAAGCCCCGGGCTTCGTTTCCGCCCAGGACCTGCACCGCGGGCTGGAACTGGCCGGCACCCCGGTCGGCCTGGCGACCGTCTACCGACAGTTGAATGCGCTGGCCGAGTCCGGCCAGGCCGACACCGTGCCCACCCCGTCGGGGACGGCCTACCGGGCGTGTGGCGCGGACAGTCATCACCACCACCTGATCTGCGAGGTGTGCGGCCGCGCGGTCGAGCTCGATCCGCCCGACGAGGAGTGGATCCGCGCGACCGCCAGCCGGCACGGGTACACCGTGACCCGGCATGTGCTGGAGATCTTCGGACGCTGCCCCGAGTGCGCCGGGACCGACTCCTGACGACCGTGCCATGAGTCAGGGATGGTGCCGGGTGCGGTCCGTGGTGTGATGGCCTGCATGCGATTCCTCGATGCGACGGCCGTCACTGCCGCGCTGTCCCCCGCTCAGGCAGTCGAAGCCATCACCTCTGCTCTTCGCGAGGGGTTCGATCCAGCCGACGACGCCGCTCGAGCTGTCGTCCCGGTCCGCCGGGGGCAGTTCCTGCTGATGCCCTCCGATGTGGGCGCCTATGCCGGGGTCAAGGTGGCCACGGTCGCGCCGGCCAACCCCGCCGCCGGCCTGCCCCGCATCCAGGCGAGCTACCTCCTGTTCGACGGGGGGACGCTGAGCCTGCGGGCCGTCCTCGACGGCACGGCCCTCACCACCCTGCGGACCCCGGCGGTCTCGGTGGCGGCGGTCCGGCCCGCTCTCGACCGGCTGGGCAGACCTGCCCGGGTTGTCGCGCTCGGCGCCGGTCCCCAGGCCGTCGGGCACGTCGAGACCATCGCCGCCGTCCGGCCCGAGCCGCTCGCCGGGGTCACCTTCGTCGTCCGCCACCCCGAACGCGTCGGGGCCGACGTACGCTCCCGCGGCGGGGTGGTGGCGGCCGGGGGCCCGGAAGCCGCGGCCGCACTGGCCGCAGCGGACGTGGTGGTGTGTGCGACGACCGCTCGCGAGCCGGTGTTGTCCGCGACGGCCGTCGCCGGCGACGTCATCGTCATCGCCGTCGGCTCTCACGAGCCCGGCGCCCGTGAACTCGACGCCGCGCTGCTGGGCCGCGCGGCCGCCGCGGGCGGCGTAGTCGTGGAGGACCGGGCCACTGCGCTGCGGGAGGCCGGCGACATCGTCCTCGCCCGCGACGAGGGGGCACTCGATCCGGCCGCGCTCGTCCCGATGGCCGACGTCGCGACCGGCCGGACCCGGCTGCCCGACCACGGCCCGGTGGTGTTCAAGAGCGTCGGGATGTCCTGGCAGGACCTGGTGATCGCCACGGCCGTGATGGAGCGTACGCGCGCCTGAGCACCGGAACGCTGCGCGCCGCGGGCGCCGGTCGGGTGGGCTACGCCGACCGCCGGCCGGTCGAGGACAGGTGTCAGGTGTTTCCTCTGGCGCACCAGCGCCCGGACAGTCACGGCATGACGTCGTCCTCGACACCACTCGACGCTTTGGTCATCGGATCCGAATCGTCCAGCCCGTCCGGGCCGAGGACCAGCCAGGTGGTGATGCCGAGCCGGGACAGGAAGTCGTCGTCGTGGCTCACCACGATCAGCCCGCCGCGGTAGGTCTCCAGCGCGTCGACCAGCTCCTCGACGCTGGTCAGATCGAGGTTGTTGGTCGGCTCGTCCAGGATGAGCAGCTGGTGGGGCGGGTCGGCCAACAGCAGGCCGGCCAGTGCCACCCGAAAACGCTCGCCGCCTGACAGGTCCCGGACCCGGCGCTCGGCGGCGTCACCGCGGAACAGGAAGCGGGCCACCTGCGCCCGGATCGTGCCCGGATCGATGTCGGGGGCCGCCCGGCGGACCGAGTCGAGGATGGTGGAGTCGTCGTCGAGGTGGTCGAGGCGCTGTGGCAGGTAGCCGATCCGGACGGTGTGGCCGAGGGCGTACGTGTCCCGCCCGGCCGCCGTCCCGGGGTGGACCAATGTCTCCAGCAGTCGGGTCTTGCCGATGCCGTTGGGGCCGGTGAGGGCAACTCGTTGTGGCCCGGCGATCACCACGACCCGCCCGCGGGCGTCGTGCAGCTCGGCCAGCCGGCGCCCGGTGGGCACGTCCGGGTCGGGCAGATCGATCCGGATCCGGGCCTCGTGGCGGACCCGCCCCTCCTGCTCCTCCACCGCCCGGCGGGCCGCAGTGACCCGGTCGTCGAGGTCGCCGCGGAGCTTGCCCGCGGAAGCCTGGGCCGCGGACTTGCGGGCGTTCGCGAGGATCTTCGGGATGCTCCCGGCAGTCGCCCGGCCGTGCCGGGCCCGCCGCGCCAGCGTGGTCTCCGCCTGACGGCGCTGCCGTTCCTCGGCCTTCAGAGACTGTTCGGCGGTTCGTAGGGCCTGCTCGGCGGCGGCCTGCTCCCGTCCGAGATGCTCCCGGTAGGCCCGGAAGGGTCCGCCGAACACGGCCAGGGAGGTGGCGTGCAACTCGGCCGTGTCGTCCATCAGGTCGAGCAGGGCCACGTCATGGCTGACCACGATCAGCGTCCCTCGCCAGGACGTGATCGTGTCGTACAAGCGGCGTCGGGCGTCGCGGTCGAGATTGTTGGTCGGCTCGTCGAGCAGCACGATCGGGTCGGCCGCGAGCCGCCGCCCGGCCAGCGCGGCCAGGACGGTCTCCCCGCCCGACAACGTGCCGACAGGACGGTCGAGGCCGATCCCGACCAGGCCGATGCCGTCCAGCATGGCGCGGCTGCGGGCCTCCACGTCCCAGTCGTCGCCGAGGACGTCGAAGTGGTGCGGGTTGGCGTCGCCGGACTCGATGGCCCGCAGCGCGTCAAGGCGGGCCCGTACGCCCAGCAGCTCGGCGACCGTGGCGCCGGTGCGCAGCGTGAGGTGCTGGCGTAGGTAGCCGACCCGACCCGTGGCGGTGACGGACCCGGCGACCGGTGCGAGTTCGCCGGCGATGAGGCGCAGCAGGGTGGTCTTGCCGGTGCCGTTGGCCCCGATGAGGCCGGTGCGGCCGGATCCGAAGGCGGCGTCGAGGTCGGTCAGGACCGGAGTGCCGTCCGGCCAGGCGAAGCTCAGGCCGGACAAAACAACAGGGTGAGAAGTGGTGGACATGCGGGCTCCCAGGATGATCGGCGGATGCGCCGACCCCGGAGCCACCTGGGCTCGACGAGGTCAGCGCGCGGACGCGGTGAGGAACTCGCTGATGCGCACGATGACGTGTCCTTCGTCGGGGATGATGCTCGTCGAGTTTAGCAGGTGGCGTTGGCGCTTGGGCCTCGGACCCGGACCGGTCGAAATTGCGTCGCGGACCACGCAATATCCACCGGTTCGGGTCGAGGGGTCGGGTGTCCACCGGTTCGGGTCGAGGGGTTGGGTCAGGTGTCCACCGGTTCGGGTCGAGGGGGCGGTTCGGGTGTCCACCGGTTCGGGTCGAGGGGGCGGTCCGATCAGTCGAGCGGAGCCTCGAAGGTGCCGACCAGGGTCGCCCGGGCGATCGCGTGCCGGAAGAGCTGGAAGCCCAGTGCCGACGGCGAGGAGTGTGATGACAGCTTCAGGGTGGGCACGTCGACAGCATGCACGGCAAACCAGTAGTGGTGCGGGCCGTGGCCCCTCGGCGGGGCGGCACCGATGTAGTCGCGTACGCCGCCGTCGTTGCGCAGGCTGAGCGACCCGGCCGGCGGCTCGGCCCCGGTGGCCAGGCCGGTCACCGAGACCGGCACATTCGCCACCGCCCAGTGCCAGAAGCCGGCTGCCGTCGGCGCATCGGGGTCGTAGGCGGTCAGCGCGAACGAGCGGGTCGCGGCCGGGAAGCCGTTCCACGTCAGCTGCGGTGAGAGGTCGCGACCGCCGTAGCCGCGGCCAACCTGGGCCGGCGGCAGGATCTGCCCGTCGGAGAAGTCGGTCGAGGTCAACGAGAAGGTGGGGAGTTGCGGGAGCTCCTCGTACGGGTTGCGTGTCATGGCGCCATTGTCGCGCGCGCCCGCTCAGATGGTTTCCACGAGGATGGCGCTCCCCTGCCCCCCGCCGATGGCTGTCGCGGCCAGACCGAACCGGGCGTCGGCGCTGCGGTGTCCCGCCAACTGGGTGAAAAGGCGGCATACCTGGATCGCGCCGGTCGCAGCCCACGGATGTCCCAAGGCGATGGCGCCGCCCTGGGGACAGTTGCGCTCCTCGTCGATGCCGAGCGCGTCCAGGCAGGCGAGCACCTGCCCGGCAAAGGCCTCGTTGAACTCCACGACGTCGACCCGGTCCGGCCCGATCCCGGTGCGTTCCGCCAGGCGCCGTACTGCCGGGACGATCCCCCACCCGGGGCGGGCCGGGTCACAGCCGACGGTCACCGCGTCGAGCACCCGCAACCCGTGCAGGCCGGACGCGGCGGCGGTCCGCCCGTCGCAGATCACGACCGCTGCGGCACCGTCGTTGACCCCGCAGCTGTTGGCGGCCGTCGCCGTACCGTCGGGGGTGAAGGCGGGCCGGAAGCGGGCCAGCCGTTCGACCGTGAAGTGGGCACGAGGCCGCTCGTCGTGGTCGAGATCGGCGACCGGCAGGATCTCGGTCGCGAAGATCCCGGCATCTGTCGCGGCGACCGCCCGGGCGTGGGAGCGTGCGGCGTAGGCATCCTGCCGGGCCCGGTCGATGCCGTGTTCGGCGGCCAGCAGGTCGGCGGCCACCCCCATGTCCGGATCCCCGTGGGCGGAATCGGTGAACGGCGCCCGGTCATAGGGGCGAGGTTCGTCGCCGTGATGCTCGGGCGGCCAGTACGTCAGCGGTTGCCTGCTCGCGGACTGGGTACCGCCGGCGAGCACGAATCCCCGCCGAGTGCCGCCGAGCATCCCGACGGCGTACTCGATCGCGGCCATCCCGGACCCGCACTGCCGATCAACCGTGATCGCCGGTGTGGTCTCGTCGATCCCGGCCCGCAGCGCAGCCACCCGCGCCGGGTTGCCGCCCGGGCCACGGATGTTGCCGATGACGACCTCGTCGATCGGCCCCGGGCAGCGGCGGGCCAGGTCGGCCAACACCGGGGCCAGCAGGTCGGTGGCGTGCTGGGTGCGCAGCGCGCCACCGACGGTGCCGATGGGCGTGCGGACGGCATCGACGATGACCGGGAGATCGTCGGGGTTCATGCTGCTCCGTTCTTGCGGCTCACCGGGTCGTCGTCGCGGAGATGTCGGTGGCGAGCCGACGCCGGTCGATCTTCATCGCGGCCGTCAGAGGCATCGGGTCTCGGGCCAACCAGCGACGCGGACGGTATGGTCCGTCGAGGTGCCGTCGTCCCCACCGGCGGACGGCATCGAGGTCGGCCGGATCCGCGACGCAGCAGATCACCTCGCCGAGTCGTGCGTCGGGGACGGCAAGCACGGCCACCGGCGAGCGGGCATGCTCGGTCAGGGCGGCCTCGATCGGCGCCAGGGCAACTGTGGCTCCAGCGGTCGTGGCCGCCCCCGGCCGACCGAGCACCTCGAGCCGGTCACCATCCAGACGGGCCAGATCGTGCACGGTCGCATATCCCCGCCCATCGGTGGTCACCTGGGCCAGCCACGGCGACCGGACCCACAACGTCCCGTCGCGGAGTTCGGCCTCCACCCGCTCGAACAGGTTCAGGTCCGAGCTGTCATGACCCCACGCAACCAGGGAGAGTTCCGCGGCCCCGTAGTAGTGGTCGACCGTGATCCCGCACCGCTCGGCCCGCTGCCGCAGGTCCGGACCGAGACCGGCGCCGGCGACCAGCGCGCGGACCCCGTTCATGGACTGTGAGTCCACCAATCGGCGCAAGCCCGTGGGAGTGAGCTGCGCGTGCGTGCACCCTGCGGGCTCGCGGCTCCACCCGGCGCCCACGGACGAGGCGAGGCAGGCGGCGAAGAGGTTCATCGTCGCGTCCATGGGCCCGGGGATCCAGAACCGGCTGGACGCCTCCAGGCCCAGGCGTCCGGCGCACGCGGGGAAGCTGTCCACCCAGGATGCCGTCGTCCGGACGATGACACGCGGCGCGCCGGAGGTGGTGCCCGACGTGGCCAGGGCGATGGGCCGGCCGTCGCGGTGAGCCCGCCAGAATGCGCCGACCGGGTCGGTTGTGTCGAGGATCGGGACAGGATCCGTCGGCCTCGGGTGCGGGGTGCAGGCCACCGTTGTCCTTCCTGGTGCCCGGTTCAGGTGCCGACCGGGTTCCTGGGAGGACACTATAGCTGAACGTTGTTCAGTTCGGGTCGGACCGCGGCGTTCGGCAGTCAGCTCCCGTTCGATCCATGCCGTCACCAGAGCGACCAGGTTGTCGGGCTGGGCCTCGTGGGTGTGGCCCCGGTGGGGTACGAGACCGAACGCCAATCGGCCGTCATGTCCCCGAAGCGCTGGAACAGACCATCTCCGTGGTCGGGAGCCGCCAGGTCCTCGCTCTTGACAGCCGTACTTGTTTTTTGCAAGGCTTCGTGTGAGCGGCGCCACATCCATCCAATGAACCCGTACCGGCCCCTGCGGGCCACGATCGAAGGAGACCGCCATGACCCGGACCAACATCTTCGTCAACCTCCCGACCAACGACCTCGAACGCGCCAAGGCCTTCTACACGGCCCTCGGCGCCGACATCCAGCTGCGGTTCACCGACGAGAACGCTGCCTGTGTCGTGTGGGACGACAATGTGTACTTCATGATGCTCACCCGTGAGTTCTTCGCGACGTTCACCGACAAGCCGATCGCGGATCCGACCAAGACCGTGCAGACGAGTATCGGTCTGAGTCGGGACTCCCGGCAGGAAGTCGACGCCGTCGTCGAGCGTGGACTGGCCGCCGGAGGATCCGAGCCGCGGCCCGCCCAGGAGTACGGCTTCATGTACAGCCGCGACCTTGATGACCCCGACGGCAACACCCTGTCGATCCTGTGGATGGACCCGGTCGCCGCCGAGCACGGCCCGGAGGCGTACCTGGCCGACCATCCCGAACTCGCCGACGCCCAGCAGTCGGCCGCGAAGTAGGTGGCCGGCCGGAGTTACGGGCAGTACTGCGGGGTGTCGACGGCCCTCGAGTTGGTCGGCGAACGCTGGGCCCTTCTCATCGTCCGTGACCTACTCGTCGGGCCCCGACGCTACACCGACCTCAAGCAGGGCCTCCCCCGTATTCCCACGAACATCCTCGCCACCCGCCTGAAGGAACTCCAGGCGGGTGGCGTGGTTCGCCGCGTACCCCTGGCCCACTGCGGCTTGGTGTACGAACTGACCGCCTATGGCCGCGAGTTGGAACCCATCGTGCAGGCGCTCGGCCGCTGGGGCTTCCGGTCGATGGGCGACCCGGAGGAGGGGGATGTCGTCACGGGCGACTCGCTCACGATGGCCCTGCGGACGGCGTTTCGCCCCGAGGTCGCAGCCGTGCTACCGCCCACCACCTACCAGATGCACGTCGGGCCCGTCGTGCTGCGTGCCCGGGTCGCGGGCGCCGACCTGCACGTGGCCCAGCTGACGCCCGCGGCCCCGCCGGTGAGCGGTCCGGTCCCGGGGGACGCGCCGGACCTCGAGTTCGCGGCCGGCCCGGGCATCCGGCGGGTCATCTCGGGCGAGCTGACGCCCTCCGTCGCCATCGGCGACGTCGTGCGTGTCATCTCCGGCGACCCGACCCTGCTGGAACGCTTCGCCCTCACGTTCCACATCGACCCCGAAGGAACGTCCACATGACTCCTGCGGCGCACTTCTGCGGCAGAGTGATCGGTCCTTGCGGCCTCGGGTCAGGGGTGCCGGGGACGGGCGGCGTCGGGTGGTGAGCCCGATCGACCACGTGGGTGTCCCGATCCCAGTGACTTCGTCGGCCGTTGCGTCGATCCAGTGACCGATGTGGTAGATCGGGCTCAGGTCGACTCCGATACCCCGCCGGTGACTCGCCTGCTCGTCGATACGGCGGTCGTCATGGTCGCCCTCCGAGGGTGAGGCCGAGGTGTCGGCGGCCCGTCCCCCGCTCGTCGTACCAGGCGCGCATGCCATGGACGTGGACACCGGCAAACTACTTAGGAAACCTAAGTATGCTGAGCGGGTGATTCCCGGTGACACCTCCGACTCCCCGCCACCGGAGGCGGTCCGCTTTGCTGCGGACCTGGCCCTTGCCACCACCCGGTTCACCCGGAATGCGCAGTACTTCGCCGGGACACCGGTCTCATCGGCCGACTGGCGCACCATCCGGATCGTCGCGACCGAGGGGCCGATGCGCATCGGCGAGCTCGCTCGTCTGGAGCGCTACACCGCGGCCAGCGCGACCGTCCTGGTCAACCGGCTGGTCGACCAGGGATTGCTCGCCCGTCGGCCGGACCCCGACGATGCCCGGTCCAGGCTGCTCACCGCCACCGACGAGGGCCTGGCCCGATGCGCGGAGTGGGAACGGCAACTCGGCGAGACCGTCGCCGGGCTGCTGGCCGACCTGCCCGACTCCGATCGGGCCACTCTTCGTGCCGCGCTGCCGATCCTGCAGCGGCTTACCCGACAACTCAACACCCTGCGCGCCGAATCCTTGCCTATCGAAAGGGACCGCCCGTGATCTCCCTGGCCCGACAACCCCGATCCGTACAGGCCATCACCTTCGCCTGTGTCGTCAGCTACATGGGGGTGGGACTGGTCGATCCGATCCTGCCGACGATCGCCGCGTCCCTCGATGCGTCACCCGGCCAGACCGAGTTGCTGTTCACCAGCTACCTGTTCACCACCGCGGTGATGATGTTCTTCAGTTCATGGTGCAGCTCCCGGTTCGGGATGCGCCGCACGCTCCTGCTGGGCCTCGGACTGGTGGTGGCCTTCGCCACCGCCTGTGCCCTGAGCGGGAACGTGAACCAGATCATCGGCTTCCGCGGTGGCTGGGGCATCGGCAACGCCCTGTTCGTCTCGACCGCCCTGGCCGCCATCATCGGCTCGGCCGCCAAGGCCCGCGACGCGATTGTGCTGTACGAGGCGGCGGTCGGCATCGGCATGGCGCTCGGTCCGCTGGCCGGGGGGTTGCTCGGAGCGGTGTCGTGGCGCGCCCCCTTCGGTGGGACGGCGCTCCTCATGGGTCTCGGCCTGCTCGGGATCGGCCTCTACCTTCAGCGGAGCCCGGAGTTGCCTGCCCCGGTGCCGCTCGTCGAGCCGTTCCGCGCGCTGGGCCGGCGTGACTTCGCGCCGGTGCTCGTCGCCACGCTGTTCTACAACTACAGCTACTTCACGATCCTCGCATTCACGCCGTTCCCGCTGCACCAGGCCGCCGCGAACGTCGGCCTCGACTTCACCCCGATCCACCTCGGCCTGGTCTTCTTCGCCTGGGGCGTGTTGCTGGCGATCGCCTCGGTGCTGCTCTCCCCCATCCTGACCCGTGTGCTGGGCCTGCGGGTCAACCTGGTCGTGTCGATGGTGGCGCTGGCGGTCGTCCAGGTGGGGTTCTGGCTGGGTGCCGGCCGGCTGTGGTTGGCGATCACCATTACGTTGGTGTCCGGAGTGCTGCTCGGGATTCTCAACACCGCGATGACCGAGGCGGCGATGGAGGCGACCGACCTCCCCCGCCCGGTGTCCTCGAGCAGCTACTCCGGCATCCGGTTCATCGGCGCGGCCCTGGCCCCGACCTTCACCGGGCCGCTGTCGCATCTGGGCGGGATGGGCATGCCCTACCTCGTCGGGGCAGCGACCACCGTGGTCGCCCTGGTTGCGCTGGGGGTGGAGCGGTACGTCGTCGGTCGTCGGCTCGTGCCTGCGGTTGCTGACGGCCGTGGTGTGACGGCCACGGCCGATCCGGTCGGACGCTGACTGACCGGCACCCGGGGACGGCCGATCGTACGGTGCAGGCCCTTTGTCGTGTCGTTGGCCGCACCGCGGCGGCGGACCTTGTGCAATTGCCAGGGAGGGTGTCGGATGAAGGCCGGCGCGCTCGTAGCCATGGTGAGGGGCGGCCGGTCGGGCCGCCGGAGCGAAGGATCACAAGATGACCCAGTACCTGATCGCCTTCAACGACGAGTGGGTGCCCGAGCACACACTGGACCAACTCCGCGACAAGTCCCGGCGCGGGATGGCCGTGGTCAAGGAGATGACCGACGCGGGCGTGTTCGTGTACTCCCACGGCGGCATCGGTGCGGACAGCGTCGTGTGCAGTGTCGAGTCGGTCGGCGGCGAGCCGGTCTTCACCGACGGGCCGTACGTGGAAACGAAGGAGCACCTCGGGGGCTTCGCCGTCGTCGATGTGCCCGACGACGAGGCTGCGCGCTATTGGGCGGGACGGCTCGCGGTTGCACTGGACTGGCCGCAGGAGGTGCACCGGTTCCCCGGGCGGATGGGAGCGGTGCCGAACGATCCCGAGAGCGCTGCTTGAGGACACACCGGACCGGGGAGAAACCGGGAAGGGGCCGAGGACATGGGCCTCTTCACCACCTTCCGGGACACGTCCCGGTGACATCGACCCGGCCCGGTTCGGCGGCACCCGCACCCGCCCCGGGGTGATCATCACCCCGACAATCGGCCCCCGGACCCAGCGCGTACTCCCGCAGCACCACCTCGGCGCGTCGGTCGCCCCGCCGATCACGCCCGCGAGTTTGCGATGATGCGTCCATGCCCACCAGGTCGAGAGAAGGCGCCCCGTTGACATCCGACGAGCGCGCGGCGTGGCGCGACGGCCTGGCCGTGGCGATCACCACCGGGGCCTACGGCATCTCCTTCGGGGCACTCGCGGTCGCGGCGGGTCTCGATCTCTGGCAGGCATGTGTGATGAGCCTGCTGATGTTCACCGGCGGCTCGCAGTTCGCCTTCATCGGTGTCATCGCCGCGGGCGGGGTCGCCGCGGCCCCTTCTGCCGTCGCGTCGGCCGTGCTGCTCGGCACGCGGAATGCCGCGTACGCGGCCCGGATGAACCCGATCGTCGGCACGTCGTGGGCGCGAAGGATCACGGCCGTCCAGTTCACCATCGACGAATCGACTGCCGTCGCCCTCGCCCGCACCCGGCCACGCGCCCAGCGCATCGGCTTCTGGGTGACCGGCATCGGGATCTACGTCGGCTGGAACCTCACCACCCTCGCCGGGGCCCTCCTGGGTGACCTGCTCGGCGACGTACGCGCCTACGGCCTGGATGCCGCGGCCGCCGCAGCCTTCCTCGCCCTGCTGTGGCCACGGCTGCGATCTCGCGAAGCCATCACCGTCGGCATCGCCGCGGCAGTTGTTGCGACCAGCCTCACGCCGGTGTTGACCCCCGGCGTCCCGGTCCTGATCGCGGGGGTCGTCGCCTTTCTCGTGGGCTGGCCCGACTGGCGCGGCCGCAACCGCGAGCAGCCGACGGCCGAACAGCAGGGAACGTACGAGCAGGGAACGTACGAACAGGAGAAGGGCCGATGACGATGTGGGCCGCGATCCTGACCGCCGCAATCGGGTGCGTGGTGCTCAAGTTCATCGGCTACCTCACGCCGACCGAGTGGCTGGAGCGTGAGCGGCCCGCGCGCATCACGGACCTGCTGACCGTCGCCATGCTCGCCGCCCTGGTCGCCGTACAGACCCTCGGGGCCGGCACGGCGATCGTGCTCGACGCCCGCGTGGTGGCCGTACTTGTCGCCGCCGTCCTGCTGTGTCTGAGGGCACCGTTCCTGGTGGTCGTCCTCGCCGCTTCCGTCGTGGCGGCCCTCATGCGTGCCCTCGGCTGGGGATGAGCGAGGGATCGTCGTCGGTGCGTCGACAGGCCATCACCGCCCCATGCCCGGGCTCATCGGAGGATAGGCGCTGACACCTCACGCCGCTCCTGCCACCGGCGGTTCCATGGCGTGCCGCCCGGTCACGTCCCGACCGGGTCAGGTGCCGCCCTCACCGACCGGCACACGGCCCGACCGGCCGGCGGCCGGCTTCTCCTGCCGCGGCACCACCCGCGCATCGACAGGCTGACGGATCTCGCTGTATCCGCCCTCCGGCGAGCGGAGGATCTGGCCGGTCTCGGCTCCGTGCGCCACGATCTCCCGTTCCTTGTGCTGCAGCCCCAGGCACACGTACCGGGTCAGCACGAATCCGATGACCGGCCCCAGGATCAGGGCGAGCCGCAGGGCCGCGATCAGACCGTTGTTGCTCAGCTCGAAGGTCAGGGCGATCACGTCACTGCCCCCGGCGATCCACAACACGCCGAAGAACACCATGCCCGCCACGCCGATCCCCGTCCGGTTGGGCGCGTCACGGGGCCGGGTGAGCAGGTGATGCTCCCCGGTGTCCCCGTCGACCCACCGTTCCAGGAACGGGTAGATCATCGCCACCAGGAAGAACCCTCCGCCGACGGCGAGCGGGACGAGGATCGCCGGCGTCCAGGTGCTGTCGAGCAGCATGAACTCCCACCCGGGCGGAACCAACCGTTGCGCCCCGTCGAGGAACGCGAGGTACCACAGGACCCCGCCGCCGGCGGCCGCGACCGAGGGGTCGGACGGCCCGTACAGCCAGACGGGATTCACCGTCGCCGTCGCCGACATCAGCGTCAGCACCCCGAAGACGATGCAGAACAGGCCGGCGCCCCTGACCACGGTGGCCGTGACCGGGATCCCGCCGACGGTGCTCCCGGACCCTTCCGGGATCCGGAACCGCGCAGGCCCGTGCCGCAGATTCATCAGCCCGATCGCCACCAGCAACCCCAGCATGGCCACCGGCACGACCACGGCGTGCACGGGATAGAAGGTGCCGATGGCACCGCTGGGGAAATCGCCCTGGTACACGACGAACGAGAGCCAGGTACCGATGACGGGGATCGCCTTGATCAGACCGTCGGTCACCAGCAGGCTGGTGCCGGACAGGGCATCGTCGGGGAGAACGTGACCGGTGAGGCCGGCCCCCATCCCCGCCAGGAGGACACCGAACCACATCAGCCAGGTGAGCCCGCGAGGCCCCCGGAACGCGCCGGTGAAGAAGACCCGGAGAAGGTGCACCATGACCGCCGCGATCATGACCGAGGCGCTCCAGTGGTGCATCTGGCGCAACAGCAGCCCGCCGCGTACGTCGAGGGACAGGTCCACCGTCGACTCCAGGGCCCGCGACATCTCGACTCCCTGCAACCCGGGGTAGGAGCCCCGGTAGGTCACCGGAGCCGTCGACGGCTCGTAGAAGAAGGCCATGATGATGCCGGTCACCGAACAGATGACGAAACTCGCCACGGCGATCTCGCCGAACAGCGACGACCAGTGATCCGTGGCCGAGCGCCGGCGCCAGGTCGCGAGAATCCGTCCGAGGATGGGTGGATGCCCAGATCCGCTCGTCGACATTGTCGTCTCCTGTCAGGCGTCGCGGTCCCAGTGGCGGAGCTTGTCCGGGTTGACGACGGCCCAGATCTGCTTGATCCGGGCACCGTCGAACCCGAAGGCCAGCACACTGGCCGTGACGCCTCCCACCCGCGCGACCAGACCGGGCCGACCGTTGACGACCTGCGCCGAGACCGTGACCGCCATGTCGCGCCAACGCTGCCCGGCGACCCACATGAAGTGGCGGGCGACCTGCTCGGCCCCGACGACCGGCTCGACCGCGGCCCGGGTCCGGCCGCCGCCGTCGGCGATCACCACGGCGTCGGGGTCGAGGACATCCAGGATGGCCGCGACATCCTGCGCCTGCCAGGCCCTCCGGAAGGCCTCCACCACCTCGCCCTGCTCGGGCGAAGGGGCCGACGAGACTCGACTGGCACGCGCGCGGTTCCTCGCCGAGTAGGCAAGTTGACGACACGCCTGCGGGGTGCGTCCGACGATCTCGGCCACCTCGGAGAACGGATAGCCGAACACGTCGTGCAGGATCAGCGCCACCCGCTCGGCCGGGCTCATCGACTCCAGCGTGACGAGGAAGGCCATCGTGACCGACTCATCCAGGGTGACCCGATCGGCCGGATCGGGCCCGGCCGGCTGCGTACCGGAACTCGCCCACCCGGCGCCGCCGGGGACCGGCTCGGGGACCCATTCGCCCACATAGCGTTCCCGCCGTACCCGCGCCGAGCCGAGATGGTCAAGGCAGATGCGCCCGGTGACCGTGGTCAGCCATGCGCCGGGGGAACGGATGGCGTCACGCTCCTCCTCGGGCATGGCGTACCACCGGGCATAGCCCTCCTGAACGGCGTCCTCGGCCTCGGCCACCGATCCGAGCAGCCGGTAGGCGATACTCACCAACCGGCGCCGCTCCGCCAGCACCGCTTCCGGACCGGCGTCCTCACGCGGCCTCGTCGTGTCGTCGAACGTCATCGTCACCAGTCTCCCTCACATGGTCGTCACTCCTACGACGATCCGGCCCGGCCGAACGTCAGGATGCGTCCTGGTCATCGATCGTGGCCGGCCTTCCCCCGACCGCGACGTGCGGACACAGGGGACATGTGGACCCAGGGAGGGCCGAGGCGTGCTGTTCGGTTCCCGGGGATCCGTACGGCCGGGGAGCTCGGACCCGAAACCCCCGGACCGGGTCGGGATCGCCGGCCAGCACATCAACGTCATTGCGGCGCCTCGGAGAGTGTGCGTGGTCGTCGGTTCACGAATCGACGCAGCAGTTGCTCCGCGGGCCGCAGGTTGCGATGCTGCCGCATCCAGAGCGCGGCAAGGGCGGTGGCGGCATACACGGCGAGGGCGGCGAGCAGGGCATGTCCCGATCCGAGCACGCCGCCCCACCCCAGGGTCCAGGCGGCGAGCAGTGGGACCATCAGCACGGACTGGAGCAGGTAGCACGTCAGCGAACGCTCGCCTACAGCGGTGAACGCGGCCGCGACGCCCGACGCGGCAAAACCCGGGTGCGTGCACGCGAGCGCGATCAGCGCGGCATACCCGATTCCGGCGAGGATGCCGGTGGCCACGTGCAGCGTCGATACCGCCACGGCCACCGGTCCCGCCGAGACGTCCCAAGCCCCCGCCGCGACGATCCCGGCCGGAACACCGCCGAGCAGTCCGATCAGTGCACCGACGACGCCGACGGTGCCCAGGAACCGCCGGTACGCTGCCGGGCGTGCCACGAGGTCCAGCCGGCCCGCCCGCAGGCCGATCAGGACGGCGGGCAGGACACCGAGCATGCCCACCATGCCCATCGTCCATTCCACCGGCCGCCAGGCGAGGGCCCCGAGCGGATCGGCGATGCCGATGGACCACAGGATCATCCGCTGCATCGTCGGCCCGGGATCGGCGAGCGTCGTGCCCTGGATGAGCGCGCACGGCACGACCAACAGGCCGGCGGCCCCGACGAGGCGTCGCGGGGACCAGCGGAGCACGGGGATGAGCGCAAGGGTGAGAAGTCCGTAGAGCCCGAGAATGTCACCGGAGAAGAGGAGAATCCCATGCACCGCTCCGAAGAGAAGCAGGCCCACGCCACGGCGACGGAGTTTGCCGATCCCCAGGGCCGTGGAGTCGGCCGCGTGGAGCCGGGCGATCCCGAAGCCGAGGAACAGCGCGAACAGCGGGTACACGCGGGCATCGACGAGGGCGACTGTGGCAAAGGTGACTGCCCGATCCGGTCCCGCGTCCTCGACGAGGTGCTGCCGCATGCCGTAGGGCCGATCGTGAAGATAGAGCATCACGTTGGCCACGGCGATCAGGCACAGCGCAAGACCACGCGCGACGTCGGGAGCCAACAACCGGGGCATCATCGCCCCCACGGGGAGGCGTCCATCACGGCTCGCGGGCACCGGCGGCCATGGTTCCGTCCACGGCCGCCACGTCCAGCAGCTCCCGGACCAGCACCGGGGCGTGCGCCGCGTCCGGGATCCGTGCGGCGATGTCGATCGCCTCCTCGCGCGATGCGCAGCGGACGATGTAGAAGCCGGCGATCGGGTCGGGCTGGATGCGCTCCGGTCGAACGCGAACCCCGCCGTCGCCGACGTACACCTCGACACCCTCGCCCGGATCGGCCAGCGGTGAACACCACAGGAGACGCCCGTCCTGCCGCAGGGACTCGATCAGGTCGACGTGCGCGGAGGTCTCGGCATCACCCGTCCGGTCCGGAAGTTCCTCCCACCGGCTCGGCGGACTCCGCAGCAGCAGCATGAAGAGCTGCGTGGCCTTCGTCGCGGCACCACCCCGTGTCGTCACGCAAAAAACTGTATCATCGCGTTGCGCCGCAATCCAGACCCGCCCCCGCGGCGGGTCACTTCGATTCGAGGTGTCCCATCGGGTGGGCGCCGGTGAGGATCGCCCGGGCCCGGTTCCACTCGGTGTCGTCGATGCCCGTGACGTGGCGGAGATAGGCCAGAGTGACGCGCCCGACGAGATCGACCCGGTCCGGATTCTCGTCCGTCGTCTCGGCCACCCGGTAGCCGGAGATGCCGCCGAGGAAGTGTTCGGCTCCGTGAACGGTGAGCAGACTCCTGTTGCCGGGGCCGAGGGTGTAGGGGTCCGTCGTCCAGCCCGGACCCCGGGTGGACAGCGGCAGCTCATCGCGATCTCCGGCGACGACGAGCCCGGGGGCTGACATGTGGGAGAAGTCCTGGTCGCGGAGCCAGGGAAGATGCTCTCGGGCGAAGGGGGTGAGGTCGTCACTTCCCCTTCCGGCGGTGGCCAACTGGATGCTGGCCAGGACCCGGGAGTCCGACAGATCCTCGGCGATGCCCGAGACCGGGTCGGTCACCCGCAGGCCGACCAGGATGCCGGCGGTCTGGCCGCCGAAGGAATGCCCGGCCGCCACGACCCGGCCGTGGTCCACCCGCCCTGCCAGACCCGGCACGACCCCCTCCAGAGTGGTGAGTTCATCCAGGATGCGGTGCATGTCCTGGACGCGGTGGCGCCACAGATGGGGCCTGCGGGGATCGTCGGCCGGGATGTCGAGCCGGATGGAATCCAGATGAGTGGGCTGGACGACGACGAATCCGCCGGAGGCCCAGTGGTCGACCAGTGGGGCATACCCGTCGAGATCGGAGCCGAAGCCGTGCGCGAAGAGGACGACGGGCAGGCCGGTTCCCCCGACGGGTGCGGTGAGGCGGATGTGCAGGTCCTGGCCGCGGTCCGGCGCGCGGAGGACGAGCGGCTTGACCGACAGGGTGGTCGTGACAGGGAAACCGCGGCGTCCGGTCGCCTGGTGATGGGTCATGCGCGTGTCTGCCTTTCACAGATAGAGGTTCTCGGGATCGCGCGACGGCGTGCCGCGGGCACCTTCTGTTTCGCCCGATCCCTCCTGGCGTGCGCCCGTCCGGCCGACTCGGTCGGGACGACGGCGGTGATTACGCTAACCCTTGACGCTGACGTCAACGGCAAGTGAATGTGACATAGGCCACAGGGAAGGCAGCTCGGGATGCGTATCGGAGAACTCGCCCGCCGGGCAGGGGTCAGCACGCGTGCCGTGCGGTACTACGAGGAGCAGAAGCTGCTCTCCCCCGACCGCAGTCCCAGCGGGCAACGCCTGTACCCGGAGGCCGCCGTCGGGCGAATCCGCGTGATCCGTGGGCTTCTTGCTGCTGGACTGTCCAGCAGGACGATCGCCGAACTCGCGCCCTGCGTCGTGGACGGCAGGGCGACACCCGAGCTGCTGAGACGCCTGGCGGCGGAGCGGGACATCCTCGACCGGCGAATCACCGACCTTGTCCGCACCCGGGACCGGCTCGAGTCCGTCATGGCGACGGCCTCCTCCACCACTCGTACCGGAACTCCCTGCCCGCCGGCCGCTGCAGGTGCGTGACGGATCGTGGCCCGTGGCCCGGAGGACCCGTCCGGTCAGGACTCGACGAGAATGACGACCTTGCCGCGGCCGTGGCCGGTCTCCAGCTCGCGGTGGGCCTGCGCCGCCTCCTCGAGTCGGTGGCGGGCCCGGATGTGGACGGTGAGGTCGCCGCGCTCGTAGTGCCCGATCATCTCGGTGAGGCCGTCGCGGCTTCGGGTGCCCGTCCAGTCCCGCACGCCGAGGGCGGCGATCCGTTCGGAGAAGACCATGGTGACCACGCGCGCCGGGTCGTGCACGAGGGCCATTCCGGCTCGGAGGCCGTCGGGCTCGAACCCCAGGGCTGCGTCGAACCCGCCGGGAGCGACGGATCGCAACCGTTCGGTCAGCCCCGGCCCGTAGCTGACCGGAAGAGCTCCGAGCCCGCGCAGGTAGTCGTGGTTGTGTGGGCCGGCGGTGCCGACGATCGTGCCCGCTCCGCGAATCCGGGCGAGTTGCACGGCGATGGTTCCCAGGCCGCCCGCAGCGGAGTTGATGAGGACCGTGTCCCCCGAGGCGACCCGCATCTGGTCCACCGCATTCCGGGCGCCCTGGGCGTGCCCGGAGAAGCCTCCGGCGATCCCCCAGTCCATGTCGGTGGGCTTACGGACCACCTGATCCGCCGGGACGACGATGTGTTCGGCGTACGCGCCGAGGGTGCTGAATCCCAGCACCTCGTCCCCGATCCTCAGGTCGGTCACATCGGCGGCCACCTCCTCGACGGTCCCGGCGAACTCGTTGCCGGGCACGATGGGCAACGGGCCGGTCAGGTCGCGGGGGAACCGGCCCTCGCGGACCCGGACGTCGAAGTGCTGCACGCCGGCGACGCGGACCCGTACGCGGATCTGGCCGGGGCCAACAGACGGCACCGGCAGGGTGTCGAGGCGCAGGACGTCGGCGTCGCCGAACTCGCGGACCGTCGCGGCTCTCATCGCCGCTCTTCTTCCGGGTCGTCCGATGCGGGCGATCCGGGTGCGCTCTCCCATCGGCGGGTGAAGAGCTCGTAGCCCGGCGCATCGCCCGTCAGCGGTCCGGCAGGGGTGCTGCGCAGTCCGTCCAGCGCGAGCCGGACGATGCGCCGATGAGCCGAGGCAGCGGCCAGTTCTATGTCGTGAAGTCCTCGCTTGCGGAACTGCTCGACCATCGGGGAGGCGCTGAGCTGCTCGATCAGCAGTTCCAGGTCGACCACGGTGACACCGTCGCGGATCACGCCGGCACGCCGCGCGCGGTCGAGAATCCTGCGCACCGTGCGGGCAGATTCGGCGAAGAGCGCGGACAGGCGGTCACTGGGCTCGAAGGTCCCGGCGATCGAGGCAAGCGAACCCTGCCCTGATGAGACGCTCGCGAAGGCGTAGCCCACCAGCCCCTCCCAGGGATCCTCCGCGGCCAGCGACTCCTGGGCAGCGGCCAGGTACTGTTCGGCGGCGAGCTCGCTCAGCCGCTGGAACAGCTCCTCCTTGGTCCGGTAGCGCCGGTAGATCGTGCCCACCCCGATCCCGGCCCTCGCCGCGATCGCCGCGACCGTGGCATGGGTGCCGTCCTCGCCGACCACCTCGCGCGCCGCGCGGAGCAGGGCGGCATCGTTACGGGCGACCTCCTCGCTGCGCCAGGTCCTCTTGCGGATCATGGGCCCCATCCTACACGGATGCGGAGCGTTTTGTTCCGCAGTCGTGTAGAGTTGCGGAACGCTTCACTCCGAAGCGATGGAAGGACCCTCCTGTGTTGCCCCCTATCCGCCTGCCCCGTGCGATCGTCCCGTTCCGATCCGGCCCGTACCGACTGCTTTCCGGCGCCCTCACCGCCAACCTGGCCGGCAGCGGGATGTGGACGCTGACCGCGACCTGGCAACTCGTCAGGGCCGGCGCGAGCCTGGACTGGTTCGGGGCGGTCGCGACGGCCTACACCGGTCTGCTGGCTCTGACCGCGCTGTTGGGCGGGGTGATCGCCGATCGCACCTCCCCCCGGGACGTGATCGCATGGACCGGCGGCATCAAGGCAGCGGCGGTGTCGGCCATCGTGGTCGCCGCGTCGCTCGGTGCACTCCACCCTGTCCACCTGGTCATCGCGGCCGCCGTTCTCGGCGCCGCGGACGGCTTCTTCTACCCTGCGTACTCGGCCTTGGTGCCCGCGGTCGTCGCGCCCGATGACCTGCTCGCGGTCAACGGCGTCGAGTCGATGCTGCGCCCGGTGATGCTTCAGGCTGCCGGACCGACCGTCGCGAGCGCTCTGATCTCACTCGGCTCCCCGGTCGCGGCCTTTGCCGGGATCACAGTTGCCGGTGGCTCGACGGCGGTGCTCGCGATCCTCATGGGCCGTCCCCCGGCGGCCACCTCCCGGCGACAACCGTCGGCGCGGACGGTTCTCGGCGACCTGCGCGAGGGGTTCGGCTACGTCGCCCGGACCCGATGGCTGGTGCTCACGCTCGTGCTCGCGGTCACCGTCACCCTCGCCTACGTCGGCCCCGTCCAGGTGCTTCTCCCCCGTATCATCGCCGATCGGACCGGCAGCGGCCCCGAGGGGCTGGCGCTCGTTCTCGCCGGCTACGGTGCCGGCGGGATTCTGGGTTCCCTCCTGGTGTCCTCATTGGCGCCGCCTCGCCGCTACCTGACGGCGATGACCCTCGCGTGGGGTCTCGGCTGTGTGCCGCTGGTCGTCGTGGGGCTGACCGGGGTTCTTCCGCTCGTCGTCCTGGCGCTGCTGACCTGCGGCGTGCTCAACGCCGGAGCCGGAGCGCTGTGGGGCACACTGTTGCAACGCCGAGTGCCGCGCGGGCTGCTCGGCCGGGTGTCCAGTCTCGACTTCTTCATCTCTCTCAGCGCCGCCCCGATGTCCGCCGCTCTCGTCGTGCCCGCGGCCGAGAGCTGGGGACTTGCTGCCGTCTTCCTCATCGCCGGACTCCTGCCCGTCCACGTCGCCGTACTCGCGCTCACCCTCGGAGGGCTACGGCGCGACGAAGCCGGTCATCCGGCCGTCCGGGGGGCGACGCCGCCCGAGCAGTCCTCACCCGGGGCTGCTGCGGATTGACCTGCCGGTGCATCCGGCACCCCCCGGACGGGCGATGTCCGGGGCTGGTGGTCTTCACCCTTCGGCGGCGGACCGGCGATACGAGCGGCATCATGCCTCGACCCTCACGTCGTCCACGCACCCGGAATCCCTCACGTCGTGGACGCGCCAGGCGTCGGCGGGTCGGTGCGCCGGATGTCGCCGCGTCCGCCCGGCATCAGCGGCATCCCGTCGGCGAGGAAGTCGAGGGCCCGCTCCAGGGTGGCCACGTACGTGTCGACGCTCAGTGTGGTGTCGAGGACGGCCGAGCCGAACACGCCGAGGACGGCCCCGGCGAAGGCCCTCACCTGGGGATCGTCCGGTTCCCTGCCGGCGTGGGCACCGATGAGGGTGCACAGGTCGTCGAAGAGGCCCCTGATCGCGCGGATCGAGGGGCCGCGAAGGTCGGGCTCACTCAGAACGTAGAGCTGGCGGCGCCGCTCCTGGTTCCACGCGTCCGTCGACATCTCCCTGGCGGCGGTCGCGAGGGCGGCCCGGATCGCCTCCAGCGGGTCCAGGCGGTCCGGCTGGGCACGCAGGGCGCCCAGGAAGACAGGCGTGAAGCCGTTGTGGGCCACGGTCTCGTCCTTGGTGCGGAAGTAGCGGAAGAACGTGGTGGTGGACACGTCGGCGGCTTCGGCGATCTGGTCGGTGGAGGTCTCGGCGTAGCCGTGGCGTTCGAACAGGTCCAGTGCCACGCTCTGGATGCGGGCGCGAGTCTCGACCTTCTTCCGTTCGCGTCGCCCCGGCCGGCTCACCGTGCCACCTCCGCTTCGGTCGCGCTCTCGGCACCCTTGCGGACGAAGGTCATCGACACGAGCGCACAGGCGGCCGCGATCCCGGCAGCGACCCAGAAACTGGCGGACATGGCGTGGGTGAAGGCGTCGGAGACGGCACCGGCCAGCTCGGGGGAGGCGAGCCGGTCGGCGACCGCCTTCCCGCTTGCGGCGCTGTGCCCGACCGTCCCCAACACGTCGGCAGGCACCGCGGTGGTGTCGAGCCGCGCACGGTAGGTCAGCGCGAGCACGGAGCCCATGATAGCGACGCCCAGCACCGCACCGACCTGCCGCAGGGCTTGCAGCAGTGCCGATCCCACCCCGGAGCGGTCGGCGGGCACCGGGGCGAGGGCGATGTCGAGGGCCGGGGGCATCGAAGCACCGAACCCGGCACCGATGAGCCCGGTCCACACGGCGAAGATCCAGAAGCGCTCCTGGCCGCCCGTGAGCGCGCCGAGGCCCAGGCCGGCCACCAGGGCGAGGAAGCCGGTCACCATCACCGCCCGCGCCCCGACAGCCTTTCGGGCCTGGCCGGCCACTGCGACGGTGACGATCATGGCCGCGACGAGAGGGAGCAGGTGCAACCCGATCTGCACCGGTGAGGCGTCGAGGACAACGTAGGAGTACTGGGGAAGGATGAACATCACGCCGAAGACCACGAACTGCACCGCGGCGGACAGAACCGTACCCCAGGCGTAGCGCGATTCGGCGAACAGGCTCAGGTTGGCCATCGGCTGGCGCACGAGGCGTTGCGTTCTGACGAACACCGTCACCAGCAGGACGCCCGCCGCGATCGTCGACAGGGCAAGCCCGTTGGTCCAGCTCGTCTCACCGGCGGTGATGAGCCCGAAACTGAGGACCGCCAGGGCAGAGACCGCCAGCAGGCCCCCTGCCACGTCGACACGTACGGGACGGTCAGAGCGGGACTCGTCCACCAGAACCGTCAGAGCGACGAACGCGACCACCACCAGGGGCAGGTTGAGCAGAAACACCGAACCCCACCAGAAGTTCTGCAGCAGGAATCCTCCCAGGATCGGGCCGATCGGCATCCCCGCCGAGACTGCCGCGGCCTGAATGCCGATCGCACGGGGGCGCTCGTCGGGCGGGAAGGCGACGACCAGCACCGCAAGTCCGAGCGTGTTCAGCAATGCCGCCCCCAGGCCGAGCAGCGCACGCCCGGCGATCAACCACCCCGGCGTGGGCGCGAAGGCGCACAGCAGCGAGGCGAGCCCGAACACGACCAAGCCCGCCAGGAGCAGACGTTTGCGGCCGAAGCGGTCCCCCAGCTGGCCCACCGGGAGCAGCAGCGCCGCCAGGACGACGGTGTAGCCGTTGATGATCCACTGCAGTTGCCCGGCCGATGCATCCAGATCCGAGCCGATCACGGGGACAGCGACCGTGAGGATCGTCAGGTCCAGCCCCACGAGCAGGAGCACCGAGCACAGGGCAGCCAGGATCCACCACCGGCGAGGACCCGCCGCGCTGGTTTCGTTAGTCAGTGCCATATGGGTGATACTACCACTTGGGTCGAAGACCCTCTACGGACTGAGAAAGAGCCCCCGTGGTGCTGGGCCACGACTTCGAGCCGGGTTTCCGGATCAAGCTGCACATCAAGGACCTCGACAACACCCTGGACACCGGCCATGGGGTGGAGGCCCCGTTGCCGCTCACGGCGGCCGTACGCGAGATGATGACCGTCCTCGCCGGGCGGGGCTTCGGCGGGGAGGATCACTCGAGCCTGCTGCGCGTCTATGAGACACTCGCCCAGATCACCCTGTCCTCCGGCGCCGCAACCCACGAATGAACGCTCCCGCCATCCCGGGGGCGGACTGACCCCTGACCGGGCGAGCCCCGACCGGGCCCGTCCGCCAGGGTGAACCTGACGGTGGTGGCCGCGTGTCCACCACACGGCCCCACGGCCACCACCGTCGTCATCTCAAGGAGGAGATACCGTGCGCATCCTCATCGCGCCAGACTCGTTCAAGGGCACCCTCTCGGCAGCCGAGGCCGCCCATCAGATCGCCCTCGGCGTCCACGACTGCGATCCTGAGGCGGACTGCCTCGAAGTGCCGATGTCGGACGGAGGCGAGGGCTTCGTCGATGCCGTCGCACGAGCCCACGACGCCACCCGGCTGACCGCTCACGTCCACAACCAGGCCGGCGACCGGGTCGAGGCGCCCTTCACCGTCCTGGACGGCACTGCCTACATCGATGTGGCCTCCGCCGTCGGCCTGGGCCTGGTCCCACCGGAGACACGGGACATCCTGAGGGCCTCCAGCCGCGGCGTCGGCGAACTGATCCTGGCCGCGCTGGACGCCGGCGCTGTGGCCGTCATCGTCGGCCTGGGCGGTTCGGGGACCAACGACGGAGGGGCCGGCATGCTGGCGGCCCTGGGCGTCAGGTTCGCCGATGCCCGCGGCGCGGCCCTGGACCCGGTTCCCGCGAACCTCCCACAGGTCTCCGCCCTCGACGCGTCCGGTCTCGACCCCCGCCTCTCCTCCACCGCGGTCACCATTGCCAGTGATGTCACCAATCCGCTGTTGGGAGAGCGTGGGGCTTCTGCGGTCTTCGGACCGCAGAAGGGCGCCACGCCCGACCAGGTGCATCGGCTCGACCGGGCGCTTGCCCACCTGGCCGACCTCGCCGAGCGCAGCGGCGCGCGTCCGGCCCGTGACCTCCCCGGAGCGGGCGCGGCCGGAGGACTCGGTTTCGCCTTCCTCGCCTTCCTCGGCGCCTCCCAGCGGGCAGGGGTCGAGGTCGTCGCCGAAGCAGTCGGACTGACAGACCTCGTCAGGGACGCCGACCTGGTCATCACCGGCGAGGGAAGCGTCGACGCCCAGACCCTCAACGGCAAGACGCCCATGGGCGTCGCCGCCGTGGCCGCCGCGGCCTCGGTGCCGGTGGTCCTCCTCGCCGGCCAGGTCTCCCCCGACGCCGACATCCTGCTGCGCCATGGCGTGACCGCCCTGGTGGCGACCCCGCGCCAGATCCTTCCGCTGGACCAGGTCCTGGCCCGGGCGGGCGAGGACGTACGCACCGCCGCCGCGACCGTCACGAGGATCTTCCTTGCCGGGCGTCGCACGCCTGCGCGAGTCCGCCCGGCCACGGCCCACTCCCCCGGCGATGCCCCGGCTGTGGCCGGTGAGGGCTGATACCCGTCACCGGTGACCATGACCCCCGGCCGGATTGAAGGGGTTTCGAGGACGATCCGGAGGAGCATGCGGGGGCTGCCACGTTCCGATGCCTGCACCATCTCGGGGTCGGGCCGGCGCGTCAGACGGGCCGCGACAGCCCGATCGCCAAGGCGATGACCGCCGTCCACGCCCCGGCATGGCCGGGTCGGGGGTGCTCCGGCTCAGGAGGCGTCCCCGAACGTGTGATCGAACGTGATCCAGGCGTTGTCGAGATAGTGCTTGCGCGCGGGCGGGTCGCCGATGCCGAAGGCGACGTCCTCGAGCCATCTGCAGCGCGCATGGAAACGGATGCGGCCGAGTTCGTCCTCGCTGAGAGGCCCGTTCAGTGCCTCTGCCACCCGGACCGCAGCATCGGGTCCGAGGTCTCGGTAGATGGACCCGATGTCGCGCGCGGGATCGGTCAACGCCGCATCAGTCCAGTCGATGATGCCGGTCACGTCCCCCCGGTCGTCGACGAGGATGTGCTCCGCTCCCAGATCGTTGTGCTGAGGGAGAGCGACCGTACGCGTGGGCGGCGGCGGCCGATCGAGGAAGGCGCGTACGAGACGTGCCCGTTCGCTGCTGAGGTGGCTGTGCAGCGACCGGTAGGTCCGTACGGCATCGCCATGCCATTTCTCGTTCGGATATCGATCAGCCGGCAGGCGCGAGGCGGGAAGACACTGCCGGAACGCGGACAACGCGGCGACGAGAGCCCGTCGGATCTTCGGCGAATCCCGCCGGCGGCGACGAATCAGGGGCGTGCCTCGAAGCCGTCGGTAGGCGAATGTCCCGAGCTCCGGCTCGTGGAATTCTGGTACCGGAGTGGGGACGGAGGTCGCCTGCGCGAGAGTGTTGAGCAGCTCGACCTCGCGGCCGACAGCTTCCAGGTCGGCGGAGCATCGGACCATGTAGTCGCCGATGGCGAAAGTGGTGTTCTCTGCCCCGTGGGACACCAGGTGCGGTTTCTCGCCGGGCGACCACAGTCGATGTCGTCTCCCCATCTCGGAGAGGCGGGCACGCTCGTGCGGACTCACTGCCCGGATCACGCCGTGTCCGTTTCAGCCTGCTCGCGTCCTCGCGAGCCGTCGACGACCGAGGAGCCGGCTTGTGCTAGGAGCGTGGTTCCCATGTCCACGGCTCCCATCATGGCGGCCTTCCCAAGCGCGTCGCATCGAGCAGTCATTCGAGTGGCGAGGATCGCGCGGGCATGAGCAGCCGGGACGAAGGTGATCGTCGCGACGGCGACACGCCTCCTCCTGAGCGTGTGCTCGGAAACGATCCACCGTCGCTAGACACTCAGCTCTCGGCGCTGGTGCATCCGTCCGTGCTCATCGAGTTCGAGGATGGTCTCGACGCCGATCCGCTCCAGGAGAGCGAAGTCGTGGCTGACGATGAGCAGCGCGCCCCGGTAGGCGTCGAGAGCTTCCGCGAATTGTTCGACGCTGGTGACGTCGAGGTTGTTCGTCGGCTCGTCCATGATCAGCAACTGGGCGGGAGGGTCGGCCAGGAGCAGCCGTGCGAGCGACACTCGGAACCGTTCCCCGCCGGACAGCGTGCGCACCGGGCGGTCGACGCTGTCGCCGCGCAGGAGCAGTCGGGCGAGCTGGTTGTGGATCGTGCCGGCCGGGGTCTCGCGCGCGACGGCCTGCACATTCTGAATCGCGCTGGCATCGTCGTCGAGTCCGTCGAGCCGTTGCGGCAGGAAGCCGACGAGGTCGGTGATCAGTCGGCCGTGGGGGCGCCCGGGAACCGGCTCTCTGCGCTGGAGGAGCTGTTCGATCAGGGTCGACTTCCCGGTCCCGTTTGCACCGATGAGCGCGACGCGTTCCGGTCCCTGGATCACGATGGTCCGCCCTTCGTCCTCCAGTTCTGCCAGGCGACGCCCGCGAGGGACGTCGGGGTCGGGCAGGACGAGGTGGATGTGTTCGTCGTCGCGGACGCGCGCGTCGGCCGCGTCCACGGCGGCCTGCGCGGCCTGGACCTTGTCGTCGAGGGTCGCCCGCAGCGATCCGGCCGATGCCTGTGCCTTGCTGGCGCGGTTCCCCGCGAGGATCTTGGGGATGCCGCCGTCCTTCTGGGTCTTCTTGCCGGTTCGGTCACGTCGCGCGAGCTTCGTCTCAGCCTCGACGCGCTGCTTCTTCTCCACCTTCAGCGCCTGCTGGGCGGAGCGTGCGGCCTGCACCGCGGCGGCCTGCTCCTGCTCTTGGTGTTCCTTCCATGCGCTGTACGGGCCGCCGAATGTGTCCAGTCGCCCCGCGTACAGCTCGGTGGTGTGGTCCATGTGTTCCAGTAGCTCGAGGTCGTGGCTGACGACGATGAGGGTTCCCGGCCACTGGTCGACGAACTCGGCCAGCTTGGTCCGTGTTGCGCGGTCGAGGTTGTTGGTGGGCTCGTCGAGCAGCGTGATCGGGGTACGGCGGATGCGCAGGGCGGTGATCGCGACGAGCATGCCCTCGCCGCCGGAGACCTCGGCAACACGGCGGTCGAGGTCTCCGGCGGCGAACCCGATCTGGTGCAGGGCTTCGTCGGCGCGGGCCACGATGTCCCAGTCGTCGCCGATTGCATCGAAGTGACGTTGGTCGACATCGCCGGACTCGATCGCCTTCATCGCCTCGAGGATCGGTCGGATGCCGAGCAACTCGGCGATCGTCGTGTCGCGTCGCAGCGTGAGGGTCTGTGGCAGGTAGCCGACCTCACCGCCGGTGTCGATGTGCCCGGAGGTCGGCCGCAGCTCGCCCGCGATCAGGCGCAGCAGGGTGGACTTGCCGGCACCGTTGCGGCCGATCAGCCCGGTTCGGCCGGTGCCGAAGGTGCCGTTGACGCCGTCGAGGGCGATGGTGCCGTCGGGCCACTCGAAGGTCAGATCGCGTAGGGTGATGGCGGATTTCGTGGACATTGTTGTGGTTCTCTTTCTCTGTCGTCAGCCGCCGGCGGGCGTGACGTGGATCAGTTCTGTCTCGATCGGGGCAGTCCCCGGTGAGGGCCGGGCGAGGTACCTCGCGTGGAGCTGGCCGCAGGCCGCGTCGATTCCGGTGCCGAACTGGCGCCGCCGTGTCGCATGGATGCCGCGAGCGGTCAATCCGTGCACGAACTCGTCCACACGGTTCGACGAAGGAGCGCGATACTCCGGAGCGGCGCCGGCGGCCTCGTTGTAGCGGATGACGCTGACGTGGAACAGCTCCGGCCGGGAGCGCCTGTGGACCAGCGCGGCCAGCGCCGCGAGATGATCGTCGCTGTCGTTGACGCCGGCGATCAGCAGATAGGCGAGATACACCTTTCTGCGGCTCATGGCGGCGTAGCGGTCGAGGATGTCGAGGTTCCGTGCGAGCGGGAACCGCTCCTCGAGGGGGATGATCTGCTCCCGCTGGTGCGGGAACGGCGAGTGCACCGAGAGCGTGATGCTCACCTGCGGGTGCTCGTTCACCAGACGTTCGAGGTTCGGCGCGAACCCGACAGTGGACACCGTGATCCGGCGTGCCGACATGCCGGCGTACGCCTGGTCGGTCAGCAGGGTCAGCGCGTCGAACACGTGCGGGTTGGCGAGCGCCTCGCCCATGCCCATGAACGCGACGCTCGCGGGCCGTGGCAACCCCGCTCGTGTCCAGCGCGGGTGCATCACCTGCGCGACGATCTCGTCCGCGGTGAGGTTGCGGATCAGGCCGACCGCGCCGGTGGCGCAGAAGGTGCAGCCCAGGCCGCAGCCGGCCTGCGACGAGATGCACATCGAGTCCCATCCGGCCCGGTAGTGCGAGACGACGGTCTCGATGCGCGCGCCGCTGTCCGAGGCGAACAGCACCTTCTCGACCTGCTCATCGCGCTGAACCTCCAGTGCCGTGAGTGGGTGCAGCCGTGGGCCGAAGCGTTCGGTGAGTTCGGTGCGCAGGCGTACGGGGAGGGCGTGGACGTCGGCGAACGTCTCGGCGGTCGAGGCCCGCCAGGCGGCGATGAGCTGGCGGAATCGGAACGTCGGTTCGCCGGTGTGGGCGAGGTAGTCGCGAATACGCATCCAACGGCTCCTCGTGGTCAGGACGGTATTCATGTGTCGCCGCCTCGGGGCGGGAGGACCTCACGGCCTCGGTAGAAGCCGCAGTGCTGGCATGCACGGTGTGGCGGCGTTGCCTTTCGGCAGGCGGGGTTGGTGCAGGTGGTGAGCGCGGGCGCGGTGGTCTTCCAGTGAGCGCGGCGATGACGGGCACGGGAACGTGATGTGCGGTGTTGCATGGAGGTGCCTTCGTGAGCAGGTTGCAGGCGCCAGCAGAGCTGGCAGGACAACCGACTACGGGACCGGGTCGATGCAGCGGGAGGTCACGCCGGTGGGCAGCGCAGGACCGGCCTCGACGACGTGGAGCCATTGCTCGACGTCAAGAAGACTGATGTACACCTGAGCGGGCCGCGCGTTCGCAGTCGCGCACTCGGGACCGAAGTCGGTGCGAGGCGAACGTGCCGGTGATGACCGCACGGGAGTCGACATCCCCAGATGGGACGGGCTCATGTGAGTGCGTTGAGAAACGATCGTCCACTGATGCGGGTGATGCCCGCACGAGAGACAGCCACCGGCAGTTCGGTGGCTAGGCTCTGTCGACCTCGATCATCTCCATGAGAGCGACTCTACCAGCCCTGGCCTGGAGCGGCCGGGTGTCCCTGCATTCGTGGAATGGCTCATGGGGCGCCCGGCCGGTCGGGTCACTCGCGTCGCGTCACGGGCATCCTTGACTAGTAGGAATATTCCTACCTATCATGGGCGCATGGCTATCAACACAGTGAAGACCGTGACCGTGTTCGTCTCGGACCAGGATCGTGCCCGAGACTTCTACGTCGACGCGCTCGGCCTGGAAGTGAAGGTCGACCAGACCTTCGGCGACAACCGTTGGCTCGAAGTCGGCGCGCCCGAGGGGACGACGCTCGTGCTGCACAGGCCGTTCCCCGGCATGACCGCGGGCGGCGGGCAGGGCACGCTGTTCGCGAGCTCCGACCTTGATGCCGACGTCGCTCGCTTGCAGGCGGTGGGCGTCGTCGTTGACGGTCCGAACGAGATGCCGTGGGGCAGGCAGGCGACGTTCTCCGATCCGGACGGCAACGGCTACGTGCTGCAGGGTTGATCCGGTTTGCCTCGCCGACTCAAGAGTGGGCCGCTGGACGAGGTGTTCCGCGCACTCGCCAACCCCACCCGCCGCGACATCCTGGACGCGCTCCTCGGCGGAGAGCACACCGCGGGTGACCTCGCGGGCCGGTTCGACATGGCCCGCCCCAGCGTCTCCGAGCACCTGCGTGCTCTCCGCGAGGCCGGCCTGGTGGAGGAACGTCAGGAGGGCCGGCATCGGTTCTACCGCGTCACAGGAGAACCGATGGCCGAGCTGATCGACTGGCTCACTCCCTATGAGCGGTTCTGGCGCGACCGGATGACCGCACTCGGCGGCGTCCTCGACCGGATGGATGACCATGAGTGACGACCTGACTCGGATCGAGGTCGATCAGTATTTCCCGCATCCGCCGCCGAAGCTCTGGCGGGCACTCACGACCCCGGAGCTGATGGCGCAGTGGCTGATGCCCAATGACTTCGAGCCTGTGGTGGGACATCGCTTCACCTTCCACAGTCGTCCGATCGCCCAGACCGGGTTCTCCGGACGGATCGCGTGCCAGGTGCTCGAACTCGTGCCGCAGAAGCGGCTGCCGATCAGTTGGGGCGACCCTGAGCACCCCGAAGGGATGGCGACCACAGTGACCTGGACGCTGCAACCGGAGGGCAAGGGCACCCGCCTGTTCCTCGAACACGCCGGGTTCGACCCTGATGACCCGACTCAGCAGCTTGCTCGGAAGTTCATGAACGGCGGCTGGCGCAGCCACGTTCTGCGCCGCCTGAGCGATCTGCTCCACCACCTCACGTGACCACCGAAAGGACCGACATCATGGCACGTAGCATCGCCGAGAAGCTCCAGGTCAAGCCGAACACCGAACTGCTCTTCGGCCCCTCCACGCCCGAGCAACGAGCGTTGCTCGATCCGCTGCCCGAGGGCGTCACCGTTGTCGTCGGTATCGAACGCGATACCACGGGCGTCGCAGTCATGTTCGCCGGCGACCGGGACGAACTCGATGCCCTGCTCACCAATGTGCTCCCACTCCTCGCGACGCCACGGGCCATCTGGATCGGTTACCCGAAGGGCAACAAGGCCGATATCAACCGCGACAGCATCTGGAAACGCGCGGGGGAGTTCGGCTGGACGCTCAATGGCAATATCTCCCTGTCCGAAACCTGGTCGTCGGTGCGTTTGAAGCGTACTGCTTGATGGCATCTGCATCGTTGCGGCCGCGGGGCGCATCGTGGCCACTTCCGCCGTCTGGCTGACGCTGCGGAGAAGGGGCGCGAACTGGATGCTGGCGACGCCAGGATCGCCCACCGACAGGAGACGGATCACCCAGCCCTACCGCTGCCGCCCTCTGGCCGACCGGCACGAACGCCACCTCCTGCCAGGGCTGGTTGCCGGGCAGGGCCTGTGGTGCATCCAGGACAGGGCCTTCCTTGTGCAGCACCGGCTCCATCCCGCAGAGCCACGGGCCCTCAGCGCCACCGTACGCATGATCGGTGACGTCTGGAAGTCCACCGGGTTCCTGAATCGATCCGTTTCCGCCTCAACGGCGTTCTGCTGAAGTTCTGGCGTGGACGTGGTCTTGCAGTTGCTGACACTCGCAGGCCATCGCCCGCTGCCCGGTGGCGCTTGAGGTGGTCCGTGCCGTCGTCAGCGGGCAGGCGCGTCAGGCACACCTGGCCGTCCGCGGCCGCGACGGTACGCAGCAGGTACGTGTAGCCGTCGCCAGCGCTCATCACCCGCATCGACACCGTCATACAGGTCAGGTGTGCACCTCAGGGACGCCTGAGCAGGTCAACAGCTACGCCGCCGTACGAACAGTCACCCCGGGGCGTAGGCGTCGGCGTACTCGTCGGCGGGAGGCACGGGCTGGATCACGTCGAGAAGGACGCCATCGGGCGCTGCGATGATGAAGTGACGTTGTCCGAAGTCCTCGTCACGCAGGGGCAAGACAACCTCGACATCCGGCCTGCTGTCCAGGTTGCGGTGGACCGCATCGACGTCGTCAACTTCGAGGTTCACGATCACCCCGCGGGGCAGCGCACCGTACCCGGCCGGGATCGTGGCGTGATCGTGAGCCAGGATCGCCAACTCGAACGCGCCCAGGCGCAGGCTGACGTACCAGTCGGACTCGAACGTCGTCTCGAAGCCGACGAGCTCACGGTAGAAGGAAGCCGCGGCATCGACGTCGTGGGACATCAACACCGGGTAGAAGCTGGTGGCAGGCATGGACCTCTCCTTTACGTACACTGTGCATGTAACGGCATCAGGATACATACACCGCGCACGTAAAGGAAGGGTCCATGCCACGAGCCTCCGCCGCCCACGCCGCCCAGACCGCCCAGCGCGTCCTCGACGCGGCGACCGTGCTGTTCGCGTCGCGTGGCTTCGCCGACGTCTCACTCGAAGATGTGGCCAGAGCCGCCGGGGTCACGCGCGGAGCCGTCTACCACCACTACGCGAACAAGGCGGGACTGTTCGGCGCGGTCGCGGCAACACTCCAGTCTCGTGTCGCGGCCGCCGTCGTCCAGGCGGCGGAAGCGGCGGGCCCGCATGCCGGCGATCAGCTCCGTGCTGGATCACATGCGTTCCTCGATGCGATCACGTCCGGTCCCGCCGTGCGCATCCTGCTCATCGACGCCCCGGTGGTGATCGGCTGGCAGGAATGGCGCCGGCTGGACGCCGAGAACTCTGGAACGCACCTACGCGACGCCCTGCGCCACACGAATGTGCCAGGCGATCTGATCGACGCCAGCACCGCACAGCTCTCGGGTGCGATGAACGAAGCCGCCCTATGGATCGCACAACACGACGAGGCCGAGACGGCGCGCGCGCAGGCGCACTCCGCGCTTGAGCGGCTCCTCACCGCCTACCTCTCATAAGCGGGCCCCCGGAGCCCAACGGCTCGGCGCACGATCAGGGACGTCGGTCGCAGAGAACGGACGCGGCTACTTCTCCTCCCCCACCGGGCTCCCTCCTCCGCGTAGTACCTTGTCAGGTGAGCACACGACGACCGTACGACGTGCTGTCGGGATGGTTGGCAAACCTCGACCTGCCGGACGCGTGGCGGCTTGTCGGCGTACGACCCCATGTGTCGTGGTGGGTACGACCTGATGTGCAGGTCGGAGCCGGCGACGGCTTCGGCTGCCCGGAGGGGAAAGCCCCGAAGAGGTCGGGCGCGCCCGCGTCCCTCGGGTCGGCGGGCTCGAATCCGAGCTCCGCCTGGTAGCGACGCCGGAATGTGGCGACCTCGTCGTGGTCGCGCCCGACGACGTTCCACCACATCACGATCGGCTCGCCGAGGGGCACGCCACCCAGGAGGATGACGCGTACGGGCGCGTCTCCTGCGGCGAGGACGAGCGTCTCGGATCCCGGAGGGATGTACGCCGGCGAGCGGTGTTCGACGGTGGCGGCGTTGACCGTCACCGTGTCGCTCCCTGCGAGGACAGCGTGCTCGAAGTCCGCGCGGACGTCCAGTCGCACCGATCCCCGGACCGGTCTCCGGCCAGGTCGTGTCAGGCAGCGCCCGGGCGCGACTACTGGGCGAGCTGCCTCCTGAGCGCCTCGACATCCCACACGTTCGACATCTGCGCAAACCTGCCGTTCTCGATCTTGTACACGGTGATCTCTTCGATCTCGATCGGCTTCCCGTTCGGCGTCAGTCCCAGCCATTCCTTCAGGGGTGTGCCGCGAGTGACCGCGTAGCTGCCGAGGGTGTCGCCGGAGACGGTGACGGCCCTCAGCTCCACGCGATAATCGGGCATCGCGTCGGTGATGCTCTCGAAGTTCGCGACTCCCTGCTCACGCATCACGGTCTGTCCGTGATAGAGCACGGTGTCGTGCATGAACTCCCCGATCCGATCCCACTGGTGCGCGTTGATCGCGTCGATATAGCGGGCGTAGAACTCGCGAACGTCGAACTCGGACATGAGGTTCTCCTCTCTGCTCGCGCCGGGTTGCGCGAGCGGCTGGTTCATCTGCGACATCAACAATCACTCCGGGACGCGTGCCGACGGGACACGGGAAGTCCGCCCTTCTTTACACAACGTCCGATGTGACGCTCACCCGCGCGGGCGCCGGCATACTCCGCTCCGACCGTCACAGGAGCGCCGGCACTGTCGGCGAGTTCTCGTCCCATGCCGATCAGTCCACACCGCGTGGTGGGAACACAGTCAAGGTCTCGGTCACCGCACGGCGCCCGCGGAGATCGCCGCGACGAGGTCTGCGTGATCCACATGGGTCTGATCCGCGTATGCACGTGCGTACCTCAGAATCCCCTCCTCGAACGCTGCCCCCCCGCCCGATGTACGCGGTGATCGCGGCGGGGTCACCGCTTCGGGCGTGCGCCTTCGCGAGCGCGTGACCGCACGCGCGGGCGAACTGCGGCAGATATGCGGAGATCCCACTGCCGTTGGGAATGATCTTCATGTCGCGGAACTGACGCACGTAGTAGTCGATTCCATCCACGCGCATGTGGCCGAGGAAGATGTCAGCCGCCGACTGCATGAGACGCTGGCCGACGACGACACGTTCGCCATGATTCGAGAACTCGCTCGGGGCGAGAAACTCTTCATAGACGGATGCCTCGGCCTGCTTCGCTTGCAGGAACAAGGGCTGCCGGCCGCTGCCACCGTCGAGCAGATTCAGCCAAACGCGCATGCCCACGCTGCCGACCCCTACGACCTGCCGCACCGCGTCCGTGTGGGTGAAGCGGCCGACCAGTCGGCGCAGATGAGGAGGGATCGAGGCGAGGTAGGTCTCGTAGACCTGGCGGTACGCGAGCGCGCGCTGCCGGTCACTGAGCCCGTCGTCCATGCGCTTGAGCGGGTCGAGGGTGATGCGGCGACGGCCATCACGCTCCGTGATCAGCTGCCGAGCCGACCATCGGTGCGTCGCGCGCTTGGACTTCTTCTCGAGAGATCGCGCCGCGGCCTCGGCGAACTCGGAGGACAGGCCCCGCAACGGCACATCCGGGGTCAGCTGGTCGTACCAGACATCCAGTTCTCCCATACCCGAGTAGCGACGCATCGCCTTCCGGTATCCCCTCACGGCGGCAGCGGCGGAGTCTTCGCCGCACGTGCCGCCCAGCTTCTCCACGTCGGCGAGCACGTGGATGCTGACGGCAAGCCGCTTGAGGTCCCATTCGAAGGGGCCGGGCAGCGTCTCGTCGAAATCCCGCACGTCGAAGAGCAGCCGCCGCTCAGGCGATGCCCAGAACCCGAAGTTGAGTATGTGCGCGTCACCGCATAGCTGCACGGTGAGTCCCGAGTGGGTCGACGACGCGAGATCTGCGGCCATCACGGCGGCGGCGCCTCTGAGATATGCCCACGGGGAGGACGCCATCCGCGCATACCGCAGCGGCAGCAGTCGCGGATCCCGTACACGCTCCTGCGCTCTCGACAGGTCCAGTGCGCGCACCGGACGCGCCGTCGAATCCCAGACCGCCGCGTTTCGTCGCGGTGATCGTTTGCGGGCTTCCCGACCGGACTGCGCGGACACGCTCCTTCCGTGTGCGGGCGGCGCTTCCTGGCGGTGTGTGTCACTCATCCGTCGTCCACCGTGGTCACGGCGCGACGTACCACGCTCAGTCAACGACGGCCGTCACTTCCGCTTCGATGAGGATGCCCGGCTCGAAGAGGACGTCAACGCCGATGAGCGCGAGCGGCGGTGTCGCAATCTCGAACTCCTGCGCGGCCTGCGCGATGCCGTCGTTGAACGCGTCGTACATCTCGCGATTCCATCCCGCGGCGTACCACGTGATCCTGACCACGTCGCGGAAGGTCGCGCCGGCCGCGTCCAGGCCCTTGGCGATGTTCCGGTAGACCTGCACGACCTGCTCGGCCAGATCGTCGGAGATGAGTTCGCCATTCTCCTCCCACGCCACCTGCCCGGCGAGGAAGACCTGACGGCTTCCCGCGGCCACGGCGACGTGGTGATAGATCGGCACGCGGACGTGGCCTTCGGGGTTGATCAACGACACGGCCATGTGATGCTCCTTGATGTCGACGGCTGTTGAGCGGGCCACAGGGGACCCACGACAAGTAGCCCCTGTGTTCCCACCACCGGGTCAAGGTCGACGGCGAGATCGGCGTCAGAAGCCGCGGCGTCAGTCAACGATCGCGCCCGCCACCTCGGCGAGGCGCGACTCGAGCAAGAAGTGACCTCCGTCGAGCAGCTCGGCCCTCGCGTGCAGCGCGTCGCGCAGGAATGCGGCGGCGCCGGCCGGACCGAAGATCTCGTCGTTGCACCTCCAGACGGCCAGCACGGGCACCTTCGAAAGGCGCAGCCACTCGTGCACCTTCGGGTACAGCGCGCGATCGTGCTCCCCCGCGTCCGGGTCGACGACGGACGGATCGGGCACGCCGTGCAGGTGCTGCCGCAAGGTCATCGCGTTGGGAAGGATTGACCCTGTGGTGGCCACAGGGTGTTTATTGGCACACGCAGCGCACAACGGCTTCGCGAGGCGAGGAGAGACACCGAGATGCTGGCATGGACGACGACCGACTCCTCGGGCGGCCTGGCGCTCGTCGAAGCCCCCGACCCCGTGCCGCTCCCGCATGAGCTGATCGTGCGGGTGGATGCGTTCGCCCCCAACCCCGGCGACGTCGCGGCGCTGTCCACGGCTCCACGCGGATCGATCCCCGGATGGGACGGCAGCGGCGTCGTGCTGTGTCCGGCAGCGGATGGAGCCGGTCCACGACAAGGCGACCGCGTTGTCTTCCTCAGCCTCTCAGCCGGCGGCTGGGCGCAGCAGCGTGCCGTGCCTCACGCCATGACGGCGACAGCTGCTGATCTGCCGCACGCGCGACTGGCGACGCTGCCCGTGCCCGCGACGAGCGCGCTGCGCGCCCTACGCAGGCTGGGATCGGTCCTGGGGCGACGCATCCTGATCGTCGGCGCCACGAGCTCGGTAGGGCGTTTCGCGGTTCAGCTCGCGGCGAGGTCGGGCGCGCGAGTCGTCGCCGTCGCGCGTAACGTCCAACAGCATGCTGCTCTCCGCGCGCTCGGCGCGGAGGAGACGCACGCCACGCTCAGCTCTGTGAAATCCCGCGTCCACGGCGCGATCGACGTCGTCGGGGGACAGCATCTCGTCGACGCATACGCGTTGCTCGAGCCCGAGTCGACCGTGATCGCACTCGGTCA
Source organism: uncultured Propionibacteriaceae bacterium (assembly GCA_964528755.1). Taxonomy (GTDB): domain Bacteria; phylum Actinomycetota; class Actinomycetes; order Propionibacteriales; family Propionibacteriaceae; genus Raineyella. Next base: position 55,585 of record CAZGWN010000008.1, read on the forward strand.
TGCTGCGGGCTCCGGCGAGCACTTCCCCTACGGCGCCTTCGTCGCGGATCCGATGACGTCCGGTCGCAGCATCTCGAGCTTCTTCCTCGGGGCGGAGTCGGATCTGGCCCCCGACATGGCCTACCTCGCCCAGGACCGGTCGCTCGATGTGGGCGACCTCGATCGCAGGCCCTGGACCGATCTCGCGTCCTGGATCGAGCAGGGCGCCACGCGATCGTCGGGACGGATCGTCTTCGAGGTGGATCATCGGGCGACGATGACGACAGAGGAGGCGCCAACGGACAGGAGCGAACCCCGATGACGACGACCATGGCGCTCACCCCGCGCTGCGCGGGGCCGACGAGCGTACGTACGTGCCTTCCGAGGCCGAGCTCCGCCAGAACGGCGCCGGCGAGCACGTAGCACAGAGTGCCCTCTCCTGCGATAGTTCCTCCGCCGCGCTCCGCGCCCGGCTGCTCGTTCATCCTCATGCCTCTCGCTTCCTCACTCGCTCGTGCGCGGCATCTGCACGCGTCACCGCGTCGTCCGTCCAGCAGAACGGATGTCGTGGGCACACGGTCAAGCATCGGAGTCGTCCTGCGCCAGCAGCTCACTCGCGAGCGCGTTCGCACGGACGAGCACGTCGAGCTGCGCCGGGTTGTAGAGCTCGGTGACCGCATCCACGAAGGTCTGCGCCGCGACGCGCCCACCCTTGGCGAGGTGCGCCGCGGGATCGATGAGCCACGGGTAGTCCCGATAGTTCTGCGCCAGCGTCTTCGCCAGCCGTACGGCCAGTTGCTGCCGCGTGTCCTCGTCCGCGTCGGCCGGCAGACGGTCGATCACCGCGCCGAGTTCGTCGGAGTCGGCCTCGGCCATCTTCTGCACGTCCGCCAGCGCCTCCTCGTCGAGGAGCTGCCTGTAGATGTGGATCATGGATGAGTCGGCCTCGGACAGACGCGAGGCGACGGACTCGAACCCCGCAGGCATGTGGGCCGTCGCACGGTCGCGAAGGATCGCGGCGATCTCCCTGCGCGTCTTCTGCAGATGCCTGATGTTCTCCGCGAGCTCCGCGTCGAGCTCGCGGAGAAGGTCCGGTGTGTGCTCGCCGCCGGCGCTGACACCGCCGATCTGGGACAGCGGCACGCCGAGGTTGGCGAGGCGCCGGATGCGGAGCAGCCTCACGAGGTGCCGCACCTCGTACTCCTTGTACCCGTTGTAGCGACGCTCGGGCTCCTCCAACAGCCCGATGCGGTGGTAGTGACGGATCGTGTTAACCGTCGTCCCTGCCAGCTCCGCCAGCTCGCGCGTGCTCCACGCCATCTCCTGCCCCTCCCGTTCACATGCCTGGCGTTCGGCCGTGCCCGGCGGGGAGGGCCAGGCAGCGAAACCCGGCGACGGGCGCGCCGCCCTGCTCCTCCCCGTCCGTCGTCGTCACTTCTCCAGGAACTCCTTCAGCGCAACGTTGACCTCGTCCGAGTGGGTCCACAGCAGACCGTGGGGAGCGCCGTCGACCTCGACATAGTCCGCCTCCGGGAAAGTGGCGTGGAAGCGCCTGCCCGTGGCATCGATCGGAAGGATGTTGTCCTTCGTGCCGTGCAGGATCAGGGCGGGCTTGCCCGCGGCGCGCACCGCTTCGATGTCGCCACGGAAGTCCTCGATCCACGACGGGACCACCGCGTACGCTGCGACGGGAGCGCTCTCGATCGCCACGTTCCAGCTTCCGGCGACGGCCTGCTCGGAGATCCGGGAGCCGAGGGTCTCGTCCAGGTTGTAGAAGTCGCTGTAGAACTGCGTGAACCACGCGAAGCGGTCGCCCTTCGCCGCCGCCGCAATGCCCTCGAAGACCTTCTGCGGGACTCCCTCGGGGTTGTCCTCCCGCTGCACGAGGAACGGCTCCAGCGATGCCAGGAAGGCCAGCTTCGCGACGCGCTCATGCCCGTAGCGGGCCACATACCTGGCGAGCTCGCCGGTGCCCATCGAGAAGCCGACCAGCACGACATCCCGCAGGTCAAGCTTCTCCAGCACCGCGTTCAGGTCGGCCGCGAAGGTGTCGTAGTCGTATCCCGTGCCGACCTTGGACGAGCGGCCGAAACCGCGGCGATCGTACGTGATGACCCGGTAGCCGGCGGCGAGCAGCTCGCGCGTCTGCTTCTCCCAGCTGTGCCCGTTGAGCGGGTACCCATGGATCAGGACGACCGGCTGCCCCAGGCCCTGATCCTCGTAGTACAGCTCCACCGGAGAGCTGTTCTCCTGTCCAACAGTGACAAATCCCATGATCGTTCCTTTCGACGCAGGTCGGCCGGACGCCGGCCGCTCGATACGATCAGAGACCCTGTGGCAACCACCGGGTCAAGTGATGCGCACACACGTCAAACGATCGTGTTGCTTGGTCCGATGACCACGCGAGATCGCATCATCGAGGCGGCGGAGGCCGTCTTCGACAGGCGGGGCCTCGCCGGCACCGGCATCGACCAGATCACCGACGCCGCCGGGGTCGCCTCATGCACGCTGCACAAGCATCTGTCGAGCAAGACCGGCCTGATCGCGTTCGTGTTCCCCGTGTCCTGGTGGGCGATGCCCGCGCTGATGAAGGGCTGGATCGAGCGCGTCTTCACCGGCGGGTGGGCCCACCAGTACGGCACCGGCGTGGCCGACCGCGGCACCCAGCCGCTGCGAGGACTGCTGCCGAGCGTGCCGACGGCGCTGATCGGCGCCGGAGGCTCCACTCGGCGCACCTACGATCGATACGGCCGTACCGTCAAGCGCGACCATCTGGTCGCGCGAGGAGTTCTTGACGCGGGCGGGGGCGCTTGAGCGTCCTCAGCGAACGCCGGCGCACTCGGCGGAGCGCTCGCCGTCCGTCGCAGCGACGGATGACGGGAACGCGGCAGCACGCGCCGCCTCCACAATGACCCATTGCTGGGCGCTGTTGTACAGATCACGCCGAGCCTCGGCGAGCACGCGCCCCTGCGTACCCGATCCGCTCAGCCCGCGCCAGTTCACTGCGGATCGGGTGATCCCGTCGACGACCCGATACCGCGCCCCGTCGTCGGCGTCCGCGGCGAGCGCCCAGAAGGCCTCACGCACGGAACGTGGTTCGCGCGCGATCGTCTCCGCCAGGCCCGGCAGCGTCTCCTGATCGGCAAGGCGCGCGCACAGCTGCAGGAAGGCGCGATCGGGGGCAGACAGCTCGGACGCGACGAGCTCAAAGCCGCGCGGCGTGTCCAGGGGCGCGTTCGCCCCGGCGATGGCCGCGACATCGGCACGCGCGCGCTCGAGTCGCTCGATTCCCGCCCGCAGCCGCTCATCGAGGCAGCGCAGGGTCCCCGGCGCCCCGTTCCCAGCCTCGGACATCTGCGCGAGCGGCACGCCCAGATCGACCATCCGCCGGATGCGCACCAGCTCGATGAGGTGCCGGCTGCGGTACTGCTTGTATCCGTTGTAACGGCGCTCCGGCTCCTCGAGGAGCCCGATGAGGTGGTAGTGACGCACCGTGTTCACCGTGGTTCCGGCAAGATCCGCGAGCTCTCTCGTACTCCAGGCCATCCCGTCCTCCTGAGCGCACGGCGCCCGTGCGCCGTACCAGGAAGAACTTCTCAAGCAGGGCGCATCGCTCGCGTCGGCAACGATTGCGTAACCCGCCTCGCATGCATCAGCGAACCAGGACGTCCGGCAGCTGCCGGCGGGAGTTGATCCCGAGCTTTCGGTAGATGCTGCGCAGGTGCGCGTCGATGGTTCGGGAGCTCAGGAACAGCTGTGCCCCGACCTCACGGGACGTGGCTCCGGAGGCGACCAGGCCGGCGATCAGCTGCTCCTGCGGGGTCAGCGCGTCGGCCGGCTCCTCCGTGCGCCGCCGAGGACGCGCGCCCGTCGCGCGCAGCTCCCTGCCCGCGCGTGCAGCGAACGCCGCTGCGCCCGCCCCGGACAGCAACTCGTGGGCAGTGTGAAGCTGTTCGCGCGCCGCCTGCCGCCGCCCCTCCCGCCGCAGCCACTCGCCGTACACCAGGTAGGCGCGGCCGAGGTGACCCACCATCCTGGTCTCGCTCAGCCGCTCGATCGCCTCCCGGTGGTCCCGTTCCGCGTCTGCGCCGCCGGCGAGGAGCGCCCGCGAACGCGCCGCGAGCCCCTGTGCCATCGGCGTGCCGCTCGCGGCCGCCCGCACGGAGAGTTCGGCCTCAGCGACGCGAGCGGCAGCGAGATCGCCCGCCCGGACACCCGCCTCGACCAGCTCGGGGAGGGTGAGGCTGCCATTGACGAGCTCCCCCGTCTCCAGCGACGTCCCGGCAGCCTCCCGCGCCGACTCGTACCGGCCGAGGCCGTTGTAGAGGACGGCCAGCGCGTAGTGGGCCGTGCCGGCCTCCGCCCGGCGCTCTCCGGCGTTCTCCATGCTCGCCCGGAACAGCCGCTTCGTCTCGCCCTCCTTCCCGCCCCAGGCCGCGGCGAAGAGCATGCCGTACCGCTGCGGCGCGATGCCCGTGGCGAGGGTGATCGCCGCCTCCTCCGCCGACGTCTCCGCGGAACGCGCCAGGTCACCCGCCAATGCCTGCGCCGAGGCCAGGGCTCCCAGCGCGAACGGGAGAGTCGAGAGGGCCCCCGCCTCTCGCCCGAGGTGGGCGTTCCGCTCGGCGAGGAGGAAGCCCGTCTCGTCATCGAAGAACGCCACGGCGGTGCGCGTCGCCAGCCACAGCCAACGACGTTCCCTCGGATCCGCCGTGCCGGCGTCAGTGAAGCCCCGATCCCGGAACGCCGCCATCGCGCGCCGCACCGGAACGGATCCGGCCGAGTAGCCCTCCGCGAAGGTCGTGATCAGAGCATCCAGCAGCAGGTCCGCCGCGGACGGCTCCCCCGGCGGAGGTGGCGCGGCACGCGCTGCCTTCGCCACGCGGGCCACCCGCGCGGGATCGGTGACGAGCGCAGCGTCCAGGGCCCGCAGGTAGGTCTCCCGCGAGAGGCCGGGATCCAGTGGGGACAGCCTCTCGGCGCTCGCCAGCAGCAACTCGGGCGCCTCGGGCCCCGGCGCCAGGTGAAAGGCGATCTGGGCGCGCAGCAGATCGACGCGCGCACGCCGAAACGCGTCGAGCGGGCCGAGCTCGGCGACCGTCAGCAGCTCGCGAGCCACGCGGGAGGCACCGGCGTCGTGCTTCGCCTGCGCGGCCGCGAGCGCCCGCCGCGACCTGACGCCCGGGTCCGGAGTGAGTTCCGCGGAGCGCTGCAGGAGCTCCGCCGCGGCCGCGGTGCCGCCGCGGGCCGTCGTTCGCGCGGCGGAGTGCTCCAGGGCGTCCGCGACGGATTCGTCCGCCTTCACCACACCCGCAGCGCAGTGCCACGCATGCCGGTCGGGGTCGGTCCGCGGATCTGTGACCGCGGCGAGCGCACGGTGGACGCGCCGACGATCCGCGGGCACCGCCGTTCGGTAGACGGCGGATCGGACAAGCGGATGCCGGAAGCGCACCCGGGTGTCGACCTTGAGCAGCCCCGCGTCGACAGCGGGTTCGACCGACTCTCTGCCGAGGCCGAGGCGCTCGGCGGCCTGCCAGAGCAGCACCGCATCCCCCGTCGCGTCGGCGGCGGCGAGCAGGAGGAAGAGCTGCGCATCCGCGGCCAGCCCGGCAGAGCGCTGACGATACGACTCCTCGATCCGGCGGGGGACGGCGATGAGGCCGGGCGACTCGAAGCCGCCGGCGAGCTCGGCCAGGGGCGCCCGACGGGAGAACTCGACAAGCGCTAGCGGATTGCCTCCCGCCTCGGCGATGATCCTGTCTCGCAGCGACTCAGCCAGCGGGAGAGACAGCTCCCTCTCGAGGAGCGACTGCGCCTCGGCGTCGCCGAGGCCGGTGAGGGGTAGCTCGAGTGCGCCGTCCCAGACCGAGGCGCCGGCCCCCTCGTGCAGTTCGTCGCGGCCGAGATCCCGTACGGCGACGAGCACCGCCACGCGGTCCTGCTCAAGCCTCCGGGCGACAAACGCGATCACGCGTGCTGACGCGTCGTCGATCCATTGGGCGTCGTCGACGCAGCACAGGAGCGGGCCGGACTCCGCTGCATCCGTCAGCAGGCTCAGCGTGGCCAGCGCGACGAGGAAGAGATCGGGTGCGCGGGCCGTTCGCATGCCGAAGACGGTCTCGAGCGCGTCACGCTGGGAATCCGGGAGCGTGTTGATCCCGTCGATGAGCGGCAGGCAGAGCTGATGCAGCGCGGCGAATGCGAGGGGTGTCTCCGACTCGACGCCGGCACAGGTCACGATGCGGAAGTCCGCGGCCGCGAGGACCCGGGCGTGGTCCAGCAACGCCGTCTTGCCGATGCCCGCCTGCCCCCGGATCACGAGGGCGCCGCTGCGCCCAGCGCGAGCGCCATCGAGCAGCCGCTCGATCGCCTCCCGTTCCGCGTGGCGTCCCACCAGCATCATCAGCCTCGATCCACCAAGTGTGTTCCCGACCACAAGGTACGCCTGTGGGTGCGCCTCAGCGACGCTCGTGGGCGAGGACGCCGACGTCGAGCAGCGGCTTCAGGCCCCAAGGGTTGCCGGTCGGGCGGTGTTCGGTGTCCATACCGCACAGGTGCGTCGTACTCCCCCACGAATCGGGAGCAACCGGCACGGTCGCTCCCCTACCGGAACGCGGCGGCCCGAGCGGGCCGTGAGGGCGTCAAAGTGATGGGTTTTCGATGACGGGATCACATCCACCTACAGAAAAAGTCCCGGAAACCCTTGAGTTTCCGGGACTTTACGTCGGGCTGACAGTGTGGTGGTTCAGGAGATACCGGAGCTATGTCTCAAGACATCGCGGAGT
>CAZGWN010000009.1:0-57396 GCA_964528755.1 uncultured Propionibacteriaceae bacterium
GGGGGGCCCGAACAACGCGACCATGACAGTGGTCCTGCTCATCTACAAGTACGCGTTCGAGACGAAGAAGGACCTGGGCATGGCGGCCGCCCTGTCGGTGCTCGTCCTCGTCGCGCTGGTCCTGCTCAATGCCCTTCAACTGAGGGCCATGGGTGTGGACGAGAAGGAGGACTGACCATGAACAGGCGTTCCGTCGCGGACCGCGTCGTCTACTACGTCCTGACCGGCATCCTGGCGATCAGCTTCCTGCTGCCGCTGATCTGGGCCGTGGTCTCCTCGGTCAGCCCGCACCCGGGCACCTCGCAGACCTCGGGCATCGGCCTGAACAACTACCTCACCCTCGGCGAATACGGCTACGGGCTGGGCGTCTACCTGCGCAACTCGGCCGTGGTCACCGTCGTCACCGTGCTGGTCAGCCTGATCGTCTCCGCCACCGGCGGCTATGCCTTCGCCCGGTTCAGCTTCCGCGGCGGCCGGGCGCTGTTCATGCTCGTGCTGTCGGTGATGATGGTCCCGTACGCCGCCCTGCTCATCCCCCTGATCGTGTGGATGAAGGACATCGGCCTGCAGGACACCCTGGTCGGCGTCGGTCTGGTTCTCGCCCTGTTCCAGTTGCCGTTCGGCGTGTTCATGATGCGTAACGCGTTCGCCGCCATCCCCCGCGAGCTGGAGGAGGCCGCGATGATCGACGGCTGCGGCCCTGTGAGCGCCTTCGTACGGGTGATGGTCCCGGCCGTGGTACCGGCCCTGATCACCGTCGGGCTGTATTCCTTCCTGGCCGCCTGGAACGACTTCATGGTGTCGCTGTACCTGCTGAGCATGCAGAACGCGCCGCTGCCGCTGGCCCTGGTGAACATGCGCCAGCAGACCATGGGCGTCATCGACTACGGGCTGACCACCGCCGGCGTGGTCGTGCTGACCATCCCTGCCGGATTCCTCTTCCTCGCCCTGCAGAAGTACTACGTCAAGGGATTCACCGCCGGGGCCGTCAAGGGCTGACCCGGCCCCGCAGGTCCCGGACGCCCCCGCATCACGCCACTTCCATGTCCCCAGGAGGGTCATCGTGTCCACAACACTCCGTCATCCGCCGGCACCGGTCTCCCCGTCGGCCGGGGCGGTCCTGCCGCTCGGGGTCAGCGACGTCGCGATCACCGGCGGATTCTGGCAGCGCCGCCAGCAGGTCAACGCCGAGGCGACCATTCCGCACTGCCAGCACTGGCAGCACGAGCTCGGCTGGGTCGGCAACTTCGCCCTCGTCCGCGACGGCGGGATCGCCGGCCATCGCCACGGCCGGGAGTTCTCCGACTCGGAGATCTACAAACTGCTGGAGGCGATGGCCTGGGAGACCGGCCGCGTCGGCGGCACCGACCTGTCGGACCGGATCGACGAGATCGCCGCGCTGGTGGCCGCCGCACAACGGCCCGACGGCTACCTCAACACCGCCTTCGGCAACCCCGGCCAGCCGGACCGCTACAGCAACCTGACCTGGGGCCACGAGCTCTACTGCTACGGACACCTGATCCAGGCCGGCGTGGCGCGCATGCGCACCGGTCACGAGGACGGACTGGCCCGGGTCGCGATCCGGGCCGCAGACCACGTGTGCGACGCCTTCGGCCCGGAGGGTCGCCAGGGGGTCTGCGGCCATCCCGAGATCGAGACCGCCCTGGTCGAGCTCTACCGGGTCACCGGGAAGGAGCGCTACCTGGACCAGGCCCGCCTGTTCGTCGAACGGCGCGGCCACGGCCTGCTCGGCGAGGGCGAGTTCGGCGCCGAGTACTGGCAGGACGACGTTCCGGTCCGCCAGGCGCAGGTGCTGCGCGGCCACGCCGTCCGTGCGCTCTACCTCACCGCCGGAGTGGTCGACCTCGCGGTGGAGACCGGCGATTCCGAGCTGCTCGCGACCGCCCGGCGCCAGTACGATCAGACCCTGGCCCGCCGCACCTACATCACCGGCGGGATGGGGGCACACCACCAGGACGAGGCCTTCGGCGCCGACTTCGAGTTGCCGCCGGACCGTTCCTACTGCGAGACGTGCGCCGGGGTGGCCTCGATCATGGTGGCCTGGCGGCTGCTGCTGGCCACCGGGGATCTGGCCTACGGCGACGTCATCGAACGGACCCTCTACAACGTGATCGCCGCCGCCGTCGCCGAGGACGGACGGTCGTTCTTCTACGCAAACCCGCTCCAGGTCCGTACGCCGGGGGCGCCGGCCGACCCGAACCGGGTCAGTACGCGGGCCAGTTCCTCGCTGCGGGCGCCGTGGTTTGAGGTGTCGTGCTGCCCACCCAACGTCGCCCGGCTGCTGGCGTCCCTGGGCAGCTACGTCACGACCACCGGCGACGGCGGCCTCCAACTGTTGCAGTTCCTGCCGACCCGGATCGACGCCGCGCTCGGCGACGGCCGTCGGATCGGCCTGAGCGTGGCCACCGACTATCCTCGCGACGGCCGGGTCACCATCCGGGTCGATCACGCCCCCGCCGGTCCGGTCCGGCTTGACGTCCGGATTCCCGGCTGGGCCCACGGCGCCACCCTCGACGGCGTGCCGGTCGCCGGTCCCGTCGGGTCCGTTGCGCGGGAGCTCCACGACGGGGACGAGATTGTGCTCGACCTGCCGATCGCCGCCAGGATCACCGTTCCCGACGACCGGATCGACGCCGTGCGCGGGTGTGTCGCGGTGGAGCGCGGCCCTGTGGTGATGTGCCTGGAGTCGACCGACCTGCCGGGTGACCTGGCCGTGGACGGGGTCACCATCGACACCCTCGAGGCGGACGGCGCGGCCGGGCCGGGGGAGCGCGTCGTCGCCCACGGGCGCCTGGTGGACCGTACGTCGGCCGGTTGGCCGTACGGCCCGGGCCCACGGGCACGCGCCGGTGAGGCGATCGAGTTGCCCCTGATCCCGTACCACTCCTGGGGAAACCGCGGGCCGGCCACGATGCGGGTGTGGCTGCCGACGAGCCGGTCGCTCGCGGGCTGAGCGGGGAGCCGGGCTGTCCCCGACAGACACCTAACAGCACGAGGCGTTCAACTCCTTGTCGGCGACTCGTCACATCTGCCGCCTAGCTTCATGCCAGGCCCGTGACGTGGCCACCACCGACGAGGAGTTGACCCATGCGCAGATCTCCCCACCGTGCCCCCGATCGCCCCCTGCACCGGATCGGCGCCGGCCTGGCCGCCGCGGTCGTCGTGACCGCCTTGGTCGCCGGGCCGGCCGGCGCGGCGGACCCGGCACCCTCCACCGATCCGGTCGGCAGCACCGAGCTGCTGTCCGATCCCTATCTTCAGGCGCCGTCGGCCGACGGCGTGCACGTGGTGTGGAACACCGCTTTCGCCGGCGAGGCCCATGTCGTCCTGGTCGGCGAACCCGTCGCACACCTGAGCGAGGACCGGCTGCGTGCCGCTGCGGCCGGCACGGCGATCCCCGGGGTGACGATCGTGGCCGCGGACTCCACGACATACTCGCGGATGGCGGAGGATTCGTCGTCCCATCTGCCGGAGGACCGCCTGCCCGAGGCCGGCTCGATCGTGCCGCGCGAGGTCTGGCGCCATGAGGCCGAGGTGACCGGTCTGACCGGCGATCACCGCACCCCCTACCGGGTCGTTTCGCTCGATGGGGACGACTGGGTGGCGTCGGGGACCTTTTCCCTCCAGCCGTTGCCGGGTCCCGGGTCGGACCTGACCATCATGCTCACCAGCGACCACCAGGCGATGGCGAACACCCCTGCCAATCTGCAGAAGGCCGCCGAGACCCTCGGCGACATCGACGCCGTCTTCATGGCCGGCGACCTGGCCAACGTGCCCGACCGGGCCAGTGAATGGTTCGACGACACCCGTGGCAGCGCGTTCTTCGCCGCGGCGCAGGGCAACGGGGGCCGGGCCTCCACCGAGGGGACCGTCTACCGGGGTGGCGAGATCCTGCAGAACGCCGTGCTCTACCCCTCCATCGGCAACCACGAGGTGATGGGCCGCCGCGACGGCGCGACCTCCCTGGGCGGAGCGTTCGGCTCGCCGGTCCCGCGGGAGATCGCCGAGCAGGCGTACGAGCAGCGCAGCACCGAGATCAACCCCTCGAGCGATCCGGCCGTCCGGGAGCGGTGGATCGAGAACAACTCGTTCAGCACCCGGACCTACGAGGAGCTCTTCACCCTGCCCGACGACTCGCCCGGCGGCGAGACGTACTATGCGACGACGTACGGCGACGTCCGGCTGATCTCGCTGTACTCCACCCGCATCTGGCGCGGCGCCGATGCCACCCCCGACCCGACCGAGCGGACCTCGACCAGCAGGTATCAGGAGGCTGCCGCGAACCTGGACGACCCGCTGGCACAGGGATACGGCGAACACATCTTCGAGGACCTGGCCGTCGGCAGCGAGCAGTACGAGTGGCTGAGCCAGGAGCTGGCGAGCGAGGAGTACCGGTCGGCGCGCTACAAGATCGTCATGCTGCACGAGGGACCCCAAGGGCTCGGTGACAACATCATGCCGTCCTTCGCCCACCCCCAGCGGATCGAGGAGCACGACGACAGCGGCGCCCTCGTCGGCGTTCGCTACGAGTACCCGGCCTCGGGCAATATCCTCCTCAACGATCTGGAACCGCTGCTGGAGAGCAGCGACGTCGACCTCGTGTACAACGGGCACTCCCACCTGTGGAACCGCTTCCGGTCCGACAACGGCACCCAGTGGCTGGAGGCCTCCAACACCGGCAACTCGTACGGGGCCTTCGACGAGCTGTCGGGCAGGTCCCGCCCGGTTCCGCCGGAGCCGTGGGACGCGTCGAACTACCTCGCGCAGGGCAACCCGGGCGGGCTGAAGCCGATCTACCCGACCGGTGAGGGGCTGACCGACGCCGACGGGAACGAACTCCCGTTCGTGCAGAGCAACGATCACGCGGTGTTCAACGTGCTGCACACGGCGACCAACACCGTGACCAGCTACATCTACGACGTCCGCACCCCGGAGAAAGCGCCGGTGGTGCTGGACGAGTTCACCATCGGTGACCCGGCGCCGACGCCGTCCGCCACGCCCACCTCAACCCCCACGCCCTCCGCCACGCCCACCACCCCGTCCGCCACACCGACCCTCCCGTCCGCCACACCGACGGTGACCGCCACACCCGGCGCCGAACCGTCCGGCGAGCCGACCCCGACGGCCGCGCCGGTCGCCGGCGACAGTGACCGACCGGGCCCGCTGGCCGCCACCGGCGGCAGCGCGCTGGGCGGTGTGCTGCTGGCCGCGGCGGCCCTCGCCGGAGGCGCCGCCCTGCTCATCCGCCGCCGCTGAGCCGAACACCCGCACCCGGGCGTGCCATGCTGGGGGCATGGACTTCTGGAACCTCCACCAGCACGGTTTCGCCCGGGTGGCGGCCTGTACGTTCCCGGTGGCGATGGTCCGACCACGGGCCAACGCGGCAGCGGTGGCCGACCGGGCCCGTCGGGTCTCCGAGGCCGGCGCGGTGCTGGCGGTGTTCCCGGAGCTGTGCCTGACGGGCTATGCCATCGAGGATCTGCTGATGCAGGACGCGGTGCTGGCCGGCACCCGGGAGGCGCTCGCCGACCTGGTCACCGCCAGCACCGACATCGGCGCGGTGATCGTCGTCGGCGCGCCCCTGCACCGTCGCCACCGGATCTACAACTGCGCCGTTATCATCCACCATGGTGAGGTGCTCGGCGTCGTGCCGAAGTCCTACCTGCCGACGTACCGGGAGTTCTACGAGCGCCGCCAGGTGGCGCCCGGCGACGACGTGCGCGGCACGATCACGGTGGCCGGGCAGGAGGTGCCCTTCGGCCCGGATCTGCTCTTTGCCGCCGAGGATCTGCCCGGCTTCGTCCTCAACGTCGAGATCTGCGAGGACATGTGGGTGCCGATACCGCCCTCGGCCGAGGCGGCCCTGGCCGGTGCGACGATCATCGCCAACCTGTCCGGCAGCCCGATCACCGTCGCCAAGGCCGAGGAACGCAGACTACTGTGCGCGTCCGGGTCCGCCCGCCTGATCGCCGGGTACGTCTTCGCGGCCGCGGGGGAGGGCGAGTCGAGCACCGACCTGTCCTGGGACGGGCAGACCTTGGTGTACGACAGCGGCAACCTGCTGGCCGAGTCGGAACGCTTCCCGCGGGGACCCCGCGACGCGATCGCCGACATCGACCTCGGCACGATCGTCGCCGACCGCATCCGCCAGGGCACCTTCGACGACAACCGCCGCGCCCACGCGGAGCGCACGGATGCCTACCGTACGGTCAGCTTCACCCTCGACCCGCCCTCCGGCGATCTCGGCCTACGTCGGCCGGTGGCCCGCTTCCCGTTCGTGCCGGCCGACCCGGCCCGGCTGGCCCAGGACTGCTACGAGGCGTACAACATCCAGGTCAGCGGCCTGGAGCAGCGGCTGGCGGCGATCGGTCAGCCGAAGGTCGTCATCGGCGTGTCCGGCGGGCTGGACTCCACCCATGCCCTGATCGTCGCGGCTCGGGCGATGGACCGCATCGGCCGGCCGCGGACCGACATCCTCGCCTACACCCTGCCCGGCTTCGCCACCGGTGAGCACACCAAATCCAATGCCACGGCCCTGGCGACCGCGCTGGGGGTCACCTTCGCCGAGATCGACATCCGGCCGGCCGCACGGCAACTGCTGACCGACCTCGGACACCCCTTCGCGCAAGGGGAGCCGGTCTACGACGTCACCTTCGAGAACGTCCAGGCCGGGCTGCGTACCGACTACCTGTTCCGGCTGGCCAACCAGCGCGGCGGCATCGTGCTGGGCACCGGGGACCTGTCCGAGCTGGCGCTGGGCTGGTGCACGTACGGTGTCGGGGACCAGATGTCGCACTACAACGTCAACGGCGGAGTGCCCAAGACCCTCATCCAGCACCTGATCCGGTGGGTGATCACCTCGGGCCAGTTCGACCCGACGGTCGCCACCACCCTGCGGGCGATCCTCGACACCGAGATCACCCCCGAGCTGGTCCCGGTCGGCGACGGCGCCACGCCGCAGTCGACCCAGGCGACCATCGGCCCGTACAGCCTGCAGGACTTCACCCTGTTCCACGTGCTGCGGCGCGGGATGCTGCCGGCCAAGATCGCCTTCCTCGCCTGGCACGCCTGGCACGACGCGCAGGCCGGCGCCTGGCCCGAGGGGTTCCCCGCCGAGGACCGAGTGGCGTACGACCTGCCGGAGATCAAGAAGTGGCTGGGCGTGTTCTGTCGACGGTTCTTCGGCTTCGCCCAGTTCAAGCGGTCGGCGCTGCCCAACGGCCCCAAGGTGGTCCGCGGCGGGTCGCTGTCCCCGCGTGGGGACTGGCGAATGCCGTCGGACAGTTCAGCCGAGCTGTGGCTGGCCGACCTCGACCGCGTCCCCACCACCGACTGACCCGGCCCGCTCACGCAGATAGTCACCGACGATGCCGCAGACCGCCCGCATGTCGTCGGCGTCGACCTCGCCGATACTGCCGATCCGGAAGGTGTCGGCCTCGGTCAGCTTGCCGGGATAGATCGCGTAGCCGCGCTCCTTGATCCAGCCGTACATGTCGGCGAAGTCGACGGCGACGCCCTCCGGGTAGCCGAAGGTGGTGATGATCGGCGACTGGACGGCCCGATCCAGCCAGGGCCGGAAGCCGAGCGCGGACATCCCGGCCGTCAGCACCCGCTGATTCTCGGCATACCGGGCACCGCGGACGGCCACCCCGCCCTCCTCGACGAACTCCGCCAGCGCCTGCGCGAAGGCCAGCACCACCTGGGTGGGGGAGGTGAACCGCCACTTGCCGTCGGCCTCCATCGCCTGCCACTGCGCGTAGAGGTTGAGCGACAGGCTGCGCGCGATGTGCTCGGTGGCCACCAGAGCAGCTGTGCGGGCGATGACGAAGACGAAGCCCGGCACGCCCTGCAGGCACTTGTTCGCCGACGAGATGAGGTAGTCGATGCCCCAGCCGGTCAGGTCGATCGGCACGGCCCCGAAACTGCTCATCGCGTCCAGGATGAAGGTCGCCCCGTGCGCGCGGGTCACGGCCGAGATGGGGGCCACCTCGTTGAGGATGCCGGTGGTCGTCTCGCAGTGCACCATCGCCACGTGCGTGATCCCGGGGTGGTCGGCGAACGCCGCCTCCACCGCGTCGGCCGACGGCACGGAGTTGTGCGCCGTCCGCACCACCACGTGCGGGATGGCGTTCCACCGACAGATCTCAACCATCCGCTCGCCGTACGCGCCGTTGGCGCAGATCAGCAACAGGTCGGTCTCGGCGACGACGCTGGACAGCACGGCCTCCACCCCGTACGTGCCGCTGCCCTGGAGGAGGACGGTCGTGTACGTCCCGGGGTCGGCGGGCGACGCGGGGGCGACGCCGGCAATCGCCAGCAGACGTCGACGGATGTCGCGGGTGATGGACTTGTAGTCGTCGTCCCAGGTGCAGTGGTCGACGAGCATCGCCTGCTTGACGGTGGCGGTGGTGGTCAGTGGGCCCGGCGTGAGCAGCTTGTAGCGCGGTGTGGACACCCGTCGAGTATCCCCCCGGATCCGGTCGGACCGGCTGTCGGCAGCCGGAGGGCCTGTCGCAGGAGCCCACTCACCGTGGCGGCACCTCCTTCGGCGGGTCCTCGGCGCTCGACAAGACCTCCAGATCGGAGCCCTTGGCCGGCAACGGATGGCCGAGCAGGAGCTCGAACCACTTCGACAGCACGGCCGCAACGTCGACGTGCTCGGCGGCGAGCGGCTCGACGAGCTGGAGCCCGTCCCACAGGGCAATGGTCATCAGGGCCACGGACTCCGCGTCCAGGTCGACTGCCAGCGGGTGCTCCCGTGTCTCGCGGGCGACGACCGTCGTGACCGCCTTCACCCACATCGCGTTGCGGCCGACAAAATAGTCGCGTGCCGGATGATTCGGGTTGGCCGCCTCGGCCTCCAGCAAGAGGTGCAGCCGGGTGAGCCCCGACCGGGTGGCGTTCTGACGGGCCAACAGGATGAAGTAGCCGAACAGCTCCTCCAGGCCCCACCTCCGGTCGGTCAAGGCGGGCGTCTGGTCGCTGTCGCGCTGTCCGAGCACCGCGGTGAGCAGGTCGGCCTTGGTGGGGAAATGGTGGAGCAGCGTCGCATGGGCAATCCCGCAGCGCCGGGCGATCTCACGCTGTGAGGCGCCCTCGAAGCCGGATTCCGCGAAAACCTCCGTCGCCTTCGCGACAATGGCCGCCTTGGTGGCACGCCCTCTCGCGTACCCGTCCGGTCTCGCTCCGCCCACTGGCACCCCTCACGAACGTCTCCTCGGAGCGACCTGCGATCACCCCAGGGTCGGTGAGCCCGGTCCCCTCACGTCGGGCGACAGAGCACACTCGACAGACCACCGATACAGCCCGGTGCCGATCACCGTGGCGGGCATCGGGCCGGCCAAGTCGCCGGGGCGCCGAACTCCCGGCTGACCCACATCGAGGCTCACCACCGTACGCCGTTCGGGCTCCCCGAGTGCGGAGGTGCATCCGGAGTGGCGCGTGTCGCCGGGACCCGGGAGGTAGATGTCGACGTCCGCGGGACGGTCCACCTGCAGGCCGAGGGTCGGCAGTCCCGCGCCGGCCAGGGCGAACTCGGTCGGCCGCTGGAGGGTGAGGGCCACGGCCCGGTAGTCCTCGCCGCCTTCCCAACCGGCACAGCCGAAACGCTGGTACTGGGGCAGCACGAACAGGGTGGTGCCCAGCCGGATCGGGGCGTTCAGATCATGGTCGACCGTCACCTCCTCGCGCATGAGGATGCGCCGGTCGCCGACCCGACGGAGTTCGCGACGGTGCAACAGACTTCCGTCGTCCCAGCGGATCTTGCGGGTCACCGCGACGCGTTCGGCGGTCCAGTCCACGCCGACGAGGGCCTCAGTGGTGGGGATCGATTCACCCTCGGCGACCAGGTCCAGCCGCGGGGGCCGGACGAAAAGGGACGGGCACCAGTCGCCCTCGGGTCCGACCTGGGGTGGCTCGGCCACCGGCGCCGTCTTCAGCGCGGGCGACGCGGTGCGCAACGGCACGAAGAGAACGGCCACCGGACCGGCACTGTCGCCGGAGTAGAGAGCCAGCCGGATGCCCTCGCAGTCGGGGTTGGTCAGCGCATGGCGGACCACCTCGGGCAGGGCGATGTCGCGGGTCTGATGAGGCGGGAGGTCGCCAATCTCCCAGGGCACCTCGGTGGCAGAACCGGACCTCGCGGCCGGGGTGACCCGGGCATGCAGGTGCAGCAGGCGGCCGTCGGGGGACTCGTTGCGCAAGGTCACCGAACCCCGCGACGGCAGACCCTCGGAATTTGCGATTGACACCGGGCTCCGCACAGTCGGGTCTCCCTCTTCGCATTCGGTCCCGGCGATGGCGATTGCTCTGGTGACGATTCCACGAACGACGGTGAGTCTTTCGCGGAGAACGCGCACGCTGCGGGGCACAGCTATTCGGCTTCAACAGATTAAGCACACGGTCCCGCGGAGGTCAACCATCTGGTCAAGGTTCGGGACAACGCCTGACACACCGGCCGTCCGCTTCGGGCGTGGGTGTGACAATGGCCGACCATCAGTAGTTGAATGGGCAACATGAAGAGTATCGGCTTCCTGTCCTTCGGACACTGGTCCGACTCGCCCTACTCACAGGCGCGCACCGGAGCGGACTCGCTCCTCCAGTCGGTGGACCTGGCCGTCGCCGCCGAGGAGATCGGCATCGACGGGGCATACTTCCGCGTGCACCACTTTGCCCGCCAGCTCGCCTCGCCCTTTCCGCTGCTGGCGGCCATCGGCGTACGGACGAGCCGGATCGACATCGGCACCGGCGTGATCGACATGCGCTACGAGAACCCGTTGTACATGGCCGAGGATGCGGGCGCCGCCGACCTGCTCTCCAGGGGTCGACTGCAGCTCGGCGTGTCGCGCGGATCCCCCGAGCAGGTCATCGACGGCTGGCGCTACTTCGGGTACGAGCCGCCGGAGGGCACGACCGACGCCGACATGGCCCGCGAGCGGGTCCAGGTGCTGCTCGAGGTGCTCAAGGGGGAGGGATTCGCCGAGCCCAATCCGCGCCCGATGTTCCCCAACCCGCCGGGGCTGCTGCGGGTCGAACCGTACGCGGAGGGCCTGCGCGACCGGATCTGGTGGGGATCCGGATCGAACGCGACCGCCCGATGGGCCGCCCGGCTCGGCATGAACCTGCAGAGCTCCACGCTCAAGGACGACGAGAACGGCAAGCCGTTCCACGTCCAGCAGGCCGAGCAGATCCGCGCCTACCGCGAGGAGTGGGCCGCCGCTGGGCACGAACGTACGCCCCGGGTGTCGGTCAGCCGCAGCATCTTCGCCCTGGTCGACGACCGGGACCGGGCCTACTTCGGGCACGGTCAACAGAAAAGCGACCAGATCGGCTGGATCGACCAGAACACCAAGGCGATCTTCGGCCGCGGGTACGCCGCCGAGCCCGACGTACTGGTGAAGGAGCTCGCCGACGACGAGGCGATCGCCGAGGCGGACACGCTTCTGCTCACCATCCCCAGCCAACTGGGCGTCGACTACAACATTCATGCGCTGGACTCGATCCTGCGCTTCGTGGCACCGGAGCTGGGCTGGCGGTGACCCGAGGCCCGGCCCATTCCTCGGATCCATGCCGGGGGCCGGCGCCGGACCACGGCCGAGCCCGCGGCCGGCGCCGGCGCGGCGATCAGTGACCCAGCTCTCGCAGCAACGGCACCGTCCGGCTGACCCAGGCGAGGTCCTTGTCCTCCACGGCACCCTGGGTCCGGCCGACGCCACCGAGGAACCACAGGTAGTACGTGGTGTAGCCGGGCGCGCTGGCCACGCAGTGGTAGCCCTCCGGCATCAGCTGCACCGCGTGGTTGCGGGCGGTGAAGTTCTCCTCGTACCCCTCATCGGTGTAGACCCGGGAGATGCCGAAGCCGTCCCCGGGGTTGACCCGGAAGTAGTAGCCCTCCTCGTGCTTGGCCTCGTAGGGCAGGTTGTCGTTCTTGTGCCGGTGCGGCGGGAAGGTGCTCCAGTTGCCCGACGGGGTGTACGTCTCGCCGACGATGAGTTTCGACGCCGGGAGGTCGGGCTGCGAGACCTCGGTGAGGATCTGGTGGTACGTGCGCCCGAAGTTGGCGGCCCCCCAGCGCCCGGCAGCCACCTGGTCGGGACTGATGACGTACGGATCGGTGGACAGGTCACTGGGCGCGCTGGGCAGAGCGACCTCCACCGCGGTGACGCCGGTGACGGTGTAGTCGACGCCGGCGGGGATGTAGACGGAGTGCGGCTTGCCGGAGAACACGTTCGGTCGTCCCCCGACCTCGGCGAAGGTGGTGCCGGCGACGGTGAAGGTGGCCTTCCCGCCGAGGATGACCGCCAGCACCTCCCGGTCGCCGGAGGTGCCGGCGTACGTCTCGCCGGGGGCGAGGACGAGCAGCGACAGGTCGATCACCTGGCAGGGGTTGACCGGCAGGTCGTTGCGGCCCGATTCGGCAGGGATCGTCGTGTGGTACTTGTAGCTCACAGTGGTGCCTTCCTGGTGGGTGGGGGAGTGGACGGATCGGGGTCGGCGCCGGCCGGGTTGGTCAGCGTCCCGAGTCCGGTGATCGAGATCGAGATCTCGTCGCCGGGCCGGACCCAACGGCCCTCGGCGAGGGCGTCGGGCAGCTTCTGTGGGGTGCCGGTGGCGATGACGTCGCCCGGGTCCAGCGTCATCACCTCGCTGATGTAGGAGATCAGCCGCGGGATGGGGAACACCATCGCCGCCGTCGACTGCCGCAAGGTGACGACCCCGTTCACAGCCGCCTGCACGACCAGGTCCCCGACGTCGCCGATCTCGTCGAGGGTCACCAGGGCCGGTCCCATCGGCGCAAACGTGTCGAAGGACTTGCCGAGCAGCCATTGGCTGCCGTGGCCCTGCCAGTCGCGGGCACTGAAGTCGTTGACGATGGTCAGTCCGGCCACGTGGTCCCAGGCCCGTTCGGGCGGGATTCGGCGCCCGCCGGCGCCGACGACGACGCCGATCTCGGCCTCGTAGTCGGGCCGGCAGACCTCGGGTGGCAACAGGATCGTCTCGCCGGGGCCGATGACGGTGTTGGGCGTCTTGGCAAAGACGTCGGGGTACGCCGGGTCCTCGATGGCCTCGTGGCCGCGGTAGTTGTAGCCGACGCACACCAGTTTCCGGGGCCGGGGAATCGGGGCGAGCAGACGGACGTCCCCGACGGCGAGGGTGGGCACCCCGACGCCGGCGACCAGCGTCCGGACCCGGTCGAACAGGCGTCGGTCGGCCAGGATGTCGACGAGGTCGGCCGGCAGGCCGGGACGGGCGGCGGTGAGGTCGAGAATCCGGTCCCCACCGAGGGGCCCGGATCCGCTCAGCACACCCCACGAGGTGCGCCCGTCCCGGTCGTACGACACGAGCCTCATGCCGACGGCCTCCGGCCGGGAACCGCGCCGGCCTCCCACGGGGAGGTCCAGCCGGGCGAGGCGCGGCGGACGAGTGCCTCCAGGTAGAAGTAGTCGCCCCACAGGCAGCCCTCGTCGACGCCGACGCCGGACGGTTCGTCGTAGACGGCGTGCAGCAGCAGCGGACTGCCCGGCCCGGGATGCGCCGGGACGCAGTGGGCGGCGAGGGCGTCGAGCAACCGACCGGCGGCGGCTCGGTAGCGCGCGGCATCCCCGTCGGGCACGACACGTGCGAGTGCGTCCAGCCCGCAGGCCGCGATCGCGGTCGCGGAACTGTCCCGGGGTTGGTCGGAGCCGGTGGGGAAGACCAGGTCCCAGTACGGCACCCCGTCGTCGGGTAGATGGGCGAGGAAGTAGTCCGCGCAGCGACGCGCGGCGGAGATCATCGACGGGTCACCACTGTGGGCGTGGGCGAGCGCGAAGCCGTA
Source organism: uncultured Propionibacteriaceae bacterium (assembly GCA_964528755.1). Classification (GTDB taxonomy): domain Bacteria; phylum Actinomycetota; class Actinomycetes; order Propionibacteriales; family Propionibacteriaceae; genus Raineyella. The sequence continues at coordinate 13,838 of CAZGWN010000009.1, forward strand.
GATCCCCCACGCCTGACCGCGGGCCCAGCAGGAGTCATCGGCGTACCCCTGCGCGGTGGCACCACGGAGGGCCTCACCGGTGCGTGGATCCCAGAAGAAGGTGTGGTAGGTCGTGTCGTCGGGCCGCAGGATGTGGTCGCGCAGCTGGACGGTGTGCCGGTACGCGATCACGGCCGGTCGGGGCTGCCCGCCGACGGCGGCGGCCCAGTACAGCAGCGGCATGTTCATCAGACTGTCGATGATGGCCTGGCCGCGGCGTGCCGGGTCGTCGAGGTCACCCCACGCCTGGATGATTCCCGCCGGTTCCAGCAGCCGCGCGGCCAGCAACTCGGCCGCCCGCAGTGCCGTACGCCGCCCGAGGTCGTCCCCGGTCAGCCGCCAGGGCGCCACACACGACAAGGTGTAGAGGAATCCCAGGTCGTGGGTATCGAGTTCGACCTCGTCGTCGATCCGCCGGGCGAAGTCACGCAGGCACCTCTCACCGTCGAGCCGGTAGCCGTCGTCACCGGTGAGTTCCCAGGCCAGCCACAGCAGGCCCGGCCAGAAGCCGGTGGTCCAGCCCCCGTTGCTGCCCGCCGGCCGGCTCCCGGTCGCGGGCCGCAACGGGTAGTGCCCGTCGCGCGTGGTGTCGTCGGGGTAGCCGTTCCCGAAGGCGACCCGGTTCGCGTCGATGGTCGCCAGACAGGTCGCCAGTTCCGGGGCGAGGGGCGACACGCCGCGCGGCGGTGCGGAATCGATGGCCATCATCAGCCTTCCTTGTGTGGTTGGGGATACTCAACGGGTCCTGGAGGTGGTGGGGGACAGCACCGGACGCAGCGCGGCCCGGGCATTGCCCCACAGGAGATAGAGGGCCGGGGCGAGAACGACCCCCAGGCCCCATGCGGGTCGCTCGATGACGATCTGGGCGAGCACGACCAGCGCCGCCACGGAGAGCAACCCGAGGTACCACCGGCGTACGGCGAGCCAGACGCTCGCCCGCGCGAGCGGGCCCAACGGCAACCCGGGGTCCTCGGCGAGGGCCGCGAGGATGACCGGGATGGTGATCGCCACGAGCAGGACGGCGCTCACCAGCACAGGAATGAGCAGAGCGCCTGCCCGGTGTCCCCAGATGAGGATGACATCGGCGATCAGAGCCGTGACCACGATGCTCCCCGCCGCACCGACCGTGATGGTGCGGGCCAGGCCGCGCCACCACGTCCGGGCAAAGACGCGGATCACGTCGGGCGACCCGTCGGCGGCGTGCGCCGAGAAGACGCCGAAGGCCGCCTGGACGGCCGGGGCCAGCATCGGCGCGGTCAGCACCAACCAGGGCCAGCTTGCCCGCGGGTCGGTGGTCATCAGGACCGCCAGGAACGGCAGGGTGACGACGAGGACCAGTGCGCTGGTCATCAGGATGAGGTAAGCGGTCCCGAAGATGAGCCGGTAGCTGCGGCCGGCAACGTCACGCATCGGCCTCTCACCCCTTCATTCCCGTGGTGGCGACACCCTCGATGAAGTAGCGCTGTCCGAGCAGGAAGATGATCAGGATCGGCAGGACCGACAGCACGGAACCCGTCATGATGAGGGCGTACTCGGCGTTGTACTGGTCGATGAAGGTCCGAAGGCCGAGCTGGATGGTCCAGATATCGGGGCTGCGCAGGTAGATCAGGGGTCCGAGATAGTCGTTCCAGGTGTTGACGAAGGTCAGCAGGGTCAGGCTGGCCAGCGCCGGGATCGACAGCGGGAGCATGATGCGCCGGTAGATGCCGAACTCGGACAGGCCGTCGAGTCTGCCGGCCTCGCTGAGTTCCTCGGGAATCGTGTCGAAGAACTGCTTCATCAGGAACACCCCGAAGGCGCCGAAGGCCTGCAGGGCGATCATGGCCCACAGGGTGTCGGACAGCCCCATGGCGGACAACTGGATGAACTGCGGGATCATGTACGACTGCCACGGCACCGCGATGGTGCCGATGTAGGCCAGGAACAGCACCTCCCGGCCCGGGAAGCGGACCTTCGAGAAGCCGTAGGCGGCGAAGCTGCCGGTGAACACCTGCAGGGCCGTGATGACGACCGACAGGATCATCGTGTTCTTCAGCCACGTCAGCATGCCCGACTTCTGCCAGATCGTCACGTAGTTGCCCCATTGCGGGACCTCGGGAAGCCACCTGATGGGCACCGTGAAGACCTCGTTGTCGGTCTTCAGCGAGGACATCACCATCCAGTAGAACGGCAGCAGGACGAGCGCCGCCGCGATGATCATCGCGGCGTACATGAGGATCCGCCCGACCGTCCCGGACCTGCCCCGCGCCGCGGGGGCGACATCGACGGCCTTGGTCAGGTCCACCGGTGAACTCTGAAGTGTCGCGGCCATCAGGATTCCACCCGCTTGTTGTAGAGGTACTGGACGATGGTGATGAGGATGCAGATGGCGAACAGCACGATCGAGATCGCCGAGGCGTACCCGTAGCTGTTCTCCTCGAAGCCCTTCTGGAAGATGAACTGGGACAGCACCAAGGTCGACTGGCCCGGCCCGCCGTCGGTCATCACCAGGATGAGGTCGAAGACCTTGAAGCTGCCGATGGTCAGCATCACCGTGACGAAGAACGTGGTCGGTCGCAGGCAGGGGATCGTGACATTCCAGAACCGCTGCCAGGCGTTCGTCCCGTCCACCCGCGCCGCCTCGTACAGTTCCCGGGGGATCGTCTGGAGGCCGGCGAGGAAGAGCAGCATGTAGTAGCCCATCTCCCGCCAGGTGCCGACGATGATGACGGCCGGCATCGACCAGTCCGCGGAAGCCGTCCAGCCGGGAGGATTCTGGATGCCGATGAGTCGCAGGAACTGGTTGACCGGCCCGAACTCCGGGCTGAACAGCATGTTCCAGACCACCGCGATCGCCACGATCGAGGTGATGTAGGGGAAGAAGGCCGCGGTCCGGAAGAAGGCCACTCCGCGCAGCTTGCGGTTGAGCAGCAGCGCCAATCCCAGCGAGGCGGCCAGCGTCAGGGGCATGTGCAGGGCGGTGTAGTAGAAGGTGTTCCACAGCGCGGTCCAGAAACTCGGGTCCCGCATCATGTGGGCGAAGTTCGCGCCGCCGACGAACGTCGCCTTGCCGAAGGCGTTCCACTCGGTGAAGGCGAAATAGAACAGTGACACCACGGGCACCATGGTGAGCACGGCGAAGCCGACGAAGTTCGGCAGGAGGAAGGCCCAGCCGATGAGCGTTCGGCGGGTCCGCATCCCGAACAGGGGACGCGCTGGGCCGGGAGCGCCGGACCGCGCGGGAGAAAGCGTGATAGCCATCAGATCTCCTTGTCGGACGGGTGGGACCGGCGGCCGTTTCGATCTCCGGCCCCACCCGAATACGACGTTCGTGACGTCAACCGTTGAGGACTTCGGCCTTGACGCGCTGCTGCGCCTGTGTCAGTCCCTCGTCCACGGACACCGACTTCGACCGGATCGCCGAGTCGGTCTCGTTCAGGATGTTCTGGATGGCCGCGGTGTGTTCGGACACCGGGTTCTCGGGGCGGATGTCCCGGGTGCCGAAGGCGAACTTCGACAGGTCGTCGGTCGGGGTCCCCTCCACGGTGAAGAAGGCCTCCGTGATCGCATCGGAGGCGTACGCCGGGGTGATGCCGACGCCGGTCAGCGACGTGGCCGCATCCGCGGAGGCGACGTAGCGCAGGAACGCCTTGGCCGTTTCCACCTTGCCCTTGTCGATTCCGGCGTTGATGCCCAGGCCGGTCGGATCGCCCACGGTCACCGGGATCTTGTCCAGACCGGCCGTGCTGGAGTCGTACTGCGGCAGCGGCGCGATGCCCCACTCGAAGTCCTGCGCCTCGCCGTTCTTCTGCTGGGTGATCAGCGTGGCGATGTACCAGGTGCCCATCGTCATCATCGCGGTCTTCTGCGTCCCGAACTGCGCCTGGTAGGTCAGCTTGTTCGTCACCACGTTGCCGTAGTCCTCCTGGGCACCGGCGGCCTGCAGGTCGAGCGATTGTTCGTAGTAGGGCTTCATGAAGCCGTAGTCCGCGCTGAGAATGTCGGCGCCCGGTGACTGCGCGTAGGCGGGAGCCTGCACGATACTCTGCCAGTTGTGCTGGTAGGTGCCCTTGGCGCCATCGGACTTCAGCTCCGGCGCCAGCTCCTCGGCGGCCTTGCCGTAGTCGTCCCACGTCCAGGAACCATCCGGCTCGGCCACCCCGGCCTTCTTGAACAAGTCCTTGTTGTAGTAGAGGATCTGACCGTCCTGCCGGTACGGGATCGCCCAGGTCTTGCCGTCGACCTGGTAGAACTCGGCACCCTTGACATTCGGGTCGAGCTCGCCGGCGATGTCGGAGACGTCCAGGAGTTGCTCGCCGGACTGGTAGGTGAAGAAGTTCTTCGGGTTCTTCTGCACGTAGATGTCCGGCGCGGTCCCGGCGGCCAGATCCGCGATCATCTGGGTGTCATAGTTGGTGGCGTCGTATTCCTTGACCTCGACCTTGTGCGCAGGGTTGGTGGCGTTGAATCCGTCGGCCAGCGCTTGGAACTCCGGCGTCGACGCCAGGCTCCAGCCGGCCAGCGTCAGGGTGTCCCCGGATCCGCCGCCGGCACTGCCGCCACTGCTGCAGCCGCCGAGGACCATCACCATGGTCGCCGCGGCACTGAGCACGATCTTCATTGAACGGTGCATTCCTTCTCCTTGGTTGAGGCCCGCGGTGGGCCTGAGCCAGTCACCGGGCGTCCGGCTGACGATCCCGGGGGCGTTGAAGTTCGATGGTGGAGGTGGTCCGGACGCCGTCCGGCCATCCCACGGTGACGACCGGACCCGTGGGTCCGGCCCCGAGCACGACCGACGGCGGCGCCACCGGAGCGGCCGCGCCCGCCCCTGTGAGGGCGATCAGGTCGGCCGTCCACGGTGTGGCCCCTCCGGGCGCCGCGGCACCGATCAGGCCGCTCACCGGGCGCTCGACCATCGGTACGACCGACCGGCGACCCAGCGGGGCTGCGTCCTCGCGGCGGACGATGCCGGGGGTGCCGGCCCCGAGCAGGACCGTCACCGAGCTGGTCAGCCCGGCGCCGATGGCCTCGGCCCGACCGTCACGGGACGCCCCGCAGACCTGGTCCCCGGTGATCGGCCAGCCGGCGTCGCGCACTGTCACTGCGTCGGCCCCGGGCGCGATCTCGTCGAGGCGGATCAGTCGCACCTCATAGGCACCCCGCACCAGTGACACGACGGTCAGCTCGGCCGCGGGGGCGGCCGTCCCGGTCAGCCCGTAGCCGTGGCCCTGCCGCACCGGATCGGGAGCGAGCCAATGGGCGTGGATCCTCACGGCGCCGAGACCGACCGCTCGCGCGTCGCGGTCGGCGTCGTCGCCGGTTCCCGGGGCAATGGTGACCTCCAGCACCTCCATGCCGGTGCGATGGGTGGCGTGGCCCTCGACGTCCAGGAGGGTCACCGACTGGTCCAGAGGGTTCTCCCAACTGTCGGCGTCCAGCAACGGGAACGTCGCGGTGGAGTATCCGATCCGGGCGTACAGGGGCGAGTCGCCGATCGACTCCCCGGGCGTGGCGTGGTCGTTGCCGTGGTTGACCACCCGGACGATGCCGTCGTCGCGGGTACCCGAGACAATCCAGCCGGGCGCCCGGACGGCACGCAGCGTGTCGGCGCGCTCGACCGGGAGCGGCTCCTCGACGGCGGTCCAGACCGGATGGTCCGCCGGCAGGGCCAGGCCGAGCATGCCCTTGCTCGCCCAGTACGGCGAACCCGGGCCGGAGTACGACTGGGCCAGCGCCGGCCAGGGGCCGAACCAGCCGGTGGTCAACTGACCGCCGGCGTCGGGTACGCCGTGCGCCGCGAAGTGGGCAACGATGCCCGAAGCGGCACGACGAAGCAGGCCGGGGGAGACCGAGGGGACCTCGGCCATCGCACCGACCCAGAACGGGGCCGCGGCAGCGAAGCGGTAGATGAGGCTGCGACCCTGGATGAGCGGTGCCCCGTCGGCCCCGACGAGATGGATGGCGTCGACCAGGTAGCGGTCGAGCAGTTCCCGATCCTGCGCGGACCGCTCGCTTGCCAGGTCCGCAGCGCCGGCCATCCGCGCCCACAGGGTCGGGTAAAGGTGCAGGGCCCAGCCGGTGTAGTGGTCGAAGGCCCTCTTCTCGCCGTCGGCGAGCCAACCGTCCGCCCGGCGGAAACTGTCGTGGGTGGCAAGATCGGCCCGCATCTCGTCGAGCGAGTACGGCCCGCCGACCGAGCGGAGGAACGTCTGGACGACCAATCGGAACCACACCCAGTTGATCCGCGGGTAGGTGTCGTCGCCGACGGCAGGAGCCAGATAGGCGATCACCCGCTCCTGCACCTCGGGATCGAGTCGATCCCAGATCCACGGGCGGGTCATGTCGAGGATGAGCGCAATCGAGGCGGCCTCGACCTTGGCCTGGGGGTGCTCGTCCAGCCTGACCCACCGGTCGGGCGCTGACGGGTCCGTGCCGGCGTCGATGCCCCGGGCGTACCAGTCGGCCAGTCCGAGCGGATCGGCGCCACCGTCCCCGGCGAGGCGGAATCCCGCCAGCAGGAAGGTCCGGGCGAACCCCTCCAGCCCGTCGACGTCGTGCCCGTAGCCGCCCTCGGGCCCGGGCGGAGTGACCCGGGCATGTCCGGAAGAGGACCACGGCCGGGCTGCCAGCAGCAACCGGTCGGCCAGGCCGACCCACGTCCGTCGAGTCCACCCGGTGAGCGGAGAGACACCCCCGTCGCGCCCCTCTCCCGGGGCCGACCCCTTGGCCATGACTGCTCCTCCCTGAGCCGGTCACTGCGAGTCTTACGAAACTGACCACTTTTGATCGTCGCGAGCTTGATCGTACGAAACAGGTCACGGAGTGTCAACCGATTCACCCCAGGTCCTCTCCCGCGCCGTTCCGGTTCCAGGTCACGTCCACTCGCTACGATCGAGACAGACCTGTTACGATCGAAATTGATCGGATCGCGGTCGAGGATCGGGGGACGGAGATGGCCACACCCAGGCGGTTATGGTCCGGGCAGACCGAGTGTCCCCGCCACCGCCGGGGCGGGCGGCCGGGCCGAGCTGACCGTGGAGCCGATCCCGCGAGGGCCGCCGGAGGCAAGGAGCCGAAACCATGACCACGCCGCAGACCAGATCCCTCCTGCCCGACGTCCGGCGCGCCGAGCTGCTCGACGCGCTGCGGCGCAACGGCACGATGCGGGTCTCCGAGCTCAGTGACCTGCTGGGCGTCTCGCCGGTGACGGTGCGCCGCGACATCGGCCAGTTGGCAGACGAGGGTGTCGTCCGGAGGCTGCACGGCGGCGCTGCCCTGCGGGACGCGGAGCCCGCCGGGCGCGGCACCCGTGTCCCGACGGAGGAGGAGCCGGACGACGTACGGGCGCTGATGCCGGGCCCGACCCTGTCCGGGTCGATCGGGATGCTGGTCCCGTCGCTCGACTACTACTGGCCCGGGGTGGTGCGTGGCGCCGAGCAGGAGGCCAGACGGCACCACCTGCGCGTCCTGCTGCGCGGTTCCTCCTACGAGTCCGACGATGACGGCGCCCAACTCGACCACCTGCTCGCCCAGCCGGGGATCGAGGGCCTCATCCTCGCGCCGAACCTGTCGGCCCCCGGTGCCCAGGACCTGCTCGACCGCCTGGCCTCCGGCCGGGTCCCCACTGTCCTGGTGGAACGGGAGGCGACGGTCCCGCCGCACCACCAGTTCATGGAGTCCGTGGTTTCCGACCACGCCTCCGGTGCCGGAGCAGCCGTCCGCCATCTGGCCAACCTCGGGCATCGCCGGATCGGTCTGGTGATGAGCCGAGACAGTCCTACCGGACCGCACGTGCGTCGAGGTTGGCGCGAGGCGTGTCAGGAGCTCGGTTTCGACATTTCCGCGACCGTGGAAGCCCCGGTCGGCCGACGTCAGTCGCTGGACTTCGATCCGGAGATCGAGCAGGTGATCGACAAGTGCCTCAGCACCGGGACAACGGCTCTGCTCGTGCACGCCGACTCCGAGGCGATTGCCCTCGTCCAGCATTGCCAACAGCGCGGCCTGGCCGTCCCCGGACACCTGTCGATCGTGGCGTACGACGACGAGGTGGCCGACATCTTCAGCCCTCCGCTCACGGCCGTGCACCCGCCCCGGACGTCCGTCGGCCGGGCCGCGGTCGAGTTGCTGGCCGCCCGGCTTGCCGACCGCGGACGTCCCGTCCACCGGGTGACGATCGCGCCCCGGCTGATCCTGCGGGCCTCGACCGCCCCGCCGCGACAGGCCTGACGGCCCGACGACGGGAGCGCGGCACGGGATGTCCCGCGGCCCGGTCCGGTGCCGGACCGGGCCCGTCAATTCACGCAGTTCTGTTGGTTTGAGGGACGCCGCGTCAGGTAGTATCGCGAGCGGTCCCCGGGCCCGTAACGGCTTGATGATCCTCAAGCTGAGCTTGAGGCTGACACTTGCCGCAGACCCTGAGTTATCTCAGGGTGATATACGTGGCTAGGACATTGAGACTATTACTGACGACCGCCGTGTCGGTGTTGCTCGTCTTCGGCGGAATTGTGTTCTCACCGCTGGCCCGGGCTCTCCCGCCGGCCACCTACATCAAACAGGTGACGCCGGCGGCGCAGGCGGTACAGAAGAAATACGGCGTTCCGGCCTCCGTGGCCGTCGCGCAGTCCATCCTCGAATCCGGCTGGGGCGATTCGTCGCTCAGCCACAAGTACAAGAACTACTTCGGCATCAAGTGCTCCTCGAAGACCAGCCCGTACCAGAAGGGTTGTGTCTCGCTGAGGACCCAGGAGTACTACTCGGGCTCCGCGACGACCATCACCGACGGATTCCGGACGTACGCCTCCGCGACGGATTCCTTCTACGACTACGGACGCCTGCTGTCGTCGCTGTCCCGATATGCGAATGCCTTCACATACACGAACAACCCCGACCAGTTCATCCGTGAGGTCCGGGACGGCGGATACGCGACCGACCCCGCGTACGCCACCAAGATCATCACGATCATGAAGAAGTACAAGCTGTACGACCTGAACAAGCTCCCCGCGGAGACGTCGAAGCCGACGCCCAAGGCGACGGCGAAGCCCAAGGAGACTCCCAAGGCGACGACCATGCCGAAGCCGTCCCCGAGTGCCTCTGCATCTCCCAGTGCCTCTGCATCCCCCAGTGCGACCGCAACCCCCACTGCGACCGCAACCCCGAGTGCGACGGCCACGCCGGGCGCTCCCGCCTCGGCGACCCCGACACCCTCGGCGACCCCGACGCCGAGCGCGTCATCCGATGACGACAGCCCCGCCTCGCAGGTCGGGTACTCGTCACCGAGCCCGTCGGCATCCTCCTCTGCCGGCTCGGACGACGGCTCCTCGGAGAACGTCGACCCGAAGCAGCCCGCCAAGGTGGACGGCGTCATCTGGGTGATCGACACCGCGGACAACCTCATCCGATTCAGCGGACAGGTCCGCAACGGAGCGGGCGAGCCGGTGACCAGGGCCACCCTGACCGTCATCGACACCACCGGCCGCACCCTGGGCACGGTCACCACGGACGCCCACGGCTACCTCAACGACAGTGTGCCGCTGCCGGAAGGCTGGGAGAACACCGCCAACTTCGAAGTGCTGATCAAGCTGCCGGGTGACGGGACCACGCAATACACGGAGGGCTCGACGCAGGTGGCCGGACCACTCGATGACACGCCCAAGACCTCCGGTGCCCTGACCGATGCCGACCCCGAGGTGGACAGCTCGACGTCGACGGGGCTCGATCGCACCGAGTCCGCCCGGCCGGTCAGCAACTCCACGGCATCGCCGAGCGGCACGCCGTCGGCGAGTGCGAGCCCCACTGCCGCCGGAGCCGTGCCGACCCCGGCCACCAGTGGCACCCCGCAGGCCACCCCCTCCGTCCCCACGCCGACGGCCACTCCGTCGGGCAGCGGCACTCCGGCGCCGTCCACCACCCCCACCGCCTCGGCGAGCCCGAGCCCGTCGGCCTCACCGAGCTCCAAGGTGGTTTCCCGTGGTGAGTTCTACGGCACCGGTGGGGGATCGGGCGCGCCGACCCTCGCCCGCCTGCCACAGACCGGCGGCCCGGTGCTCGTCCTCGGGCTGATCGGTCTGGGGGTTGCCGGCTGCGGAGCCACGCTGCTGGCCAGCGGCCTCACCGGCCGACGCCGCCCCTGAGCGGAACGCCGGTCGGGCCGCCACCACCAACATCCGTCCTGCCACCGCCCGAGGGGCGGGCCCGGTCTACCCGGGTCCGCCCCTCGGGCGTCCCGGGCGCTCGACCCGCGTCACACGACCGGCTCACACGACCCGGGGCACGCCGCTCCGGGCACACCGCCCGGTGGGTTCGTGCACCGGGCACACACCGGCGGCGTGCGTCCTATCTCCGGCGCGACCGGGCGCGCAACTCGGGAAAGTCCTCGTAGCGATACTCGGCGGAATCGTCGGACCGCGCGTGGCCGCCCAGCTGCTCGCGCACCCGCAGCGGGAGCCGGCGGATCTTGCCCGAGATCGTCTTGGGCAGGTCGCCGAACTCCAGTCGCCGGATCCGCAGGTACGGCGCCAGATGCTCCTTGGCATAGGCCAGGATCGACAGAGCGGTTTCCCGGGTCCGGTCGAATCCCGGTGCCAGCGACACGTAGGCCTTGGGCACGGCCAGCCGGGTGGGGTCCGGGGCCGGGACGACCGCTGCCTCGGCCACCGCCGGGTGTTCCATCAGGACGCTCTCCAGCTCGAACGGTGACACCTTGTAGTCGGAGGCCTTGAACACGTCGTCGGTGCGCCCCACGTACGTGATGTACCCCTGCGCGTCGCGGACGGCGAGGTCGCCGGTGTGGTACCAGCCGCCGCGCAACGCCTGCGCCTCCAACTCGGGAGAGCCGACGTAGCCGGCCATCAGGTTGAGCGGGCGCGGGTCGAGCCGCAGGCATATCTCGCCGGCGTCACCGGGTGCCCCGGTCTCCGGGTCGACGAGCTCGATCGGGACGCCGGGCAGCGGCTTGCCCATCGACCCCGGTTTGACCCGCTCGGCGGGCGCATTGCCGATCTGCGCGGTGGTCTCCGTCTGTCCGTACCCGTCCCGGATGGTCAGCCCCCAGGCCCGCCGGACAGTGGCGATCACCTCGGGGTTGAGGGGCTCGCCGGCGCCCACGACCTCCCGCAACGCGCGCGGCCGCGGGCCCAGATCGGCCTGGATCATCATCCGCCACACGGTCGGCGGCGCACAGAAGGTCGACACGTCCACCCGCCGCAGCTCGGCCAGCAGCTCCGCCGCATCGAAGCGCCGGTAGTTGTGTACGAAGACCGTGGCCTCGGCGATCCACGGGGCGAAGAAGCTCGACCAGGCGTGCTTGCCCCAGCCGGGTGAGGAGATGTTGAGGTGGATGTCACCCGGGCGTACGCCGATGAAGTACGTCGTGGACAGGTGGCCCACCGGGTAGGACAGCTGGGTGTGCTCGACGAGCTTCGGCGACTTGGTCGTGCCCGAGGTGAAATAACGCATCACGGGGTCGTTCGCGTCGGTGATCACCGGGCAGGGCTCGGGATCGGTGTCGTACGCCTCCGTCAGCGGCAGCCACCCGGCGCCGCCCCCGCCGGTCGAGATCCGCAGGTAGTCGCCGGGGACCTCGGCGAACTTGGTGACGTCCGGCCCATTGACGATCACCGCCCGGATCCCGGCCCGGTCGATCCGGTCCCGCAGGTCGGCGGGGGTGACGGCCTCGGCGGTCGGGAGGATGACACCGCCGACCTTCATCACCGCCAGCATGGTGTCCCACAGTTCGACCTGGTTGCCCAGCATGAGCATCACCCCGTCGCCGCGGCCGATGCCGTGGGCGCGCAGCCAGCCGGCCAGCGCGTCGGAGCGTCGCACCATCTCGTCGAAGGTCCACCGGGCCTCGGATCCGTCCTCCTGACGGATCCACAGTGCGGTCGTGTCGTTGCCGCGACCGATGGCGTCGAACCAGTCGATCGCCCAGTTGAAGGGCCCGGAGATGTCGGGCCAGGAGAAGGCGGAACGGGCCTCGTCGATGCGGCCGTGGAAGGACAGGAGCAGGTCGCGACTCGCGCGGATCTTCTCGGTGGCTTCGCTCACCCGTGGTACCTCGCTTCGTGCGGGAGCAGTTCCGGTCGCCTCAAGTTACGCGACCGTAGGTAGCACGATACGCGGATCAGGACCGGTCCGGTCGGTGGGTCCCGCGGCGGGACAGCCAGCGGGTGAGCAGCGGCGTCAGCGCCAGCATGAGGAACAGACGAACGGCCTGCACGCCGGTGATGAAGGTCACGTTGCTGTCGGCGCCGGCCGCGACCGCGAGGATCGCCATCATCCCGCCCGGCGTGGTCGCCAGGTATCCGTCCAGGTCGGGCTGACCGGTCACCCGGGCCAACCAGACCCCGGCCAGCGCGGTGACGACGAGCAGCACCCCCAGGAGAACCATCGACCAGGGCAGCAACCGGCCCACGTTGCGCAGTGCGGTGCGGGTGAACCCCAGCGTCGCGGTCCAGCCGATGACCACGTACGCGGCGGCGACCAGCAGCCCGGGCAGCGGATCCATCGGCAGCCAGCCTCCGACGCCGAGCACGGCGGTGAGGATCATCGGGACCAGCAGGTCGCCGGCGGGCATCCGGGTCAGCCGCGCCAACGCCAGACCGCCGACGCCGCACCCGACACTCACCAGCATGCCGTCCCAGCTGCCGGCCGCCGTGGCCGGCACCGCCCCCGGTACCGCATGGAACAGCCAGGCCGCGATCGGCGGAGTCGTCGCGGTGATGATCAGCACCCGGGTGTACTGGAGGGTACCCACCACCCGCGCGTCCCCTCCGAGGTCACCGGCGATCGCGACCAGCCCACTGGCCCCACCCGCGGCCATCGACAGCACACCGGTCACCCGGTCGACGGCCGGGTGCAGAGCCAGCAGGAAGCCGGAGCCCAGGCTCAGCGCCAGTGTGATGACGATGACGACCAGCACGGCCGGCCAATCCTGGGACAGCGCGTGCAGCTCGTCGCGGGTCACCAGCCCACCCATCGCCACGCCCATCACCGCCTGGGCGGCGACCGACACCGGTGCGGAGACCGTGCGCGGGGCCCGCCCGGTGAGCGCCATCGCCGCACCGACCACCATGGACGCCAGGATCTCCGGCGTCGGCAGCCGCACCGCACGGGCGGCGAGGACGGCCAGGACCGTGACGATGATGAGCGCGCCCCACGCCAGCACCCGACGCGAGCGGGGAGCGGATTGGGACGACTGTTCGACCATGCCCCCATAGGATCACATCGGGCGACCCCGAATCGGCCCCTGGTCGCCCGGTCGGCGGGCCGCGGCGAACCCGCCACGCTAGCATGAGCAGGGCAATCCCACTGACGAGGAGGTCCCCCGGTGAAGGCGGTCATGATCGATCGGTACGGCGGCGGGGAAGTGCTGCACGTCGCGGATGCGCCGGTGCCCGACCCGGGTCCCGGGCAGGTCCGCGTGAGGGTCCGTGCCGCGGGTGTGAACCCCGCCGACACCTACATGGTCCGCGGTGGCTACGAGTTCGTCGACGTGCCCCTGCCCTGGATCCCCGGCTACGACGAGGCCGGCGAGGTCGATGCCCTCGGCCCGGACGTGACGGGCCTGGCCGCCGGCCAGCGCGTGTTCGTGGCCGGCACGCTCGGCAACAACCCGGGGGCCTTCGCCGAGTACCACATCGCCTCGGCCGCGGTGTGCCTGCCGCTGCCCGACCGGATCTCCTTCGAGGAGGGGGCTGCGCTCGGCGTTCCGTACGTGACCGCCTACCGCGCCCTGTTCCAGCGGGCCCACCTGCGCCCGTCGGAGACGGTGCTCGTGCACGGCGCCAGCGGCGGTGTCGGGCAGGCCTGTGTGCAGTTCGCCCGGGCCCGCGGCGCCACGGTGGTCGCCACCGCCGGCTCGGTCGAGGGGCTGGAACTCGCCCGAGCCCAGGGCGCCCACGTCACCGTCGACCACACGGCCCCCGACCACACCGACCTGCTGCGGGCCGCGGTCCCCGGTGGCTACGACGTGGTGGCCGAGATGGCGGCCAGCTCCAACCTCACCGACGACATCGCCCTGGTGGCCCGCGGCGGCCGGATCGTGGTCATCGGCGCCCGCGGCCCCGTCGACGTGGCGCCCCGCGGCCTCATGCGGCCGGAGGCGGCGATTCTCGGGGTGGCCCTGTGGAACGCCGAAGAGGTCGAGCAGCGCGAGGCCCTTGCCGCGATCGCGGCCGGGGTGGCGGCCGGCACGCTGCGGCCGCGGATCGACTCCGTCGTCGCGCTGGAGCGCGCCGGGGAGGCGTTCGACCGGGTGACCTCCGGGCACCGCCATGGGAAGGTCGTTCTGGCGGTGGTCTAGCGGCGGCGTGTCTCGATCCACACCCGGGTCGACTGTGTGAAAGTGGTTCTGTCGTATCCCTTCCCCGGTATGGCAGAGCAAGGAGAACCACGATGAGCACCGCTGTCGAGCGCACTCGGTTCGGCTGGTCCCGGTGGTCCGAGACCGACGACGGGTTCCGACGCACCTACACCGTCTGTGAGCCCGGCGTGTCCGAGTGGAAGAGGGACCTGATCCACGCGGCGCTTTTTCCCGACGACCGCGCCGGGATGACCGACATCATCGGGCGCTGGTTGGTCCGGGCCGCCGCAGGGTCGGTCGTCCTCGGCGCGATCGTCGGGCTGCTCATGCAGTCCGGTGTGGTGATCGCCCCGGTGAGCCTGGCCGTTCTCGGTGCCGGGTGTGTGGTGTTGGCCACCCTGCCGCGCCTCGGCCAGCAGGTGGCCGCCCGACACACCATCACGGTGACCGGCGAGTCGTGCCGGCTGGTCTGCCGGATCGCGGCCGTGCTCGACCGGATCGGACCCGATCCCGACGACAGCGACCGCGACGATGTGCGGGCCATGTGGCGGGTGGCACGGACCGATCCGACCTACCTCGCCGCCTACGGACGGACCGTGCGCGAGTGGGAGGTGTCCTGGGACCGGCTGCAAGCCACCCGCAGCCGCCTCGATGAGACGACCGGGACCACGGAGGACAACACCGACCGGTCCCGCGACGGCGCCCGGCCCGCCTCGCGCCGGCTCTCCCACGCCGCCTGATCGCCCTCGACAACACGCCCGGGGGTCGGAGGTTCGGGGCAGCGGAGCAGGGGCTCGGCCCTCACGCGTCGAGAAGCTCCCGGTCGGCCACCGTCAGTTCGACCCGGTTGCGCTCCACCGCATCGACACTCACCTCGATCGTCCATCCGTTGACACGCCACCGGCACACCGTGTCGCGGTGACCCCTGCGGATCCGCGGCTCGCCGAAGATCGCGGTGAGATCGCGGATGACGCGGTCCTGTTCCGCCTCGACATGGTCGGGGTCGGTCGGCAGGCTGGCCGTCACCGTCGCGACCCGGCCTCGCCAGCCGTCCCAGCGGCCTCCGCCGACCTCGTCGATGGACAGCACGCCCTCGGTCGGCTCGTCCTCGGGGGAGCAGGCCCGCTCCTCGGCGCCGATGCGCTCCCACAGGGTCGCCCGCTGCCCGATCGGGACGAACCCGGCCTCGACACAACGTTCACCGAATTGCAGCAAGGGGTGATCGAACATGACGACCTCCTGGTCCGACGCCGGCGGCACCGTTGCCCGCCGGGTCTCCCAGCCTATCCCGACACGCCGTGCTGACGAGGCAGAACGCGTACGGTCCGGTGGCCGCCACCTCAGCCGCAGTCCACCGGCTGCCCGGGCTCCGGTCCGAAGGCCCGGCCGCCGAAGACCTCGTCGCGGACCATCGCGAACAACTCGCGCCGACCGTCACCGGAACTCGCGTACGGATTGCCGGAACGGCCGGGCTCCACCGCGCACCTGGCGACGAAGTAGCCGACCGCCTCCGAGAAGGCCTCGCTGTCGCTGCCGGCCCCGTACTCACTGACCGCGCCGTACCGCTGGTTGAGCGCCGTGAAGTCCCGCCAGTAGGCACGGTTGTCACCGCGATCGGCGCTGTAAATGTGGGAGAGTTCGTGCACGATGAGTCGGACCACCCGCTCGTCTTCGCCCTTCCGTGACGTCTCGGCCATCTTCGACAGGTCGAAGGTGAGCGCGCCCGGGTTGGACAGCGACCAGTCACCGTGGTTCCAGCCGGGGATCGGCTCGGCGACGATCCGCAGCCGCCCGCCGGCGTTGTGGACCAGTCGGGTCGGCATCGGCGTGCAGTCGATGGCATCAAGGGTCGTCCACATCGCCGCCACCACAGGGGTGTAGTCCGGGTCGGCGGCCTGGGTCCCGGTCAGCACGACATCCCAATTCTTCTCCAGCCCGGCCACCGCCTTGGCGGGCGACCCGGCGGGGAACTCGTGATCGGCCGGGCACGGCGCCGGGATGCCGGTGACGGGCGGCGGGGTGACCGGGGCGTACGGCAGGTCGTCCGACGCCTCCGGCGCCCGGGTGGCGCCGGGGCGGTAGGGCCCGCTCAGCGTCGCGGCAGCGGGCAGCCCGGCGATCGCGGCGCACACCGATCCTGCGGCGACGGCGAGCGTGAAGAGTCGTCCCCAGCGGTGCTGCGTACGTGTCACGTCGTCCCCCGGTCGGCGGTGCACAGAGTGCCAGCGTCAGTGTAGGCACTCGCGTCGCCACGGACGAATCGTGCTGCTGGACGGACGCCCGACCCCTGCCGACCGGCGCATGACAAGATGTCGGGCATGTCCACGCATCCCCTCTGTTCCCGGTGGTGCCGATGAGTGGGACCGGGTCGGTCGGTCTCGTCCGGACCCGTACCGCCCGAGTGTTCGGCGGTGAGCGTCCGCTCGTGCTCGCCTCCGGCGCGGTGATCCCCGAGGTCGACGTCGCGTACGAGACGTACGGCACCCTCAACGAGGCCCGGGACAACGCCGTGTTCATCTGCCATGCGCTGACCGGCGATGCCCATGCCGCGGGCCGTCACGCCCCCGACGACCACCGCCCCGGCTGGTGGAACTCGATCATCGGGCCCGGCAAGCCGATCGATACCGACCGATACTTCGTCATCGCGGACAACCTGCTCGGCGGCTGCCAGGGCACGACAGGTCCGGCCTCCATCAACCCCGAGACCGGCCGGCCGTACGGGCTGGACTTCCCGTTGTTGCAGATCGTCGACTTCGTCACCGTGCACCGGGCCCTGCTGGCGCACCTGGGCATCGACCGGCTGCTCGCCGCGGTCGGCGGCTCGATGGGCGGGATGCAGGCCCTGCAGTGGGCGCTCTCCTGGCCCGAACAGTTGGCCAGCGCTGTCATCGTCGCCGCTTCCAGCCGCCTGACCGCGCAGAACATCGCCTTCTCCGCGGTGGCCCGCGAGTCGATCATGCGCGATCCCGGCTTCTCCGCGGGCCGCTACCTGGAGGCCGGCACCAGTCCGGACACCGGTCTGTCGATCGCCCGGATGATGGCCCACATCACGTACCTGTCGGAGGAGGGGATGGACCAGAAGTTCGGTCGCCGATTCCAGTTCGACGACTCCCCGGATTCCGGGGTCCATCGGGGACCCGGGGCCGAACGCGGATTCGGGGTCGACTTCGCGGTGGAGAGCTATCTCGACCACCAGGGCAAGGCCTTCCTGTCCCGCTTCGACGCGCTGTCCTACCTGTATCTCACCCGGGTGATGGACTACTTCGACCCGTTCGCCGACCCGCACGCCACGGACCGGCTCGCCGAGATCGGGGCGCGCTGTCTGGTACTGTCCTTCGACACCGACTGGCGCTTCGACACGACCCACTCTCGGGTGATCGTCCGTCGGCTGGAGCACGCTCGGGTGCCGGTCAGCTTCCGCGAGATCCGATCGCCCTGGGGGCACGACTCGTTCCTCCTGCCGATCGACACCTACCACCGTACGGTCGATGCCTTCCTGACCCGGGCGGCCCTGGACCGCCGGCAGCGAACCGCCACGGCCCCGGGGGGTGCCCGATGAGTGAACTGCGTCCCGACCTGGCCGAGGTGGCCAGGTTCGTCCCCGACGGCTCCCGGGTGCTCGACCTCGGCTGTGGCCGCGGGGAACTCATGCGCCACCTGATGGACCGGCGGAGCTGCACCGGCACCGGGGTGGAGATCGACCCCGACGCCGTCCTCGCGGCGATCGCGCAAGGGGTGCCGCTGATCGAGCTCGACATCGACCATGAACTGGGGGAGTTCGGGGACCGCTCCTACGACGTGGTCATCCTCTCGCGGGTGCTGCAGGCGACCTACAAGCCACGCGAGGTGCTGGAGCAGATGGCCCGGATCGGGTCCCGCTGCATCGTGTCGGTGCCGAACTTCGGCTACTGGCGGCACCGTTGGGTGCTGCTGCGCGGCCGGATGCCGATGTCGGCCGAGTTGCCGCACGCGTGGTACGACACACCGAACATCCACCTGTCGACCCTGGCGGACCTGGAGGATCTGTTCGATCTGGTCGGACTCGATGTGTGGACCCGGCAGATGTTCACCGCCGCCGGGAAGCACCGCGCCGACACCGGCCGGCCGGAGAACCTGTTGGCCGCCAGCGCCACGTACGTGTTGATTCCCCGGGACTGAGCGGCCCCACGCGGCCTACTGCCGGGTGGGTTCCCGTCATCGTCCGGCGCGCCCGGCGAGGGCTGCGGTCAGTCGCCCGGCCGGTCCGGCGGCGCCCCACTCGGCGATCAGGGACGCCCAGCGTGACGGGTCGGGCGGTGCGGCCGGCAGGCGAAGGTCCTCCTCGCCGACTCCCAGGGGCAGGTCGCGGCGGATGGTGATGACCCGCTCGGCGACGTCGAGATAGTCGCCCGCCGCGTCGATCGCGGCGGCCCGCCTGGCCGTGAGTCCGCCCGCGCCCGCGGCCGCCGTCCCGGTGACCACCTCGTGTGCCGCGCGGCGGACGGAGGGCAGATCCCCGAAGTGGCCGAGCAATTGGGCGCCGGTCTTCGCACCGATCCCTCCGACGCCGGGGATCCCGTCGGACGGGTCGCCGCGCAGTGCGGCCAGCGCCACGTACGTGTCGGGGGCGACGCCGTGGTCGGAGAGGATGTCCGCCTCCCGGACCGTCCGCCAGCCGCCCGCCCGGCCGGCCGGGGCCAGTAGCGCGATCCCGGCGGTGTCGTCGACGAGCTGGCTGAAGTCGCGGTCGCCGCTGACCAACAACACCGGCAGCCGGCCCGCGAATCGTTGCGCGAGGGTGCCCATCACGTCGTCGGCCTCGGCGTCATCGGCCCCGATGACGACCAGACCCGCCGCCTCGAGGACGTCCCGGGCCGGCCCGAACTGCGCGGCCAGATCCTCGGGCATCTCCTCGGCCGGGTGTGCTCGGTCGCCGGCCGACGGTCCCGGGACCGCGATCCGGTGCGTCTTGTACGAGGGGAGCAGGTCGACCCGCCACTGCGGCCGCCAGTCGCGGTCCCAGGCACACGCCAGGTGGGTCGGCCCATACCGGTCGATCAGCCGGGCGATCGTGTCCAGGACGCCGCGGACGGCGTTGGCCGGCTGTCCGGACGCGCCGCGCAAGGTGGTCGGCAGCGCGTGGAAGGCGCGGAAGCACAGATAGGACGTGTCGGTCACCATCAGCAGCGGGGAGGCCATGGGACCATCCTGCCGCGCCCACCAACCGGTGGTCCGGCGACGGCAGGACACCTGTCCGGGGGACCGGATCGGCCGGGCACGGGCCGCTATCGTGGGAGCCATGAGCGATGCCCGCATCGGCCTGACGGTGACCCACCGTCGCTACGTCGGCCACAACCACACCCACTACTCCGGCAGTCAGGTGGACCATTCGTACACCATGTCGCTGCTGTCCGACGCCGCCACAGAGGTGTGCATCCGCACCGACGGCGACGAGGGTGCGGTGGTCGGCTACGACGAGATCGACTTCCTGGCGCCGATCTATGCCGGGGATGTGCTCGAGGTCGAGGCGACCGTCGTGGGGGTCGGGTCGACGAGCCGCCGACTGGGCATGGAGGCGCGGGTGACCTGCCGGGAGGCCGCGCGTCTGGACGAGGACAACCCGAGGCTCGCCACGAGCGCCTCGTACGAGCTGGAACGTCCGCTCGTCGTGGCCCGCGCCACCGCCACCGTCGTGGTCGCCAATCCGCTTCCCGAGGCGCCCGAGCCGTGGGGGACGAAGGTGGCCGAGGTGCCGGATCGGCCCGAGCGCGATGCCAGGGCCGGACTGCGCGATCTGCAGGAGGCGTGGCTGCGCTGGACCCGGGACGCGCGCGACCAGGTGGAGCGGCGCACGGCCGAATTGCGCCAGCGTGCCGAGGCCGGCTCCGACGCCGGTGATGCCCCGAAGGATCGGTGAGATGTCCCAGGCCGTCACCCAACCCAGCCCGGTCCTGCCCGAGGAGGATCCGGACCAGAACATCCTGGTGTGTATCCCCACCTACAACGAGGCGATGAACATCGAGGCGATCGTCGGTCGCCTGCGAGCCGCCGTCCCGGAGGCACACGCCCTCATCGCCGACGACAACTCTCCCGACGGCACCGGGCGGATCGCCGATCGGATGGCCGCCACCGACATGCACGTGCACGTCCTGCACCGGACCGCCAAGGAGGGCCTGGCGGCGGCATACGTGGCGGCGTTCCGCTGGGGTCTGGCCGAGGGATACGACATCCTGGTGGAGATGGACGCCGACGGGTCGCACCGGCCCGAGGAACTGCCCCGGCTGCTCAGCGCACTCGAGACCGCCGACATGGTCAAGGGGTCGCGTTGGGTGCCCGGGGGGCGGGTGGTCAACTGGCCGAAGTCACGCGAGGTGCTGTCGCGGGCGGGCAACCTCTACACGCGGATCATGCTGGGGGTGTCGATCCGGGACATCACCGGCGGGTTCAACGTGTTCCGGGCCCAGACACTGCGCGACATCGGACTGGACAACATCGCCGCCGCCGGCTACTTCTTCCAGACCGACATGACGGTGCACACCCTCGACACCGGACACCGGGTGGTCGAGGTGCCGATCACGTTCGAGGAGCGCCACTACGGCGAGTCCAAGCTCAGCCGCAGCATATTCTTCGAGTCACTGCTGCGCACGACGACGTACGGCCTGCACCGCCGCGCCGGGCAGGCCCGGCGGCGGCTGGGCCGCCGGGGTTAGCCTGCCGCTTCGACCGCGCCGTTGTCCCGGCGGTCGAGCAGGCTGGCGGCCTGTTGCTGGTTGAGACCGTCCGCGTCACCGGCGGCCCGGAAAGCCCGCCACCGCGTCGCCACGCGGGCTCTTGTCGCACCCACCTGCCACAATCAGCCCACACTGCGGAGATTCCAGCCCCGACAACAACTCCGGCCCACCCGATGAAAGATCGAGGCCAGCGCACACGGCGCGCGGAGATGTGACAGGTGTCACCCGCGGTCTGCACTTCCCCAGTCTGGACACGGGGAACAGTGTCAAGTAGGGTTTTTGCCACGAGAACACCCCGCCGTTACTTGAGGATGACCATGAAGACTATGAAGAGAATCCTTGTCTCGTGCCTCCTTTCCATCGGTCTACTCGCCGGAACTTCATCAGCAGCGTACGCAGACTTCCAGACGGTCGTCGACAACCAGTTCTATCTCCGCGATACCTGCATGGCCAGGGGCTACTATCTTGAGTTGACCACATCCACGTATTACAACCCGACTTGCACGTTAAACTCGTCGGGTCGGTGGACGCTGAGAATGTGGGTGCATACCCGACCGGGAGGTGGAGGAGGAAGTTGGAGCGTTCCCGTCGACTAGGTGCGAATGCCAAGTGTCCCACTCCGCACCTGTTTTGCTGCCCGGCGATGCGGCCGAGTGTGGTGGGCGCATCGTCGCCTACCGCGGGGCGACCTTTGTTGACCCCCTCCCGCTTGGTCCGCCAGAGGTCGAGTTTGGCTGGACGTCACCGCCCATCTCATTCTTGGCTGTCAAGTCTTCGTTAGGACCGCGGGCTTGGACGGGATTGACTGGAGCCGATTCCTTTTACCACTGTCGCGGAACATGGGACGGCCAACTGTTCCAGGTTTCGGAGCCGCTTCTTCCGTTCTCAGAGGACGAGATCGGAAGGCGCATGTCTGAACGAAATTACGGACAACCGGAATCGCTCACATTTTCCCTTTCACAGAAGGAGGCCGAAGTAATTAGCCATTCCATTCCTCCTGGACTCGAGGATGAGATATTGGGGGTGGCTGCTCCCTCAAATCCTTTCAGTTCAGGCTCCTGGGGTTTTCTCGTCTGGATCCACCACATGACGCCCGCCTGGGCCAAGTTTTCGGACGCCATTTCCAGCCCGTCCGTTGCTATCGTTCCCGTATTATCGGCGGCCACCGTCGAGGACAAGTGAGGGAGGGTGGGACCAGCTGGAAACACTTCTGCGGATTGGTCTGATTCCTCTTCACTTTTTTCTCTTGCTCCAGCCCAGGCTGATGACGGTCGAGGATTGCAGGTCGACGTGGATGTTCCGTCGATCCACGAGGTGAGTGCGTTGACGTCCAGCACCGGGATGCGAGCGTTGATCAGCGCTGTGAATCAACCGTTTCCCGGGCAACTCGCTCTGCTGCCGACCGGCTTCCGATCGACCGGTCGATCCGGGCCTGGGCGTACCCGGTCAACGCCGGCTCAGATTCGGCCAATACATCGCCCCAAGCACACGTGCGCCGATCGAAGAAAGCTTCCTGTCGACGCTTCGGACCATGCGCAACCTCGATGCGTACAGCACTTATCCCAGGGATGCACTCAACGAAGAGTGGAACACGAGCGACCATCGGATCGTCTGGGACACCCGCCGCTCGGCCGACGCCCGACGACGGCGCGACGCCCCAGCACTCGCCCGTATGGCCGGCTTGCTGGCCGACGTCCTCGACGCTCCCGAGAAATGAGTCATACCCGCAGCGGTGGGGGAACGAGAACGCTTTCGACGATTCACGACCGACCAGCGCGAACCTCGGGTGGCCCTCAGGTCGAAGTCGCCCGGCCCGGTGCTCCGACGTCCGGGTGCTCCAGGAGATCTGGGGACACCTGTGCTGTCACTACGCGATCAGGGCGCCGATGGCCCACGCAGCCGAGCACGCCTTTCTCGTCCGCCTCGTGCCTCGGCTCCTCCCGCCCGATACCGCCAATCGGCGCCCCGGGTCATGAAGCGGAAATAGACCGAGTGGCACGTCCAACGCACCTCTCACGCCCCTGGTCCCACCCCGGAGACGGCACCACCCAGCACCGCCACCGAACGCATTGCGACCGCACCTGGTGCTTCCGGGGGGCAACCCCGGAGGCACCGGGTGCGCTCAGCGCCGCCGCTTGGACGGCGGAGTGGTCCGCCGCATGTATTCGTCGGTGCTGATCGCACCGACCTGGCGAACCTCCTCGAGCCGCTCGGAGAGCAGTTCCTCCAGGTCGGCCAGGGACCGCCGCTCCAGCAGCATGTCCCAGTGGGTGCGGGCCGGCTTGGCCTCCTTGACCTCGGGCTCCACGCCGTCGGACCGCTTCGCCTCCTGGCCGCAGCGGGGGCACTCCCACACCGTGGGCAGCTCCGCCTCCTCGGCGAACGTCAACTCGAAGTGGTGTCCCTGCGGGCAGTCGAAACCGACCACCTGGCGGGGGGCGAAGTCGACCCCCACCTCATCCTCGAAACTCTTCGTGCCCAGTCCGGACCCGCGCAGTGAACGATCTGCCATGGTGAACCTCCTGTCGGTGGGCCTGGTCGGGCAACGTCGGGCCCGCCCCTGCTATTCCCGCCCTGGATGCGGGCCGCAACCCGGCCTCATCCAGACTACCGGTCCGGGACAAGCCGCCGGTGTGGATCGGGGACGCGCAGCAGGATCGCCCCACCGACGGCCAGCACAATGATGATGCCGATGGTGCCCCAGCGGTCGGCGCCGGTGAGGAGGGCGAACAGGCCGAACAGGGTGGGGGAGACGAACGACACCGCCCGCCCCGCAGTCGCGTACAGCCCGAACATCTGTCCCTCCTGACGGTCAGGCGCCTTCTGGGCGAGGAAGGACCGCGAGGATGCCTGTGCCGGGCCGACAAAGGCGCACAAGGCCAGCCCGAAGACCCAGAACCAGGACAGGTCCCGGACGAACAGGAGTGCCAGCGCGGAGACCAGCAGGCCGGCGATCGAGCCGAGGATGACGGCCTTCGGTCCGATCCGGTCCTCCAACCGGCCGCCCAGCGCGGCGCCGGCGGCCGCCACGACGTTGGCTCCCACTCCGAAGATCAGCACGGTCGCAGCCGGCATGCCGTATACGCTGACCGCCAGTACGCCGCCGAAGGTGAACACGGCGGCCAGTCCGTCGCGGTAGATCGCCGAGGCGATGAGGAACCACACCGTGTCCCGGTCGCGGTGCCACAGGTCCACCACGTCACGGACCAGCCGGCGGACGGCGTCTGCCATCCCGTGCCAGGCGGTCCTCCCGTCGGGCCGTTCCGCCACCTGGCGGGCGGGCGGCTCCGGCACCGTGAGGAAGACGGGAACGGCGAAGACCAGGAACCAGGTGGCCACCACGAGGCACACGATCCGCACGCCCCACCCGTCGGTGTCGGGTACCCCGAACCAGTTCGGCTGGGCGATCAGGCCGAAGTACGCGACCAGCAACAGGAAGATCGACCCGACGTAGCCCATCGCCCAGCCGAGGCCGGACACCCTGCCGATGTCGTCCTCGTCGGCGACCTGGTTGAGCATGGCGTAGTAGGACACGTTGGCGATCTCGGAGGCGATGTTGCCGACCGCGAACAGGATCAGCCCGAACAGGAGGTACGCCGGGTCGGGCCGAACCAGGAACATCAGGTACGTCGCCGCGATCACCACGGCGGTCCACACCGCCAGGCTCCGCTTGCGACCGCCCGTGTCGGCGCGTTGTCCGAGGAAAGGCGCGCTCAGCGCGATCACCACGCCCGCGCAGGCACTGGCGATCGCCAACGCGGTCGCGCCGGAGATCCGCCCGTCCTCGGCCGCGACCGCATCGGTGAGGTAGGTGGTGAACACGAACGTGTTGATCACCGCCGAGAACGCCGACCCGCCCCAGTCGTAACTCACCCACGACCAGATCGCCAGCGCCCGGCGCCGCGGGCGCCCCGTCGCCGGGCCGGTCCCTTCCTCCGGGCCCGCCACGTCAGTCGTCGCCATACCACTTCCCCCGATCCTTGAGGACCTGCTTGAGCACATCGATCCGGTCCGAGACGAGGCCGTCCACCCCGAGGTCGATCAGCTCGACCATCTCGTCGGGGTCATCGATGGTCCACACGTGGACCTTCTTGCCGGCCCGGTGTGCGGCGGCCACCAGGCCCGCCGTCACTACCGTGACCGTACGGGTCCGCCCGCCCGGCAGGGGCACGTCCGTCCGGTGAGGCAGTTGGAGCACCCCGCCCGGCAGCGGCACCACGCGCGCCAACGCCGGCGCCAGGCGCAGCAGACCGCTGCCCGCCGGGGTGAGAGCCGTGGACACCTGGGTGCCGGCCAGCCGGCGGAAGGCCCGCAGCCGCGCCCCCGAGAACGACGCCACGTTGACCCGCCGCTGGGCCCGATGATCGGCGATCACCTCGGCGAGCGGCTCGATCGCACCCGGCGCCTTGATGTCGATGTTGAGGTACGTGTCGGGATAGGCCTCGAACACCTCGTCCAGCCGCGGGATCGGTTCGGTGCCACCGATCCGGGCCCGGGCCACCTCCGCGTACGGCAGGTCGGCGATCCGGCCGGTCGCATCGGTCACCCGGTCCAGCCGATCGTCGTGGAAGGCCACCAGCACACCGTCCGCGGTGGCGTGCACGTCGGTCTCCACGTATCGGTAGCCCAGGGCGACCGCCCGGCCGAACGCGTACAGGGAGTTCTCCCGGCCCCGATTCGGGGCATAGCCGGCGCCGCCCCGGTGGGCCAGTGCCTGGAAAGGGGTGGCGAAGAACGACGGAATCCGGCTCGGCATGACGCCATCCGATCACGCCAACATGTCCGGACGGTGACGCGACCCCGGGATGATCGGCCGCTCGGGGGTGCGGGGGGAGATCCCCCGCTCGCCCCCGATTCCGGCGCGCCGGGCCGGGATGGGCATGCACGTCGGTCCCCGGGGCCCTAGCATCCGTTCGGGCGTCGGCATTCCGCCGGGCCCAGGTCCGTCAAGGAGCACCGCATGTCCACCACCCCCGTCGTGCCGACCCCGTCGGCGCAACCGCTGCCGACCTCCGCCGGAGGACGACCGGTGCTGTCGATCGCCGTGCCGTGCTACAACTCGGCGGACTACATGGACCACTGCATCGAGTCCCTGCTGGGTACCGACGGCCTGGAGGTGATCATCGTCGACGACGGCTCGACCCGCGACGCCACTCCTGACAAGGCCGATGCCTGGGCAGCCGCCTACCCCGGACAGATCCGGGTGATCCATCAGCCGAACAAGGGGCACGGCGGGGCCGTCAATGCGGGGCTGGCGGCCGCGCGGGGACGCTACTTCCGGGTGGTCGACTCCGATGACTGGCTCGACCGGGACGCGCTCCGCCTGCTCATGACGATGCTGCGCCGGTTCATCGCCACCGGCAACGAGGTCGACCTGATCGTGACGAACTACGTGTACGAGCACGTGGCCAGCGGCACCCGCAAGGTCATCGACTATCGCGGCGCCCTGCCGACCAACCGGGTGATCGACTGGAACGGCATCGGGCGGTTCGGACCCGGGCAGAACATCCTCATGCACGCGGCCACGTACCGCACCGAGGTGCTGCGCGGATGCGGGCTGACGCTGCCCGAACACACCTTCTACGTCGACAACATCTTCGTGTACGTGCCGCTGCCATCCGTCCGTTCGCTGTACTACCTGCCCGTCGACCTCTACCGCTACTTCATCGGCCGTGACGACCAGTCGGTGAACGAGCGGGTGATGGTCGGCCGGCTCGACCAGCAGATGAGGATCACCGTGATCATGGTCGAGGCGCACCCGCTGCCGGGCCGGGTGGAGCCGCCGAAGCTCGCCCACTACATGGAGGACTACCTCGCCCTCATCGTCTCGGCATCCTCGTGCCTGGCGCTGGTCAAGGGCACGCCGGACGCGATCGAGGCACGGGCCCAGATGTGGCGCGACATCCACGACCACGATCCGGCCCTCGCCGCCCGGCTGGGGCGGCATGCGATGGTGCTCGGGGCGAACCTGTCCGGTCCGTGGGGACGTCGACTGTCGCTGGCCGGGTATCGGTTGGCCCAGCGGCTCTACCGGTTCAACTGAGCGGCCGGTCGCGCCTCGGGGCTGCGGAACCAGCATCGTCCGAGCCGGGTCAGGACGACCACCCCGGCGACCGCCAGCGCGGCGCACACCGCCATGATCGCCATCTGCCCGACCTGCAGTCCACGACCCTCGCCGAGCACGACCAGGCCGTACGCCACGGCGATGATCGGGCTGGTGATCGTGGTGGCACCGACGACCACCTGGGCCGGGCCCGTGGCGTAGCCCTGCTGGATCATCCAACCGGCCGCCAGGCTGCCCAGGACGAGCGCGACGAGGATGCCCCAGAACTCGACGGTGTGCCAGATCCGGCCGGCGTGCCACCACGACAGCAGCGACTTCACCAGGGCTGCCTCCAGGCCGTAGAACATCGCCCCACCGCTGGCCCACAGGAGGCATCGCCAGTGCTGCGGTCCGGCGACGCCGAGCCCGGCGAAGATCGCGGTCAGGGCGTACACGACGAGCGCCCCGCTGATCACCCGCCACGGTTCCAGGTCCCCGGCCGGGCTCGGCCCGTGGGCCGCGGTCACCGAGAAGGCGAGGGTGGCGGCGATGGTCGCCGCGGTCGTCACCCCGACCAAGGGCGTGATCCGGTGGCGGAACCGAACCGCCTGGAGGATGATCGCCCAAGGGAACGCCAACAGGCCGACCGGCTGGACCACCGACACCGGCGCGAGGACGAGTGCCGCCACCTGGCATCCGAGAGAGACCCCGAGGAACAGCATCCCGGCCAGCCACCGCGGTGAGCGGATCGCGCGCCACAGTGCCGACCAACCCATCGGTCGGGCATCGCGGCGATCGGTCTGGTGCCCGACGGCCTCGTGCTGCAGCGAGGCCGACAGGGCATAGCAGAACGATCCACCGACGACGAGCACGATGGCCAGCGCGGTCCGGGTGATCATGACCCCGACGCTAGCGGTGACTGTGTCCCCGGGGCTCGGGGAACACCCCCAATGACGAGCAAACTACCCTCACCGTTCCGGCCCGGACCCCGGAGGGTCAGCGGACCCGCTCGGCGACGAACACGTCGGTCGGTGAGACGAACTCGGTCTGCGCCGGCACCAGCGCCAGCTCACGGCGACCCAGTTCGGCGGTCCGTCGCAGCAGCCCGAACATCGATGCCGCGGTCCGTTCCAGCGCCGGCGCGGCCGACCCGGCGTCCAGCAGGTGCGCCAGGAACAGGGCCGAGGTGACGTCACCGGACCCCACGAAATACGCGTCCAACCGGGGGGTGGTGACCACCCAGGCGCCCTCGGGATCGACCGCCAGCATCTGGACGGTGTCCGGGTCGGTCTCATCACTCACCATGGAGGTGACCAGGACGGTGTGCGGCCCGCGGTCACGCAGGTCGTCGACGGCGGCGAGGATCTCCGACAACGTCTCGGAATGGCGTCCGACCAGGTAGTCCAGTTCGAAGTGGTTGGGGGTCATCACCTCTGCCCGCGGCACGATCACGTCGCGGAACATCGGCGGGACGTCGTCGCGGACGAAGAAACCACGTCCGACATCACCCATCACCGGGTCACAACACCAGATCGCGGCCGGGTTGCGGGCCATCAGCAGGTCGTGGGCGGCGAGCACCGTACGCCCGGTGTCGCCGTTGCCGAGATAGCCCGACAGCAACGCCGAGCACTTGCCGAGCACACCACGGTCGTCGATCCCGCGGACGACCTCCAGGACGTCGGCCGGGTCGAGCAGGGGGCCCCGCCACGCGCCGTACCCGGTGTGGTTGGAGAAATGCACGGTCAGCACCGGCCACACCTCGATGCCCATCCGCATCAGGGGGAAGGCGGCCGCGGAGTTGCCGGCGTGACCGTACGCGACCGAGGACTGGATGGACAGGATCGCCGGCGGACGATCGGGGTCGAAGCCGGTCACTCGCTGAAGACTTCCACACTGGCACCCAGCGCGTTGAGCCGGTTGGGCAGGTCCTCGTAGCCGCGGTTGATGACATACACGTCCCGCAGCACCGCCTCGCCCTTGGCGGCGAGCATGGCCAGCAGCAGACACACACCGGGCCGCAGCGCCGGTGGGCAGGTGACTTCCTTGCCGCGCCACTTGGTCGGGCCGGTGACGATCAACCGGTGCGGGTCGAGCAACTGGATGTTCGCGCCGATCTTGGCCAGGTCGAGCAGGTGGATCGCCCGGTTCTCGTAGACCCAGTCATGGATCAGCGTGGAGCCCTCCGCCTCGGCGGCGATGACGGCGAAGAACGGCAGGTTGTCGATGTTGAGGCCGGGGAAGGGCAGCGGATGGATCTTGTCGATCGGCGCCTTCAGGGTCGACGGCCGCACCGTGATGTCGACGAGCCGGGTGTGACCGTTGTCCGCCTTGTACTCGTCGGTGATGCTGAAGTCCAGCCCCATCTCCTCCAGGATCGCCAGCTCGACCTCGAGGAACTCGATCGGGCAGCGCTCCACGGTGAGCTCGGAGTGGGTGACGATGGCGGCGGTGATCAGGCTCATCGCCTCGATCGGGTCCTCGGAGGGGAAGTACTCCACGTCGGCATTCATCTCGGTCACGCCGTGGACGACCAGGGTCGTGGTGCCGATGCCGTCGATCCGCACACCGAACTTCTGCAGGAAGAAGCACAGGTCCTGGACCATGTAGTTGGGCGAGGCGTTGCGGATGGTGATCGGGCCGGGCAGCATCGAGGCCGCCATGATGGCGTTCTCGGTGACCGTGTCGCCACGCTCGGTGAGCACGATGGACCGCTTGGGCGCGTGCACGTCCTCGGCCGTGCAGCGGTAGAACCCCTCGGTGGCGACGACGTCGAGCCCGAAGTGGCGCAGGACCTGCAGATGCGGCTCGATGGTGCGGGCGCCGAGGTCGCAGCCCCCGGCATAGGGCACCCTGAAATGCGCGTACTGGTGCATCAGCGGGGCGAAGAACATGATGATCGAGCGGGTCCGGCGGGCCGCATTGACGTCCATGTCGTCCAGCCGCAACTCGTCGGGGCGGATCAGCTCGAGGTCGGTCTCGTTGATCCAGGTCACCGTGAATCCGATCGAGATGAGCACCTCGCAGATCCGGTTGACCTCCTCGATCTTGGCGATCTTGCGCAGGACGGTCCGCCCGTGGTTGAGGAGTGAGGCACACAGCAGCGCGACGGCGGCGTTCTTGGAGGAGCGGCACGAGATGTGCCCGCTGAGCTGACGGCCGCCCTGGATGCGCAGGTGCATCGGACCCGGTTTCACCGGATGCATGGCGTGCGGCGTGAACTCTGTGTGGTTGACACCGTTGCTGCCACTCTCGAGCGCGGCGGCGATCCGGTCGACCTGCTCAAGGGAGAGATCGTCCAGACCGTTCTCCATGCGTTCGACAGCGACCTCGTCGATGCCCAGCTTCCGGGCCAGAGCAGCGGGGGACAGGCCACGTTGCTCGCGGGCATCGCGGATCATCCGGCCGATGGGGGAGAAGGACGGGCTCACAGTCACCTCGTCAGGGTAACCCACCGCGCTGATGAAGCCGGGGCACGCCCGCGCCGGCGGTTCAGCGGTTCCCTGCCCGCAGGGCGGTCGCATCCTGCCCGCAGGGCGGTCGCATCCTGCCCGCAGGGCGGTCCGGGAAACAGGCCCTCGCGGGTGCGGATGGATAGAGTTGGGGCCATGACCGCACACTTTGACGTCGTTGTCCTGGGCGCCGGGCCGGGTGGCTACACCGCCGCCATCCGCGCCTCCCAGTTGGGCCTGAAGACCGCCATCATCGAGAAGCAGTACTGGGGCGGTGTGTGTCTCAACGTGGGCTGCATCCCCACCAAGGCGCTGCTGCGCAACGCCGAACTGGCCCACCTCTTCACCACCCAGCGCGACGTCTTCGGGTTCTCGGTCGACGGCGAGGTCCGCCTGGACTACGGCAAGGCCTTCTCCCGCTCCCGCGAGGTTGCCGGGAAGATGGTCAAGGGCGTCCATTTCCTGATGCGCAAGAACAAGATCACCGAGTACGACGGCTGGGGCGCCTTCACCGACGCGAAGACGATCCAGGTGAACCGCGAGGACGGCTCGACCGAGACGGTCACCGCCGAGAACGTCATCATCGCCGCCGGCTCCGTCACCCGGATGCTGCCCGGCATGCAGCGGTCGGCCAACGTCGTCACGTACGAGGAACTGATCCTCTCCGATGCGCTGCCGAAGAAGATCATCATCGGCGGGGCGGGCGCCATCGGCACCGAGTTCGCCTACGTGCTCAACGCGTACGGCGTCGACGTCACCATCGTCGAGTACCTCGACCGGATGATCCCCGTCGAGGACGCCGAACTCGGCAAGGAGTTGCTCAAGGCGTACAAGAAGCTCGGCATCACCGTCCTCACGGGCACCGCGGTCAAGCAGGTGGAGGACACCGGGTCGGGTGTACGGATCACCGTCGAGCCCGCCAAGGGCGGCGAGCAGCAGGTGCTCGAGGGTGACAAGATGCTGTCGGCCTTCGGCTTCGCGCCGCGCACCGAGGGTTACGGCCTGGAGCACACCGGGGTGGCGCTGACCCAGCGCGGGGCCATCCAGATCGACGACTACATGCGCACCAACGTCCCCGGCGTGTACGCCATCGGTGATGTGACGGCCAAGCTCATGCTCGCCCACACCGCCGAGGCCCAGGGGGTCGTCGCCGCCGAGACGATCGCAGGCGCCGAGACGATGCCGATCAACTACGCGATGATCCCGCACGCCACCTACTGCCAACCGCAGATCGCCGCCTTCGGCTACACCGAGGAAAAGGCGAAGGAACTCGGCTACAACGTCAAGGTGTCGAAGTTCCCCTTCTCCGCGAACGGGAAGGCCAACGGCCTGGCCGAGACGACCGGCTTCGTGAAGATCGTCGCCGACGCCACGTACGGGGAGATCCTCGGCGCCCACATGGTCGGCCCCGAGGTGACCGAGCTGCTGCCCGAGCTTGTGCTCGCCCAGACCTGGGACCTCACCGCCGCCGAGATCGGACGTACGGTGCACGCCCACCCGACCCTGTCGGAGGCCATCAAGGAGGCCGCCGAGGGGATCAGCGGGCACATGATCAACCTGTGACCATCCGTTCTCGTGGGGCGAGGTCGGACACCACCGGCCTCGCCCCACGTGTGCTGTACGGGGGAAGGGCTTCCGGGGCAGCACAGGTGGTCCTACCACCCTGAGGGGAATAGCGCGGCAGGGCGACCTGATCAGGAGGCCCGATGCCCGCGGCCGGTTCGGCGTGGGGGTGTCCCCACCCGACGGGGGATGAGCCGGGCCGAGTTGAGGATGAACGCCGTCTCGCTGCCGACGTGCACGACCGCGGCCAGCAGGGGACCGAGCAGGCCGAGAGCGGCGAGCGCCATGCCGGCCAGGTCGACGGCAACCGTGCCGACGAAGTTGATCATCACGATCCGTCGGGCCCGCCGCGCGACGAGCAGGGTGCCGACCAGGTCGTTCAGGTCGGAACTGATGAGGACGACGTCGGC
This sequence comes from uncultured Propionibacteriaceae bacterium, assembly GCA_964528755.1. Classification (GTDB taxonomy): domain Bacteria; phylum Actinomycetota; class Actinomycetes; order Propionibacteriales; family Propionibacteriaceae; genus Raineyella. Next base: position 46,333 of record CAZGWN010000009.1, read on the forward strand.
GCTCTCCCGGGCGATGGCCGTACCGGAGCCCATCGCGATCCCGACGTCGGCGCGGGCGAGGGCGGGGGCGTCGTTGACGCCGTCGCCGACCATCGCCAGCCGGTGACCGGCGGCCCGCTCGGCGTCGATCGCGGCCAGCTTCTCCTCCGGCAGGAGTCCGGCACGGACATCGTCGATGCCCAACGTCGCGGCGACCGCGCGGGCCGTGGACTCCCGATCGCCGGTGATCATCAGCGTACGCAGACCGCGCCGACGCAACTCGGTGACCGCCTCGCGGGCGGTGCCACGGATGGTGTCCGCCAAGAGGATCGAGCCCGCATAGGAACCGTCGACGCCGACGTGGACGGCGGTGGCCAGGCCGGGAACGTCCCCCTCGGGCGCGTCGGGGACGAGGGTGCGATTCCCGGCGGTGACCCGCCGACCTCCGACGGTGGCGGTCACGCCGCGGCCCGGGTCATACACGAAGCCCGCCGGCGACCCGACCGCCGTGCCCCGGTCGCGGGCGTACCCGACGATGGCCCGGCCGAGGGGATGCTCGGAGTACGCCTCGGCCGCCGCGGCCAGGCCCAGCAGTTCGTCGGGCTTCACGCCGGGCCCCGTTCGCAGCGCGGTCACGGCGGGCGTGCCGGCGGTGAGGGTGCCGGTCTTGTCGAACACGACCGTGTCGACGCTCGACAGGGCCTCCAGATGGGCCCCGTCCTTGACGAAGGCGCCGGCCCGGGCGATCCGGGCCATCGCGGCCAACACCGCCAGCGGCGTACCGGCGGCGATGCCGCAGGCGCCGGCGACCACGACCACCGAGATCGTCGCGAGGATGTCCCGGGTGACCAGGAAGGTGACGGCCGCGCCGGCCAGCGCGAGGTACACCAGCCAGGCGGCGAGCCGGTCCGCGAGCCGCTGGACCGGCGGCTCGGAGGACTGGGCCTCGCGTACGGCCGCCACGATCCGTCCGTACGTGGAATCGCTCCCGACATGTTCGGCCCGGACCTCGACCGCACCGACCTGGTTGATCGAGCCGGCGTACACCTCGCTGCCGGGCGCGACGTCGACCGGCAGTGGCTCACCGGTGATCCGGGACTGGTCGGCGCTGGACCGGCCGCCCACCACGGTCCCGTCGACAGGAATCCGGTCCCCGGGCCCGATGACGAGGATCTGTCCCGGCCCGACCTGGGCCAACGGACGGGTGACCACATCGCCGCCGTCGCGGACCCGGACCGTTTCGGGCAGGAAGGCCATCAGGTCGGTCAGGGCATCGCGGCCGCGGTCCATCGAGAGGTCCTCGAGGATCTCCGCGGCCAGCACGAACACGGCGATGACCAGCGAGGTCACCCACTCACCGATCGCGGCGGCCGCCAGGATCGCGATGAGCATGGAAAGCTCCATGCTCATCCGCCGCTGCCGCAGGTCGTGCCAGGCCTCGGCCACGACCGGCCAGCAGCCCACCACGAGACCGACCACGGCCACCGCCGGCACCTCGGGCCGGGGCCAGGTCAGGCCGAGGGCCACCGCAGCCGCACAGGCGGCCACGACAACCGTACGGGCCAGGTCGCGGCGGTCGATGCGCCTCCACAGGCTGCGGTCACGGGGCGCCGCGGGGGAGTCGGTCGCCGTCGGGACCGTCATCGCGCTCACGGCCGGGACTCGTCGGATCGGGACTCGTCGGCGCCGACCGGCAGACCGTCCGGGCCGAGGTGGTGCTGCGGCACGCCGTCGACGACATGCTCGGCCTGGAAGACGGCATGCACCACCAGTTGACGGGCGTGATCGTCGATCAGGCTGTAGAACACCCGGGTGCCTTCCTGGCGGGCCTGGACGACCTTGCCCCAACGCAGCTTCGCCAGGTGCTGGGAGACCACGGTCGGCGACTTGCCCACGCGCTCGGCAAGGTCGCCGACCGAAAGCTCGCCGTCGCGCAGGGCGAGGATGATGCGGATCCGAGTGGCGTCCGACAGCAACGAGAAGACCTCGGCCGCCAGATCGACGTACTGACTCCCGACGCCGAAGCCACACACCCTGTTATCTGCATTCATGCTTAGATGCTAAGGGGCGCAGGACGTCTCCGGCAAGCGGGAGCAGGCCCGGGACCGACACCACCGACGCTCAGGCCCGCGCTCGGCGCACCGGGGCGGTCTCGGGCAGCACCACCAGGCACGCCACGGTGACCGTGAGGAGGGCCGCGAGATACCAGCCGACCGACATCGAACTGCCGGTCGCGGCCACCAGCCGGTTGGCGACCATGGGCGACAGGCCGCCACCGAGCACGGCACCGATCTGGTAGGCGACCCCCATGCCGGACTGGCGCTGTTCGGGGCTGAACAGTTCGGTGAAGAACGTCATCAACGGACCGAACAGGAAGCCGGTGATGGCGAACCCGATCAGCACCGCGGTGTTCACCGCGGCCACCGTGCCGATGTCGGCGATCCGGAACATCACCAGGGCGTAGCCGAGGGCCGCCACCGCGGCCGGGATCATCACGACCTTGCGGCCGAAACGGTCGGCCAGCCAGCATCCGATGATGATGGCGGCGGCGTGGGCGAGCAGACCCAGCACGCTCCCGTTGACGATGGCCTGCCGAGCCAGACCCAACCCGCGTGGCGGTTCGGCGGTGGCGTACGACAGCATGAACGTCGCCAGGATGAACATGTTCGCGTTGAGGCCGAGGTTGACGCCGGCAGCCAGCACCATCGACCGCCAGTTCTGCCGCACGGCCCGGGCCAAGGGGAGCGAGCGACCGGCGTGAGCCCGCTCGTCCGCCTTCAGAGCACGGAACACGGGCGTCTCGCTGACCCCGCGACGTGCCCATACGCCGAGCGCGAGAACGATCGCACCGAAGAGGAAGGGCAGCCGCCATCCCCAGTCGACGACCGTCGCCATCGGCAGGAACAGCACCAGGGAGAAGGCCATGTTGGCCATCAGCATGCCGATGGGAGAGCCGAGAGCCACGAACGACCCGTAGACGGCACGACGGCGCGCCGGCGCGTGCTCGATCGCCAGCACGGCAGCGCCGCCGATCTCGCCGCCACGTGCCAGGCCGTGCACCATCCTCAGCACGACCAACAGGATCGGTGCGGCGAGGCCGATGGCGTGATAGCCGGGCAACAGTCCCATGAGCAGCGTGGCCAGGCCCATCGACATGAAGGTGATCAGCACCGAGACCTTGCGGCCGAACCGGTCCCCGACCCAGCCGAACAGCCCCGCCCCGAAGGGACCCATCAGAAATCCGACGGCGAAGGTGGCCAACCCCATGAAGGTGCCGAACCACTCGTCCTCGGAGATGAAGAAGATCTGGTTGAACACCAGGGCGGTGGCCGTCCCGTACAGCGCGAAGTCGTAGAACTCCAGCGCCGTGCCCACGCCGGTCGCCACCGCGATCCGCGCGATGCCCGACGAATGCTCGACCGCCGGGGCCGGTGTGGCGTCGGTGGTGGTGTTCATCAGATATCCCTTCGCTGACATGTCCGGGACGCCACTCGGCGTCGGCCACATGCCGTCGGGCGGTCCTGTTCTTGGGCCCGAACAATAGTCCCTTGTGCCGGCCCCCGGAGGCGTCGGGCACCCGGGCACGCCCGGGAGCCGCCACTGTTCACGTGACCGAAACACCAGGGAGCCGCGTGGTCGCCCGGGCGGGAACTCACCGGCAGGCATCCACCCCGTGTGGAAAACTGGGCGCATGACTGACGAGCCGGCCGGGACCCTGATCGACCACCTTGTCGTCGGCGCGGCACTGGTGGACGACCTGGACCGGCCGACCCGAGTCGCCGCCGCCCGCCGCTGGGCGACGTCGCTGGCGGGCGGCTGGGAGTTCCCCGGCGGCAAGGTGGAGCCCGGCGAGCGTCCCGAGGACGCTCTGCACCGCGAGTTGCGGGAGGAGCTCGACCTGCCCGTGACGCTGGGCCGGCGCATCGGCGGTCCGCTGCCCGACGAGACCTGGCCCATCGCCGACGGGTGGCGGATCATGGTCTGGCTCGCCCTCCCGGCCCGCAGTGACGTCCGCCCCGGCCCCGCCCACGACACGGTCCGTTGGCTGGAGGCCCGCGAGTTGCACTCGGTGCCCTGGCTGCCCGCGGACCATCCCATCGTCGACCGCCTGCAGACGCTGATGGGGCATCTCACCACCCACTGAACCCACTGACCGGAGGCCACCGCATGCGAGTCGAGGACCCGACCGGGTGCGCCGCCACCTCCGCGCGGGTCGGGGAACCGGCGACCGGCACCGCAGCCGTCTCGTCCTGCTGGGTGGCCGTCCAGCAGGACGGTCCCTGGGGGGCCAGGGCGATCACCCAGTCCCGCCTGGACCCGGCGATCGGCGCCGCCCTCGACCGAGCCGTCTCGGCGGTCGGCGGTCGGTTCGCGCTGCTGCGGCCCCCCGGCGCACACGCGCACGTCGACGACATGCCACGGCTGGTCCTGATGGCGGGCGGGCCGGTGCATGCCCCGTGGCTGGTGCGCGGGCACCTCACCGCCCCCGAGCGCCTGCTCGACCTACCCGCCGATGCCCTGGCCGACCCGACCCCGGCGAGGATGCTCGCCACCTTCCCCGAGCTGTCCGCGAGCCCGACGCCCGTCCTGCTGGTCTGCACCAACGGTCGCCGCGACCGATGTTGTGCCATCCGGTCCCGACCGGTCGCGGCCGCCGCACACCGGGCACGGCCTGGACAGGTCTTCGAGACCACCCACCTCGGTGGGCATCGGTTCGCCCCCACTGCGGTGCTGCTGCCGACCGGCCAGACGTACGCCCGACTCGACGCCACCACCGCCGTCGCGGCCCTCGACGAGGCCACGTCCGGGACGATCCCCACCGGCCTGGCCGACGCCGAGCACAACCGCGGCCGCTCCGGCCTCTCCCGACCCGCGCAGGCCGCCGAACAGGCGATCCGCGAGCTCACCGGCTGCCGGTCGATTCTTGCCCCGCGGGTCGGCCCGCCGACCGCACAGGGCGAGAACCACTGGCGGGTCCCGGTCACGCTACCCGGGATCGGGGCGTGGGCCGTCGACGTCACCCGTACGGCGTCGCCGGTCCGCAGACCCGAGTCCTGCGGAAAATCCCCTAGTCAGGTAGACATTTGGCAAACGCGCGCTGACTTGCGCAAACAAGTCTGAGTTTTACATCGTCCTATGACATAGTTAAGCTCCACCAATACCGGTGGTGCTCACCGCCGCCCCAGCCCGGATCCGGAGGTCAACATGTCCCAGGACACGACGACACATGCGAACAACCTGACCGGCCCGGGTGCGGACGGCCACCCGGCAGACGGTGGCGCCGCGTCGCGGGTCCGCGCGCCGCAGAAGGGCCGCTCGAACGGGCAGTGGGCGGTCGACGGCAAGGCTCCGCTCAACCACAACGAGGAGTTCAAGCAGGCCGACGACGGACTCAACGTCCGCGAGCGGATCCTGGCCACGTACGCCCACAAGGGCATCGACTCGATCCCCGCCGACGACCTGTACGGGCGATTCCGCTGGTGGGGCCTCTACACCCAGCGCGACCAGGAGATGGACGCGACCCGCACCGGCAAGCTGTCCGACGCCGACCTGTCCAGTCACTGGTTCATGCAGCGGATCCGGATCGACGGACGCATCCTCACCACCACCCAGATGCGCGAGATCGCCCGGATCTCCCAGGACCTCGCCCGCGACAGCCTCGACATCACCGACCGGCAGAACATCCAGTACCACTGGATCCGGATCGAGGATGTGCCCCAGATGTGGCGCCGCTTCGATGCGGTCGGGCTGAACTCGATCGAGGCCTGCGGCGACACCCCGCGCGGATTTCTGTGCAGCCCGGTGGCGGGGATCGACGCCGAGGAGATCATCGACCCGACCCCGCTGATCGAGGAACTGCGTGCCCGCTACCTGGGCGACCGGGCGTACTCCAACCTGCCGCGCAAGTTCAAGACCGCGGTGACCGGCCACCCCAGCCTCGACGTGCCCTACGAGATCAACGACATCTCCTACGTCGGCGTCCGTCACCCCGAACTCGGCGCCGGCTACGACCTGTGGATCGGTGGCGGGCTGTCGACCGCGCCGCGCTTCGCCGAGCGACTCGGCGTCTTCGTGACACCCGAGGAGGCCGCTGAGGTGTGGTCGGGGGTGATCGGGATCTTCCGGGACTACGGCTACCGGCGGCTGCGCAACAAGGCGCGGCTGAAGTTCCTCATCGCCGAGTGGGGACCGGAGAAGTTCCGCCGGATCCTGGAGGAGGACTACCTGCACCGGGCGTTGGCCGACGGACCGGCCGCGGTACCCGACGGGTCGTCGCCCGACCACATCGGCGTCCACGAGCAGAAGGACGGCCGGGTCTACGTCGGTTTCGCCCCCACCGTCGGCCGGATCGGCGGGGCCGCCATGGAGCGGATCGTCGATGCGGCCGAGGCCGCGGGATCCGGTCGGATGAGCCTCACCCCCTACCAGAAGCTCCTCATCCTCGACGTCGACCCGGACAAGGTCGACGACCTCGTCGCCGCCGTCGAAGCCGAGGGTCCGCGCGCGACACCGAGCCCGTTCCGGCGGGCCACCATGGCCTGCACCGGACTGGAGTACTGCAAACTGGCCTTCGTGGAGACCAAGGGGCTCGCCGCCCGGGTGATCGACGACCTGGAGCAGCGTTTCGCCGGCATCGAACTCGACCGACCGATCAGCCTGAACATCAACGGCTGCCCCAACTCCTGCGCCCGCATCCAGACCGCCGACATCGGCCTCAAGGGACAGTTGCTCGGCGGCTCGGAGTTCGGCTTCCAGGTCCACCTGGGTGGCGGATTGGGCAACGGGGACCGCGACGAGGCCGAGCTGGGACGTACGGTCCGGGGTCTGAAGGTGCCCTCCGACGAGGTGGCAGAGTACGTTGAACGCGTCATCCGCCGATTCCTGCAACAGCGCTCGGACGGGGAGACATTCTCCGCCTGGGTGGCACGCAGCGACGAGAAGGAGTTCGCCTGATGAGCGAGGACTCGACCACTCCCACCCGGACCAGCCACGGGCCCGGGCGCCGGCGCGGTGCGGAGGAGCTGCACGCGCTGGCGGACGACGCCGCGGCACGGTTCGCCGACGCGGACCCGGCCGAGGTGCTCGGCTGGGCGGGGGAGACCTTCGGTGATGCGCTGACCGTCGCCTGCTCGATGGCCGGCGACACGGTCCTGCCACACCTGGTGTCGCAGCACGTGCCCGGGGTGGACGTGCTCTTCCTCGACACCGGCTACCACTTCGCCGAGACCATCGGCACCCGCAACGAGGTGGCCACCACCCTCGACGTGCACGTGGTCGACGTGCTGCCCGACCTGACCGTCGCCGAGCAGGACGCCACGTACGGCGCCCGGCTCTTCGAGCGCGATCCCACGGCCTGCTGCGCGATGCGCAAGGTCGCCCCGCTGAATCGCGAACTCGCCGGCTACGAGGCCTGGGTGACCGGGATCCGGCGGGAGGACAACGAGTTGCGCGCCCACGCCGGAATCGTCGAGTGGGACCACACCCACCACATGGTGAAGATCAACCCGATCGCGCCGTGGTCCTTCGACGACCTGATCGACTACGCGGCGGCCCACGGCGTGCCGATCAACCCGCTGCTGACCGACGGCTACCCGTCGATCGGCTGTGAGCCGTGCACACGCCGGGTGGAGCCCGGCGAGGACCCCCGGGCCGGCCGCTGGGCCGGCCTGGCCAAGACAGAATGCGGAATCCACCTGTGAGCATCGACACCGTGAGAACTCCGGAGCCCCGCGCCGAGGCGCCCGCCGCCCGCACCTCCGTGCCCGAGCGTCACCGGCTCAGCCAGTTGGACACGCTCGAGGCAGAGTCCATCCACATCTTCCGCGAGGTGACCGCCGAGCTCGAGCGCCCGGTGCTGCTGTTCTCCGGCGGCAAGGACTCCGTCGTCATGCTGCACCTCGCCGCGAAGGCGTTCTGGCCGGCCAGGGTGCCGTTCCCGGTGATGCACGTCGACACCGGGCACAACTTCCCCGAGGTGCTCGATTTCCGGGACCGTACGGTGGAGCGGATGGGTCTGGAACTCGTCGTCGCGTCCGTGCAGGACTACATCGACGACGGGCGGCTCGCCGAACGTCCCGACGGCACCCGCAATCCGTTGCAGACCGTGCCGCTGCTGGACGCGATCGCCGCTCACCGCTTCGACGCCGTGTACGGCGGCGGGCGGCGCGACGAGGAAAAGGCCCGCGCCAAGGAGCGGGTGGTCAGCCTGCGAGACGAGTTCGGCCAGTGGGACCCGCGCAACCAGCGGCCCGAGTTGTGGGACCTCTACAACCCGCGGCACCGCCCAGGCGAGCACGTCCGGGTCTTCCCCCTGAGCAACTGGACCGAGCTGGAGATCTGGCGCTACATCGCCCGGGAGAACATCGAGTTGCCCAGCCTCTACTACGCCCACGAACGCGAGGTGTTCCGCCGCGACGGGATGTGGCTGGCGGTGGGCGACGTGACCCGTCCCCGTGAGGGGGAGACGGTAGAGCGCCGCACGGTCCGCTACCGGACCGTCGGGGACATGTCGTGCACCGGCGCGGTCGACTCGACCGCCGCCGACGTCGAGGCCGTCATCGCCGAAGTTGCCGCGACCACTCTGACCGAACGCGGCGCCACCCGCGCCGACGACCGGCTCTCCGAGGCCGCCATGGAGGACCGCAAGAAGGAGGGCTACTTCTGATGAGCACGACGCTGCTGCGCCTGGCCACCGCCGGGTCCGTCGACGACGGCAAGTCGACACTGGTCGGCAGGCTGCTGCACGACACCAAGTCCATCCTGGCCGACCAGATGGCCGCGGTGGAGCGGGTCAGCCGCGCCCGCGGCTTCGAAGGCGCCGACCTGGCGCTGCTCACCGACGGACTGCGCGCCGAGCGGGAGCAGGGCATCACCATCGACGTGGCCTACCGCTACTTCGCCACGCCTCGCCGCTCCTTCATCCTCGCCGACTGCCCCGGGCACGTGCAGTACACCCGCAACACCGTCACCGGATCCTCCACCGCCGACGTCATCGTGCTGCTCGTCGACGTACGTCACGGGGTGCTGGAGCAGACCCGCCGGCACTTGGCGGTCGCCTCGCTGCTGCGGGTGCCGCACGTCATCGTGGCGATCAACAAGGTCGACCTGGTGGGCTTCGACGCAGACACCTACCGGGAGGTCGCCGCGGACGTCGACCGGGTCGCGGCCGGGCTCGGGCTGTCCGGGGTGCACACCGTGCCGGTCTCGGCCCTGCTCGGCGACAACGTCGCCGAGAGCTCCCCCCGGACCCCGTGGTACGACGGACCCGCGCTGCTGGAACTGCTCGAGTCGCTGCCGGCCGGCACCGAGCCCGACACCCAGCCGTTCCGCTTCCCGGTGCAGTACGTCATCCGTCCCCAATCGGGCGCGGTCTCGGCGGAGCTCCGTGAATACCGCGGATACGCGGGCCGGATCGCGTCCGGAGTGGTCCGCCCCGGCGACGAGGTCGTCATCCTGCCGTCGGGGCGGCGGACCACCGTGGCGGGCGTCGACACCGCCGACGGGACCCTCGACGAGGGCTTCGCGCCTCAGTCGGTGACGCTGCGGCTGACCGATGACCTCGACGTCGCCCGCGGTGACCTCATCGCCGCCGCGAAGTCGGCACCGCAGCCCAGTGCCGATGTGGACGGGCTGGTCTGCTGGCTGGCCGAGCGTCCGCTGGTGGCCGGGGCGCGGGTCCTGGTCAAGCACGGCGCACGGACGGTGCAGGCGGTCGTCCGCGGGGTCGACGCGGTCCTCGACCTGGACACGTTGGTCGGCGTGCCGGCCGAGCGCCTGGAGCTCAACGACATCGGACGGGTCCGGTTGCGGCTGGCCGGCGAGATCGCCGCCGACCCCTACGCGCGCAACCGCGAGAACGGTGCGTTCCTGCTCATCGACGCGCAACAGGGGGGCACGCTGGCCGCCGGGATGATCACCGGGACCGACCCCGACGCGCCCGAGCCGGGCGACGACTGGGTCATCTGAGGACGCGTGGACGCCATGATGCCGCTGGCCCTGGACCTCGCCGGCCGCCGGGTCGTCGCCATCGGTGGCGGATCCGTGACGGCCCGGCGGGTCCGCGACTTCGTCGCCGCCGGAGCCGAGGTGGTCGTCGTCGCGCCGGAGTTGTGCACCGAGCTGGCCGGGCTGCTGGGGCAGATCTCCTGGCTGGCCCGGCGCTACGTCGCCGGTGACCTGACCGGGGCATGGCTGGTGCACGTCGCCACCGGCAACGAGTTCACCGACGCGCGAGTGGCCGCCGACTGTGAGGACCGGCGAATCTGGTGTGTGGCCGCCGGTCGGGCGGGCCGGGGGAGCGCACGGGTGCCGGCACGGACCACCCTCGGGCTGCCCGACGGATCGGTCACCCTGGCCGTGACCTCGGGGGACCCGCGCCGATCGGTGGCGATCCGCGACTATCTTGCCGCCCTGCTGCCGTACGCCCCGCTGCGCGCTCGGCGCCGTTCGCTCCTGCTGAAGGAGTCCGCATGAGGGCGCTCATCGTGCTCGCCCTGGTGGGTCTGGGCGCGCAGCTCGTCGACGGCGGCCTGGGCATGGGCTATGGGATCACCTCGTCCACGATGCTGCTGGCGGTCGGGCTGTCACCCGCGACCGCCTCGGCGTCGGTGCACCTGGCGGAGTTGGGCACGACGCTGGTGTCGGGGGTCTCGCACTGGAAGCTCGGCAACACCGACTGGCGGTTGGTCGCCCGGCTCGGCATTCCGGGCGCGATCGGGGCGCTGGCCGGGGCGACGGTGTTGTCCCGGCTGTCGACCGAGGCGGCGGCTCCGGTGATGGCAGTGCTCCTGGCCGGTCTGGGGGCCTATCTGCTGGTCCGGTTCCTGCTGCGCCCGCCGGGGAAGCCGGTGGAGACGCGGCCGCTGCGGCGAAGGTTCCTGGCACCGCTCGGACTGGTCGGCGGGTTTGTCGACGCGACCGGTGGCGGCGGCTGGGGACCGGTGACGACCACCACCCTGCTGGGGCTCGGACGGACCGCGCCCCGGACGGTGGTCGGGTCGGTGTCGACGTCGGAGTTCCTGGTGACGTTGGCCGCCTCGATCGGATTTGTGGCCAATCTCGGCGGCTCCGGGGTCCGACCCGACT
>CAZGWN010000010.1:0-55697 GCA_964528755.1 uncultured Propionibacteriaceae bacterium
GTTGTCGCGCAGGTAGTCGAAGCCGAACTCGTTGTTGGTGCCGTAGGTGATGTCGCACTCGTACGCGCGGCGCCGCTCGGCGGCCGGCATGTTCGCCACGATGGTGCCGACGCTCAGCCCGAGCCACTTGTAGACCCGGCCCATCCACTCGGCGTCGCGTCGCGCCAGGTAGTCGTTGACGGTGACCACGTGGACGCCCCGGCCGTTGAGCGCGTTGAGGTAGACCGGCAGGGTCGACACCAGGGTCTTGCCCTCACCGGTCTTCATCTCGGCGATGTTGCCCCAATGAAGGGCGGCACCGCCCTGGATCTGCACGTCGTAGTGCCGCTTGTCCATCACCCGGCGGGCGGCCTCGCGAACCGTCGCGAAGGCCTCCGGCATGATCTCGTCGAGGTCCTCCCCCTCGTCGATGCGGCGCCGGAACTCGTCGGTCTGGCCGCGCAGCTCGTCGTCGCTCATCGCCTCGTAGTCGGGTTCGATCAGGTTCACCTGGTCGCCCACGCGCTTGAGACGACGAAGGACTCGGCCCTCGCCCAGGTGAAGGAGCTTGTCAAGGACTGCCACGGAATCAGCGCTTTCTCATGCGACGTCGGTCGGGGCCCACCCTGCGGCGGACAGCTTCCATCGTAGGGGGTCGACCGAGCTTTCCGTCCCTCCGCGTCACCCGCGGGCGAAAAGGTAGCGCCGCCCGGTGACCGCGGTCGGCACGATCGCCATCACCTGCACGGGCGCGTCGGTGATCCACGGCTGCACCTGGCCTGCCCCGATCAGCGCCTCGGAGCCCGACAGCGGCACCACGAAGCCGCGGACGACCACGCTGGTGGCCTCGTCCTCGTCGATGTCGTCGACCTCGTACGCCACGGTCGCCTGGTCGTCCAGGGCGACGAGCTTGGAGCCGTGCCCGGTCTCGAAGACGACCCGCCGCTCGTCGACACCGTGATTGATCGGGACGATCACCACCTCGCCGTCCAGGACGTAGCCGAGCCGGCCGTACGGCCGGTCCGCGAGGAAGTCCCAGCAGTCGTCGACACCCAGTTCGGTCATCCCCGATGCGCTCATCGTCAGGCTCCTTCGCCCGTTCGCCGTCCCTGCCCTCCGAGCGTACGGCATCCGTCCCGCCCCCGTGGTCGGTCGGGTGGTGCATGCTTGACTGGGATTTCCCGCGGTGCCGCAGCCACGGCGCCGACCCCGCTCAGAAAGGCACCTCGTGACTACTCGTCAGCAGGACCAGGAGCAGCAGGCCGACATCGGAGTGGTCGGCATGGCCGTCATGGGTTCCAATCTCGCCCGCAACTTCGCCCGGCATGGCTACCGGGTGGCCATCTTCAACCGCAGTCACGAACGCACGGACAAGGTGGTCGCCGAACACGGCGCCGAGGCGCACTTCATCGCGGCGTACACCCCTGAGGAGCTGGTGGCCGGCCTCGCCCGGCCGCGGCGCATCTTGCTGATGGTGAAGGCCGGCGCCGCGACCGACGCCACGATCGACACCTTCGCCCCACTGCTGGAGCCCGGCGACATCCTCATCGACGGCGGCAACGCCTTCTTCCGCGACACCCAGCGCCGGGAGGCGGCCCTGCGTGAGCGCGGCATCCATTTCGTCGGCGTCGGCGTGTCCGGCGGCGAGGAGGGCGCGCTCAACGGGCCGTCGATCATGCCCGGCGGCTCCGAGCACTCCTACCAGTTCCTCGGGCCGCTGCTGGAGGACATCTCGGCGAAGTTCCGCGGTGAGCCCTGCTGCACCTACATCGGCACCGACGGCGCCGGGCACTTTGTCAAGATGGTGCACAACGGGATCGAGTACTCCGACATGCAGGCCATCGCCGAGGCCTTCACCATCCTGCGCGCGGGTGGGCTGACCGTACCCGAGATCTCCGACGTCTTCCGCACCTGGAACACCACCGACCTGGACTCCTACCTGATCGAGATCACCTCCGAGGTGCTCGACCAGGTCGATGCCCGCACCGGACGGCCCCTGATCGACGTCATCGCCGACCAGGCGGGGCAGAAGGGCACCGGCTCGTGGACCGTACAGGTGGCGCTGGAACTCGGGGTGGACGTCAACGCCATCGCGGAATCCGTCTTCGCCCGGTCGGTGTCGTCCTCCACCGAGATCCGGACCGCACTGCAGCCGCTGCTGGTCGGGCCGGCCGGAACGATCGAGGTCACCGATCGCGAGGCCTTCGTCGAGGACGTCCGCCGAGCGCTCTGGGCATCCAAGGTGGTGGCCTACGCCCAAGGACTCGACGAGATCCGGGTCGGTGCCGCGGAGAACGACTGGCACATCGACATCGCCGCCGTGGCGCGGATCTGGCGGGCCGGTTGCATCATCCGGGCCCGGCTGCTCGACCGGATCGCCGGGGAGTACGCCGGAGGCCACCTGACGAACCTGTTGGCCGCGCCCTCGATCGTGGCCGACATGGCCGACGCCCAGCCCGGGTGGCGGGCGACGGTCTCCCGGGCCGTCGCCGCCGGCGTCCCGGTGCCGGTGTTCTCGGCCGCCCTGGCCTACTACGACTCGGTCCGTACGCCCCGGCTGCCGGCCTACCTCATCCAGGGCCAGCGCGACTTCTTCGGCGCGCACACGTACCGCCGGGTCGACGACGAGGGCAGCTTCCACACCGACTGGTCGGGCGACCGCACCGAACGCCGGGTGGACTGAGTCCGGATGCTCGTGACCCCCGGCCACCACCCGGATGGTCGGGGGTCACGAGCGGTCGGACGGCCTCAGCCGACCTGCTCCTGCTCGGCCGGCTCCTGGAGCCGCAGCACGCCGTAGCTGTATCCCCGGCGGCGGTAGACCACGCTCGGCACACCCGCATCGGCGTCCTGGAACAGGAAGAAGTCGTGGCCGACCAGTTCCATCTGGTCCAGCGCCTGGGCCAGCGTCATCGGAGTGTTCGGGTGGGTCTTCTCCCGCACGACGAGCGGGCCCTCGCCGGTGACCTCGATCCCGCAGACCGTACGGGTGCCGTTGTCCTCCGGCTCCTCGGTCTCGCCGACCGCCAGCTCCGGCAGGTCCGCGGTGACCTCGTACAGGGCGGTCGGACGGCGCCGACCACCGCGGTGCACCTTGCGCCGGTCGGCCGCCCGCCGCAGCTGGGCGCGCAGCCGGTCCATCGCCAGTTCGAAGGAGGCGAACCGGTCCTCGGCCGCCGCCTCGGCGCGGATGATCGGGCCCTTGGACACGACCGTGATCTCCGTCCGGTAGGTCTGGGTGGGCTGCTTGTCGTTCCCGTAGGCCGACAGCTGGACATCCACGCGAATCACCCGGTCGCGCAACCGTTCGATCTTGCCGATCTTGTCCAGTACGTGCAGCCTGTAGTCCTCGGGCACCTTGCAGTGCCGGCCAGTGACATTGACGTCCATGGCAACCTCCAGTCTCGGCGACGGCCGACCGCCCGCCGGTCGACGGACTCCGCATCGGCCTGACATGCAAAGGGCACCGTTCCCCGACGGCCGGCGGCGGGTTGTTCAGCGACCCAACCGCCCTTGTCATTCGGGAACCGGTGCCATGACCTCACGGTACTCGCCACTCCGTCCGCTCACCAGCAGGTCGCCCGAAGTCCATGTGTTCGTCACGACGTCGTCATCCCCGCGGCCACCCGACACGCGACCGTCACCGGGAAACACAATCGTCACAGGAAGAGTCGTTCCCTGACCTGGCTGTAACACCACGTCGTGCCGGACGAAACATCGGCAGCCCAAAGTGGCGGGCATGGAAATCGACACTGGCGACACCGCCTGGGTCCTCATCAGCGCCGTCCTGGTGTTGCTGATGACCATTCCCGGCCTCGCGCTGTTCTACGGCGGGATGACCCGTACGAAGAACACCCTGAACATGATGATGATGTCCTACATCTCGCTGGCGGTCGTCGGCGCGTTGTGGGTCCTGATCGGGTACTCGATCGCCTTCGGCAACTCGCTGGGCGGAGCCGGCCTGCTCGGCAACCCGGGCGAGTATTTCGGGCTCCGCACCCTGATGAGTGAGGACTCCGTCGCCGGCACGATCCCGTCACTGGCCTTCGTCGCCTTCCAGGCGGCCTTCGCGATCATCGCCACCGCCCTGATCTCCGGCGCCGCCGCCGACCGCATCTCCTTCCGCGGGTGGATCGCGTTCAGCGCCGTGTGGGCCCTGATCGTCTACTTCCCGGTGGCCCACTGGGTCTTTGCCTTCAGCAGCGAGGACGGCGGCACGGTCGGCGGCTGGATCGCCAACCAGCTCGCCGTCATCGACTTCGCCGGCGGCACCGCGATCCACATCAACGCCGGCGCCTCCGCCCTGGCCCTGGTGCTGGTGCTCGGCAAGCGGGAAGGCTTCGGCACGACCGCGATGCGGCCCGGCAACCTGGTCTCGGTGATGATGGGCTCCGCCCTGCTGTTCATCGGCTGGTTCGGCTTCAACGCCGGTTCCGCCGTCGGCGCCAACTGGGTCGCCTCGACGGCCTTCGTGAACACGCTGGCCGCCACCGCCACCGCCGTCATCGGCTGGTTGATCGTCGAGCAGATCCGCGACGGGCACGGCACCTCGCTGGGCGCCGCCTCCGGCATCGTCGCCGGCCTGGTCGGCATCACCCCCGCGGCGAACTCCGTCTCCCCCGTCGGCGCGCTCATCCTCGGCCTCATCGTCGGCGCCGTCTGCGCCCTGGCCGTCTCGCTGAAGTTCAAGTGGGGTTACGACGACTCCCTCGACGTCGTCGGCGTCCACATGGTCGGCGGCCTGGTCGGCACCCTGCTCATCGGTTTCATCGCGGACCCGGGCTCCCCGGCCGGCGTCGCGGGCCTGTTCTACGGCGGCGGCGTCGATCAGCTGTGGCGCCAGGCCGTCGGCGCCATCGCGGTGCTGGCCTATGCCTTCCTCCTGTCGTACGCGATCGCCTGGGTGATCAACAAGATCAGCCCGCTGCGCGTCACGCCCGATGAGGAGCGCGCCGGCCTCGACATCACGGTTCACGCCGAGCAGGCCTACGATTTCAGTGGTATCGCGTCCGGGGTCTCGGCTCTGCCCCACTCCGGCGCCGTGCCGTCCTCGGGCACCACGCAGCAGGAGGTCAAGGCATGAAACTCATCACCGCCGTCATCAAGCCCCATCAGCTGGACCCGGTCAAGGATGCGCTCCTGGCCCTCGGTGTCACCGGCATGACCGTCTCCGAGGTGGCCGGGTACGGCCGCCAGCGGGGCCACTCCGAGGTCTACCGCGGCGCCGAGTACACGGTCGACTTCGTGCCGAAGATCAAGATCGAGCTCCTCGTCGACGACCCGGACGCGGGTCGGGTCATCGACGCGATCGTCTCCGAGTCCAACACCGGCCGGATCGGCGACGGGAAGATCTGGACCGCCTCCGTGGACGAGGTCATCCGGGTCCGCACCGGTGAGCGGGGGACCGACGCCCTGTGACACCGGTCGGGACTCCCGGACTGCGTGAGGCCCGTCTCGACATCGCCGGCGCCCGGGGCTCTCTGAGCCCGGGCGCCGGCGCCGTCGTGCGGGCCAGGATCTGCCTGCTCACCGACGAGTGGCTGCGCCGCCTCTGGCAGGCGGCCACGGTGGATCACCCCGACCCGATCGTCCCCGGGCCGGGTCTGGCCCTGGCGTGCACGGGCAGTCTCGCGCGCCGGGAGTCCGGGCCGCTCAGCGACCTCGACCTCGCCCTCATCCTCGATGCCCGGTGCGGGCTGGACCCGGACCGGCTGAACGAGCTGGCCTCACGGCTGTGGTATCCGATCTGGGACACCCGGCTCGGTCTCGACCACGGTGTGCACACCGTCGAGGAAGCCCGGGCCCTGGCCGGCGACGACCTGACGGTCACTGCCTCCCTGCTCGACATCCGTCCGATCGCCGGTGACGACAGCGTCATCACGACCCTGCGGACCGCGTTGGCGGCGGACTGGCGGACCGGCGCCCGTCGACGACTGCCGGAGTTCGGCGCAGCGCTCACGACCCGCCACGAACGATTCGGGGACCTGGCCCAGACCCTCGACCCCGATCTCAAGGAGGCCCACGGCGGACTGCGCGACATGACCATGCTGCGGGCGCTGGCCGCCTCCTGGCTGGCCGACCGCCCGCACGGCCATCCGGACCTCGCCCACCACACACTCCTGGACGTGCGGGACATGGTCCAGTCCGTCACCGGCCGGCCCCGCAACGTCCTGCTGCTGCAGGACCAGGACGCGGTCGCCGAACGACTCGGCACCGATGCCGACGACCTTCTCCGACAGGTCTCGCTGGCGGGGCGGACGATCGCCTCCGCTCTCGATGCGACGTTGCGCCGGGCGCTGCAGGCCAGGGCCCCCCGCCGCGGTCTCCCGCCGCGCCGGCCCGCCCTCACCCCCCTGGGCCAGGGCTGCTACGCGTACGAGGGCGAGGTGGTCCTCGGCCGCGGCGCCCACCTGGCCGATCCGGCCCTGCCGCTCATCGCTGCCCGGATCGCCGCCGATCGCGGACTGGAGCTGTCCCCGGTGACCGCCCGGCACCTGGCCCGCGACGTCCCGGCCCCAACGGTCCCCTGGCCCGAGTCCGTGCGACGCGCCTTCGTCGGGTTCCTCACCGCCGGCCGAGGCGTGGTGGATGCCTGGGAGGTGCTCGACCAGGCCGGGCTGGTCGACCGGTGGCTGCCGGTCTGGGAGCCGATCCGGTCCCGCCCGCAGCGCAACAGCGTGCACCGCTGGACGGTGGATCGGCACTGCGTGGAGACCGCGGTGCTCGCCGGCACCCTCACCGACCGGGTGGCGCGCCCGGACCTGCTGGTCGTCACCGCCCTGCTGCACGACATCGGGAAGCGTCCCGGGGCGGGCGACCACAGCCGGGCCGGGGAGCCGCTGGCCCGGCAGACCTGCCTCGACCTGGGATTTCCCGAGGCCGACGCCGACCTCGTCGCCCTGTTGGTCCGCGAGCACCTCACCCTCATCGACGCCGCGACCCGCGACGATCCCACCTCCCCGGACGTGCTGGACCGGCTGGTCGACGCCGTCCGGGCCGATCCGGATGTGCTCGCCCTGCTGGCCGCGCTGACCGAGGCGGACGCCCGGGCCACCGGCCCCGCGGCCTGGTCGGCCTGGCGGGCCGAGCGGCTGGGCACCTTCGTCACCGCGGTCCGGGCGCGGATCGGACGCCGGGCGGTCGAGGGGTCACCTTCCAGCGCGTGAGTCGGGGTCTCGGGGGGTCGCCCCGACGGTCGCCGCACCGAGCACCGGGCACCCGGCCGTGTGCAGCACGCGGGTCATTTCCCGCAGGGTGGCCCCGGTGGTGATGACGTCGTCGACGAGCAGCACCGGACGTCCCGGGGGCACCGGGTGACGCAGCCGGAGACGGTGGTCGAGATTGGCCCGGCGGGCGGCGGTGCCCAGCCCCGCCTGGTCGGCGGTCGGGCCCGTCGTCGCCAGGACGGCATCGGCGCGCACGGCCGCCCTGCTCAGCGCCCGCAGCCGGGCACTCGCCCGGCCGGCGAGCCGGGCGGTGACGTCGCTGCCCCGCCGGCGTACGGCCTGCGGGCGGGAGGGCGCGGGCACGACGAGCACCTCCGCGATGGCGTCCCACCGGCCCTCCCGGGCCGCGGTGGCCAGCACCAGCGCACCGGCCAGGGCCACCCGCTCACCGAGCACGCCGGCGAGGGCCCAGGCACCCCCTTCCTTGTACCGATGGATGATCGGACGCAGCGGCCCGACGTACGGGGCGCTCGCTGCGACCTCCGGCAGCCCGGCAGGTGCGGGCCGGGGACGGACCAGTCGGGGTCCCCAACCGTCGAGCCACTCACGGCAGTCGGGACAGAGCAGCGGGCCGGGCCGATCGCAGCCGGCGCAGGTGCGTCCCAGCAGCAGGTCGGCTGCGTGGTCGACCGGTCCCGGCGCGACCCATGACTCCCTCATGCCCGGAGTATGGTTCGCCGCTGCCCCTCAGCCCGGGAAGGCCGCGGAGGTGACCTTCTCGGCCAACCGCGGCCAGGTGAACTCGTCCTCGTAGCGCCACATCCCGCCGGTTGCACCGACGACCACGATCCGGCTGCCCTCGGAGGTGGGCAGGGTGGCGATCTCGCGGCCCTCCCACTGGTCGGGCTGGCCGATCTGTTCGACGACGACGGCGTTCTGGTCGAGCCGGTACGGGCTGGCCTGGGTGGCGTCCTCGGTCGAGCCGAGCACGACCAGATCGCCTGCCCCCAGCCAGCCCACGTCGATGACGCCGGTCAGCGGGGTCTGTGCGGTGGTGAGCAGGGGGACGACCCGTGCGCCGCCGATCTCGATGGTGTCGCCGGTCCGGTCGATCCGGGCCAGCATGAGCAGCGGGTGGTCGTCGGATTCGACCACCGCCGCCATCCGGACGCCATCGGGTGACAGTCGGAAGTTGCGGATCCTCGCCCCTTGCAGCGCCCCCGGATCGACCCGGACGGTCTTCCCGTCGACGGCGACCCGGACCTCCTGACGGCCGTCGACGGTGCTGATCATCCACAACTCGCCGTACCGGGAGAACTGCGGGCGCAGCACCTCCTCCAGCCGGTCGTAGGTCCGGGCGACGTCACCGGTGCCGAGGTCGAGGTCCGAGACCCGGGACCGGTCCCGGGAGACCACGGCCGCACGGTCGGCGAACGGTGCCAGCGCCAGGGAGCCCGGCCGGGGCTCCTCGCCGCTGCCGAACGTGCCGGGAACCGGTTGCAGGGTGACGCCCTGATCACCCTGGTTGACCTCGACGACCTTCCCGTCCACCACGGCCAGCAGCCGATTGCCCAACGCGGAGGGGACCGGATCGAGGGCCGACAGGTCCCCGACGGGGATCACGGTCCCGCTCTCGGGCAGGCCGGTGACGGCCACCGGCTCGCCGTCGTCGAGGATGCTGACCCCGGTGATGGTGGGAATCTGGCCCAGGGTCCAGGTGAGCTGACCGGCCAGCAGGCGGCCCCGATCCCCGGTGAGCGAGGCCAGGTTGCCGGTGAGGTCGACCACGGCCGTGCCCTGGGCGTCCACCTCGACCGCACGTCTGAGCCGTGCCTCGGCCGGGAAGGCGGTACCGACGGCCGGCGCGATCCACTCCCCCGGGCCGGCGAGCAGCGCCTGGACCAGCGCGGTCGGCGTCCGCCTGGCCTGGGCCACCCACACGGTCTCGGGCACCAGGAAGGTGCCCTGCGGCTCGGGCCAGTAGAGCGAGACCTCCTGGAAGAAGTTCTCGAACACGAACTGCGACACGATCACCCCGCGGGGCGGATGGGAGATCCGCCACTGGCCCGACGTGCTGCGGACCAGGCCGAAGTCCCAGGTGCGGTTCACCCGGGTCGGGCTGTACGCGCCGCGCGCGTCAACCTCCCCGGTGACCGGGGCCTCCAGGGTGACCCGGCCGCCATGCTCGGTGATCGGATGCCCGTCGGCGTAGACAGTCACGCCACTGGTCGGGTTCCATTGCGTCCGTGCGTCGTCGGAGAGGTACTCGCGGGCCGTCGCGTAGTCGGGTTCGTACGCCGCCATCGCCTGGAGGAAGCCCTCGACGATGAGCCGCGGGGACGCGTTCGCGTCAGGGGGTCGGGCCGCGATCTCCACCTCGGAGGTGGCCCGGGTGCTCGCCACGTCGCCGGGGACGACCGCCCCGGACCGTGGGATGGAGACACAGCCGGTCAGGGCGGCCAGTACGGCGATCGTCCACGCCACGACGATCCCCCGGCGTATCCGGCTCATGCCCCGCTCCTCTCCCCGGTCGGTGTGCTGACCTCGTCTCCGCCCGGTGCGGCGGATGGTGCCTGCGCGTCCAGGACGTCGCGTGGCACCACCGACAGCGGGGACACCTCCACCAGCGTGCCCGGCGCCCGCGGGACCGTCAGCCGGAACTGGGCCCCCCGCCCGGGACGTCCCCACGCATTGAGCGTGCCGCCGTGCAGCCGCGCGTCCTCCAGCGCGATCGCGAGCCCGAGCCCCGAGCCACCGATGCTGCGGGCCCGCGACGGGTCCGCGCGCCAGAACCGGTGGAAGACCATCCGGGCCTGTTCGGCACGGAAGCCGACCCCGTGGTCACGGACGGTGACGGCCACCGCACGGTCGTCCCCGACGACCGTGATGTCGATCGGACGCGACTCCCCGTGCTCGATGGCGTTCGTGATGAGATTGCGCATGATCCGTCGGATCCGTCGGGTGTCGACCTCGGCCATCGCGGGTTCGTCGGCATGGACGGAAATTGGCGTCATCTTGCTCTCCGCGAAGGGCCGCTGCGCCACCACCTCGCTGCGCACCACCTCCACCATGTCGACCCGGGAGGTGGTCAGTTCGGCGGCTCCGGCATCGAACCGGGAGATCTCCAGCAGGTCGTCGAGCAGCCCGGCGAAACGCTCCAGCTCGTCATGGAGGAGTTCGGTGGAGCGCCGGGTGGCCGGTTCGAAGCCATCCCGGGCCTCGTAGATGAAATCACCGGCCATCCGCACCGTGGTCAGCGGTGTGCGCAGTTCGTGCGACACATCGGAGACGAACTGCTGCTGCACCTGGGACAGGGTCTCCAACTGGGTGATCCGGGTCTGCAGCTCCGACGCCATGTTGTTCATCGACATCGCGAGTCGGGCCAGATCGTCCGTGCCGTGGACGGTGATCCGGTCGTCCATGTTGCCGGTGGCCAGCGCCTCGGCCGCCTCCCGGGCGGCCCGGACCGGAACCACGATCTGCCGGGCGATCACCGCGGCGATCAGTCCGACCGCAAGGATGAGGATCGTCCACGTGGTGATGACGGCCCCGCGCAACACCTGCAGGGTGGCGATGTCCTCCGACAGCGGAAAGACCAGGTAGACCGGGAAGCGGCCGGCGCCCGGCGCGGTGAGCGCCGACCCGACCGCCCACCCGGCCTCGGTGGTGCCGTCCTCGTAGCGGATCTCGGTCGCGGTCGCCCAGACACCCCCACTGCCGCTCACCTTGTCGCTCAGCGCGGCCGGCACCGACTGGGGCAGCACCCGGGCGGATCGGAAGCTCGACACCGGTCCGGTGACCAGGACATGGTACTGGCCGCTGACGGTGCCACGCTGGTCGAGGTCGATCGCCACCTGGGTGAGGATGTCGTTGAGATTGCCGGTGGTCAGGTCGTTGGCGACCAGTTCGCTCTGCGCCGACTCGAAGGCGACCATCGCCTCCGCCATCGACGTCTGCCGCTTGCCCTCCATCACGCCCTCCGTGGCCTGCTGCATGAGGAGGAACCCTGCCAGCACAAGGACCGCCGTGCAGGCCGAGGTGGTCGCCACCACCACCCGCAACGGCAGCGAACTGCGCCAGACGGCCAGCGGGCTGTGCAGGACGCGGCTGAGCCCCCCGGCGAATCGACGCCACGCCGTCCGCACGCCGGCCATCTCAGTGCCGGTCGGCGGGATCGCCCGCCTTGTACCCGACGCCGCGCACGGTCAGCACGATCTGCGGGTGCTCCGGGTCCTTCTCGATCTTGGACCGCAGTCGCTGCACGTGCACGTTCACCAGCCGGGTGTCCGCGGCATGCCGGTAGCCCCAGACCTGCTCCAGCAGGACCTCACGGCTGAACACCTGGCGGGGCTTGCGGGCCAGGGCGAGCAGGAGGTCGAACTCGAGCGGGGTCAACTGGATCTCCGTCCCGTCCCGGCGCACCGAGTGCCCGTCGACGCTGATCGTCAGGTCGCCGATGGTCAGCGTCTCCTCCTCGGCGTCGGGCGGCAGTCGGCGCAGCCGGGTCCGTACCCGGGCGACCAGTTCCTTGGCCTTGAACGGTTTGGCGATGTAGTCGTCGGCACCGGCCTCCAGGCCGGCCACCACGTCGGTGGTGTCGGACTTGGCGGTCAGCATCACCACCGGCACGTCGGACTCCGCGCGGATCTCGCCGCAGATCTCGACGCCGTCCTTGCCCGGGAGCATCACATCGAGCAGCACCAGGTCGGGTCGTACCCTGCGGAAGGACTCCAGCGCGGTGTCGCCGCGCCCGCACCACGAGGTCTCGAAGCCCTCCTGCTGGAGGACGAGCTGCAACATCTCGGCGAGGGCGGCGTCGTCGTCGACCACCAGGATCGTCGCACCCGTCACCGCCGGCCGGTCCCCATGTGCCACCGCATCTGCTCCTCGTCGTCTCGGGTGCTGCCCATCCTACGGCCCCCGACTAGTTGAGGTCGGGCACATCGGTCCACGTGGCGTACGTGGCCAGATCGCCGCCCTGGCGGTGCAGCACCTCCCGCCACAGTCCCCACGGGGTGCTGCCGAAGACGTCGGTGTGGATCGCCGGCAGGACGTGCCACAGGCCGCGGCCGATCTCGGCCTCCAGCTGCCAGGGCGACCAGCCGGCGTAGCCGGCGAAGATCCGCAGGCCGTCGTACGCCCCGGTGACCAGCTCCACCGGGGTGTCCAGGTGCAGCAGCCCGATCCGGCCGACCACCGGACGCCAGCCGGGCGGCTCCTCGGCGGCGTCGCGCGGACTGGCCAGGCAGACCGCCCCCTCCGGCAGCACCGGCCCGCCCTGGTAGAGCACCCGGGGAGGGCTGACCACCGGGGCCCACTGGGGCAGCACCGACTCCAGCCGGATCTCGGACTCCTTGTTCAGCACCACCCCGAGTGCGCCGTCGTCATCGGCGTCGACCAGGAACACCACGGACTGGTCGAAGACGCCACCGTCGCGGATGTCCACGGTCGAGACCAGCAGATCCCCGCGCCGGGGTCGTCGCACCTGCACCACACCATTCTCCCCACTCGGTGAACACGCCCCGCTCAGCGAGCCTGCGGCGCATCCTCGAGTTGCTGGGCGATCCGGACGTAGAAGTCGCGGACCGCACGCTGACCACTGACCGGACCACCGGCCAGCAGCCCGTCGGTGCCCAGCAGGACCGCACTGGGCGTGCCGGCGATCCGCAGACCGTCCCAGACATTGTCGACATCGACATAGGCATTCTCCACCCACACCGGCAGCCCCGGTCGTTCCAGCACGTTGTCGCGGACCACCGCACGCACATCCAGCGGCAGATCACGGGCCTGCCAGCGCGGCAGGTCGGCCGCGATACCGGCACACGACCCGCACCCGGGTGAGAGGAAGAGCAGCAGCTGGGCGCGCCGGGCGGCCAGCGGTCGCAGGCCCTGGGTCCGCCCGTCGGGCGTCCGCACCGACGCGTCGGGGATCTCGGCGCGGATGTAGTCCTCCAGATCCTCCTCGCCGGCCGGCTCCTCGACCGGCCCCACCGGCGTGCGTCCCGGCACGGCGAGGGCCACCACGACGGCCACGACGGCCGTACCGGCCAGCCAGGCGAGCAGCCCGGGACCGCCACCGACCACCCGACCGATCACCGATCCGCCGGTCGCCGCGTCGATCACCGCCAGCACCGTCAGCACCGTCAGCACGAGGTTGCGGGCGAGCGTACGCCGTCCCACCGGAGTGGTGTCATCAGCACCGAAACACTGGCAGGTCATCGCACGGCCGCTGCGCAGCGCCCACGCCACCAGGGTCGTGTAGATCCCCATCAGGCCCAGAGCACCGACGGCCGCGATGACGTTCCAGCGGGCCGGGAGCACCAGCAGGGCGACCGCGATCGCCGCCTCCGCCCACGGGTGGGCGGCCGTCAGCGGGCGGCTGCGCACCCAGCCCGGCAGCGGCAGGCCCTCGAACGGTGCCACGGCACCGCCGGGGCGGCGCCATTTGCCGATGGCGGCCAGCAGCAGCACGACCGCCGGCACGAGGTGGGTGAGGATGAGGGCGTCGACCATGGACCAGAGTCTAGAAGACCGTCACCTCCTCGCCCTCGCCGCCGAAGCCGAGGGGATCGGCACGCACCGCCGTCACCGCCCGTTGCAGGGCGCCGAGCAGCACCACGTCGACACCCAGGTCGGAGGCGATCAGCCGCGGCACCGGCGCGTGGAGGTAGCCGCCCAGCAGGTCCGCGGCCCGTTCCACCACGGGGACCGCCGCGGCCGCCGCACCACCGGCGACGACCACCAGCTCGACATCGAGCAGACCGACCACCACCGCGCACACCCGGGCCAGCCGGTCGGCCAGCCGGTCGAGCATCGGCTGCCGGTCTCCCTCGCCCAGGTCGGCCAGGTCCGTCCCCCAGGCCCGGGCCAGTGCCGCCAGGCCATCGGTGCTGCCGACTCCCTCGACCAGCTCCAGCAGGCTGAGCTCTCCTGCGGCACCGCGCCGTCCGCGCAGCAGTCGGCCGTCCACCACCAGGCCGGCGCCGAAGCGCTCCCCGGCCAGCAGGGTGGCGTACGAGGCCACACCGCGGCCGGCGCCGAGGCTGCCCTCGGCCAGGGCGGCCAGGTTGGCGTCGTTGTCGACCACGACGACCCGTCCCGGCCGGGCGACGTGTGACCCGAATCCGGGGTTCATCCACCGCCAGTATCCGCCGCGCCCGGGCGGGGAGTCCCCGGCCGCGTCGGTGGGTGCCGGCACCGCCAGCACGATCGCCAGCACGGCATCGCCGTCCACTCCGGCCCGCGCCAGCGCGTCCGCGATGGCTCCGGCCACCGCGGCCCGGCGCTGCTCGCCGCTGCGGCGGCCGGTGGGCCCGGAGTGGCGTACGCGGGAACGCTCCTCCCCGCGCAGGTCGCCCACCGCGGCGGTGATGTGGTGCTGACCGGCGTCGACCCCGACCACCCAGCCGTGTGTGGGGCGCAGCGCGTACCAGCGGGCCGGGCGCCCCAGGCTCCGGGCCGGGCCGATCTCGGGCGGGTCGACCTCGGTCAGCCAGCCCCGGCCGGTCAGCTCGTCGCAGATGCCCAGCACGGTGGAGCGGGTCAGACCGGTGGCGGCCATCACGTCGGTGGCCGTGAAGCGATCGGTGTCCCAGGCGTACGACAGCACGGCCGTCATGTTGATCCGCCGCAGCAGATGGGGAGAACGGGCCGTCGGCCGCTCGGTCACCGCACCAGTCTCCTCTGCACGGCTTGACCGTATCCCAATCGCGGACCAGACTGGAGCGGCAGATTTAATGCAGACTCTAGATTAACTCCCCGAAGGGTGCCGTCCCGTGACCTTCTCCCCCGACAACCCGCTGTGGTGGCGCCAGGCCGCCGTCTACCAGGTCTACCCCCGCTCCTTCGCCGACTCCGACGGTGACGGGGTCGGCGATCTGGCCGGGATCACCTCCCGGGTGCCCTATCTGTCCCGCCTCGGCATCGATGCGGTGTGGCTCAGCCCGTTCTATCCCTCGGCGTGGGCCGACGGCGGCTATGACGTCGACGACCATCGCGAGGTCGATCCCCGCCTGGGCACCCTCGACGACTTCGATGCCCTGGTGGCGGCCCTGCACCGGGCCGGCCTCCGGCTGCTGATCGACATCGTCCCCAACCACACCTCCGACCGGCATGCCTGGTTCCGGGAGGCGCTGGCCTCGCCCACGGGCTCCCCGGCCCGCGACCGCTACATCTTCCGGGACGGCACCGGGCCGCACGGCAGCCTGCCTCCGGCGGACTGGACGTCGGTCTTCGGCGGGCCGGCCTGGGAGCCGGTCGGTGACGGGCAGTGGTTCCTGCACAACTTCGCCCCGCAACAGCCCGATCTCAACTGGCACAACCGTGAGGTGCACGAGGACTTCCTGCTCACCCTGCGGTTCTGGGCCGACCGCGGTGTCGACGGCTTCCGGATCGACGTGGCCCACGGACTGGCCAAGGATCTGCCCGATCCGCTGCCCTCCCAGGCCGACCTGGACGCCCTGCCGCTGGACGGCACCCACCCGCTGTGGGACCGCGACGACGTGCACGCGATCTACGCCGAGTGGCGGGCGCTGTTCAACTCCTACGTTCCGCCACGGATGGCGGTGGCCGAGGCCTGGATCGACGCCGAGCGCCGGGTCCGCTACGCCAGCCCCGACAGCCTGGGGCAGGCCTTCAACTTCGATCTGCTGGAGGCCCCCTTCGACGCCGCGCGGTTCCGCACGATCATCTCCGACAACCTGGAGCTCACCCACCGGTATGCCAGCACCGCCACCTGGGTGCTGTCCAACCACGACGTGGTGCGCCACGCCACCCGCTACGGCCTGCCGACCGGTACGAAGCAGGAGGCCACCGGCTGGCTGCTGTCGGGTGGCACCCGCCCCGCGCTGGACGCCGATCTCGGGCTGCGCCGGGCGAGGGCCGCCACCCTGCTGGAACTGGCGCTGCCCGGATCGGCCTACCTCTACCAGGGTGAGGAACTCGGCCTGCACGAGGTCGCCGATCTGCCCGACACCGCCCGCCAGGATCCGACCTTCCTGCGCAGCCCCGGCGTCGACGTCGGCCGCGACGGGTGCCGGGTGCCGCTGCCGTGGGCCGTGACCGGCGGCCCGACCTTCGGGTTCAGCAGCGATCCCGACGGCGACGCCCATCTGCCCCAGCCGGCATGGTTCGGCCAGCACTCGGTCGATGTGCAGACCGGGGACGCCGACTCCACCCTGGAGCTCTACCGCGCCGCTCTGTCCCTGCGCGGACGGCTGCTCACCGAGCCCACCCTGGAATGGTTGGACGGCACCGACGAGGATGTGCTCGCCTTCCGCCGGCCCAACGGCTGGATCAGTGTCACCAACTTCGGCACCCGGCCGGTCGCGCTGCCGGACGGCACCGTGGTGCTGTCGTCGGGCCCGCTGGACACGTCCGGGCGCCTGCCCGGCGCCACCACGGCGTGGCTGGGTCCGGTCACCGACTGACACACCGGTCCGGAAACGTCTCCGGGAATCTGCCCTCCCACGGGGTCGTGGGCCGCTAGAGTGGAGCGAGGTACACCCCGCAGGAGGATCGCAGATGTTCCGTCGGCTCGTCGATCTCGACACCCCGCTGTGGCATCTCCTGGGCCGAGTGGCCGACATCGTGCTGCTCAATCTGCTGGCCCTGGTGACCTCGATCCCCCTGGTCACCGCCGGTGCCGGCCTGACCGCCCTGTACGACTGCGCCCGCCGGATCCAGTCCGACACCGGCGGGGGCACCACGGCGATGTACCTCACCTCGTTCCGGTCCAACCTGGGTCGGTCGACCGTGCTGTTCGCGGTGATGGCGCCGATCGGACTGACACTGGCCTGGACCTGGGTGGCGGCGCCGATCCCCGGTCTGCTGCCGGCCAAGATCGGACTCTCCCTGGCCTATCTCCTGGTGTTCCCGTACGTGTGGGCGCTGCAGGCACGGTTCGAGAACACCCCGGCACGTACGCTCCGCAACGCGGTGATCCTCGCCTTCGCCGAACTGCCGCTGTCGCTGGCCGTGCTGGGTGTCCACGTGGCCCTGGCCGCCCTGGTGGTCGTGGTCGCCCTGCACCTTCCCCAGGGGCTGCTGCTGTTGCTGTTGCTGGGCT
This sequence comes from uncultured Propionibacteriaceae bacterium, assembly GCA_964528755.1. Lineage (GTDB taxonomy): Bacteria > Actinomycetota > Actinomycetes > Propionibacteriales > Propionibacteriaceae > Raineyella. Next base: position 17,212 of record CAZGWN010000010.1, read on the forward strand.
ACCCGCTGGTGGTCTTCGCCGTCACGCCACTGCTCGAACGGGCACTGGCTCCCCTGCTGGCCCGGGCCGGCGGAACCGAGACCTCCCCGTGATCCGGAACCTGTTGCACCACTGACGCCAGTGGCGTAATGTCCACGCCCAGAACCAGTCGGAATCGTTTCCGATTTTCTGCACAGTGTCCTACATCCAACGGAGGAAGGCCGGGACAATGAAGTACCGCAAGCTCGCGCGATCGCTCACTGCTGGCGTCGCCGCCCTCACTCTCGCCGGCACGCTCGCCGCGTGCTCGTCGCCATCGGAGGAGGCCGGTGGATCCGGTCGGGTCTACTACCTCAACTTCAAGCCGGAGCAGGCCGACGACTGGAAGAACCTGGCGGCTCAGTACACCCAGGAGACCGGCGTCGAGGTGACCGTCGAGACGGCCGCCTCCGGCACCTACGAGACCACCCTGAAGTCGGAGATGGCCAAGTCCGAGGCTCCCACCCTGTTCCAGGTCAACGGGCCGGTCGGGTTGGCCACCTGGAAGGACTACGCCGCCGACCTCACCGACACCGCCATCTACACCGATCTCAACGACCCGAGCATCGCGCTGACCAGCGACGACGGCGGCCAGGTGCTGGCCGTTCCCTACGCGATGGAGACCTACGGGATCATCTACAACGATGCGCTGCTGGAGAAGTACTTCGCGCTGCCCGACGCCGCGGTGACCTCGGTGGACCAGATCACCGGCTTCGACACCCTGGCCGCCGTCGCCGAGGGGATCCAGGCGAACAAGGACGCCCTCGGCGTCGAGGGCGCCTTCACCTCGGCCGGCTTCGACTCCTCGTCGGACTGGCGCTTCAAGACCCACCTGGCCAACGTGCCGCTGTACTACCAGTTCACGGCCGACGGAGTGACCGGGCAGCCGGCCACCGTCACCGACCAGTACCTGGACGGCTACCAGCGCATCTTCGATCTCTACATCGAGAACTCCACCACTGATCCCTCTCTGCTGTCGAGCAAGACGGTCGACGACGCCAACTCCGAGTTCGCCCTCGGCAAGGCCGTCTTCTACCAGAACGGCACCTGGGCCTACAACGATGTCAAGGGCCAGCAGGTCGCCGACGACGACCTGGGGATGCTGCCGATCTACATCGGTGCCGACGGCGAGGAGAATCAGGGTCTGTGCACCGGGTCGGAGAACTACTGGGTGATCAACAACCAGGCCTCCGAGGCCGACCAGCAGGCCACCACGGACTTCCTGGAATGGGTGATCACCTCCGACACCGGCCGGGACGCCCTGGCCAACACGATGGGCTTCGTGACCCCGTTCAGCACCTTCGACGACTACCGGTCCACCAACCCGCTGGTGCTGGCGGACGCGGCCTACCAGGAGGCCGGCCGGACGCCGGTGACCTGGAACTTCACCGCGATGCCGTCGGAGGAGTGGAAGAACGGCGTCGGGCAGGCGCTGCTGCAATACGCCCAGGGCACCGGTGACTGGGAGGCCGTCCGCACGGCCTTCGTCGACAACTGGGCCACCGAGTACGAGCTGGCGCACGCCAACGCCTGACCCCCCACGGAGGACGGTGCGGGGGCCCACCCACCGGGGCTCCCGCACCGTTCCCGGCCAGCGAAGGAAAACCCGCATGAGAAAATCTCTCCGCAACTGGGGTTGGCTGTTCACCGGGCCGACACTCGCCGCCTTCATGATCGGTTTCGTCATCCCCTTCGTCATGGGCGTCTACCTGTCCTTCACGAAGTTCACCACCGTCACCAGGGCCAGCTGGGTCGGGCTGGAGAATTACCGGCGGATCTTCGGCGACGGCGTCTTCCTGCATTCACTGTGGTACACGGCGGCCTTCACCGTGGTCACCACGGTGATCATCAATGTCGCCGCCTTCGCGGTCGCCTACATGCTGGTGAAGACCTTCCGGGGCACCAATCTCTTCCGGTCGGTCTTCTTCATGCCCAACCTCATCGGCGGCATCGTGCTCGGCTACATCTGGCTGCTGCTGCTCAACGGCCTGCTGGGCCTGTGGGCACGCTCGATCACCTTCTCCGAGACGTACGGCTTCTGGGGCATGGTCGCCCTGTTGTGCTGGCAACAGATCGGCTACATGATGGTGATCTACATCGCCGGACTGCAGTCCATCCCCGGCGACGTCCTCGAGGCGGCCCAGGTCGACGGAGCCTCCAACCGTACGATCCTGTGGCAGGTGATCGTGCCGCTGGTGATGCCCTCCATCACGGTGTGCACCTTCCTGACCCTGACCAATGGCTTCAAGATGTTCGACCAGAACCTCGCACTCACCAACGGAGCCCCGTCGAGGCTGTCGGAGCTGTTGGCGCTCAATATCTACAACACGTTCTACGGGCGACCCGGATTCGAGGGCGTCGGTCAGGCCAAGGCTGTCGTCTTCCTGCTCATCGTGGCCTCCATCGCCCTGCTGCAGAACTGGTTCACACGCAGTCGGGAGTCCAAGGCATGACCGAGACACGTCGTCCGTGGTTCTGGACCGGATTCTTCGCCCTGGTGTCGCTGGCGTACCTGTATCCGATCGCCCTGGTGGTGATCAACTCCTTCAAGGACAAGGTCTTCATCTCCAGCAACCCCTTCTCCCTGCCCACCGCGGAGACCTTCGTCGGCTGGGACAACTACATCCGCGGCGTCCAGCAGACCGGCTTCTTCGCCTCCTTCGGCTGGTCGTTGGTGATCACCATCGGGTCGGCGGCCCTGATCCTGCTGTGCACCTCGATGTGTGCGTGGTGGATCGTACGCATGGACAACACCTTCGCCCGTACGCTCTACACCTCCTTCCTGTTCAATCTGGTCGTCCCCTTCCAGATGGTGATGTTCACCCTGTCGTGGTTCACCGATGCCCTCCGTCTGGGCACCCCCTTCGGGCTGTGGATCATCTATCTGGGATTCGGCGCCGGATTGGCGGTGTTCATCTTCACCGGTTTCGTGACATCGATTCCGGTGGAGCTGGAGGAGGCCGCCGTGATGGACGGCTGCGGCCCGGTGCAGACCTTCTTCCGGGTGATCCTGCCGGTGATGAAGCCCGCGGTGATCACCGTCGGCATCCTCGAGGTGATGTGGTTGTGGAACGACTATCTGCTGCCCTACCTGACCCTGGACCTGAAGAGGTACAAGACCATCCCGATCGCCGTCCAGTACCTCAAGGGCGGGTACGGTTCGGTGGACATGGGCGCCATGATGGGGGTGCTGGTGCTGGCCATGATCCCCGTCATCGTGTTCTACCTGGCCTGCCAGCGCCACATCATCCGCGGCGTGGTCGCGGGTGCGGTCAAGGGCTGAGCGAACAGGAGGATCCGGAGGTGGCAGGCATCACGATCAAGGAGCTCGCCGAGCGTTGCGGCGTCGCGGTCAGCACCGTGTCGCGCGCCATGAACGACCGCTCCGACGTCAACCCCGCCACCCGGGCGCGCATTCTGGCCGCGGCACGGGAGTACGGCTACGTGCCCAACACCAGCGCGCGCAGTCTGAAGATCTCCTCCACCCGGGCGATCGCGGTGATCATCCAGGGCGAGACCAGTCCGTTGTTGGTCCAGGTGCTCGGTCTGCTGGAGACCACGCTCGGCGAGCAGGGCTACGACGTCATGCTCTCCCACATCTCCGACCGGTCCGCCCACGCCGGCACGGTGGAGCGGATCGTCTACGAGCGGAAGTTCGGGGGCGTCATCTTCCTGGGCCGCTACGGCGACCGGGCCCGCGGGAATGCCCCTGAGCTCAGCCGCAGCCTGGCCCGCATCGAGGTGCCGCTGGTCTTCTGCACCACCGCCGACTTCTCCGGCTCCCCGTCGCTGCACTCCTCGGTGTCGGTGGACGACTATTCCGGCAGCTACGAGCTCACCCGCCGCCTGCTCGATCTGGGCCATCGCAGGATCGCCTTCGGCGGTGGCGGCGGCGAGTACGACCGGCAGCACGCGTGGGCGCTGCGGTTCTCCGGATACCGCAGCGCCCTGGAGGATGCCGGACTGGAGGTCGATCCGTCGCTGGTGATCCCGTCGGTGTCGCCCGACCAGCTCTACACCATGGCCAACGGTCACGAATCCACCCGTGCCTGGCTCGCCGCCGGTCCCCCCGACTTCACCGCGATCATGGGCATGTGCGATGCGGTGGCGATCGGCATCGGGCGGGCCTTGCACGAAGCCGGCCTCGGCGTGCCGGCCGACTGTTCGCTGACCGGCTTCGACGGGCTGGACATCGCGCGCTACTGCATCCCCAGCCTGACCACCGTACGCCAACCGCTGGAGGACATCGCCCGGGCCACCGCCCGGGTGCTGCTCAGCGCGGTCTCCCAGCCCGGCCATGCCACCGAGCAGCTGTGGATCCGTGGTGAGCTGGTCGAGGCCGAGTCGACCGCCCCACCACGCCACTAGGGTTCAGCGCTCCTCGCCGGAGCGGGGCCGGCCCGGCCCACGCGGCGGAGCCACATCTTTGGGCATCCGTCCCGCCCGGCGCAGCGCCTCGCGCAGTTGAGCTCCACCACGTTCTCCTCCTCCAGCCGGGACAGGGCACCCTCCACCATGCTCACCGCTCCCTCGACGATCTTCTCGCGGGCCGCGATGATGGCCCCGGCATGCTGGCGCTGCAGCATGGCCTGGGCAATCTCGTCGGAGACCGCATCGGTCACCCCGCGCAGGGTCTCCTCGCCCTCCTCGGCCCGGGCGTCGTACGGGTGGGACATCGCCACATGGCCCAGCGCCTACCCGGACGAAGTCCTCGTAGTCCTCGGCCTTGGCGGTGTCGGCAACCTGCCAGACGACGATGGCGGCGATGTTGATCGGGTTGCCGGCGGCGTCGTTGACCTTCACCTCGTTGGTCTCGAAGTTGCGCACTCGCACCGAGACCCGTTTGCGGGTGGCCAGCGGGACGGTCACCACCAGCCCGGTGGGACGTACGGTCCCGATGTAGCGGCCGAAGAACTGCACCACACGGGTGGTGCCGGGTGCGATCACGGCGAAGCAGGGGATCACCAGGATGCCGAGCAGCAGCAATGATATCTTTTTTCCCACGATGGTTCCCGGGGCGCCGTGGGCATCTCACACGGAGGCGTGCTCGTGCGGCCGCGGGAACGACACACGGCCGAGCAGTCGGTCGATCATGACATACAGGTAGCCGACGGCCATGAGGACGACGGTCAGGCCGATCAGCCACGCCGCCACCCCGCCGACGCCGAGCCGGTCGACGTCCAGGAACGGATACGGGTAGGCCTGGCCGGGGCCGAAGTCGCCACCGAACCCGTGCCAGGTGAACGCGAACACGGCGTAGGCATAGGGGATCAGCACCCACAATGGCGGGTCGTACCAGCGCAGCCGGCCCTTCGGGACGAACAGCAGCCAGTCCCCGATGGTCAGGCACGGAGTGATGATGTGGACGAGGTTGTCGGTGACGGTGAACGGTGTGTATCCACTCCCCTGGGTGAAGGTCTGCGGCACGAGCACCACCAGGTAGATGAGCATGGTCACGGTGATCGCCATCATGACGGCGGCGCCGAACCGCGGCGACGGCGACGACCACCCGCGCGGGCCGTCGGCACGCAGATCACGAACCGTGCGGAGGACCAGCAGCACCGCCCACACCAGACACAGGATGTTGCTCTGCGTCGTGAAGAAGAGCAGCTGCACCACCTGCGGGCCGTCGCCGAACAGCCCCGAGAGCCGTGCGATCCCGATCGCGATGAGTATGGTCATGGCGAGCCGGTAGCCGAGGGCGACCCTGCGGTAAGGAAGGTACACGCCTCGATACTAAGATGTATCGGCCGGACGCGATCACCGTCGTCGACAACGAGAAACGTGTGTCACGGCAGGGCAGTGGGACAGCAAAGTGGCCCAACCGATGCGGAGCCGGGCCACGTCGTGGGGTGTCGTTCAGTGCAGATCGAAGCGATCCAGTTCGGTGACCTTGGCCCAGGCGGCAACGAAGTCCGTGACGAACTGCTCCTTGGTATCAACGGCAGCATAGACCTCGGCGACAGCGCGCAACTCGGATGATCATCGGTCCGTCGTGGTCGCAGGGCAGACGAACATTGGGTGGACCTGATGCGAGAATCTTCAAACAATCGGGCGATCACGAAGCGGTTGATCCGCGAAGCCAAGAAGATCCGCTCTGCGCAACCGGAAACCGCTCTTCGTAGTGCCGTCACCGACGAACGCGGCCCGGTCGTATGCGTCTCAACCTTCCGTGCTCTGACTATGACCGAGATCGAAGACGCGATCGAGCGCTATCGTGCTGGCGAAAAGATCATGGCGATCGCAGCCCGGCTCGGCGCGCCTCGTGCCCGACTACGTCGCGAGTTCCTGGCGCGTGGGATCACCTCAAAGCGGACCCCACTCACGGAGGAGCAAGTGGAAGGAGCCGCGGAGCTCTATCGCGGTGGTCGGTCACTGGCGGCGGTCGGCACAGAGCTCGGGGTTACCGGCATGACCATTCGCCGCTATCTGGCTGAACGCGGCGTAACTATCCGCCCACGGAAAGGGTGGGAGAATCACTCGCGGTGACATGCGAGTCGGTCAATGGCACTCGTCCGCTCGGATTAGCCCCTGCGGCTCGGACGTCACGTCCGAGTTACCAGTAGATCGCTACGAGGTCAACGTCGAGCAGTCGTGGCGCATACTCGCCCAGATCCTTCGGCGCATTCGAATTGGCCTGTGCAAGTGAGCTCGATGGTGGGAAGAACGACAGTCCAGCTTCCTCTCGAGCGGTGGTGCGGAGTGCCAAGGCTCGCGCCGGAGCGACTTCGCCGCCAACCATCGCGAGCACCCGCTTGGTCAGCAGCGAGAAAGCACTGGTCTGATCCGACACGCTCGCCGATCGCGTCTTCAACTCGGCGATGCTCAGGGCGACGAGTGTCTCCTGTTCGGGCGTCAGCGTTGCGTCGAGATCGTTCAGTACTGCCGAGATGTAGCGAGTAAGGGCATTCGCCAACTTCGACTCCGGGCTGTCCGCGCCGTCTGAGGCAGCAGGTTTGCCGAATGGCACATGGCCAGCGGCGTTGGTCTGGTCGATGAAGTTTGGCGCCACCTCAGTGAACAGGTCGGCGAGCTTGACGGGCGTCCAGGAGTCGTGCAGGCCAGGTCGCGAGATGCGAGCGAAGACAGTGAACTCGGCATCCGAGAACAGCACACGGCGGAGGTCCTTCCAGTAGGCCTCCTGCTCGGTGACTCCAACGATCTCCAGCGGTCGAGTCTTTAGTTCGATCCCTTCGATCAGCCCGTTGTGGACGATGTACTCGGTGCCACCGATCTCGGCTACGACGTAGTCAACCGCCGTCGCACGGATCGGCACAAGTCCAGCAAGTAGTCGCTGCAGGATCTTGTTGATCGGCCGGACTTCCTGGAGCGTGGCCAGACCACCCCCGGCAGCGAACATTCCCGGATAGTCCTCCGACATCGCGGTGAACTCAGAGACCATCGTTCCTAGGTGGAAGACGGGATCGGCACCGAGACGAACACGAAACTCGACGAGTTTGCCTCGCTGCAGTTCGTTTGTCGTGGCAATCTTCGACAGGTTGTCGGTCTTCTTGAGTCCGTCGATGTCTTTGGCAGGACTGTTCACCTCGACCGGCTCGATGATACGCAGTCCGTCGATCTCGTGGAGGTCGCGGAACCGGGACTGGACGGTGGCTTTACGCGAAGTCTGGATGGTACTGCTGTTGGTGGTCTGGTACCGGGAGGTGATCTGAGCCTTGGCGATGAAGCCGGGACTGGCTCCTGCCGTCGCGTCGATAGACGCTTCGCTGCCTTCGCTGGCCTGCTCCGACTTCGAATCGGTGATCTCACCCTTCTGCGAGGAGAGCAGGCTCAGCAGGCTGACCTCGTCAAGGTAGATAAACTCACGCAGATCCGGGCGAGTGGGATCGGCGGTCGTCTGGTGCGGTACGACTCGTTCTTTGATCCCGAACAGGCGACGCCACCACGTTCTCTTGCTCATGCTGCGACCTTCGCGACCACCGAGCGTCGAGGTCGCAGAGCAATCCGCTCGAACGCCTGGACAAAGTCCTCTGGGGCGACTTCTTCGCGACCATCGCCGACCGCCAAGAGTGCCGCCTCCGTCCAGATGAAGGTCAGCTCGGCTGCCGACCAGCCCTCGGTCAGAGCCGCCACATCTTCGAGAGGCAAGTCGGCTGCGGTCTTCAAATGTGCGCCAGCAACCTTGAGAATCTCGTAGCGATCCGAACGAGTAGGCAGACCGAACTCGATCTCCCAGTCGAATCGGCCTGGGCGCATGAGGGCTGGGTCGAGCGAGTCGACACGGTTGGTCGCCGCAATGACGATGACGCTCTTGCCCTTGTTGTCGAAGCCGTCCATAAGGGTCAGGAGCTGGGCAACAAGTCGCTTTGAGGCCTCGTGCGAGTCCGCGGATCGCTTCTCGGCGATGCTGTCGATCTCGTCGAAGAAGACAATGGCTCGGCCGCTGTCGCTGTTGGTTGCAGCCTCAAATATCTTGCGAAGCGTTCCCTCAGTGTCCCCGAGCCACTTGCTGATGATCTCGGGACCACTGATGGCATAGAACTGGGCGTTCGATTCCCTGGCGATGATGCGAGCGAGGTGGGTCTTACCCGTGCCGGGCTGGCCGGTGAAGAGGATGCCCTTGATCGGACGAGCGCCGATGTTCTCGAGCTGTTGCTGGCGTTCGAGCTGGGTCTCGATGAGTTCCTTGGCACGGGCAACGACGTGTGGGTATCCACCGAAGTCGTTGAAGGTCGGTCCCACACCAGCCTTGTCACGGAGATACTCTGACTCGACGTTCTCGTTGTCGTCACCGAGCAGGCTGCTCTTGATCGGCCGTTCCGAGACGACCGACAGCAAGCCCTGCGCGTCGTTGTACTCGACGACGTTCCCAACCTTGACCGTAATGCCGTTGGGGTTGGCTACTCGCTGGAAGCTACCGATACCGCCGTCAACCAGCACGAAGCCGTCATCGAGAATGAGGCGCACCGTCGCGATCTGGCTGGACTCACGCCAGAGATCCTCGGGTGCCCGTTCCCATGAGTTCTGGCCAACGATGATGATGTCGCCCGGCTCGACGTTGTCGATGTTCGACAGGTTGGAGGCTCGTCCTGTTTGCCCATTCTGGGTCTGGAAGTGGATAGTGTCGTCGTCGTGGTCGACGCGGAGCACTTTGAAGAGCTGACCAACGATCCCCGTGTCGCTCAAAGTTGTGGCCTCCGGGTTCTAGTGTCCGATCGGATGTTCCGGTGCTCGAAAGCGTCTCTCGCGGAGCTCTGGCGCACACGTGTACTCATGCCGAGATTAGCCGGAGGGGCGGACATCAACACACCGCCTCGCCGATTGACTGACGGACCTACTGCGCCTTCAGCGGGGTAACAATCCGGTCAAACATATCGATTAGCGGCGCGAGGTCTTGATCATCGGCCGCGATGCGGGACGCGGCATCGTTGATGACCCCGGTGACGCCGAGCCAGCTCAGCCGCCAGCCGGCGTCACGGGCGATCCGGTCCCACATCCACCGCTGGGTGCGGCCGTTGCCTTCGCGGAACGGGTGGATGTAGTTGAACTGGTCGTAGTGGTGCGCGAGCCGGGCGATGAATGTCGCCCGATCCATACCGCGCAGGTAGTCGTCAGCCCGCAGCTCGTCGGCGGCGAACCCAGCGGCGCGCTCGATCATCGAGACCGGGACGAAGTAGTCGGCGCCTTCGACGTTCTTGCGGATGTCGACGGTACGCAGCTCCCCGGCCCAGCCGTAGATGGGCGAGAACAGGAAGCGGTGGATGACTCGCAGTTCGGCGAGGTCGCCGGTCGGTTTCGGCGGCTCGGCCGCCAGGCGCAGTGCGCGGATCGGTACGAGGTCACCTTCGACCGCATCCAGCTCAGCCTGCGTGGCCACACCGACGAGGTTCTTCAGAATCCCCGTCGCCGGATCGAGGTAGGGGTCGACGAAGTCAGGCAATCCCGTAGCGGGCGAGCACCCGGGCCTCAAGCTCCGCGAGGTCGATCTCGCCCGCGACGTACTTGTCGGCGTCGGCCTTGGTCGCCTCGCTGGCGGGTAGCCCTTCCATCTCGCCGGAGTGGATGGCCTCGGAGACCTGACGCTCTCGCTCGGCGCGCTGAGCAGTGGTGATGGTCGTGATCGACATGATGCAGCTCCTTCCGTCAGCGGTACTCACGAGTTTACCGGCCAGGCCCGTGTGGCGGCCAGGTTTCCACAGCACCCATCGTGCTGAGCGTGCTCAATCCATCAGACGACGTTCCCCATCTCTTCCTTCGCGCCGTGTCCTACCTGCGCGTCTCGACGCCCGGGACCGCTGCACGCTTAGGTGACAGTTCTAGTCACGCGGCCTGACTGGCCGGTGTGGTCATGATGGTCTCGTATTCGATGGGGGTCAATCGGCCGAGCCGGTCTTGGCGTCGGCGGCGGTGGTAGGTGCGTTCGATCCAGGTCACGATTGCAATCCGGAGCTGTTCGCGGGTGACCCAGCCGTGCCGGTTGAGGACGTTCTTCTGGAGCAGCGCGAAGAAGGATTCCATGGCGGCGTTGTCGCCGGCAGCCCCGACCCGGCCCATGGAACCGACCAGCCGGTGGCGGGCCAGGGCACGCAGAAACTTCCGGCTTCGGAATTGGCTGCCCCTATCCGAGTGCACGATGCAACCGGCGACCTGGCCGCGCCGGGAGACGGCCATCTCGACGGCGTCGACCGCGATCCTGGACTTCATCCGGTCGCTGATCGAGTAGCCGACGATCCGGTTCGACCACACGTCCTTCACGGCGCACAGGTAAAGCTTCCCCTCACCGGTCCAGTGCTCCGTGATGTCGGTGAGCCACAGCCGGTTCGGCCCGTCGGCGGTGAAGTCGCGCTGAACGAGGTCGTCGTGAACCGGCGGGCCGGGCTTCTTGCCCTTGCCGCGGCCGGGTTTCTTGCCGAACGTCGACCACCAGCCGTGCGCCTGGCAGATCCGCCACGCGGTCCGGTCCGCCATCGGCTCCCCGGCGACCCGGGCCTCGTCGGCCAGTAGCCGGTGGCCGAACTCCGGGTCGTCGCGGTGGGCGTCGAACAGGGCGTTCGCCCGGTACGCCTCGACCAGCTCGCCGCCGCCGACAGGACGGCCGAGCCACCGGTAGTAGGGCTGGCGCGAGAGCTTCAACACCCAGCACGTCACCGCGACGGGAATCCCGTCCGCGGCGAGCTCGGTCACGAGCGGGTAGAGCCTTTTCCCGGCAGGTTCGCCTGCGACAGATAGGCCGCCGCCCGCCGCAGCACCTCGTTCTCCTGCTCCAGCAGCCGGATCCGCTTGCGTGCCTCCCGCAACTCGACAGACTCGGTGCGCGACGTGCCCGGCTTCGCGCCCTCGTCGATGCCGGCTTGGCGCAGCCACTTGAACAGGGTCATCGGATGGACACCGAAATCCTTCGCGATCTGTTCGACCGTCACACCTGGCTCACGGCCACGCGCGACCCGAACCACATCGTCACGCAACTCCTCCGGGTACGGCCCCGGCACAGCGACATCCTCTCAGGCCACCCTCCCGGGCAAGCCAACTCAGATGTCACCTATCCATGCAGCAGTCCCGCTTGGCCGCCACGAGCCGCTCATCGATCCGGTGACCTGGGCGGCCGTGCAGGACATTCTGTCCGCGCACCGCAACGGCGAACGCTCACGCATCCACGACCACTATCTGAAGGGCACGGTCTTCTGCTTCGAGTGCGGCCGGCGCCTCATCGTGCAGAGCACGCAGACGAAGTCCGGTCGCGTCTACGACTACTTCGTCTGTCACCGCCGTCGCGACTCGACCTGCACGCAACGCAAAGCACTGCCCATTGCGATCGTCGAGCAGCGCGTCGAGGACCTGTATCGCTCGATCCAGCTGAGCCCGCAACAGCGGGAACAGGTCGAGCAGGTCGCGCTGACGAGCCTCCGCCGACGACAGGCCATCAACACCGAACGAGTCGGCACCCTCGTCGAGCAAGCCGCAGCGAGCGAGACGAACCAGGCCAAGCTGCTCGACGCCTACTACGCCGACGCGCTGCCCCGAGACCTCTTCCTCGCCGAACAGCGTCGCCTCACAGCTGAGCGAGCGCGACTCGACCGCGAACGACACCGTGCCGAGACCGACGGGGCAAGCCTCGAAGCCCAGATCCAGGACGCACTCGACCTACTCGAAGACGCCCACGCGACCTATGCGAGCGCCCCGGCGACGGTGCGGAAGCAGCTGAACCGGGCGATCTTCGCCGGCGTCTTCCTCGGCCCCGAACCGGATCAGATCCGCTCCGAACTCAACGAGCCGTTCGCCCGCCTCACCGCCGACGCGGGCGTTCCTGGAAACGACTGAGGCCGCCCATCGGGCGGTCTCATGATGCTGTCGTGTGCACTTTTGATAAGAGCACATCGGTGGAGGTGCGGGGAATCGAACCCCGGTCCATGGAAGGCAACTCAGACATTCTCCGGGTGCAGCTGGCTAGGCGTTCTGCTCGGCTCCCACCCTCACGCCAGCATGTGGTGGACGAGCCCAGTCACAGTGAATGTCCCCATCACGCCCTGTGACGCAATGTGACGGGTAAGTTCCCTGAACGAGGCCAGACACCGGGCCGGGAACACTCCCGGGCTGACCCTTCGATCACTGCTCAGGCAGCGAGAGCGAAGTCAGTGCGCTTAGAGTTGGCACTTGTTGTTTTCCAGGGCACGTTAACGAGCTGACCCTGGCTTCTCGACCCGCTTCTCCTGGGACAACTCTCCCATGTCGAAACCGATCACCCCCCTGTGAAGTTGTCAGACGCCCAGTATAGCGCTTCGTCAGCCCGGTGTGTTCCGGTCACCGTCCGACGGCGCGGTGCTCCGGCTTGGACAGGATCCGCAGCGGGATCATCTTCATCACCGGGTTCTCCCAACGCTCCCCGGAGGCGGCCTTGGCCCCCCCGACGATGCACAGCACGAACCAGGCGATCGCCGAGATCGCGGCGATGATCCCCAGCGGGCCCCAGATCTCCGAGAGCACCCCACCGGCGATCATCCCGCCGGTGGCCACCAGGGTGAAGTCGAAGGCGGATGCCGCCTGGTTCTTGGCGTACGACCCGTTGGGAGCGGCCAGGTAGCCGATCAGCGGGCCGAAGATCCACAGGAACAGAGCCGAGAAGTAGCTCAGGGCGGCGATCCCCTTGCCGGCCTGCTGCCCCACCAACGGCTGGTAGGCCGGATGCAGGCCGAGTGCCTGGGATGCCGGAGGGGCCTGGACCAGACCGTAGAAGGCCAGGTTGAGGTCTTTGCGGGTGCGCGCGGAGAACACCTGGTCGAGGCGCTGATCGAGTTCGCTCTCGCTCAGACGACCGTCGGCGTAGGCACGCTGCAGCCAGTCGACGGCACGGTCACGCTGCTCGTCGGAAACCAGGAGGTTCAGGCTGGGATGTTCATAGGCCGGGCTCATATTGACAGCCTTCCACGCGAAGGAACTCCATCCTATCGGGCTCGACCCTGAAACCGTCCCTGAAGCCCTACCAGGATCCCCCGCCCCCGCCGCCCCCACCGCCACCGGAGAAGCCCCCGCCGCCACCGAAGGCCGATCCGCCGCTGCCGAACCCGGTGCCCGCACCGGTGCTCACCGGCGGCGCGATGGTCTGACCCACGGTGTCGGCGAATCGGGCGAAGGACATCTGCTGCAGGTAGAAGTGGCCCACGTACCAGTCCGGATGCACCTCGGGGATGCGTCCGGCCTCGACCAGGTCCTGACAGATCCTGGCCCAGCGGTCGGCCAGGTCGAAGGCGATCGCCCACGGCAGGTAGGCCGAGTAGATGTCCTGACCCTCCTCGAAGCGGATCTGGTCGGCCTCGGCGGTGGCCAGGTATTCCCGGAAGCCCTCGATCTGGTCGGTGACCGCCCGGCCCTCGGCAGTGCGCTGGCCTCGCCGCAGCAGGTGGGACACCACCAGCCCCGCGAGCACCACCGGGATCAGCGGCACCAGGACCGCACTGCCGACGGCCCCGAACAGGCTGACGCCGATCGCCCCGACCAGGAAGATCTGCATCCAGCCCCGGCCCAGCTTGAGCTGTCCCAGGCCGCCTCCGGGCACCCGGGTGAACCATCCACGCTGCTGCACCTGGCGGCGGATCATCGCCGCCATCGCGTCATTGGCGGCGGTGAGCCGACCGGGCGTGCCCAGGTCGACCGTCGCACCCGGCGGCCGCCCGTTGAACATGTGGCTGAGCAGGACCGTCTCATGCGGAGCTCGGGCCCGATCCGGGTCGACCAGGGTGACGGTGAAGCTCCGCCGACCGTCACCGGAGATCCGCACCGCACCCGAGACCGCCAGGGCGATGATGGTAGCCGCCGTCTCGCGCGGGTCGAGCCTGCCGTCGAGCAGGAATCCGGCCTCGGCCACCGGGATCTGCGGCGGGGTGAAGGCCACCGGGACGGTGATGTCACGCGGCGATCGGCCGACCCTGGCCTGCTGGCCCGCCGCCGGGAGGACACCCGGCGGCAGGTCGAGGAATCGCTGGTCGCGCCGGGAACGTATGATCCACGCCCCGACCGCGGTCGACGCGATCGCCGAGACCGCTCCGAGGATGCCGGTGGTGATCGCCCGGCGGCGCTGCTCGATGGCCCTGGCCGGCACCAGGTTCGGGGTGTTGTCGCTGATCAGGCCGGGGCGGATCTGTGCGGAGATCGTCACGCTCTCCCCCTCGCCGAGGGCATTCTGCCGGGCCCGCACCACGCCGTCGTCCACGCCCACCGCGTCGCACTCGGTGGTGCTGGTCGGCTCCCCGGCGTAGCACCTCGCGTCGGTGGCGCCCTCGGGCACGGTCACGCTGACCGCGACGTCACTGATGGTGGCGTCCCAGTCGAAGCCGGTGGTGTCCCAGTAGAACTCGTCGTAGTCGCCGGAGGTGCGCATCGCTCCGGTGATCGTGTAGCGCAGTTCGTACGTCGCGGTCGGTGAACCGATCGTGGTGTCGGGATCCCCGACCCGGATCCGCATCGCCTCGCCCCGGTCACCGACGGCGTACGTGTCGATGCTCACGTCGTCGGGGGCGTCGGGGCTGGAGACGGAGATGTTCTTGTAGTCGTAGACGATGTCGTGCTCGGTGTCGTCCTTCTCCGGCTCGCGGGTGACCAGCACCCGCTGGATGCCGTGGCGGCCCGAGTCCGGACCGAAGCGGTAGACGAGCTTCTCGGTGACGTCGACGCTGCCGTCGGTGGTGACCACATAGTCCAGGGAGTACGAGTCGATCGCATCGCCCGCCGCCCGGGCCGGGACTCCCGACAGCACGGGGACGGCGACGATCAGTGCCGCGACCAGGGCGATCGCCAGTCGGCCCAGACGCCTCATCGCCGGCCCTTGCGGTGGGCCGCCAGCGCCCGGTCGCTCTCCCGGCGGGCATCGCGCTCGGCCAGTGCCTGGCGCTTGTCGTACTCCTTCTTGCCGGTGGCCACGCCGATCTCCACCTTGGCGTAGCCGTCCTTGAAGTAGAGCTTGAGCGGGATCAGCGTGGTGCCCGCCCCGGACAGCTCCCGTTGCAGCCGGCCGATCTCCTTGCGGTTGAGCAGCAGCTTGCGGGTACGCCGGGCGGAGTGGTTGGTCCAGGTGCCGTGGCTGTACTCGGGGATCATCGCCTGCCGCAGCCACACCTCACCGTCATCGACGGTGGCAAAGGCGTCCACCAGGGAGGCATGGCCCTCGCGCAGAGACTTTACCTCGGTGCCCTGCAGGACGATTCCGGCCTCGTAGGTCTGGTGGATCGTGTAGTCATGGCGCGCCTTCTTGTTCTGCGCCACCAGTGTGGTCCCTGTCTCCTTCGCCATGGGCCCATTGTTCCAGAGCCCCGAAGCGGCGGGTCACAGCGTGGTCGCCGGGTTCACCAGTTTCCCCCCGCGCCACACCATGAAGTGCAGGTGGCAGCCGGTCGAGTAGCCGGTCGTGCCCGCATAGCCGATGACCTGACCCCTCTTGACCTTCTGGCCGACCCTCACCGCGTACTTCGACAGGTGGTTGTAGGAGGTCACCGTCCGCTTGCCGGCGAGCGTTCCGTGGCTGACGAACAGTCGATTGCCGTACCCGGCGTTGTAGTACCTCTCGGTGACCGTGCCGGCCGCGGCGGCGCGGACCGGCGTCCCGCAGGCGGCCCGGAAGTCGGTGCCGTCGTGCAGCTTGTAGACCCCCGTGATCGGGTGCACCCGCATCCCGTAGCGGGAGGTGATGGCCCCGTCCACCGGACGGGCCAGGCCGGCCGACGACGCCTTCGTCGACCTCTTGGCCGTGCGCGTGTCGGCCTTCTTCGGCGCCGCGCTCGCCTTCTTCTTCGTGGAGGCGCTGGTCGCCTTCTTCTTCGCGGCGTCGGCGGCCGACTTCGCGGCCGCGGCCTCACGCTTCTCCCGGTCGGCCTTCGCCTTCGCCGCAGCCGCGGCCGCCTCGGCCTTCTCCCGCTCCTCGATGCGCGTGTTGACGTCGTCGCGTTCGGCGGTCAGCTCCTGGTAGCGCGCATTGTCGGCCTCGACCTGCTTCTGCGCCGCGGCCTGGGCCTCCTTGTTGGCGGTCACCGCGGCGGTGAGGCTCGCCTCCTGTTCGGCCTCTGCCGCCTCGAGGTCGGCCAGAGTGGTGACGGCCTGCTCGGCCGCCGCCTTGTCGGTGGCGACCTTCTGCTCGGCTGCGGCCTTCTCCGCCTCGGCGGACTCCAGCTCGGTCTGCAGGTCCTTCAGCCGGGACAGCTGGGCCTCGTTGGTGTCGATCAGCGTGGTGGACAGCTGCAACCGGGTCTCCAGACCGCTCGCGGACCCGCGCTCCACCAGCACCGCGACGCCCATCAGGTTGTGCTTCTGCTGGTACTGGGTGCGCGCGATCTCCCCGATCGTCCCCTTCTGCGCGTCGATGGCCTTCTTCCCCGCGTCGACCGCCCGGGTGGCCCGGGCCAGTTCGGCCTGGGCGTCGGCGAGTTCGCCCGCCAGCCGGGCCTCCTCGGCTTCGGCCTCGGCCAGTTGGTCGCGGGTCCGGGCAAGTTGGGAGCGGGCCGTGTCGAGTTCCGCCTGGGAGCTCTTCACCCTCGCGGCGGCCGCCTCCAGTTCCTTGCTGGACTCGTCCACGGACGCCGAGGCCTCGGGGATCTGCTGGGACAGCTCGGTGGCACGATCGTCCAGACCATCGGCGGCGGCCGGCACTGCCAGACCCAGTCCGAGGGCGACGACGAGCCCGGCGGCGAGGGTCACCCGGATTCGGGTCCGGCCGGACCCGGCCCGGCGGCGAGGCGATGGCGTGGTCACGATGGGTCCCCTGTTCTTCCCTGCTGTCCGCCGGATCCGGCTATGTCCGCAGATGCCGGTGGGTGGCGATCAGTGTGGGAACAATAGATAACAGAATGGCTACGATGACAAGCCCGAGCATGGCACTTCCCACCTCCGGCCAGCCAATCCAGGGCAAAGTCTGCATCGAGACTTCAGAGTTCCCCGGGAGCAGTGCAGAGGCGCCCGCGGCCAACGTCGCGCAGGCCAGTCCGGCCCCGGCGAGTCCGGCCACCAGGGTTTCCAGCAGGAACGGCCAGGTGATGTACGCGTTGGAGGCCCCGACCAGCCGCATGATCCCGATCTCGCGGCGCCGGGAGAACACCGCCAACCGGATGGTGTTGCCGATCTGCAGCGCCGCCGCGACCAGCAGCAAGACGCTGGTGCCGATCGCCGACCACTGGGCGATGCCGAGCCAGTGGAACAGAGGGTCGAAGTATTCCCGCAGGTCCTGCACATTCTGCACTCCCGGCAGGCCGGCAACCTCCGCCACCACCGAGCGGTATTGCTCCGGATCGACGAGTTTGACCCGGAAGGAATCCTGCATCTGGTCGACCGTCAACGCGTCCTTCAGCGGACCGTCGCGATAATCGGCCAGGAAGGCGTCGTACGCCTCCTGTTTCGACTCGTAGTAGATCCGCGAGACATTCGGGTCGGATTCCAGGGTCTGTTGGATCGTCGCCTTCTGCGTGTCGGTGACCCCCTGGCCGGCGGCGCAGTTGTCGCCGACGGTGTCGGGGGTGCACAGGAAGACCGAGATCTCCACCTTGTCGTACCACCGGCCCTTGAGCAGGTCGACCTGTTGGGCGACCAGCAGGCCGGCACCGAAAAGGCTCAGCGAGACCCACATGGTGACGATGATCGACACCACCATGGTGGAGTTGCGCCTCAGCGCCGAGCCCGTCTCGGAGAGGATGTGTCCCAGTCGCATCACCGAACCTCCTCAGGCCTGTGTCCCGTAGACGCCCTTGCCCTGGTCGCGCACCAGGTCCCCGTCCTCCAGTTCGATGACCCGTTTGCGCATCTGGTCGACGATCGTCGAGTCGTGGGTGGCCATCACGACGGTGGTCTCGTGCCGGTTGATCCGGTCCAGGACCTTCATGATCCCCACGCTCGTGGCGGGATCGAGGTTGCCGGTCGGCTCGTCGGCGATGAGGATCCGGGGCCGGTTGACGAACGCCCGGGCGATGGCGACCCGCTGCTGCTCCCCGCCGGACAGTTCGTCGGTGAGTCGTCCGGACTTGTCGGCCAGGCCGACCAGGTCCAGCGCCTCGGGCACCATCTCGCGGATCTCCCGGCGCCGGTAGCCGGTCACCTGCAGCGCGAAGGCGACGTTGTCCCACACCGTCCGGTTCGGCAGGAGCCGGAAGTCCTGGAAGACCGTCCCGATCCGGCGCCGCACCCCCGGCACCCGCCACGACGGCAGGGCGGCGATATCACGTCCCTCCACCTGCACCGTGCCGCGGGTCGGCCGCAACTCGCGCAGGATCAGCCGGACGAAGGTCGACTTGCCCGATCCGGACCGCCCGACGAGGAAGACGAACTCACCCGGGTCGATGTCGACGCTCACGTTGCGCAGCGCAGCGCGCTGCTGTCCGGGGTACTTCTTCGAGACGTTGTCGAACCGGATGATCGGGTCGCTCGGGGGTGTTCGCACAGATGTCATGGGGAAGATGGGCCGGCTGGACAATGGGGAAGGTGGGCCCACCGGGGAGTCTAGGCACCGCGCTCCCCCGCTTGCGGGCAATCCGCCTCGCCCGGCGCGTCCCGGCGCCGGGTCAGGCCTCGGCCGACGCGCGCTCCTGCTGCTTGCGCCAGCGGATGCCGGCATCCACGAAGGTGTCGATGGCACCGTCGAAGACGGAGTCGGGATTGCCGGTCTCCACGTCCGTGCGCAGGTCCTTGACCATCTGGTAGGGGTGCAACACGTACGAGCGCATCTGCGATCCCCAGGAGTTGCCGCCGTCGCCCTTCAGCGCGTTCATCTCGGCCTCCCGGTCCCGGCGCGCCTTCTCCAGCAGCCGCGCCTGCAACACCCGCAGCGCCGCCGCCTTGTTCTGGATCTGGGATTTCTCGTTCTGGCAGGAGACCACCAGGCCGGTCGGCAGGTGGGTGATCCGGACCGCCGAGTCGGTCGTGTTGACCGACTGCCCGCCCGGGCCCGAGGAGCGGAACACGTCCACCCGGATGTCGGACTCGGGGATGTCGATGTGGTCGGCCTCCTCCACCACGGGCAGCACCTCCACCCCGGCAAAGGACGTCTGACGGCGGCCCTGGTTGTCGAACGGCGAGATCCGGACCAGCCGGTGGGTGCCCTGCTCGACCGACAGGGTTCCGTACGCGTACGGGGCCTTGACCTGGAAGGTCGCGGACTTGATCCCGGCCTCCTCGGCGTAGGAGATGTCGTAGACCTCGGTCGAGTAGCCGTGGCGTTCGGTCCAGCGCAGGTACATCCGCAGCAGCATCTCGGCGAAGTCGGCGGCGTCGACACCGCCGGCCTCCGACCGGATCGTCACCACCGCGTCACGTTCGTCGTACTCCCCGGACAACAGGGTGCGGACCTCCAGCGCGTCGAGGGTCTCGCGCAGCGCGGTGGCCTCCTTCTCGGCGTCGGCCAGGACGGAGGCGTCGTCCTCCTCCACGGCCAACTCGACCATCACCTGCAGGTCCTCGATCCGGGACCGCAGGTCGGCAAGCCGCTTGACCTCGGCCTGGAGGGCCGACAGCCGCGAGGTGACCCGCTGCGCATTCTCCTGGTCGTTCCACAGGTCGGGAGCGGCGACCTGCTTCTCCAGCTCGGTGATCTCGGCACGCTTCGCGGCGGGGTCGCTGACCGCCTCGATCTGTCCCAGGGCATGGTCGAGGGAGGCGATGGTCTCGTTCAAGTCTGCGGCTGCCACGAAGAGCCATTCTACAACCGGACCACGGAGCCACCGCGGCTCCGACGGTCGTGAGAAGCTAGCCCCATGACGACTCACATCGTGACCATGGGTGGCGGTGGGTTCTCCACCTCCCCCACTGGATCAGCAACGAAGCTGGACAAGTACGTGGTGGATCTCGCAGGCAAACCCAATCCGGTGGTCTGCTTCCTGCCCACCGCCTCGGCGGACGACCCGCGCTACGTCAACCGCTTCCTCACCTCCTACGGTGCGCTGGGGATCCGGCCCATCGTCGCGACGCTGTGGCACGACGCGGCGCGGTCGGTGGCCCGCATCGACGAGGCCGACGTCATCGTCGTCGGAGGCGGACTGACGGTCAACCTGGTGGCGCTGTGGGACGCGCACGGGGTGTCGTCGAAGATCCGTCGGATCGCCACCTCGGGCCGCGACGTCGTCATCGCCGGACTCGCCGCCGGTGCCGGCGCCCTGTACGAGGGCTGCACGACCGACTCCTTCGGCCCGATCCGCCCCTGGCGCGGCGGCCTGGGCATCCTGCCCGGATCGTTCTGTTCCCATTACCACTCGGAGGACGACCGGGCGCCGATCTACGCCGAGGCGGTCAGCGACGGCACTCTGCCCAGCGGCTACGGGGTCGACGACGGCGCCGGGATCCACTGGATCGACGGGCAGGCCCGGGCCTTCCTCGCCGAGACGACCGACGCCAAGGTCTACCGCGTCGAGGGCACCGAGGAACCGACCGCCTCGGGCGTCTACATCACCGAGCAGCGGATGCGGCTGCTGTGACGACCGGTCCTCGCCCGGAGCACCTGTGATCTGCATGCCATCCCGGGCGAGGACCGCCATACCTCGCTAGGCTCGACTCCGAAGCGAGCGCCCGACAGGGGCGCGGGAGCAACGAGGCCAGCGAAGGCGGACAACGATGTCGACGCCGACAGACGTGAGACAGCAGTACACCCCCGAGGAAGAAGCCGACATCATCCGGAACTCCCACGGAGTCCCGGTCGGCACCCGGCCGCACACCCACTGGACCTGGTGGAAGGTCCTCCTCTGGGTGCTCATCTCGCTGGCCGGGGCACTCGGGTGGGCGATGCTCGCCATCGTCCGCGGCGAGCAGGTGAACACCATCTGGTTCGTCGTCGCCGCCGTGGCCACGTACGCCATCGCCTACCGCTTCTACGCACTCTTCGTCCAGCGGGCGGTGATGCGGCCCGACGACACCAACGCCACCCCGGCCGAGCGGATCAACAACGGGCGAGACTTCGACCCGACCAACCGGGTCGTCCTCTTCGGCCACCACTTCGCGGCCATCGCCGGCGCCGGTCCGCTGGTCGGCCCGGTGCTGGCCGCCCAGATGGGGTACCTGCCGGGGACCCTGTGGATCATCGTCGGCGTCCTCGTCGCCGGGGCGGTCCAGGACATGCTCGTGCTGTTCTTCTCGATGCGCCGAGGGGGCCGATCCCTCGGCCAGATGGCCGCCGACGAGATCGGCCGGATCGGCGGGGCGATCGCCACCGTCATCGTCTTCGTCATGCTGATGATCGTGCTGGCGGTGCTGGCGATGGTCTGTGTCAATGCACTGGCCGACAGCCCGTGGGGCGTCTTCTCCGTGGCCTGCACGATCCCGCTGGCCATCGCCATGGGCCTGTGGCTCCGTTACGTCCAGCCGGGCGCGATCACCGTGGTGTCGTTCGTCGGCTTCGCGTTGCTGATCGTGGCGATCGTGTCCGGTCGCTGGATCGCCGAGGGGCCGCTCGGGGACCTCTTCCACCTCGCGCCGACGACGCTGGTCGTGTGGATGGTCGTCTACGGCTTCTTCGCGGCCGTGCTTCCGGTCTGGGTGCTGCTGACCCCGCGCGACTACCTGTCGACCTTCATGAAGATCGGCACGATCGTGGTGCTGGCCATCGGCATCGTCATCGTCCGCCCGATCGTCGAGATGCCGGCCGTCACCGCCTTCGCCACCAACACCGACGGTCCGGTCTTCGCCGGAACGCTCTTCCCGTTCCTGTTCATCACCATCGCCTGCGGTGCCCTGTCCGGGATGCATGCCATGGTCTCCTCGGGCACCACGCCGAAGATGGTGCAGAAGGAGTCCCAGGTCCGGATGATCGGCTACGGCGGCATGCTCATGGAGTCCTTCGTCGCGGTGATGGCACTGGCCGCAGCGGTCTCCCTCAATCAGGGCATCTACTTCGCCATGAACACCTCGGCCGCCTCCATGAACACGCTGGCCGGCCCGGCGGTGGTCCAGCAGGCCGCCGGTGACCGCGAGGAGGTGGCCGCCGCGGCGGTGCGCAACCTCGGGGTCACCGACGCCCACGGCGATCCGGTCGAGGCACGCTGGGAGTCCCTCGATGCGGCCGGCACCGAGGTCACCCACACCGGCGCCGATGCCCTGCGTCAGGTCGCCCGCGACGTCGGCGAACCTTCGATCGTGTCCCGTACGGGCGGCGCCCCGACGCTGGCCGTCGGCATCGCCAACATCACCCACCAATTCGCCGGCGGCAAGGCGATGATGGGGTTCTGGTACCACTTCGCGATCATGTTCGAGGCCCTGTTCATCCTGTCGGCCGTCGACGCGGTCACCCGGGTGGCCCGGTTCCAGCTCTCCGACGCCATCGGCAACCTCGTGCCACGGTTCCGCGATCCGTCCTGGCTGCCCGGGGCGTGGCTGTCGACCGCGGTCGTCGTCGCGGCCTGGGGATCGATGCTCCTGATGGGGGTGACCGACCCGCGGGGCGGCATCCAGACGCTCTATCCGCTGTTCGGCATCGCCAACCAGCTCATCGCAGCCGTCGCGCTGACGGTGGTCACCGTGATGGTCGTCCGCAAGGGCTACCTGAAGTACGTGTGGATCCCCCTGATTCCACTGGCCTTCGACGTGGCGGTGACCTTCACCGCCTCGTGGCAGAAGATCTTCTCCACCGACCCGGCGCTGGGCTACTGGACCCAATGGCGGGTCGCCCGCGGAGCCCGGGAGGCCGCGTCTGCCGCCGGTGACGCGGCAACCGCCGGCGTGCAGGCCGACATCGTCCGCAACACGTTCATCCAGGGCACTTTGTCGATCATTTTCCTGGTGTGCGTCGCAGCGGTCATCGGGTGCGCCGCGCTGCGGGTGATCCGGACGCTGCGCACCGGCGACCCGACCACCTCGGAGGACCCCCACCGGGAGTCGAACTTCTACGCGCCGTCCGGGATGATCCCGACCGCCCTGGAGAACAAGGTCGTCGCCGAGTACGCGGCCGTCGGTGACCCCGACCTGATCCCCGGGAGGCGCCATGACCGTTCGTGACCTGTTCTCCGGGGCCCGCTGGTGGTTGCGTGAGTTCTCCGGGGAGTCCGCGTACGACAAGTACCTGGCCCGGCACCGCCGCCACCATCCCGACCACCCGCCGATGAGCCGCCAGGAGTTCTGGCGGAGCCGGGAGCGGGAGGTGACCACCGGCTGCTGCTGACGGTGGGCGCACACGGGCTCGAACCGTGGACCTCCTGCTTGTAAGGCAGGCGCTCTGACCGACTGAGCTATGCGCCCGGACAAACGTCGACCCAGTATATGGTCACCCCGGGAAGTGGTAGTGCACCGCTTCGAGATGCTCGCCGACGTCGCGGGCCTGCGGCAGGTCGGTCGACGTCATCCAGCGGATCGTCCCGTCGGGGTCGATGAGGAACGACATCCGCCGGTCACAGCCGAGCGAGGAGTCGAAGGCGCCGTACGACTGCCCGATCGCCCCGTGCGGCCAGTGGTCGGTGAGCAGGGTGAAGCCGAGCGAGTTCTGCCGGGCGAACTCGCGCAGGGAGAAGGTGGTGTCGGTGGAGATCGCCGCCATCCGGCAGCCGGCCGCGTCGAACAGGTAGCGTGAGTCTCGCAGGTCGATCATCTCGTGGTGGCACACGGACGTGAACGCGAAGGCGAAGAAGACCAGCAGCACGGGATGACCGCGCCAGTCCTCCAGGACGAAGTCGCTGCCGTACTGGTCGTGGCTGCGCAGCGCCGGGGCCTGATCGCCGACCCGGAGCCCGGCCATCAGCGTCGGCTGCCGCGGGGCCGGACGAGCTTGCTGGCGCTCCACTCGGTCGACACCATCGACGTGGAGGTCTGGGACAGGCCGGCGGTGGTCGCGGCCTCGGCGATGTCGGCGGGCTCCACATGACCGGGTCGGCCGACCTTCGGCGTCATCAGCCAGATGACACCGTCGTCCCGGAGGTCGGTGAGGGCGTCCACCAGTCCGTCGGCCAGGTCACCGTCGTCGTCACGCCACCACAGCAGCACCACGTCGACCGCCTCGACCGCTTCCTCGATGAACTCCGCGCCTACGGTGTCCTCGATCTCGATTCGGAGGGCGTCGTCGACGTCCTCGTCCCAACCCAGCTCCTGGACGAGCTGACCGGTGACCAGACCCATCCGGCCTGCAGCAACGCTGGCCACTGAGGTGTCCCCCTTTCCCCTGACACAGCCACATGATTGTGTGGACTCCACCTTGCCAGAACCGCGCCGGAACGTCACCTACCGCGCAGTCCCCGGGCGGCCATTACTGTGGAACGTACACACAACGACGACCACGGTCGGCATGAACGTTAGGACGATGCATGGCCACTCGCGGTGAACGCCCTCAGCTGAACGCCCAGGGACTCCCGAGTCAACTCCCCGACACCGATCCGGAAGAAACCCAGGAGTGGATCTCCTCCTTCGACGGGCTGCTCGAGGAGCGGGGGCCCCACCGGGCCCGGTACATCATGCTGGAGCTGCTTGCCCGGGCGCGGCAGCGCCAGGTCGGTCTCCCGTCGCTGCGCTCCAGCGACTATCTCAACACCATCAGTACGGCGGACGAGCCACCCTTCCCCGGCGACGAGGACGTCGAACGGCTGATCCGGCGCGCCATCCGCTGGAATGCCGCGGTGATGGTGTCGAAGGCCAACCGCAAGGGTCTGGAGGTGGGCGGTCACATCGCCACCTACCAGAGCGCCGCCAGCCTCTACGAGGTCGGCTACAACCACTTCTTCCGGGGCAAGGACCATCCGGGGGGCGGCGACCAGGTGTACTTCCAGGGTCATGCGGCGCCCGGGATGTACGCCCGCGCCTTCCTCGAGGGCCGGCTGTCCGCCTACGACCTCGACGGCTTCCGCCAGGAGGTCTCCCGCGGTCCGCACCAGGGGCTGTCCTCCTATCCGCACCCGCGGCTGATGCCGTCCTTCTGGGAATTCCCGACGGTGTCGATGGGCATCGGCCCGCTGAACGCGATCTACCAGGCGCGGTTCAACCGCTACCTGCACAACCGCGGCATCAAGGACACCTCGGACCAGCACGTCTGGGCGTTCCTCGGTGACGGTGAGATGGGCGAGCCGGAGTCGCTCGGCGCGATCGGGCTGGCCGCCCGCGAGGAACTGGACAATCTCACCTTCGTCATCAACTGCAACCTGCAACAGCTCGACGGTCCGGTACGCGGCAACGGGAAGATCGTCCAGGAGCTGGAGTCGTTCTTCCTCGGCGCCGGCTGGAACGTCATCAAGGTGCTGTGGGGTCGCGGCTGGGACCCACTGCTCGCCCAGGACCACGACGGTGAACTCGTCCACAAGATGAACACCACGCCCGACGGGCAGTTCCAGACCTACTCGATCGCGGAGGGCGCCTACATCCGGGAACGGTTCTTCGACACCCCCGGTCTCAAGCAGATGGTCGAGGGATACACCGACGATCAGCTCCAGCGGCTCGGCCGCGGCGGCCACGACTACCGCAAGGTGTACGCCGCCTATCGCGCGGCGCTCGACCATGTCGGCCAGCCGACCGTCGTCCTCGCCCAGACCGTCAAGGGCTGGACGATCGATGCCCTGGAGGCGAAGAACGCCACCCACCAGATGAAGAAGCTGACCACCGCCGACCTCAAGGCGTTCCGCGATCGGCTCGAGCTGCCGATCCCCGACTCCGCGCTGGAGAACCCGTACGACCCGCCGTACTTCACCCCGGCCGAGGACTCCGCCGAGCTGGAGTACGTGCGCGAACGCCGGGCCAAGCTGGGCGGCCCGGTGCCCGAACGCCGGGTCGCGCCGCGCCGGCTGACCCTGCCGGGCAACGGCACGTACGACGCCATGATGAAGCCCGGCCACGAGAAGCAGAAGGTCGCCTCCACCCAGGCCTTCGTCCGGCTGCTGAAGGACCTCATGCGCGATCCGGACATCGGTGCGCGGATCGTACCGATCGCCCCCGACGAGTTCCGCACCTTCGGCATGGACTCGATGTTCCCCACGGCCAAGCTCTACGACCCGCACGGGCAGACCTACGACTCGGTGGACCGCAAGCTGCTGCTGGCCTGGAAGTCGGCGAAGAACGGCCAGTTGCTGCACGAGGGGATCTCCGAGGCCGGCGGACTCGGCTCCTTCACGGCGGCCGGCACGGCGTACGCCACCCACGGCGAGCCGATGATCCCGGTCTTCATCTTCTACTCGATGTTCGGCTTCCAGCGGGTCGGCGACTTCATCTGGGCGGCCTCCGACCAGATGGCCCGCGGCTTCCTCATCGGCGCGACGGCCGGGCGGACCACCCTGACCGGCGAGGGCCTGCAGCACGCGGACGGGCACTCCCCGCTGCTCGCGGCGACGAACCCGGCGGTGGTCCACTACGACCCGGCGTTCGCCTTCGAGGTCGCCCTCATCGTCCGCGACGGGCTGCGCCGGATGTACGGCCACGACGACCCGGAGCACCCCGACGGGGAGAACGTCATCTTCTACCTGACGATGTACAACGAGCCCGTCGCCCAGCCCGGTCCCCCGGAGGACCTCGACGTCGAGGGCGTGCTCCGCGGCATCCACCTGCTCCGGCCGGCGGGGGACCACGGCTGGGCCACGGTGCAACTGCTCGCCTCGGGCGTGTCGGTGCCGCAGGCCCTGGAGGCCCAGCGGATCCTCGCCGAGGAGTGGACGGTCGACGCCGGCGTCTGGTCGGTCACCTCGTGGAACGAGCTGGCCCGTGAGGCCCTCGACGCCCACCGGTGGAGCTTCAACCACCCGGGAGAGCCGGCCCGTACGCCGTACGTGACGAGCAGGCTGGCCGACGCGGCCGGCCCGTTCATCGCCGCCAGCGACTACATGCGGGCGGTTCCCGAGCAGCTTCGCCCGTGGGTGCCGGGCAGCTTCACCTCACTGGGCACCGACGGCTTCGGCTTCGCCGACACCCGCGCCGCGGCCCGCCGCTACTTCCAGGTGGACGCCTGGTCGATGGTGGTCGCGGCATTGGAGGCGCTGGAGGCGGCCGGGCAGTACCGCAGGGGTGCCGCCGCGGAGGCCTTCGCCCGCTACCGGCTGGATGATCCCACGGCGGTCGCCCACATCGCCCAGGAAGGCGCCGGCGCCTGACCATGTCGCCGAGCTGGACGTCTCTGTCCTCGTCCCGGGCGCGGGCCTCGGTCGCGCGCCGATTGCGGCAGGTGGCCGGCAAGCTCACCACCGCCGCGATCGGCGCGGTCGACGCCCGGTGCGAGTGGTTCGGCCGACTCGGCCCGGACCACCGGGCGTCGGTCACCCTGGTCGCCCGATCCGGCATCGACGGGTTCATCGACTGGTTCGGCGCGGGCGGCACCGACCGGCGGGTGATGATCTTCGACCGGGCGCCGCGGGAGCTGTCCCGGCACGTCTCCCTCAAGCAGACCGTCGACCTGACCCGCTGCGTCGTGGAGACCGTCGACGAGCAGATCGACGAGCTGATGCCCCGGGCGGACCGACCGGTGCTGCACGCGGCGATCAACGAGTACGCCCGAGAAGTGGCCTTCGCCGCCGCCGAGGTGTACGCGACCGCGGCGGAGATGCGCGGCGCCTGGGACATCCGCCAGGAGGCCGGCGTGGTCGACGCGATCCTGCGCGCCGAGGTCGACGACGCGGTCCTCTCCCGGGCGGCGACCCTGGGCTGGCGGTCGACGGCCGCCGCCGCGGTGGTGATCGGGCATGCGCCCGGCCCCGATCCCGAGGCCGCGGTCGAGGACCTTCGCCGGTCGGCGCGCAAGCGACACCTGGACTGTCTCGCCGCGGTGCACGCCGGTCGGCTGGTCGTGGTCGTGGGCGGCACCCCGATCGCCGGGGAGGCGGACCCGCTGGAGGTCCTCGCTCCGCTGGCCGACCGGTTCGGCGACGGTCCGGTGGTCGTCGGCCCGCGGGTCGCCCGCCTCGCCGACGCGGCAACCTCGGCCCGTTCGGCGTTGTCCGGACTGCGGGCGGCGCCCGGCCGGCCCCAGGCACCACGACCGGTCGCCAGCGACGACCTGTTGCCCGAACGGGCGCTGTCCGGCGACGGACATGCCCGCCGAGCCCTGGTCCGTGACATCTACCAGCCGTTGGCGGAGGCGGGTGGCGGGCTGATGGAGACGTTGTCGTGTTTCCTCGACCGCGGCCTGTCGATCGAGGCCTGCGCGCGGGCGCTGTTCGTGCACGCCAACACCGTCCGCTACCGGCTGCGCCGGGTGCATGAGGTGACCGGCTACTCCCCGTCGGATCCGCGGGACTCCTACTGTCTGCGGCTCGCCCTCACCCTCGGGCGGCTGCTGGGCGACTCCTGAGACCCACCCTTGTGGGGATCCGACAAGTTTCCCCGGTCAAGTTGGTGGCCCGCCGCCGGGCATCGCGGCCCGCCGCAGGGCCAGAGTAGAGCCGTGCTCGCAGTCGTCGCGCCGGGACAAGGCGCCCAGAAACCAGGATTCCTCACCCCGTGGCTCGCCGACCCGCAGGTCGCCGACCGGATCGGCTGGCTGTCCGCGGTGGCCGACCTCGATCTGGCCCACTACGGCACCGAGGCCGACGCCGAGACCATCCGGGACACCGCCATCGCCCAGCCCCTGCTGGTCG
Organism: uncultured Propionibacteriaceae bacterium; assembly: GCA_964528755.1. GTDB lineage: Bacteria > Actinomycetota > Actinomycetes > Propionibacteriales > Propionibacteriaceae > Raineyella. The sequence continues at coordinate 46,167 of CAZGWN010000010.1, forward strand.
CCTCCGGGCTGGTGACCGCCCTGGCCCTCTTCCCCTCCCCCGCCGAGGGATTCCGCCGGGTCGCGGTCAGCGCCGGCCACTCGGTCGGTGAGATCACCGCCGCGGCGGCGGCCGGGGTGCTGTCGGCCGAGCAGGCCATGACGTTCGTCCGGGAACGCGGCCGGGCGATGGCCCGCGCCGCCGCGATCCGACCGACCTCGATGTCGGCGGTGATCGCCGGCAAGGAGGACGAGGTGCTGGCCCGGATCGCCGAACTCGGGTTGACCGCGGCCAACCACAACGGGACCGGCCAGATCGTCGCCGCCGGCACGGTCGAGCAGCTCGCCGAACTCGCCGCCAACCCGCCGGCGCGTGCCCGGGTGATCCCGCTGAGCGTCGCCGGCGCCTTCCACACGCACCACATGAGCCCCGCGGTCGCCCACCTGGAGGCCCTGTCGCGGGCCATCACCACCCACGACCCGCGGGTCCGCCTGGTGCAGAACCTCGACGGCCAGGTCGTCCAGTCCGGCCACGAGATGCTGCGCCGCCTGGTCGCCCAGGTGGAGGCGCCGGTCCGCTGGGACCTTTGCCTGCGCACCTTCGCCGACCTCGGCATCACCGGTCTGCTCGAGCTGCCGCCGGCCGGGACACTGACCGGCATCGCCAAGCGCAACCTGCCCGGCGTCGAGCTGTTCGCGCTGAACACCCCCGACCAGTTGCCCGCGGCGGCCGAGTTCGTCGCCCGGCACGGCGAGCCCGGCTCGTCCATCCCGCCGGCGGAGACACCGGCCTGGCGGATGGTCGTCTCCCCGGCCAAGGGTGAGTTCAACCGCGCCGAAGGAATCGACCCCGGCACCGTCCTCGACCGGGGCGCCGTCGTCGGCACCACCACCAACCTGCGCGAGGCGATCGAGGTCCATGCCGCCGCGGGCGGCCGGGTGATGGAATGGGCGGTGGAGGACCGGGACCCGGTGTCCCCGGGCCAGCCGCTGCTCCGGCTGCATCCGCTGGCCGAGACCGCCGAGGCGACCGAGGTGACCCGATGACCGGCATTCTCGCCTCGCACGGATCCGCGTACTCCCGGATCCTCGGGATGGCAGGCTATTCGCCCTCCCGGATCGTCGACAACGCCGAGGTGTGCACCTGGATCGAGTCCTCCGACGAGTGGATCCGGACCCGGTCCGGGATCACCGAGCGGCACTGGGCGACCGAGACCGAGACCGTCGAGTACATGGCGACCGCCGCGGCCCGGACGGCCCTGGAGCGGGCCGGCGTGGACGGCTCCCGGGTGGATGCCATCATCGTGGCGACCGTGGGCTGGTTCTCCCAGACCCCGAGTCTGGCCACAGTGGTCGCCGGCGAGCTGGGCAGCACCGGCGCGGCGTACGACATCTCCGCGGCCTGCGCCGGATACTCCTACGCCCTCGCCCAGGCCGACGCGTTGATCCGCGCCGGCGCCGCCGAATACGTGCTGGCGATCGGCGTGGAGCGGCTGTCGGACCTGACGAACATCCACGACCGTTCGACCGCGTTCATCTTCGGCGACGGCGCCGGCGCGGCGCTCGTCGGTCCCTCCGACGAGCCCGGCATCGGTCCGGTCGTCTGGGGCTCCGAGCCGGACAAGGCCGACCTCATCCAGCAGGAGCCGCACTGGGGGGAGGCCGTCGCCACCGGCACCCGGCCGGTGATCGTGATGAACGGCAACCCGGTCTTCAAGTGGGCCGCGTTCACGGTCTGCCACTACGCCGAGAAGGCGCTGGCCGCGGCCGGGCTGGCCCCCGAGCAGCTCGACGTCTTCGTCCCGCACCAGGCCAACGACCGGATCACCCAGGCGATGGTACGCACCCTCGGGCTGCCCGAGTCGGTGCTCGTCTCGCACAACATCGCCCACACCGGCAACTCCTCGGCGGCGTCCATCCCGATGGCGATCGAGGCCCTGTACGCACAGGGCAGGGTGCACACCGGCCAGACCTGCCTGATCATCGGCTTCGGCGCCGGACTGGTCTACTCCGGCCAGGTCATCGTCCTGCCCTGACGGCCGTGAGCAGGGCGACCGATCACGCGTCCGGCCCTGATAACTTCCCCCTGACCAACAATCGAATCCAAGGAGTACCCATGGCCACCACCGACGAGATCCTGTCCGCGATGGGCGAGATCGTCAACGAAGTCGCCGGCATCCCGGTCGAGGACGTCACGCTGGACAAGTCCTTCACCGACGACCTCGACATCGACTCGCTGTCGATGGTCGAGATCATCTACGCCGCGGAGGAGAAGTTCGGCGTGTCCATCCCCGACGAGGAGTCCAAGAACCTCAAGACCGTGGGCGACGCCGTCGCCTACATCGAGCGCGCGTCGAACTGACCCCCGCTGACCCCCTTCCCTAGGAGTTCCCATGTCCTCCACCGTTGTCGTCACCGGTTTCGGCGCCACCACCCCGTTGGGCGGCGACGCTGCGACCACCTGGGACCGGCTCGTCACCGGCACCCCCGGCGTGCACGCCCTGACGTATGACTGGGTCGCCGAACTGCCGACCCGGATTGCCGCCGAGGCGGCGGTGGACCCGGCCACGATCATCGAGCGCGTGGATGCGCGCAAGATGGACCGTTCCACCCAGCTCGGCCTCGTCGCCGCGCTGGCGGCGTGGCGGCACGCCGGCCTCGGGCTGGGCGAGGACAACCCGGTCGACCCGCGGCGACTGGCCGTGTCGATCGGAACCGGCATCGGCGGCCTGCACACGCTGCTGGGCCAGTGGGACATCCAGAAGGAGAAGGGGCACCGGAGGGTCAGCCCGTTCACCATCCCCAAGCTGATGGCGAACGCGCCGGCCGCCACCGTGGGGTTGCGGCTCGGCGCCCGGGCCGGGATCCACACGCCGGTCTCGGCGTGTGCGTCCGGCAACGAGGCGCTGGCCCAGGGGCTCGACCTGATCCGCCTGGGTCGGGCCGACGTCGTTGTCGCCGGGGGCGCCGAGGGTGTCATCCACCCGCTGCCGCTGGCCGCCTTCGGCCAGATGCAGGCGCTGTCCCGGCGCAACGACGAGCCCGAGCGGGCCTCGCGGCCCTGGGATGTCGACCGCGACGGGTTCGTCCTCGGCGAGGGCGCGGCGGTCCTCGTGCTGGAGTCGCTGGAGCACGCCCGGGCCCGCGGCGCCCGGATCTGGGCCACCCTGGCCGGCGCCGGGACCACCTCGGACGCGTACGACATGGTCGCCCCTGACCCGTCCGGGCAGGGGCAGGCCGAGGCGGTGCGGCTGGCCGTCGCCGACGCCGAGCTGGCTCCGGGCGACATCAGGCACGTCAACGCCCACGCGACCTCCACCCCGGCCGGCGACGGGACCGAGGCGCACTCGGTCCGCGCGGCCCTCGGGGACGCCACCGACGAGGTGGTTTTCACCGGCACGAAGTCCCAGACCGGCCACCTGCTCGGCGCGGCCGGCGCGATGGAGTCGATGTTCACCGTGCTGGCCCTGAGGAACCGGGTGGTGCCGCCGACGATCAACCTCGAGCACCCCGAGGAGGGGCTCGACATCGACATCGCCACCACCGCCCGCCCGCTGCCCGGCGGCGACATCGCCGCCATCAACAACTCCTTCGGCTTCGGCGGACACAATGTCGCGATCGCCTTCACCACCGACAACATCACGGAGGACTGACGTGGCCGACACCGCCACCGTCCCGGTCAAGAAGGCCCGCCTCCCCCGCGACCAGGACCCGCGCAACCCCCGTTTCCGCCTCGCCGCCCTGCTCGACGAGGGCACCGTGAGCTACCTGCCCGGCGAGCCCGACACCGGCATGCTCACCGCCACCGGCGCGATCGACGGCATCCGGGTCGTGGCGTTCTGCTCGGACGCCACCCTGATGGGTGGCGCGATGGGTGCGGAGGGCTGCGCCGAGGTGGTGCGCGCCTACCACCGGGCGATGATCGACCGGGTGCCGATCGTGGGCATCTGGCACTCCGGCGGCGCTCGGCTCGCCGAAGGAGTCGGCTCGCTCGACGCGGTCGGCGGGATCTTCCGCGAGATGACCCGGGCCTCCGGCACCATCCCCCAGATCTCCATCGTCCTCGGCCCCGCGGCGGGCGGTGCCGCGTACGGCCCGGCCCTGACCGACGTGGTGATCCTGGCGCCGGCCGGGCGGATCTTCGTCACCGGCCCCGATGTCGTGCGCTCCGTCACCGGGGAGAACGTCGACATGGTCCGCCTCGGGGGCCCCGACACGCACGGGCGTCGCTCGGGCGTGGTGCATCTCGTCGCGGACGACGAGGCCGAGGCGATGGCCCAGGGCCGTCGGCTGGTCCGGCTGCTCGCCGACCAGGGCCAGGTGTCGGGCACGGTGTCCGACGTGTCGCTCGCCGGTCTGCTGCCCGACAACCGCAAGCGCGCCTACGACGTCCACCCGCTGGTGGCGCACCTGCTCGACCCCGACACGGCCCTGGAACTGCACGCCCGCTGGGCCCCGAACGTCACCACCACCCTCGGCCGGATCGGTGGACGCACCATCGGCGTCATCGCCAACAACCCGCTGCGACTGGGTGGCTGCCTGGACTCGCTGTCGGCGGAGAAGGCGGCCCGGTTCGTCCGGTTGTGCGACGCCTTCGGCATCCCTCTGCTGGTGCTCGTCGACGTACCGGGCTATCTTCCCGGGGTCGGTCAGGAGTGGGACGGGGTGGTCCGCCGCGGCGCCAAGCTGCTGCATGCCTTCGCCGAGGCACAGGTGCCCCGGGTCACCCTGGTCACCCGCAAGGCGTACGGCGGTGCGTACATCGCGATGAACTCCCGGGCACTGGGCGCCACCAAGGTCTTCGCGTGGCCCGGCGCGGAGATCGCCGTGATGGGCGCGGTCGCCGCGATCCGGATCCTGCACCGGCGCAAGCTCGCCGAGGTGCCCGAGGAGGTGCGCCCGCAGGTCGAGGAGGAACTCGCCGCCGAACACGAACGGATCGCCGGCGGCGTGGCCAAGGCCCGCGAGATGGGCGTCATCGACGACATCCTCGATCCGCAGACCACCCGCTCGGCCGTTGCCGCGGCGATCGCCGCCGCCGACACCGGCCGTCGCGGGCAGCACACGAACATCCCGCTGTAGGGCATCCCGCTGTAGGGCCTCACACCGCCCGGTGCAGCCAGCGCACCGGGGCACCCTCGCCGGCATAGCGGAACGCCTCGAGCTCGGCATCCCACGGATCTCCCAGCAGGTCCCGGATGGCCGAGCTCGGGTCGGCCGTGGCCAGCGCAGCCCGCAGCCGCTCCTCGGGCACCACGATGTCGCCGGACGGCCCGATCTGCGCGCTGAACATGCCGAGGTCCGGCGTCCACGCCCACCGCATGCCCTCGGTGTCGGGAGTGGCGTCCTCGGTCACCTCGTAGCGCAGCCGCTCCCAGTCGCGCAGCGCCGAGGCGATCCGCGCTCCCGTCCCCGCCCGGCCGGTCCAGTCGTACTCGCAGCGGTGGGTGCCGGGCTGGGCGGGCTGACGTAGCCAGTCCAGCCGTACGGGCGCGCCACAGGCACCGCCGACCGCCCACTCCAGATGTGGGATCAATGCCGACGGTGCGGAGTGGACGTACAGGACGCCCTGTGTGAGGGTCATGGCGTTCCTTCCGGGCTCGAGATTCGCCTTCCCCAGCAACCTCGTCTCCCTGCGGAACGCCCCTATTCTAGCGGTACGCCCGCGGCCCGAAGATCGCCGTGCCGATCCGTACGCACGTCGCGCCGTGGGCGATCGCCAGTTCGAAGTCGCCCGACATGCCCATCGACAGCTCCTCCCAGCTCCCGCCGACCCGGTCGTCGTCGCGCAGGCGTACGGCCAGTTGCCGGACCCGATCGAAGCACGCCGCCACCCGGTCGGGGTCATCGGAGTTCACCGCGACCGTCATCAGCCCGCGCACCCGGAGCGCGTCACAGGCCCGCAACTGGGCGGCCAGGACCGGCACGTCCTCGGGAGCGACGCCGTACTTCTGCGGCTCCCCCGAGCTGTTCACCTCGATCAGCACGTCCAGGCCGCGGCCGATGGCCTGCAGCCGCTTGTCCAACTCCCGGGCCACCCGCAGCGAGTCCAGGGCCTGGAACTCGGCGGCGAACCGGGCCACATCGCGGGCCTTGTTGGTCTGCAGGTGGCCGATCATCGCCCATTCCAGGCCGGCCAGGTCCTGGGTGTCCCGCCACTTGTCGGCGGCCTCCTGCACCCGGTTCTCACCGAGCCGGCGCACCCCCGCCTGCCACGCCTGCCGAACGGCCTCCAGGCCGTGATTCTTGGAGACCGGCAACAGCCGTACGGAGTCCGGGTCCCGGCCGGCGGCCCGGCAGGCCGCCTCGATCCTCGACCGCACGACTGTCAGATTGCTGGGTACATCCGCCACATCCGCCACAGCCGTCCAGCCTAGTTCACGGCCACCGAGCTGCCAGCGACACCACCCCGAGGGAGGCGAGCACGGCCAGCACGAGGGCCATCCCGGCGTACCGATTGGACACGTCGACGGCGACGGCCTCCTTGCCCACCGACGAACCGATGTCGCGGTAGACCTCCTTCAATTGGCCGGCGGTCTCGGCCCGGTAGGACTCCCCACCCGAGATCCGAGCCACATTGGCCAACTCGGTGTAGTCGACCGGCACCGGTTCGCGGTTGCCGCCCTCCACCTCGATCGTCCCGTACGGCGTCCCGTACGCAATGGTGTAGATCGGCACGTCCTGCGCCTTCGCGGCCTCTGCCGCCGACGCCGCCGGCCGCCCGATGGTGGTGTAGCCGTCCGACAGCAGCACGACCCGCGCCGGCGGCGGGGCGTCGGGATGGGCCGGATCGGGCGGCACCTGGGCGAGTGCGGACAGCGACGTGTAGATGCCCTCGCCGATCGCGGTCGACGGCTGGAGGGTGAGCGAGTCGATCGCCGCGGCGACCGTGCCGCGGTCCTGGGTAGGCGGGACCACCACGGAAGCCGTCCCGGCGAAGGACACCAGGGCGACATTGAAGGTGGTCGGCAGCGATCCGACGAACTCCTCGGCGGCGTCCTTGGCGGCCTCCAGCCGGTTCGGCTGGACATCCTCGGCCTCCATCGACAGGGACACATCGACGGTGACGACGACGGTGGCCCGCTCCCGCGGCACCAGGATCTCCTGCTTGGGCCGGGCGAAGGCGACGGTCAGCGACACCAAGCTCAGCACGGCCAGGCCGACGGCGAGGTGGCGCAGCCATGGCCGGTCGGGAGGCAGCAGTCCTGCCAGCGTGTCCCGGTGACCCCGGCCGCGCGCCGCCTGCGACATCAGCAGCGCGTACGCCGCCACCAGCAGCGGCACCAGCGCCAGCCACCACAGGCGGCCCGGGGACAGGAACTCGATCATCGGAATCATGGCCACCGCGCTCCCAAGGAGATTGCCGCTATCGCCGCCAGCACCGCCAGCACCATCGCGAAGCCGGCGAAGGTCGAGGTGACGTCGGTCGACTTCTTCTCCACCCCCACCGAGGAGCCGATCCGCTCGTACACCCGGTCCAACTGGCGGGCGGTGTCCGCCGAGAAGGCCTCACCGCCGGTCGCCCGGGCGATCTCGCCCAGGGTGTCGGGGTCGGGCGGTACCGGCTCGCGGGTGCCGTCGAGGTCGACGTACCCATTCTCGGTGCCGTAGGCGATCGTGTAGACGGGCACCTTCGCCTCCGCGGCCCGGGCGGCGGCCTGGGCCGGCGCCGTCCCGGAGGTGCTCTCCCCGTCCGACAGCAGCACGATCGCACCGGGCGCGACCTCGTCGGGGTGGGCCGGGTCGCGCGGTGCCTGCTCCAGCGCCCGCAACCCGGTGGTGATCGCGTCGCCGATGGCGGTCGACTCCTGCGGCTGCAGACCGGTCAGGGCCCGGGTGACGGCACCGTGGTCGAGGGTCGGCGGGACGACCACCGCCGGGTTGCCGGACAGCGTGACCAACGAGACGTTGTAGCGCTCCGGGATCGAGTCGACGAACGTCGAGGCGGCCTCGGTCGCGGCGGCCAGCCGGGTCGGCTCGACGTCGTTGGCCTCCATGGACAACGACACGTCCATCACGACCACGACGGTGGCGCGTTCCCGCGGCACGTCGGTGAGGGTCGTCGGCCGGGCCCAGGCCACCGTCAGGGTGACCAGGCTCGCCAGGGTCAACCCGACCGCGAGGTGGCGGCGCCACTGCGACTGGCGCGGCGAGACCGCTCCCAGCACCCAGGTGTTGGGGAAGCGGATCCCCCGCCGACCACGCCGCCTGGAGGCCCACAGGTAGAACGCGACGATCATCGGCACCAGCAACAGGACGAGCAGCCGCCAGGGATCGCCCAGGGACAGGTGGCGCCAGAAGTCCATCTACCGGCTCACCCCCCGCGGTGGCCGGTGCAGCACCCCGGCCATCCGCCGGTACGTGAGGACGAACCGGGCGATGTCGGACACCCAGTCCCCGTCCGTACGCAACTCGACATGTCCGGCGCCGACCCGCCGCAACGCCGCCCGGGTGCGGGCCCGCTGGGCCGCCGCGGCGTCGTCCATCCGGCGCCGCACCTTCGCATCGCCGGTGTTGACGAAGCGTTCGAAGTCCGTCTCGGGGTCGCGGATGAGCATCTCGCCCAGGTCCGGCAGCTCGATCTCGCGCCGGTCCACGACCTGGACGGCGAGCACCTGGTTGCGGACCGCCAGTCGCCGGATCGCCCGCTCCCACACGGGGGGCACCTCCGGGTCGAGCTCGACGTCACCGGGGGTGAGGAAGTCGGAGATGACCAGCCGGACGCCGCGCCGTCGCTGGGTGCGGGTCAGTTCGTCGATCCCGTCGGTGAGCGACAGGCCGCCGGCCGCGTGGTCGGGCACGATCGGTTCCTCCAGCATCGACCGCAGCATCGCGTACAGCGCCGTCCGGCCCGAGCGGGCGGGGATCCGCCGCACGCCGTCGGGGCGCATCACCAGCCCGCCGAACCGGTCCCCCATCCGCTGGGAGAGGAACCCGAAGGTGGCCACCGCGGCGATCCCGAGGTCCCGCTTGGTGACCCCGGCGGTGCCCCAATTCATCGACGGGGTGACGTCGAGCAGCGCCCACACCTCCAGTTCGCGGTCCGCGATGGTGTCCCGTACGTGCGGTTCGCGGGTGCGGGCGGTGACCGCCCAGTCGATCTTGCGGACGTCGTCCTCACCGGGCTGGTAGGGGCGGGCGTCGTTGGGATCACTGCCGGGTCCGGGCAGGATCCCCAGGTGGTCCCCCTGGAGGAAGCCCTCCAGCCGGCGGACCACGGTCAGTTCGAGCCGCCGCAGCGCCGCTTCCGGCGCGAGCCCGGCCAGGGAGAGGGTGGCCCGATCCGGGGTCCGGACGAGCGAGGCTGCGGGTGCGGCGGGCGGCTCAGCCATTGAACTCGGGCTGGTGGGCGTGCTGCTGGTGGGCGGTGCTGCGCTGCTGCTGGTTCCACACCGGGGTCGGCGCCGGCACCATCGCGACCACCCGGTCGACCACGTCGCCGGGGTCGACGTTGTCGGCAACGGCGTCGAAGCCGAGCTGGAGCCGGTGGGCCATCACGTCCCGGGCGACCGCCTGGACGTCGGTCGGCAGGACGTAGTCGCGGCCGTGGATG
>CAZGWN010000011.1:0-54860 GCA_964528755.1 uncultured Propionibacteriaceae bacterium
CACAGGTCACGGATTCGAGATCGTGCCGACCGCGATTCTTCGTCTCCACTGACGACAGCCTCCTCCGCATCTCCGGGGTTCAGCGAGAACAACGGAACCTTTCGACTCGATCTTGCGACCGTGTTATACAACCTGCGGAACTGCTTTTCGCTCTTCAAGTAGTTCGCGTCGAGATACGCGAAGAGAACCGTTGCACATAGGCCGATCGTTGCGAGGGCCCACGACTGCTGCGTGAGAGCGAAACCGAAGGTGGCGACCAAGATGGTGAGCAACCAGCTCTTGGCGGATGAAGATGCAGCTGACTGTCGAGTGATTACCGCCTGGATGTAGTCGAGATGCTTGCGCCGGTCTTCTGGAGCGAGCGGGGGCTCTGACTTCGACGCCTTCGCCAGGATCGTGAGACGAAGGCTGGTACATGCGCGCTCTTTCGCACGCTCGTCGATACCCGCCTCTGTCGGCCAGATCGGGCCCATGGCGTCCCCTGTGGTACGGGGGACCAGGTGGATGTGCAGGTGTGGAACTGTCTGAGTAGCAGCCTCGCCGTTCGACTGGATGATGTTGAGCCCCTCAGGAGCCAGCGCGTCCCGAATCGCATCAGCAACGATCAACGTGCGCCGAGCGAGAACTGCGGCTTCGTCGTTGTTCAGATCCCAGACCGAGTCCACATGACGTTTCGGTACCAACAGGGTGTGACCGAGAGTTGCGGGCTCCCTTGGGAAGAACACGACGACGTCGTCGTCGCGGTAGACCTCCGAGACTTCCGGATCCTCGCCAGCGGCGATGATGCAGAACGGGCATTGATCCATTACCAAACCCGAGTCTTTGCCTGATCGATCCAGGAGACGAGATTCATCGAGAGATTCCGATAAGTTTGCTGCGAGTCGATCTTGCCACGCCAGTCCGTGGCGGTTGGGTCGAAGAGTCTGGGACCGACAATCCCAAGTTCCTCGAAGGGGTTGCGACCAGGCGAATCCGTGGTTCCCATGTCGGAGAGGCCGTGGATCCGGATGCCGACGAGCGGCTTCTTTTCCTGCCATGCCTTCTTAATCTCGTACTGCACCCAGGGTCGAGAAGCTGTCTCGCTGCCGACGAGCACGACCACTGCGCGCTTGTACGCCATCTGGTTGTCGATCCACTTCTGAACGGCTTGCGGGCCCCGGCGCTTGACAGACTCCCATTCCTGCGACTCCATCAACTGCTGCCCCTGCACGGCCCCCATCTTGAGGAGGAGCTGCACGCGGCGTGAATCGCGCTCGTAGTGGAACGAATAGAACACGGTACGGATCGCCATAGTTGTCTCCTTAGTGGGAGTGGGGGATTGATGTGTGAACGTCAGGACATCGGCTTCACGCGCGACTCGATGAACTCGATCTCTGCGTCGTCGAGGCCGTACTTCGCGTACAGCTGCTGGTCGATCTCCGGGATGGACCTGCTCCAGTCGATGTCAGAGGCTTCGGTGAAGTCCTGGAGCGGAACGTACGTCCAAACCCGCGCGAGGTTGTCCTGGGTGACTTTCAGAACGCCCAACAGGGCGCGCGCGAACTTTGTATACAGATATTTCGCGCATGCGTTGGCCTGGTCGACCGAGTCAAAGGCTCCGATCGTGATGAACGTGCCCGTGACTCCGACTTCGGGTTCGAGAACCTCAGCCGAGGCGAGTGCCTCGCCGAAGGAGCCGGAACCGTTCGCCTTCGGAAGTGCGACTTTGTACTTGCGCAGAGCAACAGGACCCGTCAGATATGCGCTGCGGATCCAGCGGAACGAGCGCTTCTTCTTGTCGTCGAGCCCAAGGACCCGCATGTACTCGTGCCCGTCGTCTGGCTTGTCTGCAAAGTAGATCGAAGCCAGACGCGTAAACGCCCTGGAATCGAGCTTGAAGTGGTTCCCGGCAGACATGAGATCCGACAGCTCCGGGTGTTCGTCATGGAGAGCCGGTGTGTACCGATACACACGGTCGTTCGTGATCCCAATCTCCGTCAAAGGGGAAGAGCCGGTCTCCTGCACCTTGTGCATGATGACGTTCAGCTCGGGGTACTTGGTAAACGTACCGATCGGACCGGGATTCTTATCAGGGTCCCTATAGGTGACTGCGACTCCGCCCTTGATGTCCGTGCCGGGAAAGAGGTGGTCGCTGTTCGGCTCATAGATCGGTACGGCCAGGTGCGGGTCCGCGAGCATCTTGGCGTTCCATGCCTTGGGAGTGTACCCAGCATTGAAAAGGAACCTTGCCGGCGTGATCAGGACGGCCTTGTCTCCGGCTGCGTACGCCGCATCCATGAACAGATGGTAGATGGGCATCTGGTTGGTCGCGTCGCCCTGCGCCTCCTCCTGGTAGGGAGGGTTGCCGATCACGACATCGAACTTCTTACCCATGGTCAGTTGCCTTCCGTCAGCATGTCGTCGATCGTCTGGGCGCGCTGTTCGCTGGTCATCTTCGCGAGGTTGCCGACCCTGAAGTGGCCGGACTCCTTGAGCCATCGCTCGCGCTCGGGCACCCCGCCGGAGACCGCCTCGAGGGTGATCTCGTGGAGGATCCTGTTGTGGCTCATCTCGAACAGCTGCGAGGTGAGGATGTGCTTGAGCCGCTCGTCCTGGTCCGGGATCCGATCGGCCAGGCCGGTCTCGAGGCGGCGCACGAGCTCCATGAGGAACAGACCGGCGGTGGAGAACAGGTCGGCGAAGGTCTTCTCGGGGTCCGTGAAGATGCCGGGGTTCTCGGTCTCGAGGATGTCGACCATCTGCTTGACGACCGGCTGCGGCGTGAAGACGAGCGAGGTCTTCTGCTGCGGGATGTAGGCGAAGATGTTCTCCGTCTGCGCGTCGTCGAAGTAGTCGGCGAGGGCTTCCTTCTTGTTGAGGAACTCCTGGATCGACTGGTCGAACACGGCCTCGTCGAAGAGGCCGGGGATCTTCGTGACCGTGCCGTCCTCCTCGGTGACCTCCTGGCCGTCGCGCAGCAGGCGGAACTCCGCCTCGCTGATGCCGGTGATCTCCTCGAAGACGTCGTCGGGCGTGTAGTCGTCGAAGTTCGCCAGGCGGATGCCCCGGTCGCCGTAGGCCATGAGGAACATCGGAATCGTGCGAGCGAAGCCGCGCAGGTGCGAGCGTGCGTCGTCCATGGTCTGGTCGGCGCGCTTCTGTTCCTTCTTCTTCTCCTCGCGCTCGACGACGGACTGGGTGACCGACTCGGTCGTCTCCATGAGGATCTTGGCGACGCTCTCGTGGAACGCCTTCTCCTGCTCGGCCTTCTTCACGGCGATCACAGCAGCGTCGGCCTCGGTGGCGGCTTCGGCCAGCTCGTCGGCGAGGTGCTTCGAGGCGATCTCGTGCTCGACGCGCGCACGTTCGTACCTGCGCACGACCTCAGCCTCGGTGGCCTTCTCGTCGCGCTCGACCTGCTTCTTCGTCAGCCCGTACTCGGCCTGGAGCTTGTCACGGGTCTCGCGCGTCTTCTCTGTGGCAAGCTTCGCGAGCTTCCTCGCCACCTCGGCCGCAGGAGCCTGGGGGTCCGTCGTCGGGATCTCCTCGACGCTCCACACCGGTACGCCGAGCTCGGCGACCTTGGGGTTGATGACCGTCTCGAGGTCGACCTCGGCGTTGCCGTCCCGATCGACGTTCGGCAGCGGCTCGGGCAGGTCGAGTTCCTTCTTCTTGAGCTTGCCGTGTTCAGCGGTCGGGAGTTTGTCGAGGATCTTCTTCACGTGCTCGGAGTAGCGGAAGATCCCGGCGACGTTCGCGAACAGCAGGTTCGACAGGAATCCGCGGCGCACGACCTCGCGAGCCTTGAACACCTTCGGGAAGGTGAGCACCTGCGAGGCATCGAGCTCGACCATCCGCCCCTCGGCGTCCTCACCGATGACGGGAAAGAAGTTCAGCAGGGTGCGGATGTTCTGCTGGCGCACGGCGGTGTCACCCGAGGGGTTCGGGTGAAGGTTGTTCGCGAACTCGTCGAAGATCGTGAGGGTGCGCTCGGGAGCGAAGTCGAAGATGTAGGCGTTCTTCTTCTGGAGCACCTTGCCGTCGCGCTCGAAGGTGCACGGGTTCTGCGCCCGGAACGCCGCCTGCATGTAGAGGGCCGGCGAGGTCACGTTGGAGAGCATGACGACCGCTGTCCACTCAGGGACGGTCACGCCCGTGGTGAGCTGGCCGACCGAGAGGGTGATCGTCTTTCCTCCGGTCTTCTCGGCCTCGGCGATGGCCTCGCGGACCTTCGTCAGGGACGCCTTCGAGACCTCGAGGTTGCTGTCGTCCTCGGTGCTGCGCCCGTCACCGGCGGCCAGGACGACGGTGTACTCCTTGAACACCGGGTGCTTGTTCAGCATCCGCTGCAGGGCCTTCGCCGAGGCCACGCGGTCGAGCAGCCAGAACGAGTGCCGGATCTCGTCGCGCAGCTCCGGGGTCGAGAACGGATACTTCTCGTTCACGGACAGCCGGTCGAGGAAGGCCTGCACGTCGGCCTCGTGCTCGAAGAACCCGTTGTCCTTCGTGCGGAAGAACTCACCGAGGTCGAAGGCGTAGTCGATGTTCGCCTCGTCCTCGGCGATCGCCACGCCCTCGGCGAGACGGTCGCTGATCATCCGAGAGACCTGATAGGTGAGCAGGTTCAGCGTCGGGAGAGCCTCGTAGGGGTTCTCCTGGCTCGGGTCGTCCCACTCCGCGCGCGCGGTCTGCTCGTCCTCGTAGGTCCAGTTGAAGATCTGGTCCTGGTCGAACCGGCCCGACGCGAGCGCCTTGAACGGCGTGCCGGACAGGTGCAGCGTCCACTTGCGGGTGATCTGGTCGAAGGCGACGTCGGTCTTCGTCGTGTCGACACCCTCGTGCGCCTCGTCGATGACGAGCAGGTCCCAGTCGAACTGAGCGATGTGCTTGAGCTTGTCGAAGCTCCCGCCGAAGTACGTCGAGCCCTTGAGGTCCTGCAGCGAGAGGAACTCGACGATGCGCGGATCCTGGTCGATCTGTTCCCGCGAGTAGGAAAGCCACTGCTGCCTCGTCATCGTCGGACGGCCGTTGAGCGACGGTGACTCGGAGACGAACCGGTAGGTCGTCTGGTGGCCGATGAAGCGCAGGAAGTCGTCGAGCCACGAGTTCGCGATCGCCGGTCGGTTCGTCACGATAAGCACGCGGCGCGCGTCGAGCTGGCGCATGAGGTCGTAGGTCGTGAGGGTCTTGCCGAAGCGCGGCTTCGCGTTCCACAGCACCTCGGCCTTGCCGCCGTGGAACGCCTCGAGCGCCTGGGAGACGGCCGCCTTCTGCTCGGGGCGCAGCTCGTAGTCCTGCTCGATGCCCGAGACGTCGATCTCGAAGCCTCCCGAGGCGAAGTCGAAGAAGTACTGCCTCGAGGTCTTCGGAGCGCCTTCGAAGCGGTGCCACTCGGTCCGCGTGGTGCGGCCCCCGGCCCCGGAGACGTGCTCACGCTCGATGCCCTGCTGCTTGAGGAAGGCGTGGAAGTCGTGGTCGGTGAACCGCCCTCCGTCGGGCGTCATGTATGTGGCCTTGAACACCCACTCGATCTTCTTGTCGATCGACAGCTGCGAGGCCTGCTGAGCGATGCGTGCTTGTGCGCCGCCGGCCTGCTCGGTGTAGCCGATCTTCTCCCAGCCGGCGTACTTGGGCAGGTCGGTCGTGCTCCACGAGTAGATCTGCGGCGTGATCTCCCGGAACGTGCTGATCGTGGGGTTAGGCATCTGCGTTCGCTTTCTTGTGAACGTGGTGGACCGGGCACGGCTCGTAGGAGGCGTACACGGTGAAGTCGAAGGCACCGTCCTCGCGCAGCGAGTTGAAGGTGAACGGCTCTCTCCTGACCAGCGAAGGGTCGTCCGACTGGCGGGTCCACCAGGAGAACTCGATCTCGTTGCCGTCGGGCGTCTTTCCCGTCAGGGTGTTGCCTCGCAGGATGTTGGTCTTGACGAGGAACAGCGCCGCGCGGTAGAGGTCGGTGCGCGGCGAGCACGGCGTGCCGTGCGAGGCGTGGAACTTCACGAACTCGCTCACCAGCGCAGCCTGCGCGTCCTGGTGGTTGTCTTCGAGCAGCTCGATCGCGTAGATCGACGCGAGCGCGAACAGCGACTCTCGGGGCCAGGTCGAAGGATCGAGCCGCTCCTCGATCGTAGCGAGCTTGCGTTGCAGGATCGCGACGAGGAAGTTGCCGTCACCTGCAGCGGGCTCGAGAAAGGTCTTGTCGACGAACCCGTCTCCGCTCTCGAGGTCCTCGCTGACCAGGTCGAGCATCTGATCGACCATCGAGCGCGGCGTGAACACCTCGCCGTAGGTCTTGACGCGGTGCCGCGACTTCACGAAGAGGCGGTCAGCGTCAGGGTTGCTCATGGCGATCTTCCGTCGGTAGGAGGTGAACGAGACGGGTGCGCCACCCGGCAAGGGGAGAGCACCCCTCGCAGGTGCCTCGGGCGTGACGAAGGTGCCGTCGATGCTGCGCGGCTCGAACGCGGGCGCAGTGACCGGCGGAGCCGTCGCGAGTGCGGTCGGGGTCATGGAACCTCTTCGTCAGGGGGGTGGCGAGTCGTGTGCTTGTATCAGAAACCTTACATCGTGCGCGCCTGCCTGTCAGGCATATGCACGTCCCAGAACGTGTTTATCGGGTACCTCGGACATTCCTGCGTCGCCGCCCGGCGGGTCTTCCCCCGTCACGATCTTCACCAGCGGTACCAGGTCGGATAGGCAGCAGGAGAACGGCGGGCGACCGCCGACCATCGCTCCATGCTGTCGGGTGTGCGACGTGGCCCAGCAGGTTCGGCTTCGCCACGACAGACGGCAAGCTCGGTGCGGCTGAGCTTCTCGAGGATCTGCATGCGTTGCAGGCCGGGGACGTCGCCGTACCAGCGGTCCCAGAGGTTGCCGTCGAGCTCTTCGGAGAGCCGCGCGTCGATGTCGTTGTCATCGCTCTCCGGCTCGAGACCGAGCTCGGCGTGCAGCTTCTCGCGTAGCCGTGTATGAGCGGGCGCGGCGAGCTCGCGGCGCAAGAAGGCGCGGACGTGAGCGGTGCCTGCGGCGAGTCCTACGGGGCCGCACTCGACCAGTCGCAGGAAGTCCTCGGAGGCCAGCAGCAGCATGCCGCTCACGAGGACGGGCAGGTCGGCCATCTGCCGCGCGAGCGAGACTTCAGTGCGCGCGGTGCGGTCGCCACGGTCCTGCCAGCCATAGAGCATGCCGCGCAGGAAGCGTGCCTCGGGGGACGAGATCGTGAGCTCGGAGAGGCGCATCGTGCCGCCGAGCATCCGCCCGGCGTGCAGCAGATCCGGGACCGCAGCGACGTCGATGTCATGACCGTCAGCGCACCAGCGCCGGTGCCGGACGCAGACGGGGCTGCGCGCGTCGAGCACCTCGACCACCTCGCCGTGGCTGCACCGCCGGCACAGGAACGTCGCACCGGCGTGGCCGTGGCCGCGTCCGCACAGCGCGAGCCGCTCGACGCAGTGCGCGCTGCATGTCCACCGTCTCGTCAGTTGCGGATGATCGCGGGGGTCGAGACCGCCGAGGCGGCACAGCACGTCCGGGACTCGCGTGAAGATGCCGTTCGAGACCCTGCGGGAACGCGGATCGGCGCGCTCGACGAGATGCCACAGTTCTGCCCAGGACAGCCCGTTGCGACGGCACAGCCGGATGGCGTAGCTGTCCGGCGTCTCGCGAGGGAAGGGAGAGACCGGCACCGGCAGCGCACGGAGCACGGTCACCTGCTCCCGACGAGCTGTGCCCCTGCACCGAGCGCCTTTGCCGCCTGCGTGAGCGATCGCTGATCGAGCTTCTCGGTCTCCGACTCGATCGCCCGGATGGCAGCCAGCTGCAGGGTGTCCTTGAGCAGCCCGATCTCGCCGCCGGAAAGGGCGTGGAGCTCACGCGCGACGTCGAGGATCTTGCCCTGCGGCTGCTCGAGCAGGCACATGGAGTCCTCGAGAGCGAGCAGCAGGTCGCCCCAGTCGGCGCGCTCGTCCTTGCGGCCGATCCGGCACGGCTCGGCGTGGTGGAGAGCGAAGCGCTTGCGGATCTGGCCCTCTCGGGAACCCGAGAGCAGCCCGGTGTCCTCGACGGCGATCCCGGCGTAGACGAAGGTGCCGCCGCAACGCTCGGAGAGCTGCTTGAGCATGTCGGATGCCTCGACGTTCTGCCGGTAGCGCAGGTCGAGGTGGTGGACGTCGTCCACGAGGACGAGCTCCGTGCCGCACTCCCGCAGGGCGTGGGCGACCATCTCAACCAGCCGCCCGTAGGTCGCACCCTTGGGGCTCGGCAGCGCGAGGAACCGCGTGAACTCGTGCAGGAGCTCCTTGGCCGTGCACTGGGCAGGGACGGCGACGTAGACGACGGGGATCTTCCCTGGCGCACCCGCCGGGTGCCCTGTCGTACGGCGGCGCAGCTCGTGCTCCTTGCCGATCTGCATGAGCGTGGTGGTCTTGCCCTGACCCGGCTCGCCCGAGAGGATCACGCCGAGCTTGCCGACGGTGCGGTGGGCGTTGATGAGCATGCGCTCGTGCACGGCGCGCTTGACCTCGCGCAGCTGCGGTGTGCTGATGAACGCCCCGGCCTGGGAGTACCGGATCCGCGCGTCGTTGTAGGCCGCGCGCTCTTCGGTCGTCAGGGCCGAGAACTGCGCGAGCGAGAGGCGTTCGGGACGTTCCACCCGTGCGTCGACGAGCGCGCGCCAGCCTTCCTTGCTACCGATCTCCATGTTGCACGCTCCAGTCCTCGTCGCGGATGTCCACGTCGTCGGTGTCGTCGTCGGTCACGAACGTGAAGCCGCCCCGGTGCGGCCATGCTTCGCCGGTGTCACTGCCTGTGTCCGTGTCGGCGTCGCCACGGTCCGTGGTCGTCGTCGCAAGGCTCGCGGGCTCGAGCGCCGACAGGCCCTCTGGCCTCGTGGTCTCGAGCACGCTGGTCGGGTTCATCGGGTCGGCGGCGACGGCCTTGACGCGCGCTGCCTGACGAGGGTTCTCGACCGGGTTGCCGGCTGCGGCGAAGCGCTTCATCGTCGCCGTCAGCTCGGCGGCCTCGGCTCGCACCTGCCCGTCGTCGGCGCGGTAGGCGTCGCGGGCATGACGCCACACGTCGCCGAGCATCGGGGCGTCGAGCCCGCGGTTGGTCCATGCCAGCGGGACGTACTCGTCGCCGAGGTCGAGCCAGACGGTATAGAGATTGTAGGGGTCGACGCGCACCGGCCAGCGGCCGTCCTGAAGCCTGGACGGCGAGTGCCGACGGCGGAACTCGGCCAGGCGCGCGGAGTCGTAGACCCGGTGGTTGATCGTCACGCCGTAGCGGTTGATGCGCCGGTGCAGCACTGGCAGCAGCCCGATGAAGTCGGCACGTGTGAGCGGCACGTGCAGCTCGGGTGCGACCTGACGGAACGCCCGGCACATCTCGTTGGGCGAGAGTGTGATCGTCGGGTGAAGCGGGTCGCGGAGGCTGTCGTGGCTGCGGTTCTGCCACTCGACGGCGATCCAGTCCTCGAGTAGCTCCTGCATCTGGGCGATGGTGAGCAGCGTCGCCGACTGTGCCTCGACGTCCTTGCCGCGGTACTCGACGCTACGGCCGACGTAGCCGCGCACGTGCTGCAGGAACAGGGAGGCGATCGACTCGAAGGTGCGCTCGACGTGGGGCTTGTCGGTCGGGGTGTGCGGGGCCGAGGTGATGAGCGAGATGCCGAGCGTCTGGCAGGCCGAACGGAAGTGGGCGGACAGGTAGTTCTTGCCCCGGTCGGTCGTGATCGTCTCGGGGAAGATGAACGGCTGGGCGTCACGGAGGCGTTCGTAGCGTTCCTGGTCGACCAGTGCGTCCTCGGCCCACGCGGTGGAGATCAGCCGCCGGGTCTCGCGTGCCCCCTCGGGGCGACGCGCGTAGGGAACGAGCGCACGCGCGAGCACGACGACGAGATCCATGCTCTTGGTCGACTCCGGGCGCAGCACCGCCGCGAGAACCGATCGGGTGGCCACATCGACCATGATCGTCAGCTCGGGTCGACCGACAGTCTGGTCGTCGATCCGGACCATGACGTCCAGCGGCGTCGAGTCGATCTGCACCTGCTCGCCGGGTCGCAGGGCGATCCGGCCGACGAAGTCGCGCTTCGGTTGAAGCGAGAGCGTCTCGCGGGTCTTGGCGGAGCCGAAGGAGTGCCGGCCACGGTCCTCGGCATCGAGCAGCCGGTAGAGCGTGGAGCGGCTCGGCACCGCCACCTCGTCGCCGTAGCGGTCGCGTACCCGCCGGGAGATGTCGGCGATGAGGACCGCGCGGCTGACGGTGGAGCTCTTCGCGCGAGACGCGAGCACCTCGCCGAGGACCTCGATGACACGCGGATCGACGGAGCTCGTCGTCGCGCGTGACCGGCGCTTGTCGAGCAGACCTGCGATGCCCTCCTCGCGGTAGAGCGCGAGCTTGCGGAAGATCGTGCTCCGGCCCACGGTGCGGCCGAGCGCCTGCTGGAGCGTGGCCTGCTCGCGAGAGACTCGCACCTCGACAGGGTCGGCGTCGTCGGCGTCGACGAGTCGTTCAAGCGAGACTTGCCACACGGCGACCTCGCGGGGGAGTGCTTCCTCGGTCGACGCACCCGTGGGAACCATCGGGCCGCAGGGCGTCGCGGGGCTCGCCGTGCGGTTGAGCTCCTCGAGCGAGACGCGCAGCTCTGCGCCGTCGGCGTCGCGCAGGAGAACCTCGAGCGCCGAGACCGCGATGACGGTGTATGTCGTACTCGACCAGGAGATCTGGGCGCCTGCCGTGGCGATCATGCGGCCTCCGGGAGCGTCACGTGCGTGCGCAGAGACAGTGGCGTGTCGAGATCAGCGAGCAGATCGCCGTGCCAGATCAGCGCATAGCAGGTGGCGAGGGGGTTCTCGAGGTGATTGAGCGCCCGGGCCACCTCGTCGAGGAGGTGTTCACCGGGCGGCAGTGCCAGGACGGCGCGCGGGTCGTGCCACACCGGGTCGCGGTAGCGCATGAGGAACCGCAGGTTGGCGTCGTGCACCGGAGAAGCAGGGGAGTACACGCTGTAGCGCAGACCGAGCGCCGTGCACATCCGAGCGGTACGGTCGAACTGCTCGCGTGCGCGACCGTCGATGCGCTCGTGCGGGCGCACGTCGATCACCAGACCCGTACCGTCCGCCAGGCGTACGAAGAAGTCCGGGGCGTGCCGTGCACCCAGACGGGGCCACGAGAGCCACATCGGCTGGCTCGCGACGCCTGACAAGGTGGGCGCGCGGTCGAGCTCGATGAGACAGGTGCGCTCGGCGAGCGACTCGAACGGGACGTGGAGTCCGAGCCGCTGCATCCACTGGTGGCCGGAGTAGTGCCGCTTGTGCGGCCAGCTCGGGAAGGACCTCACTGGCGTGCAGCGCTCGAAGGGGACGGCGAAGACGTCCGACGCATCGCGCTCGAGCCGCACACCGTCGAGCTCGAACTCCACACGGCAGGCCTCTTCGACGTCGGTTGCTGCGGCGTCCCAGGGGGAGAAGAGTTCCATGACGCGTCCTTCGTGTGAGGCGGCACACGAAGCGTATCACTAGTACTAAGTCTGGTGCGTCGGAACTTGCTGAGCGTTCGCCGGGTTCGCTGCTCTCATCTTTCTGAGATCACTGTCATCTTCGATGGGACAGGTCTCAAGTGCGTGAGATTGTCCAAGGTTCGATGACGCGGGACAGGATGGCCGCCATCGTACGGATCGCGACCCGGCGGGCGCGTTTCTGACATAATGTGCATTATCGGTCAGTCGCGCCGGCTGATCCGTGCCGGCTGATCCGTCGGTCATCGAGGCAGGCTCAGGTCGCGTCCCACAGTTCTCGGTAGTACGCGATCCGCCCGCTGTCGGGATCGACGCCGTACGCGTCGTAGACGAGCCGTTCGTAGCCGGGTCCGTAGTTCCAGACCGTGCTCCACGACGCGATCGCCAGGTCGGCCCACACATCGCCCACACCGAGCCGACCCAGGTCGACGTGCGCGACAGGCCGTCCTGAATCGTCGAGCAGCGTGTTGGGCGCGCAGGCATCACCGTGGCACACCACCAACCTGTCGATGGGTGGCGACTCCGACAGCCGTGCGCGGGTCGGGTCGTCGACGCCGGCCAGACGCGTCTCGACACCCCAGTCGAACGGACACCCGTCCACGGGCAGCGCGTCGTGCAGCGTACGCAGACCAGCCCCGATCGCCCGGGCGGCAACGGCGGGCCGGGCAGTCCAGTACGGGTCGACGGCCGAACGTCCAGGGATCGCCGTGGTGAGCAGCCATTGCGCGTCTGCCTCCTCGCCCTGGTCGAGGATGCGAGGGACCGTGATGAAGGCTCCCGCCCAGGCCAGGCGGTCGGCCTCGACGGTCAGGTCGATGCCCGCGGTGTGCGGCGACCACTTGAGGTAGCGACTCGTCCCGAGCCGGAACGTGAGCCCGTCGGCCATGTTCCGCCACACCGGTGTGATGGTCTCCCCACCGGCAAGGCGGTAGGCCACGCCGGGCACAGGTTCATCCCCGGTCGGGACTCCTGCGATCGGCATGCGCACCCCGGGATCCTGCCAGACGGTGTCCGCCAAACGCGGCGCGAGGTATCAAACGCGGCGGGTCGACACGCCGCGTCTGATACCTCGCGCCGCGTCTGGTGTCTGGTGATCCCGGCCACGGACCGGCGCAACCCCCGTGGCCCGCGGCGTCACCTCGCCTCTTGACCTGGAGCGCACTCCAGGTCCTAGCGTCTCCTACGTGAGCAACTCCCCCGCACCCCACCCGGACCGGCGACTGAACGTCGGCGAGGTGTCCCGGCGGACCGGGCTGTCCGTCGAGACGCTGCGCTACTACGAACGCGCCGGCCTGATGCGTGACCCGGTGCCGCGCTCCCCCGCCGGGCTGCGGGCCTACCGCGCCGCAGATGTTCGCTGGGTGGAGTTCCTCGCCAAACTGCGCACCACGGACATGCCGATCGGGATGATCCGCCGGTACGTCGAGCTGGCCCGCGACGGCGACCGTACGGCGCCCGAACGACTGGCCCTGCTGCGCCAACACCGCGCGGCCGTCCGCGCCCACCTCGACGACCTCACCGACGCGCTGTCCGTCATCGACCACAAGATCACCCTCTACACAGGAATCGGAGCTTCCTTCATGCTCGACACCACACCACTCGGCCAGGTCGGACCCCAGGTGGGCATCATCGGCCTGGGCTGCATGGGCATGTCCGCCTTCTACACCGGCGCTGGTAAGGACGAGGATCAGTCGATCCGCACGATCCGCCGGGCGGTCGAACTCGGCTGCACGCTCATCGACACCGCCGAGATCTACGGGCCGTACGCCAACGAGGAACTGGTCGGCAGGGCACTCGCCGGCATCCGCGACGAGGTCGTCGTCGCCACGAAGTTCGGCATGCTCAGCCACCTCGAGAACGGCGCCCGCCGCTACGACGGGCGCCCGGAGAACGTCCGGCTCGCCGTCGACGGGTCCCTGAGACGCCTCGGAACCGACCGGATCGACCTCTACTACCAGCATCGCCCGGACCCGTCGACCCCGATCGAGGACACCGTCGGGGCGCTCGCCGACCTCATCGCCGAGGGCAAGATCGGGGCGTACGGCCTGTCGGAGGCGAACGCGGAGATCATCCGCCGCGCCCACGCGGTCCATCCGATGGCCGCGGTCCAGTCGGAGTACTCGCTGTGGACCCGTGACCCCGAGGAGGAGGTGCTGCCCACGCTGCGGGAGCTCGGCATCGCCCTGGTCCCCTACTCGCCGCTGGGTCGGGGCTTCCTCACCGGGCGGATTCGCGACCTGTCCGGCCTGGACGACTCCGACTCCCGGCGGGGACACCCGCGCTTCCGCCAGGATCAACTCGCCGCCAACCTGCGCATCGTCGAGCGGGTCGAGGCGGTCGCCGCCGAGGTCGGGGCCACCCCGGCGCAGGTGGCACTCGCCTGGCTGTTGGCGCAGGGCGGCGAGCGGCGCGACATCGTGCCGATTCCCGGCACCCGCCGGCCCGGGCGGTTGGAGGAGAATCTCAAGGCGGCCACCGTACGGTTGTCCGCCGACCACCTGGCGGCACTGGACGCCCTCCCCCGCCCGGTCGGCGACCGCTACCCCGACATGAAGAACCTCACCGGCACAGGTCCGGTCAAGGAAGACGTCAGAACCGAAGCAAGGTGAGCCGAGACAACCACCCGAATCATGCTTTGCCTCGGCCACACCTGGACACCCGCCACCTGAACACTTGTGCGATATTCATCTCGTCTTCGCTACCAGATCTGGACGGCACGCGGTCCCTGGGCCGAGGATTGCGGTGCCGGCTTCTTTCACGAGGTTCATCGACACGAGGAGACAGGAACATGGTGACAATCCGGCGCACTGCGGCATCGTTGGTCCAGGCATTCGGAGTTTTCCTCGGCGGACTCTCCGTGGCCTTCGCAGACTAGGAGACGATCATCCATGACTGGTAAAGGAGTTCAGCAACATGCATGAACGACGGACGCACCTTGGCGACGCAAAGCACAAGCTACTACAACCCTCGCTGCACAAAGAACAGCTGGGATGACCGGTGGACCTCCACATGATGGTTCGAACGTCCGGCGGCGGGGGCGGCGGAAGCTGGATCGTTCAGCCGCAGACCGAGAACCAGTGATCAGCCCGAGTCGCCTGATTGTTCGGCCCGGCCGGCGGGCCGAGGCATCGGGTCGCCTCGTCGGCAGCGGAGCCGGCTGGTTGTTGGATCCGTTGCCGCCGGGGCCTCCGCACCCCCATTTCGACGGACAACCCGAGCCGTGGTCCTCGGTGTCGGTTCCCGTCATCGTCGAGATGGACGGCCCCCAGCCGACATCATGGTTCCGGTGCTGGGGCACCTGGTCGGGAACCAAACTGAACTGCGAGGCCGTCGGCCGCCTCACCGGCCAACCAACCCGCCTCAGCTCCCGTGCCAACGGTGACCTGGACGATCGAGGTGTGGACGCCATTCTTGCGGCCATCCCTCCGCACATGGAGCCCAATCTTCGAGCCATCGGGACGCGTCAGGTCGGCGATCGGTACATCCTGCGGATCGAGGTCATCGCCGTCACGAGCGAGTGGGCGGAGTTCCTCGAGGGTCTGCCGGGCGGGGTCGAGGTGACGCCGACCGTCATTCCGGTGCCGAACTGACCCCCACGTACGCGGCCAGGTGCTCACCCGTCAGTGTCGACCGGGCGGCCACCAGCTCCGCCGGCGTGCCCTCGAAGACGATCCGCCCGCCGTCGTGCCCCGCGCCCGGTCCGAGGTCGATGATCCAGTCGGCGTGGGCCATCACGGCCTGGTGGTGTTCGATGACCAGCACCGATTTGCCGGAGTCGACCAGCCGGTCGAGCAACCCGAGCAACGCCTCGACGTCGGCCAGGTGCAGCCCCGTGGTGGGTTCGTCGAGGACGTAGACCTCGCCCTTCTCCCCCATCCGGGCAGCCAGCTTGAGCCGCTGCCGCTCGCCACCGGACAGCGTGGTCAGCGGCTGACCGAGCTTGACATAGCCCAGGCCGACGTCGGCGAGCCGATCCAGGATCCGGTGCGCCGCCGGCGTCCTGGCCGGTCCGTCCCCGAAGAACGTCGCCGCGTCGGCCACCGGCATGTCCAGCACCTGGCTGATGTCGCGCCCACCGAGGGTGTACTCCAGCACGGCGGCCTGGAAGCGTTTGCCGTCGCAGTCCTCGCAGACCGTGGCGACCCCGGCCATCATAGCCAGGTCGGTGTAGACCACCCCGGCGCCGTTGCAGGTCGGGCAGGCGCCCTCGGAGTTGGGGCTGAACAGCGCCGGCTTCACCCCGTTCGCCTTGGCGAAGGCCTTGCGGACCGGGTCGAGCAGCCCCGTGTAGGTGGCCGGGTTGCTGCGCCGTGACCCCTTGATCGCCCCCTGGTCGATGACGACCACCCCGTCGCGGCCGGCCACCGACCCCTCGATGAGGGAACTCTTGCCCGACCCGGCGACCCCGGTGAACACCACCAGCACACCCAGGGGAATGTCCACGTCCACGCTGCGCAGGTTGTTCGTCGTCGCCCCGCGCACCTTCAGCGCGCCGGTGGCGCCCCGTGGGGTCGGCTTCAGCCGTGCCCGGTCGTCCAGGTGTCGCCCGGTCAGCGTCCCGGCGGACCGCAGCCCCGCGAGATCCCCCTCGTAGACGACCTCGCCGCCCGCGCCGCCGGCTCCGGGCCCGAGGTCGATGACGTGGTCGGCGATGGCGATCGCCTCGGGCTTGTGCTCGACCACGAGCACCGTGTTGCCCTTGTCACGCAGCGCCAGCAGGAGGCGATTCATCCGGTCGATGTCGTGGGGGTGCAGCCCGATGGTCGGCTCGTCGAAGACGTACGTCACGTCGGTCAGCGCCGAGCCGAGGTGGCGGACGAGCTTGGTCCGCTGCGCCTCGCCACCGGACAGGGTGCCCGACGGGCGTTCGAGCGAGAGATATCCCAGGCCGATGTCGACGAACGACTGCAGTGTCGAATGCAGGGTTCGGACCAGCGGTCGCACCGAGTCATCGGAGATGCCGCCCACCCACCCGAGCACGTCGCTGAGCTGCATGCCGCACACGTCGGCGATCGACAGTCCCCCGATCCGCGACGATCGGGCCTGCTCGTTGAGCCGGGTCCCGTCGCAGTCGGGACAGGTCGCGAAGGTGACCGCCCGCCGGACGAACGCCTGCACGTGCGGCTGCAGGGTGTCCACGTCCTTGGCCAGGAACGACTTGCGGATCTTGGGGATCAGCCCCTCGTAGGTCAGGTTGATCCCGTCGACCTTGATCTTCGTCGGCTCCCGGTAGAGCAGATCGTTCAGCTCGCGCGTCGTGTAGCGGCGGATCGGCTTGTCCGGGTCGAAGAACCCCGAACCGGCGAAGATCCGCCCGTACCAGCCGTCGGCGCTGTAGCCCGGGATGGTGAACGGGCCCTCGTTGAGCGACTTGGCGTCGTCGTAGAGCTGGGACACGTCGATGTCTTCGACGCGGCCCATCCCCTCGCAGCGCGGGCACATGCCGCCGGTAACGGTGAAGCGGCGGACCTCCTTGGTGGTCCGCCCCGCCTTCTCGGTGGTCACGGCACCCTGGCCGCTGACCGTGGCGACGTTGAAGGAGAAGGCCTTGGCCGGCCCGATGTGCGGGACCCCCAGCCGGCTGAACAGGATCCGCAGCAGCGCGTTCACGTCGGTGATCGTGCCGAGGGTCGAACGGACGTTGGCACCCATCCGTTCCTGGTCGACGATGATCGCCGGGGTCAGGCCCTCGAGCACATCGACGTCGGGCCGGGCCAGGGTCGGCATGAAGCCCTGGACGAAGGCGCTGTAGGTCTCGTTGATCAGCCGCTGCGACTCCGCCGCGATCGTCCCGAAGACCAGCGAACTCTTTCCCGACCCCGAGACACCGGTGAAGACGGTCAGCCGACGCTTGGGGATCGTCACGCTGACGTTCTTGAGATTGTTCTCGCGGGCTCCCTGCACCCGGATCACCTCATGGCTGTCGGCCCGTACAGGGATCTGTTCCGTGGCTGAGGTCACCCGAGGATGCTGCCACGGGTCCCCCGCGATGTCGAGCCCACCCGGCGTAGTCTCGCCCGTATGGGCGAGGTGGCCGAACTGCACGCGACGGTGCACGGGTACGTCCAGGGGGTCGGATTCCGCTTCTGGACGCAACGCGAGGCGAGCCGTCTCGGGCTCACCGGCTGGGTGGCGAACCGCCCCGACGGCACGGTCGAACTGATCGCCCAGGGGCCGCGCCGGCAGCTCCTCGACCTGCTCGGCGAATTGACCGGCGGACGGACCCCCGGCTCGGTCGAGACGGTCGATTCCGACCTCGCCGATCCCTCGCAGGCCTTCGCCGGCTTCGAGATCCGCCGCTGACTCCCGCCCGGGGTGACAGCATGGGGTCCGTGGGATCCAGGCGGGCATGGGTGGTGTGGGTCGCGGGGGTGCTGGTGTACGCCGTGGCGATCCTCCAGCGTTCCTCCTTCGGGGTGGCCGGACTGACCGCTGCCGAACGTTTCGGCGCCTCCGCCGGTCTGGTGTCCACCTTCGTCATGCTCCAACTCGGCGTGTACTCGCTCGCCCAGGTGCCGGTCGGGGTGTTCCTCGACCGGTTCGGCAGCCGGGCGATGCTCGCCGGCGGCGCGGTCCTCATGGCGGCCGGCCAGACCATGGTCGGCCTGTCCGACACGGTCTCCCTGGCCATCGCCGGGCGGATCCTGGTCGGGCTGGGCGACGCGATGACCTTCAACTCGGCGATCCGGCTCGTGCCGTACTGGTTCCCGCCCCACCAGGCGCCGGTGCTCACCCAACTCACCGGGCTGCTCGGCGCGATCGGCCAGATCGGCAGCGCCATCCCGTTCCTGGCGATCCTCAGCCACCAGGGCTGGACCCCGGCATTCCTCGCCGCCGCGGGAGCCTCGGTCGTCGCCCTCGCGCTGGCCCTCGGGGTTGTCCGAAACGCGCCGGCCGGCGCCTGGCGGCCCAGTCGGGCCGCCACCCCCGCCGACCTGGCCGCCAACCTCCGGCTGGTGCTGGCCAGCCCCGGCACCCAACTCGGCTTCTGGATCCACTTCACCACCTGCTTCTCCAGCATGATGTTC
Organism: uncultured Propionibacteriaceae bacterium; assembly: GCA_964528755.1. Lineage (GTDB taxonomy): Bacteria > Actinomycetota > Actinomycetes > Propionibacteriales > Propionibacteriaceae > Raineyella. Next base: position 18,523 of record CAZGWN010000011.1, read on the forward strand.
CCCTTCATGTGGGGGTTCCCGTACATGACCCGCGGGTTGGGTCTGTCGGATGCGACCGCCAGCGGATTCCTCACCTTCTCCGCGATCATCGGCATCCCGATGGGACCGCTCCTGGGTCGGCTCACCGCCGCCCACCCGGTCCGGCGTCCGGCGCTCGCCCTGGCCACGATCTGGTCGCAGATCCTCTGCTGGGCGGCGATGCTGGTCTGGCCCGGCACCCCGCCGACGTGGCTGCTCGCCCTGCTCATCGTCGCCCTCGCCAGTGGGGGCCCGGGATCCACCATCGCGTTCGACTACGCGCGGACCGAGCATCCACCCAAGCGGGTCGGCACGGCGACCGGGGTGACCATCACTGGCGGCTTCCTCGCCGGCGTGATCACCATCCTGCTCATCGGTCTCAGCCTCGACGCCACCTCCGGCGGGACGGCGTACGGGCCGGCGGACCTGCGGATCGCGATGGCCACCCAGTTCCCGATCTATGCGATCGGCCTGACCGGCATCGTCGTGGCGGTCCGCAAACTGCGTCGGCACGAGGCCGCCGCGGGTCACCCGGTGCCCCCCTGGCCGGTGGCGCTGCGCCGCGAGTGGCACAAGCACATCGGCTGAGCTCGCGCGATGGTGAGACAATAGGTCGGTGCCGCACCGCTCCCCCGTCGAAACCCTGCGTTTCCTGGCCGTTCCCACCGATGTTCTCTTCCAGGGGGCCGACGTCAACGGGGGCAAGATCCTGGAGTGGATCGACAAGGCGGCGTACGCCGTGGCGTCGGCATGGAGCGGCACGTACTGCGTGACGGCGTACGTCGGGCATGTGTCGTTCGTGCACGCGATCCCGTCGGGACATCTGGTCGAGGTCGAGGCGCGCATCGTCTACACCGGCCGGACCTCGATGCACATCCAGTGCACGGTCCGCAACACCGATCCCACCGGGCAACGGTGGTCCGTCGCGGCCACCTGCCTGGTCATCTTCGTCGCCATCGACGGTCGGGGACATTCCACACCGGTGCCCGAGTTCGACCCGATCACCGCCACCGAGCGCGCCCACGCCCAGGCCGCTGTCGGACGGACCGAACTGCGCCGACGCATCGAGGAGGCGATGGCCCGGCAGACCTACTCCGACGCCGGGACCGCGCCGCGGATCACCACCCGCTTCCTGGCCCAGCCGACCGACGTCAACTGGGGCGGCAACGTCCACGGCGGCACGGCCATGGAATGGATCGACCAGGCCGCCTGGCTGTGCGCCGCCTCCTGGACCGGGATGACCCCGACCGTCGTCTACTCCGGCGGCGTGCGGTTCTACCACCCGATCCACATCGGCGACCTGGTCGAGCTGGAGGCCCGGCTGTTGCGAACCAACCGCAAGACGATGGACATCGCCGTGCACGTCCGCTCCGGCGATCCCCGCACGGCCGATCGGGAACTCACCACCCACTGCGCCATCACCTACGGCGTCCGCGGTGAGGACGGGAGCCTGGCCGACATCCCGCAGTGGGAGCCGGTCTCGGCCGAGGACCGCGCGTTGGCCGCACACGCGTATGACCTGCGCAAGATGCGCGGTCGGCGCGAGGCGTCGCTGTCGACCGGATAACAGCCGGCCGGACAGCCCTACTCGAACAGCGCCGGGTCCCCCGCCCCGACCCGGTCGACGCTGACGTCGTCACCGGTGAAGTTGACCACCGTCGTGGGTTCCACCCCGCAGTCGCCCGAGTCGATGACCGCATCGACCTGGTGGTCGAGTTCCTCCTTGATCTGCCAGCCGTCGGTGAGCGGGTGGTCGAATCCGGGCAGCAGCAGGGTGCTCGACATCAGCGGCTCGCCGAGCGCGTCGAGCAGGGCGAGCGTGGTGACGTGGTTGGGTACCCGGACCCCGACCGTCCGCTTCTTCGGCTGCACCATCACCCGCGGCACCTCCCGGGTGGCCGGCAGGATGAAGGTGTACGGGCCGGGGGTGGACGCCTTCACCGCCCGGAAGACGCGGTTGTCCATGTCGACGTACTTGCCCAGCTGAGCGAAGTTCGAGCACACCAGCGTGAAATGGTGGTGGTCGTCGAGGCGGCGGATCCGGCGGATCCGCTCCAGCCCCTCCTTGTTGCCCAGCACGCAGCCCAGCGCGTAGCACGAGTCCGTCGGGTAGGCGACCAGTCCCCCGGCGCGAAGGATGTCCACCGCCTGCTGGATGGAGCGCGACTGCGGGTTGGCCGGGTGAACGTCGAAGTACTTCGCCATGGCGCAAGCTTAGTGTCGGCCGACCCGGTGCTCAGCCGATCCCCACGCCGACACTCAGCCGATCCTCAGCACTTCACGGAGCACGACAGCGCTCTCCCCGGTCAGTGCTGGAGCGTGTCAGGTCGGGTGATCCGGTCGACGATCAGCGACAACGTGAAGGAGAAGACGAAGTTGGCTACACCATCATCGGCCTGGTACCGCTGCAAGGGGTTCCATGGGTGTCCTTGTCCACGTGGGCGGCATCCGCGCCGTGGTTCACCATGCGCCGAATCCGCAGACGCCGGGGCGCAGCCCCTAGGCTGGCGCCATGGCCTCCCTGACCCGTGAGATCTTCACTGTCCCCCTGGACCGGCTGCGGACCCGTACGTCGATGAAGTGGCGACGCTACGACCCCGACGTGTTGCCCCTGTGGGTCGCGGAGATGGACTGCCAACTGGCCGAGCCTGTCGCCCGGGTCCTGCACGATGCGATCGACCGGGGCGACACCGGCTACCCGAACGGCCCAGTGTATGAGGAGGCGGTGACCCGGTTCGCCGCCGACGCCTGGGGGCTGGCCCTCGACCCCGTCCGGATCGGCCTGATGCCCGACGTCATGGGCGGCCTGCGCAACGCCCTCGAGGCCGTCACCGCTCCGGGTGACCATGTGGTGGTCAACCCGCCCGTCTACCACCCGTTCTTCTCCGCCGTCACCACGGTGGGACGTCAGGTGATGACCGTCGACATGACCGCAGATGGCCGGCTCGACCTGCCCGCGTTGGAGGCGGCCTTCGCCGGCGAGTCGGGGCCGAGGCCGACCGCCTACCTGCTGTGCAGCCCGCACAACCCCACCGGGGCCCGGCACACCCGCGAGGAGCTCGCGGCCGTGGCGGCGAGCGCCCGCCGGTACGGTGTCCGGGTGATCGTCGACGCGATTCATGCCCCGATCACCGACCCGGGCGTCGACTACGTGCCCTATCTGTCCGTGCCGGGTGCGGAAGATGCCCTCGTGCTCTTCTCGGCGTCGAAGGCGTGGAACCTCGCCGGCCTCAAGGCCGCCGTCATGATCGCCGGCCCGGAGGCGACCCGCGACCTGGCGGCCGTGCCGTACGACGCCGCCCGCGGCGCGGCGAGCCACCTCGCGGTCCTCTCCCACAGTGCGGCGCTGGACCTGGCCCGCGACTGGCAGACCCAGAGCCGGGCCGAGATCGCCGCCAACCGAGCGCTGCTCGCCGACCTGGTCACCGCTACTCTGCCCGGCGCGGAACTGATGGCGGGCCAGGCCACGTACATGGCCTGGCTGGACTGCCGCGGGCTGGGGCTGGGCAATCCGGCCCGGCACTTCCTCAACCAGGCGCGGGTGGCGCTCAATCCCGGCCCGGCCTTCGGCAAGCCTGGCGCCGGTCATGTCCGGATCAACCTGGCAACCTCACCGGAGATCCTGACCGCTGCTGTCGCCCGGATGGCCGACAGCCTCGAGGTGGTCAGCCGAGCCTGACGAGGTCGGCGGCGGCCCGCCCTTCGCCGACGACCCTGCGCAGCCCGATCAGCGACAGGAAGATCGTGTCGGACTCGGTTCGGGTCGTCACGGTGACCGTGCCGGCGCCGACCGAGACCGATCCGGTCACATCCGGGTGGGCGGCCAGTACCTCGCGTGCGGCATCCTCGGCGGCCGCGGTGTAGCTCACGCCCTCCAGCCGGGAGGCCGCTGCCGCGTCGGTGGCCGCCCGTGCGGCCTGGTCGGCCACGGCGACGGCCCGGCGGGTGGCGGTGACCCGCTGTCCCCCGTCGACGACGAGTCCCACCATGAGGAACAGGGCCGTCGTCGCGACGAGCATCAGCACGGAGAGGGACTGTCCACGGGACGCATGGGGCTCCATGGGGACCATCCTGGCAGGCCGGGCGGTCACCCGGGGCGTCCGGGCCGGCGCCCGGCCAATAAGCTGACCCTGTTCGAGTTCAGACAACGAAAGTGAGTCATCATGGCTGGCAAGGTTGCCCTGTTGACGGCCGGCGGATTCGCGCCGTGCCTGTCGTCGGCGATCGGCGGTCTCATCCAGCGCTACCGCGAGATCGCCCCGGACCGCGAGATCATCGCCTACCGCTACGGCTACCAGGGCCTCCTCACGGGGGACACGCTGACCATCACACCCACGGTTCGCACCAGCGCCGGTCTGCTGCACACCTACGGTGGCTCGCCGATCGGCAACTCCCGGGTGAAGCTGACCAACCGCGACGACCTCGTCAAGCGTGGCCTGATCCGCGAGGACCAGAACGCCCTGCAGGTCGCCGCCGACCAGCTTGTCGCCGACGGGGTGTCGATCCTGCACACCATCGGCGGTGACGACACGAACACCACCGCCGCAGATCTCGCCGCGTACCTGCGCGATCACGACTACGACCTCACCGTCGTCGGCCTGCCGAAGACCATCGACAACGACATCGTGCCGATCCGTCAGTCGCTCGGCGCGCAGACGGCCGCCGAGATGGGCGCCATCTTCGCCCACAACATCGTCGCCGAGCACAACTCGGCGCGGCGCGAGCTGATCGTGCACGAGATCATGGGCCGGCACTGCGGCTGGCTGACCGCCGCGACCGCCCGGGAGTACCGCAACTGGCTCGACACCCGTGCCTGGCTGCCCGAGATCGGGCTGAGCCGGGAGGCGTGGGAGGTGCACGCGGTGTACGTGCCCGAGGACGACTTCTCCATCGACGACGAGGCCGAACGGCTCAAGGCGATCATGGACCGCGTCGGCAACGTCACGATCTTCCTTTCCGAGGGAGCCGGGGTGGAGGGCATCGTCACCGAGCTGGAGGAGGCCGGCGAGGAGGTCCCCCGCGACGCCTTCGGCCACGTCAAGCTGGACAAGATCAACCCCGGCAACTGGTTCGCCAAGCAGTTCGCCGAGCGGATCGGGGCGGAGAAGGTGCTGGTGCAGAAGTCCGGCTACTTCGCCCGCTCCGCGGCGCCGGTCGAGTCCGACGTCGACCTCATCTCCTCGATGTGCGACCTGGCAGTCGAGTCGGCACTCGCCGGTACGTCGGGGGTCATCGGCCACGACGAGGAGAACGACGACACGCTGCGCGCGATCGAGTTCGAGCGGATCCGCGGCGGCAAGCCGTTCGACACCACCCAGGATTGGTTCACCGAGATGCTGCGCCAGATCGGTCAGCCGGCTTCCAAGTCGGACGAACCGCTTCAGGCCTGAACGGCGCCGTCGGCCGGATCGGGCGTGCTGTACGTGGCGGACCACGCCGCCACGTACAGCACCAGCCGGGCGATCAGGTTGAGGACCAGCATCAGCACGATCACCGAGCCGAACACAGCAGCCGCCGGGTTGCCGGTGAACAGGGCGACCAGCCACCCGGCCACGTACTGCAGGGCGGTGAAGCCGATCGCGCCGAGCAGGGCCGAGCGCCACCGGGCCGGCCACGGCGCACGCCGCTCGGGGAAGAAGCTCAACAGGTAGACGAAGACCAGCCAACCCGCCCCGAGCCCGAGCGGTGGTGCCAGCACGCGTACCGGCACCGGCAGAGAGCCGTACGCGGCGGCGGAGGAGGTCAGTGCCAGACCGACCAGCACCAGCAGGCCCACCATCAGCGCGATGTTGGTGAGAACCTCGACGACGACCTCACGGACCGGATGGCCCGGCGCGGAGACCTCGAAGGTGTCGCGGCTGAGCGCTCGGATCGCGCCCTTGATGTTGCCGGCCCAGCCGGCCGCAACCCACAGTGCCGCCACCAGCGCGACGATCCCCACCCCGCGCCAACCGGCGAGGAAGCCGTCCACCACGCCACCGATGCGCGTCTGCAGGTCCGGTCCCAGACCGGCCAACCTGGCCAGGATAAGTTCGTGCACCTGGTCGAGCAGGTCGGGCCGGACGACGGTCAGCACGAAGCCGAGCACCGAGCAGGCCAACATCAGGGTCGGCACCAGTGACACCACCGAGAAGTAGGTGATCGCGGCGGCGAACTGGTCCCCCATCCGGGTGGAGAACCGCCGGTGCGTCCGCTGCGCGTGGTCGATCACCCGACGGGTCCGGCGACCCAGGACGGACGTCACGGGATCATCCCGCGCGGCGGCGACGCCGGGCGGCCAGTTCGTCGCCGGGCACCACGGTGTCCTCGGCGGCATCGCGGTGTTCGGCCGGCAGGGTCGTCAGCGAACCCTCCATGTCGCGCCACACCGAACCGATCGCGATGGCGAACATGCCCTGGCCGCCCTTGACGATGTCGATCACCTCGTCGTCGCGGGTGCACTCGTACACCGACACCCCGTCGCTGACCAGGGTGACCTCGGTCAGGTCGTGCACGCCGCGCTCACGCAGGTAGTCCACCGCGTGCCGGATCTGCTGGAGGGTGACGCCGGCGCTGAGCAGGCGCTTGATGACCTTCAGAAGCAGGATGTCCCGGAAGCTGTAGAGCCGCAGGCTGCCCGAGCCGGAGGCGGCCCGCACCTCGGGCGTGACGAGCCCGATCCGGGCCCAGTAGTCGAGCTGCCGGTACGTGATGTCGGCGGCCTTCGCCGCGATGGGACCGCGGAAGCCCACGTCCTCGGGCAGCGGTGCGAAGTCGCCGTCGAAGAGGGTCGCCTGGTCGCTCGCCTCGGACGGGGCCGGTTTGCCCTGCGTGCTGCTCACGATCTCCGCCTTCCCGCACCGGGTGCGCTTGGTCTGTTGACAGGCCCGACATTATCCGGCCGGGACCGCCCGGTTCCGAGGTCCGGGACGACACGCCCGTGGCCGACCTCAAGCTGAGGATGGGGTTGAGACTTATGCCACGACTCTACCCCCGGGGCCCGGGCTCGGTGCCCCCCGCCGGACCCCCTTCTCCCCCGGGACCCTCGTCCGTGCCGAAGTCCTCAGGGCTGACGTGGTCGAGGAACTCCCGGAATTTCTCGACCTCCTCCTCGGCCTCACCCTCCTCCTCGAAGCCGGCGGCATCGAGCACGTCCTCGGCGCAATAGACGGGTGCGGCGCTGCGCAGCGCCAGGGCGATGGCATCCGAGGGGCGGGCGCTGACCTCGACCCCGTCGATCACCAGCACCGCGTAGAAGGTCCCCTCCTGAAGCTCGGTGATGTGGACCTCGCTCAACCGGTGACCCAAAGCGGCCAGCACATCGATCATCAGGTCGTGGGTGAGGGGTCGGCGCGGCCGGACTCCCTCCAACGCCTCGGCAATCGCATTCGCCTCGTGCCATCCGATCCAGATGGGCACCATCCGGTGGCCGCCGAGCTCCCGCAGCAGGACGATCGGCTCGTTGTTCGGCATCTGGGCGCGGACACCGACGACATCCATCTCGCGCATGCCTCCACCCTACCCGCGGGGGCTCGGCCGATCCGCTCCCGAGGACCGGCCCCGGGAGCTCAGCCGAGTTCTCGCTGGATCCCGGAGCGCACCATCGCCAGGTGGGTGACGTTGATCAGTCGGGTGAGGTCCTCGATCGTCTGCCGCGAACTACCGCGCCGGCTGTGCGCGGCGGTGGCCAGGTTGATCAGGCCGACCTCCTTGTCGGCGGCGATCTTGATCTGGCGCAGGTGGCGCGGGTCGATCCCGAACGCTGCCAGTTGTTTCGCCGCAACCGCGACGGCGAAGGCATCCTGGTCGTAGTAGTGCGTGCCGCGGCGGGGGGTGATGACAAGCAGGCGCTCCAGCTCGGCCAGCACCGGCTCGGCGATGCCGGACTTCTCGACCAACTCCGCCCGGGTCAGCCGGACCGGGCGGCGGCGACGCTGTTCCACCGGACGGGCGACCTCGGCCGACGGCGGCGTCGCCGGCACCGCGACGGGCTCGGGCACTCCGTCGGACGCCGGGGCCGCCGACGGCCCCGGGGGGTCGACGGCCGGTATCGGCTCGCCCCGGTCCAGCTTCTCCAGGTGCTCCCGGATGACCTTCAGCGGAAGGTAGTGCTGCTTCTGCATCGTGAGGATGTAGTGCAGCCGCCGGATATCGTCCACGGAGTACTTCCGATACCCGGAGGGAGCGCGCTCCGGTGTCAGCAGGCCCTCGGACTCCAGGTATCGGATCTTGGAGATCGACAGGTCGGGAAACTCCGGTGTGAGTTCCTTGACGACCCACCCGATGGAGTGTCGGGCCTGCGCCATCAGCGCGTGCCGCGTCCGCCGGTGTAGTAGACCATCCGGAACTTGCCGATCTGGACCTCGTCACCGTCCTGCAGGACCACGTCACCGTCGATGAGCGTCCGGTTGACGTACGTGCCGTTCAGGCTGCCGACATCACGGATGATCACCTGGTCCCCCTTGCGGAGGAACTTGACGTGGTGGCGCGACACGGTGATGTCATCCAGGAAGACGTCCGAGCGGGGATGCCGTCCGGCGGTGATCTCGTCCCGGTCGAGAAGGAACCGCGCACCCACGTTGGGACCCCGCCGGACGACCAGCAGCGACGACCCCGCCGGGAGGGCCACCACGGCGGCCCGGTCGTCGGAGGACAGGTCGTCCAGCGCGGTCTCCTCGGGGATCGCCGGGATCACCCGGGTGGTTTCCGCCATCGCAGTGAGCGGCTCGCCGCACTGCGAGCAGAACTTGCTGCCTTCGGGATTCTCATGGCCGCAGGAGGGGCACAGCATCTGGATCAGCTTCCTCGGATCTCGTGCAGGGGTCAGGACTCGATGATGTCGGCGTAGGCGTCGGCATCAAGCAGGTTGTCGAACCCGCTGTCCTCGGCCAGGTCGACGGCGAACAACCATCCGTCGCCGTACGGGTCATCGTTGATCAGCTCGGTGTTGTCGGACAGGTCTTCGTTGATCGCACTGATCACACCACCGACCGGGCTGATCAGGTCGGCAGCACTCTTCACCGACTCGATCTCCCCCACCACATCGCCCGCCACGACCTCGTCCCCGATCTCCGGAAGATCGACCGAGACGACCTCGCGCAACTGCTCTCCGGCGTACTCCGTCAGGCCGACCCGGACCACCTGCCCGTTGCCGAGCCGGACCCACTCGTGCTCTTCACTGTACTTGAGGTCCTCCGGGAGCTCCATGCTTCCTCCTGGGTCTGGCGGAACGATGCTCGCTGAACACTGAACCTTAGCCTAGTGCCGAGAATCCCACCGGCGTCGGTCAGTCCCCGCCCGTGCCGCCGCCGGTGTCGACGGGCTTGGCGTACGCGGGTGGCGGCGCCGTACGCAGCGAGGTGACCCGGACCGCATCGGAGCGGGTGATGTCGACGGTTCCCCCGATCCGGGGGTCGTCGACCTGGCTGACCAGCCCGCCGCGGAACCGGGCGGCTTCCTCCAGCGCGTGGGGGTCGCCGATCACGTCCACGGTGATCGGTGTGCTGACCCGCTTGCCGTCGACCGACAGCGCGGCCCCGGAGCCGGCGAACCAACTGCTGCCGACCACCCGAACCGAGTCGTTGATCTCGATGGCCTCGGCACCGGCGTCACGCATCTCCTCGACCGCATCCAGCAGCATCACCGAGGTGACCTTGCCCGCGGGATCCCCGATGGTGATGGTGATGCCCGGTCCGTGCGCCGGCTGGGTGCCCGCCAGGATGCCGAGGACGGTCAGTCGTTCCTCGGCCTGCTGGCGGGCCAGGGCCTCGCTGTCCTGGCCGGACCGCAGCTGCTGACGGGTCATCTCCAGGTCGCCGAGCTCGCCCTCCAGCCGCTGCGATTCCTGGTTGAGGCTGTCGAGCATCTCGACCAGGTCGGACTGGCGCAGCGAACTGTACGAGTCGACCTCCTCGCGGGTGCGGATCTGGGTGACCACGGCGAAGGAGACCACGGCGAGGACCACCGCGACCACCACCTGGCTGCGGTCGGGCCGCAGCCAGTCACGGAGGCCGGGGGTGTGCTTGGGGTCAGGCATGGAAGCCCCTGCGGAGTCAGGCATGGAAGCCCCCTGCGGAGTCAGGCATGGAATATCGCCCTTCTGATCGCGGCCGCGTTGGTGAAGATGCGGATCCCCAGCACGACCACGACGCCGGTGGACAGTTGCGACCCGACCCCGATCTGGTCGCCGGCCCACACGATCAGTGCGGCGATGAGCACGTTGGAGAAGAAGGACACGACGAACACCCGGTCGCTGAAGCGACCCTCCAGCCAGGCCCGGAAGGCGCCGAAGAGGGCATCCATGGCGGCGATGATGGCGATCGGCAGGTACGGCTGCAACACCGCCGGCACGGTGGGCTGCAGGACGACGCCGAGCACGATGCCGATCAGCAGTCCCAGGACGGGGATCACCGGGGTCCTCCCTCGGCAGTGCGCAGCGTGAGCCGGCTCGTCTCCGGAAGGGTCAGGCGCTTCTGTCGCGACGCCGACCAACTCACGCCGAGTTGATCCCGCAGGTAGCCCCACCACACGCCGCCGTCGGTCGTCGCGAAGCGCTTCTCGAGCGTGTCCGGGTCACCGATCACCTGCACCGTGTAGGGGCGGGTGAGGGACCGGTAGCCGACGGTGATGGCGTCACCGGCGCCTCGGATCGCGGTGAGCGAGGTGAGCCGGTGGCCGTTGATCGCGATGGCCTCCGCCCCGGCCTGCCACATGCCGTTGACGAGCTGTTGCAGGTCCGTGTCGATGACCCGGGAGTCCTGGCCGCCGTCCGGGCCGTCATCGACGACGACCGTCACGCCCGGCCCCTCGACCGGCACGGCACCGGCGGGCACCCCCAGGGCCGAGGTCTGGTCGGCGATCCGGTCCCGGCCGGCGTCGCTCGCCAGGGCGTGCTGCTCCAGCCCGTACACCTCGGTCCGGGTGGCCGAGATCCTGGCCCGAAGGTCGTCCTGGCGGGTCTGTTCCTCCTCGATGCCGGAGATCAGCTGTTGACGATCCCGCTCGATCTGCGGCGCCGCCCGGGTGGTGAACATCGCCGACATGGCAAAGAGCATCGCCGCGACGACGTACACGGGCACGGTCAGCAGCCGGGCCCGCCGATCCGAGGCCCGCCAGGCCCGTTCCCGGGTGTAGGCCGGATCGACCGCGGTCTCGGTGATCTCGCGCAGCAGGTCCATGCTGGCGTCGGGCCGGTGCTGCGGCCCGATCTCACCCGATGCGCTCCTCACGGGACCAGAGTAGGCCATCACGGCCCCGCCGCCGGGTCGACATGAGCCCGGAGCCGAGCAGTCCGGCGACACCGATGCCCGCCGCGGCCAGGGAGATCGCCCTCCCCCACCGGACAGCCGGGGTCAGTGTGGTGCTCAGCGGGACCCTGACGACCATCGCCTCGGGCGTGTACCACGGCACCTGCGCCAGCAGGCTCCCGTCGGGACCGTACGCGGCCGTGTGTCCGACCGTCGACACCTGGACCATCGAGCGACCCGTCTCGACCGCCCGGAGCCGGGCGAAGGCGAGTTGTTGGTCGAGTTCGTCGGTGCGGCCGAAGTCGGCGTTGTTGGTCGGCGAGACGAGCCACTGGGCACCACCGACGACGGCCTGGCGGGCCAACCGGTCGTCGATGATGTCGAAGCAGATCGCCACCCCCACCGGTGCGGATCGCCCGTCGCGGGTCTCCATCGGCAGCACCGGGGTGTCGATGCCCGGCGCGTATTCGCGTCCGATCAGGCCGATGAGGTCGGGCACGATCCGCTCGTAGAACGCCCGGTCGGGGACGTACTCCCCGAACGGCACGGGGTTGCGCTTGTCGTACTGACCGCCGTCGCCGGACACCTCGGGCCACCACAGTTGCGAGTTGTGCAGCAGGGCGCCGTCGCCGGTCACCGCGCCGATGAGCAGCGGAGCCCCGTACCGCCGGTGCAGGGCGTCGATCCGGGTGGCGAGTTGGGGATAGGCCCGGGGGTCCCATTCGGCCGCCACCTCGGGCCACACGATGACGTCGGGTCGGGAGTCCGGGTCGAGCAGCGCCGTGGCCCGTTCGTGGGCGGCGAGGACGTCGCCCGCCTGGCCGCCCATGAAGTAGCCGGCCTTCTCGTCACCGCCCTGGATGCCGGCCACGGTGATCGTGCCGGAGGTCGGCACCCGGTAGCCGGGCAGCGCGGCGACGATCGTGGCGGCCAGGATCGCAGCGGCCGGCGGTAGCCCCCGCAGGAGCGGATGGCGGGTGGGCCGGGCCAGGGCGATCACGCCGGAGGCGAGCCAGCCGGCCAGCACGGCCAGGACGAATCCGGTGCCGGGGATGCCCAGCCACGAGGTCAGGTCGAGGAACGGCCCGGCCGACTGCGACTGGGCGAGCCGGCCCCAGGCGAAGCCGCCGTAGGGCCAATTGCTGGCGATCAGGTCGCGGGTCGTCCACAGTCCGGCGGCGATGACGGGAGACACCACCGGCGCCCAGGCCGACCGACCGATCCACCGGTGGGCCAATGCGATCAGCCAGAACCCGAACGTCCAGCCGGCTGCCATCACGGCGGTCAGCGCCAGCCAGGGCAGCCAACCGAGGAACAGGGTGGCCCAGTGGATCAGCGGTCCGTAGAACGCCAGTCCGCTCACCGCTCCGGCGAGCACCGTGGACCGCCATCCACGACGCAGTCGCGTGGCGGCGAGGACGGCCGCCAGGCCCGGGACGAGCAGCACCCACCAGCCCGGTTGGGGGAAGGCCAGCCGCATCGTCAACGCCCCGGCGCCTGCCAGCACCGGGCCGTACACCCAGGACCAGCGGTCCCTCATCGCGAGGCGACCGCCCGGCGGGCCTGGGCCCGGACCGTCGCCAGCCGCTGGAAGACGGTGACGGTGCCGGCGACGGCGAGCAGGGCGACGGCGATCTCCACCGCCCACGGCACCCGGAGCCCGGCCAGCAGCAGGCCGAGAAGGACGACGACAAGCCGGTCGGCCCGCGCCGCCAGGCCGACGTTCGCCGTGAATCCCTCGGCCTCGGCGCGCGCCTTGACGTACGAGGTCATCTGGCCGACTGCCAGCGCCCACGACGCCAGCCCGATCCAGACCGGACCGGCGTCGGCCTGCACCAGGTGGATGAGGACGACGGTCATCACCGAGGCGTCGGCGACCCGGTCCAGTGATGCGTCGAGGAAGGCCCCGTACGCCGTCTCGGTGCCCGCGAGCCGGGCCATCTGCCCGTCCAGCGAGTCCGACAGGACCACAAGACCCATCACCACCGCTCCCTGCCACAGCCATCCGAAGGGCACGGTGCCGAAGGCGACCAGAACGAGCAACAGCGTGCCCACCCAGGTGACCGCGTCGGGACGGACCCCCCAACGCAGCAGCAACCGTGCCGGGGGGCTCATCACCCCCCGCCAGGCGTGGCGGAAACGCTCCAGCATCTACGACCCCGATTCCTCGTCGACCACCCGGATCCACGCCTGCGCAACCACCCGCCGGGTGTCCCCCAGGATCTGCGGCACCGCCTTCGTGCGGGCGATGATCGGGAAGAAGTTCGCGTCCCCGGCCCACCGCGGCACCACGTGTTGGTGCAGGTGTGCGGCGATGCCCGCGCCGGCCACATCCCCCTGGTTCATCCCGATGTTGAACCCGCGCGGCCGGCTGACCGCCCGCAGCACCCGCATCGCCTGCCGGGTCAGCTCGGCCAGCTCGACCGTCTCGTCGCCGGTCAGGTCGGTGTAGTCCGGCACGTGCCGGTAGGGGCAGACGAGCAGGTGGCCCGCGTTGTACGGGTAGAGGTTGAGCAGCGCATAGCACACCCTCCCCCGTCGGACGATGAGGTGCTCCTCGTCGGGCCCGGTCGGTGCGGCGCAGAACGGGCAGGGATCCCCCTCCTCCACCCGCGGGTGGGCGGCACCGCTGACGTACGCCTGGCGGTGCGCCACCCACAGTCGGTCGAGGCCGTCGGGCAGGCCACCGAATCGGGTCGCCGGCTCCGCGGATCCCTGCTCGCCCGGCACCGTCATACCTGGATCTTGCGGTCGATCGCGTCGAGGATCTCACCGATCGCGTCGTCGACCGGGACACCGTTGTGCTGGGTGCCGTCGCGGTAGCGGAAGGAGACCGCTCCGGCGTCGCGGTCGGTCCCGCCGGCGATGAGCATGTAGGGCACCTTCTGCTTCTGCGCGGTGCGGATCTTCTTCTGCATCCGATCGTCGGAGGCGTCCACCTCGACGCGTACGCCCCGGGCCCGCAGCTTGTCCGCCACCTCCTCCAGGTAGCCGGTGAACTCGCCGGCCACCGGGATGCCGACCACCTGGACCGGCGCCAACCACACCGGGAACGCGCCGGCATAGTGTTCCAGCAGCACCCCGAAGAACCGCTCGATCGAGCCGAACAGCGCCCGGTGGATCATCACCGGCTGCTGGCGGGAGCCGTCCGGGGCGGTGTACTCGAGGTTGAACAGGCCCGGCTCGAAGAAGTCCAGCTGGATGGTCGACAACTGCCAGGTGCGGCCGATGGCGTCCTTGGCCTGGACCGAGATCTTCGGACCGTAGAACGCGGCGCCGCCCGGATCGTCGACGAGCTCCAGCCCGGAGGCCCCCGCCACCTCGGCGAGCGTACGGGTCGCCTCCTCCCAGGTCTCCAGGTCGCCGACGGACTTGTTCGGGTCCCGGGTGGACAACTCCAGGTAGAAGTCGTCCAGTCCGAAGTCCTTGAGCAGGTCGAGGACGAAGGTCAGCAGCCGGCCCAGCTCGTCCTTCATCTGGTCGCGGGTGCAATAGATGTGCGCGTCGTCCTGGGTGAAGCCGCGGGCCCGGGTCAGCCCGTGCACCACGCCCGACTTCTCGTAGCGGTAGACCGAGCCGAACTCGAACAGCCGCAGCGGCAACTCCCGGTACGACCGGCCGCGGGACCGGAAGATGAGGTTGTGCATCGGGCAGTTCATCGGCTTGAGGTAGTAGTCGACGCCCTGGCGGGTCAGCCGACCCTGCGCGTCGTGTTCCTCGTCGACCCGCATCGGCGGGAACATCCCGTCGGCGTACCACTCCAGGTGCCGGGAGGTCTCGAACAGGTGTCCCTTGGTGATGTGCGGGGTGGAGACGAAGGAGTAACCGGCCTCCAGATGACGGCGCCGCGAGTAGTTCTCCATCTCCATCTTCACCAGCGCACCCTTGGGGTGGAACACCGGCAGTCCGGAGCCGATCTCGTCGGGGAAGGAGAACAGGTCGAGTTCGGCGCCGAGCCGGCGGTGGTCGCGCTTGGCGGCCTCGGCCAGCCGGTGCTGGTAGTCGGCCAGCTCCTGCTTCGACGGCCAGGCAGTGCCGTACAGCCGCTGGAGCTGCTGGTTGTGCTGGTCACCACGCCAGTACGCCGCCGAGGTCCGGGTCAGGGCGAAGGCCGGGACGTAGCCGGTGTGCGGCACGTGCGGGCCACGGCACAGGTCCTCCCAGGCGCGTTCCCCGGTCCGGCGGACGTTCTCGTAGATGGTCAGTTCGGCGCCGCCGACCTCCACGTCCGAGCTGTCCTCGCTGGAGGCGGAGCCCTTGTCGTGGATGAGTTCCAGCTTGAAGGGTTCGTCGGCGAGCTCGGTTCGGGCCTCGTCGTCGCTGACCACCCGGCGGACGAACCGTTGCTTCTCCTTGATGATCCGCGTCATCTGCTTCTCGATGGCCTTGAGGTCCTCGGGGGTGAGGGGGTCATCGAGCTTGAAGTCGTAGTAGAAGCCGTCGGTGATCGGCGGCCCGATACCCAGCTTGGCCTCCTCGTGCAGGTTCTGCACGGCCTGGGCGGCGATGTGGGCGCAGGAGTGACGCAGGATGGTGAGGCCGTCGGGCTCGGAGATCAGCACCGGCTCGACGGTCGCCCCGTCGGGCAGCGGCCGGGCGAGATCGTGGATCTCCCCGTCCACCCGGCAGGCGAGCACCGTACGGTCCTCGCCGAAGAGGTCCAGCCCGGTGGTCCCCGTCTCGTACACCTCCGACGATGAGGGTTGCCGATCGCGGACCAGGGTGAGGGTGATGGACACGGCGGATGTTCCTTTCTCCCCGGCCGGTGATCGCACACAAACCGGGTGTGCGCCCCGTCCGGGCTCGTGTTCGCGTCGCCATTGCGACGCCGGAACAGGAGCCTACCGTGTGATTCAGGCGGCGCTGAGCACCCGCGCCTGCCGGACGAACCCTTGCACGATCCGATCGGTCCGGCGATCCGTGTCGGCACCGTCCAGCGTGGCGGCATGCTCGGCCAGCAGACGCGAGTCGGCCGCGGACACGCCCCCGCTGCGGCCGAAGAAGCCGGTCTGCCACGCCTGCAGGGTTTGCGGGGTGACCTCGGGGTGGAACTGCACGCCCAGGTGCGGACCGTGCCGGAAGGCCTGCACACAGGCGGCGCTGGTCGCCACCACCTCGGCGTCACACGGCGGGCGGATCAGGTCGTGGTGGAAGGCGTACCACCGCCCCGACGGGACACCCGCCGGATCGGCCGAGGTGACGTCGACGAAACCCGTCTCCGGTACCGCGGCGTGCTCGACCCGTCCGCCGAGGATGGCGGCCAGCAACTGGGCGCCGAAGCACACCCCCAACACGGGGATGCCCCGGTCGACCGCCTGCCCGAGGTAGCGCAACTCGTCATCCAGCCACGGCAGATCGGGGTCGAGGACCGAGTCCAGCGACCCCATCACGACCACCATCCGGATCCCGTGGCCCACCCGCGGTGGCCGCTCCCCCCGCGTGAACGAGGCGGTGCGGATCCCCTGGCCGTGGCGCTCGAAGGCGCGGCCCAGGCTGCCCAGCATGGCCGATTCGAGACCGGGAGCAACCCCGTGCAGGAGTGCCAGCACCGATTGCGTCATGGGAGCCTCCCTTTCGCCGACCAGGGATGCTCCTCAGTCTTGTCACCACGCGTTTCGGATGGGTTACGGCGCGATGGGGGTCCTGTTGCGGCGGTGGCCGACGGCCCTACTCCGACGTTGTCACACAGGTGTCGGTCAGATCCAGGCCGGCGACGTTGTGGGCCCGCAGACCGGCTCGTCCGGTGGCCCGGACGTTCTCCATCCGGATCCGCTCCAGCGGCTGCTCGGGAAGCCCCGCAAGGAACACCGCCCGTCCCGCCACCGTGTCGGAGACGATGTTGCGCAACGTCACGTCCCGGATCACCGGCGTCGCGTCGGTGACCGGCCGAGGCGCGTGGGGATCGAACTCCTCGTGGCTGTAGAACTGGTCGATGTTGATGGCGCCGCGGAACCACCGACAGTCCTTGTGCTCGGTGCCGATGTTGTGGTGCACCAGGTCGAGATAGCGGATGTTCTCGACCACCCCGCCCCGGCCCCGCGGCGCCTTCACCGTGGCGCAGCTGAAGGTGTTGTCGAACACGCAGTCCTGGACGAGCACGTCGCGGACCCCGCCGGACATCTCGCTGCCGACCGCGACACCGAATCCGCTGGGGAACCGGCAGTTGGTGACGCGGACGTGTTCGCTGGGGATCCCGACGGCCCGGCCCGCCTCGTCGCGGCCGGACTTGATGGCGATGCAGTCGTCCTGGCTGGCGATGACGGATCGGATCACGTCGACGCGGCTGGTCGAGTCCGGGTCGAAGCCGTCCCCGTTGCCGATGCCCTCGTAGGCCACCCCGTGCTCGTCGTACTTCGTGTGGATGGCGACCTGGTTGAGGGTCACCTCGGCGCAATAGATCACGTGTACGCACCAGGCCGGAGACTGCCGGACGGTCACCCCGAACAGGTAGGCGCGGTCGACGTGGCGCAGGCAGATCGCCCGGCCCGGCATCGCCCGGTCGGCTGCCGCGAGCTCCTGCCGACGCAGGACCACGCCGTTGGCGTCGATCGTGCCGGCGCCGCGGATGGTGATGTCGTGCAGACGCTCCCCCGGCGCCGGATCCGGCGTGTTGAGCAGACTCGCAAAACAGTCCCGTTCCCGACCTTCCCAGCGGTGGCGCCGCACGGGGTAGTCCGCCAGGTCATCGCTGCCGACCAGGGTGGCATCGGCGGCCAGTTCCAGGGTCGTGTCGCTGTGCAGATCGAGGGCGCCCGTGACGTACCGGCCGGCGGGCACGTAGACGACGACCGGGCCGTGCCGGGCCTCGTCCAGGGCCCGCTGGATCGCGGTGGTGTTGACGGCTCGGCCGTCCCCGACCGCACCGAACTCGGTGACGTCAAGGCGTCGTGGTTCGGCCGGAGTGGCCACCTCCACCCACTCCGGGTCGGCGGCGCTCCCCACCCGCTCGACGCCGATCCGGTAGGTGGTCCCCGGCGTCAGTCCCGTGACCGTGTAGTCGGTCGCCGGGGTGGTCCCGACCACCTCGCCGTCGACGAGCACCCGGAAGGTCCCGTCGCGTCGATTCTCCGGCCGGTCCCACACCACCGCGATGGTGGAGGGCGTCCGGCCCGCCCATGCTCCGCGCAGGCCCGTCACCGGGGCCTCGCTGTCCTCGGTCGTCATCCCGATCCTCCTGTTCGATTCTGTCCCCGTAGACTGGGGCGTCCGTGCCGTCGTCCCCACCGTTACCGGGGAGGATCCTGAGCTATGTCCTTCGCCACCCGTTTCAACGACGTCTCCCGGGTGTTCCTCGCCTTTCTGCTGCTCAACGTCGCCCTGGTGGACACCGCCCTGCCGCTGGTCGCCCTTGCCCTGTTCATCGATGTGCTGGCGCCGCTGCCGCCGATGGCCGTCCCGCTCGCCGGCGTCGGCGCCTGGATCCTGTCCGCCCCCGGTGTCGCGGCCGCGTTCGCCGCGTACCGGGACGCTCCCCTGCTCCGCTTCGGGGAGTCCGACGCGGCCCGCCGGACCTCCATCGAGCGGACGGCGGGGATCACCGCCATCGCCCGTCCGTACTGGGCCGAGGACGAGGACACCAGGATCATCCGGCCGTACTTCCGGACGTACGTCCGGCTCCTGGGCCGGTCCCTCCCGACGTCGCTGATCTTCGGGTTGGTCATCGGTGCGCTGGTGGCCGCAGCGCTCCGGGTGCTGTCGACCGACGCCGACGCGACGGTGCCGGCCGGCATCCTCCTGGCCGTCGCCGCCTACACGCTCGTCGCCGAGTTCGCCGCTCTCGCGATGGTCGTCGAGTTCCCCCGCGCCCGCCTCGGCGCCCTCGTCCGCCACGGGTACCTGCTGACCGCACGCAGCTGGTACTGGTCGGTCGGTGCCCTGGGCATTGTCCTGGTCAGCGGATATGCGCTCCTTCACTGGCCCTTCCTCGTCATCATCTTCGGGACAAGCCTGTTGCTGTTCTTCCTCTTCCACGTCTGCACGATCGTGGTCAAACCCGTACGCGAGTTGGTGATCACCGAGGAGACCGCCCCCGTCGAGCGCTGAGGTTCACGCCAGGACGCGGATCTCGGTGATGTCGACCGCCGTCCCGGTGCTGCCCAGCCTGGTGCCGTCCTTCTTGTAGAAGACCGAGGCCTCCCCGGTGACCTCGACAGTCGCCTCGTACGACCCGGTCGGCAACGGCGGACTGACGTACAGCAGTCCTTCGGCCGGCGCCGGCGCATAGCAGTCGATCAGCTGCTCGGCCGCGACGTTCCCGTCGCCGTCGACGAGGCGGATCCGGGCGTAGCCACCGTCCCGCCCGGATCGCCCGCCGACGGCGATCCGTCCGGCGCGAACCGGCATCGACCACGAGGTGCCCGCGACGTCGGACCGCCAGTCCACCTCGAAGGTCTCACCCCCGAGGTCGACCGGCCGGCGGGTGCGCGGGTCCCAGGCCTGCCAGTACGCGGGCAGGGCCATCGCCCCGCCCCGCAGGGTCAGCGGCAGCCACACGTACGTCGCCGACGAGGCCTGATGCGGATAGGACCAACGGTCGCCGGTGTAGATCCCGTCGACGATGTACGAGCACTGGGAGTTCCAGGTCCTGCTCCCGGCCGGGGCGACGGTTCCGCGCGGCGTCCACGGCCCGCCCGGCGCGGGTGCTGTCAGGTAGTAGTTGTCGTTGCGGTCCCAACTGGTCTTGTGCGACAGCATCAGGAAGTAGGTGCCCTCGGCGTGGGTCATGGCCGGCGACTCGCCCCCGGGCGCGACCGCCCGAGCGACGAGTTCCTCGGCCGTCAGGTAGTCCGGTGCCAGCCGGTAGATGTCTCCCTCGTGCAGCAGCAGGTAGCCGGTGCCGTCGGCATCCTGGAAGGTCCCCATGTCCCAGCGGCGGATCGGCTCGCCCGCGCAGGTCAGCGCCCCGAGAAGTCGGTACTCGCCGTCGATGGTGTCCGAGACGGCCAGCGCGATGACCGGATCGGTGTAGGTCAGGTTGTCGGCGTGGGCCAGCATGACGAAGCGTCCCGTGGCGGGACATTTCATCACCTTGACCCGTTCGCCGATCCGGTCGGGTCCGAGGATCCCGTGCGGTTGCACCGGCAGGGCCATCCGTTCGAAGTGCCAGCCGACCAGGTCGGCCGAGGAGTAGCAGGAGAAGCCGATGAAGTGGTTCTCGGCATCCGTCTTGTACTCGCCGAACAGGTGGTAGCGCCCGTTCTCCCGGATCAGGCACGACCCGTGGGCATTGACCACCTCGCCCCGGTCGTCGTACCACGGCACGCCGTTGGTCACGGCGCCGGTGGTGGTGTGCTCGGTCATCAGATCGTTCCTTTCGACGTGGGGTCCCGGACCTGCACCTGTGTGCGGTCCGGTTCGTCCCGATCACGGTGCTCGTGGTCGATCAGGCGTCGGCGCTCGACGATCCACCAGCACGCCACCGGCACCAGGGCGGCGAGCCACGCCAAGGGCGACGCGAGAGTGATGCCCCAGAAACCGAGCTGCCCGACCAGGACGAGTGCGGCGACCGCACGCAGGGCCAACTGCATGAACACCGCCACCGTGGACACGAGGGACAGCCCCAACCCCTGGAGCGCGTTGCGGTAGACGAACAGCAACGCCAGGAGGACGTACGACACGCCGCTGACGATCAGGTACTCGTGCGCCATGGTGATCACCTCGCGCTGACCGTCGTCGACGAACAGACGCACCAGCGTCACCCCGAACACGATGTTGACGGCCCCGAGGACGACGGCCAACGCCGAGGCGAGCACCGCAGTGCTGCGGACGCCCGAGCGGATCCTGCGCCATCGCCGTGCCCCGTGGTTCTGCGCGACATAGGTGACCATCGTGGCGCCGAACGAGCCCAACGGGGCCAGGGCCACGTTCTCCACCCGAGAGGCCGCCGTGAACGCCGCGACCGCGGCCGGGCCCAGGCCGTTCACGGCGTACTGGACGAGCAGGGCGCCCAGGGAGACGACCGTGCCCTGGGCGCCGACGGACAGACCGAGCTTCGTCTGTTCGACCACCTCCGACCGGCTCACCCGCCAGTCGGCCCGCCGCAGCCGCAACTCGGGAATGCGAAGCCTGATGATCACCAGACACAACACGACCGAGATGAACTGGGCGACGACCGTGGCCAGGGCCGCCCCGGCCACACCGAGATCGAGGATCACCACGAAGGCGACCACGAGGCCGATGTTGAGGACACAGGACGTGACCAGGATCGCCAGTGGCGTCCGGCTGTCGCCCAGGCCACGGATCGTCGAACCCCTGAAGTTGTACGCCATGGTGACGGCCGCGCCCGCGAAGATGACCTGCAGGAAGATGGTCGCCTCCGGCAGCAGGGAAGCCGGCGTGCCGAGGGCAACCAGCGCGGCCCGGGCGAAGACCACCCCGACGACGGTCACCACCACGGTCACCACCGCAGCGACGATGATGCCGGCCGCGACCGCCCGTCGGGTCGCCCGACTGTCCCCCGCCCCGAAGGCCCGCGCCACCGGGATCGCCAGCCCGGTGGACATCCCCCAGGCGAAGCCCATCAGCAGCGACATCAGCGCCGCTGCCGCACCGACCGCCGCCAGCGCAGAGATGCCCAACACCCGGCCGACCACGACGGCATCGGTGAACGAGTAAAGCTGTTGGAACAGATTCCCGACGAGGAGGGGCACGGTGAACCCGACGATCAGCGCGGTCGGCTTCCCGACGGTGAGGCTCTTGGCCACGACCTGTGCTCACCCCAACCCTCGACGCTGGACCATGGACTCCACGCTGCTCCCCCACCTCAGGCCAGGTCGAGAGCGACGGTCACGTACGAGTGGGCCGGCAGCCGCACCTCCAGACCGCGCGGGTGCGGTCCGATGTCGCCGTGATCGGTGGGGGCCACCGTCTCGGGATGATCGGGGGCGTTGTGGGCGTTCAGCGCGGGACCCGTCAGCACCCGCGCCCGTGGCCGGGCCACGTCACGCCCGCGCAGGTCCAACACGACGGTCCGGTCCTGCTCGGGGTCGAGGTTGGACAGCGAGATCAGCGCGCTGTCCTCCTTGGTCGACGCGGACCCGGACACGACGGCCAGATGCCGGCCCCGCGACTCGACGACAGGTGCGCCGGACAGGTGCACGGCCAGCTCCCGCGCGTCGTGGTGAGCGGTGTTCATGGCGAAGACGTGGTACGTCGGGGTGAGGACCAACGCGCCGGTGGCAGGATCGGTGAGGATCATCGCCTGCAGCACGTTGACCGTCTGGGCGATGTTGGCCATCGTCACACGGTCGGCATGCCGGTGGAAGGCGTCGAAGTGGATGCTGGCCACCAGGGCATCGCGCAGGGTGTTCTGCTGGTAGAGGAATCCGGGATTGGTGCCCCGCTCCACGTCCCACCACGTGCCCCACTCGTCCACCACCAGCCCGACCTTGCGATACGGATCGTAGTGGTCCATGACGGTGGAGTGGCGGGTCAGCAACTCCTCCATGAAGGCTGCCCGGGACAGGGCCCCGTACCAGTCGTCGATGTCGAACTCCACCGCATCGCCACGCCCGGTGACCGAGTTTCCGGTGCTGGTGTAGTAGTGCAGCGACAGACCCTGGAAGGGGCGGGCCGGCCCGTCCGGGTCACCCGAGAGGCCGTCGAAGGACCGCATGAGGGCATCGGTCCAGGCGTAGTCGTCGGCATTCGCCCCGACCGCGATCCGATAGAGCCGGTTGTCGCCGTGATTGCGGGCGTAGGTGGCGAACTGGCGGGCGAGCGAGGCGTACTGGTCCGCGCGCATGTTGCCGCCACAGCCCCAGGCCTCGTTCCCCAGCCCCCAGAAGGGCACCCGCCAGGGCCGGTCCCGACCGTTGGCCCGCCGCAGGCTCGCCATCGGTGAGTCGTCGGCGCGGGTGAGGTACTCCACCCACTCGCTGGTCTCCCGCACCGTACCCGACCCGATGTTGCCCGACACGTACGGGTCGGCGCCGAGCAGCTCGCACAGGTCCATGAACTCGTGCGTGCCGAAGGCATTGTCCTCCACGACGTCGCCCCAGTGGGAGTTGATCAACCGGGGACGCTGGTCGCGGGGGCCCACACCGTCCCGCCAGTGGTAGGCGTCCGCGAAGCAGCCGCCCGGCCACCGCAGGTTCGGGATCCCGATCTCCCTCAACGCCCCGACGACGTCGGAACGGATCCCCCGCACGTTCGGGATGGGTGAGTCCTCCCCTACCCAGAATCCGCCGTAGATGCACCGTCCGAGATGCTCGGCGAAGTGCCCGTAGATGTGTCGGGAGATCTGCGGCCCGGGCAGGTCGAGGTCGATCACGGCGGTCGTCCGGGGGGTGGTCATGAAGGCTCCTCTGGGAAGGTGGAGGGAATGATGGGACCAGGTTCAGGCGCCGGCGGAGGCCCCGTCATCCCACACCTGGCGAACCGTACCGGGGACGAGGACGTAGTCGGTCACCGACTCTCGGCCTCGACCCGATGATCGACCGCCGGCGGGATCGGGCTGCTCGTCACCAGGCGGACCACGCTGTAGGCCGGCACGGACAGCACCACGTCGTCGCCGTCGACGGTGGCGACGGCGTCGCCCTCCTTGAGCCACGCGTTGTCGGTGACGTCGTCGGTCAGGTCGTCGTAGGACCCGACCTCCGCCGAGGAGACGTTGCCCGCCAGGCCGTGCAGACGGATGGTCGTGGCGCCTGTGGTGCCCAGCGCCACCTCGGTGTCGGAACGCTCGATGGCAAAGCCGCGGGTCGCGACCCCTTCGTCGTCGCCGGCGACGTCGTAGGTGATCGGCAGCGAGCGGATCGCCGCATCGACCGTGCCACCGGCCGCGGTCGAGCCGGTCGGGTTGAGGTACACCAGGGTGGTCCCGCCCGCCGCGTCCGCGTTCCGGGTGGCCAGGTCGTAGCCGACCTTGGCGAGCAACCGGTTCGTGTCGGCCACCCGGGAGATCTTCGTGGCGAAGGTCATCGTGCCGGGTGTGCCCTCGTCGGTCCGAGCATCGGCGGGCCGCTCCGTGCGACCGCAGGCCTGGGTGGTGCTGAAGGCGTCGTACAGGGCGTCGCCGTCGAAGGAGCACGCGTTGTAGCCGTTGTGCAGCGCTCCTCCGGCCACCGTGGCGAACTTCTTCTCCGCGGCGTTGGTGACGTTCATCCCGTCTTCCATCACCATGGGGATGTTGTCACCCTTGTCGACGTTGAACCAGTATCGGCCGTTGCCGATCTTGTACATGTCGCCCACGCCCACCCCGTAGGTGTCGATTCCGACGAAGTCCAGGTAGGTGCCCACGCCTTCCGTGGCGCGCATCTTCTCGTTGATGTCGACGACCGATGTGGGCTGACCGTTGGAGTGGTTGAGCCGGGTCCACACCTGGAGGTCGCTGTCCTTGACCCGCTTGCTCAGGTAGTCGTTGTAGTACCAGACCTGGTACTTGCGGAACTCGGTGTCGGTGGTGACCCGGTAGTTGCCGTGCTCGGAGTCGCCCTCGGTCCGCCACCGGTCCCGCTGGGCCAGGGTGAGCGGCGACCGGGAGAAGACGTCGGTGCCCAGCCCGTCGCCGGTGCTGATCGGCTTGATCGGGGTGCCGTTCAGGGTGCCGTTGTAGGGCTCGTTCTGCGTCTGCACGCCGATCAGCGTGCCGCCGATGTTCTTTCCCGACTCGTCGGTGAGTTCGGCAGTGTGGTCGACGATCGCCCGCAGGATGTCCCCCTCCTTCTTCATCAACTCCTGATCGCCCCGATCGGCAAGAAATGCGTAGGCCACGTTGGGGTCGCCGACCTTCTTCTGGAATAGCGGCGTACCGGTCGAACCGTTGTAGAGGACACTCGTGGGATCCTGATCCACCGTGGTCATCTGGTACTTGTGGAAGACGTAGAAGGGCACCCGGAAGTCGGAGGTGTAGCCGGTTGAATCGGACCCGAACCAGACGACCTCGAACCGCAGGCCGTATTTCTCCGCGTATCGGACGAGCTTGTCGTAGTACGTCCAGTCGATCGAGGACAGGCTCCCGTCCGAGACGAACAGCCGCGGCCGCAGCGGCTGCTTGAGATAGGCCGTGTTCGTGTCACTGTCGTCCCGGGCGGACTGCGCCGGCTCGAACGAAATGGTCTCGGCCGCCACCTCGGCCCTGTTCTCCTGGTCGGCCGGGGTGGAGGACGCGACCAGGAAGCCCACACTGCGCTGGTGGCGTTTCTTCGCCTGGACGACGGCGTCCGTCACGTCGAGGTCGTAGAAATAGCTTCGCTTGATCGGATCCCAGGTGGGCAGTACCGACACCGGCTCGATGACATCCCCGCTCGGCCGCTTCAGATCCGTCCCGTCGTAGGTGAACCGTCCCAGGCCGGTGTTGCGCCAGGTGATCTTGTCGGCGTCGCGGCCGGTGGGGAGCTGGTAGAGCTTCAGCGAGTGGCTGTGGAGCATGCCCTCGGCCGAGCCGAACTCCGTCTGCCGGTCGTCGTGGCTGGTGACGTAGAGACGGACCTTGGCACCGTCGACGTTCCGTACGTCCCGGGGGAGGTCGAACCCGACATAGCCGAGCTCCTGGGCGGCGGGGTCATCGGCCTGCCACCCGGTCCGGAAGGTGGAGGTGTCCGCCCGCCCGCCGTCCGCGCTGATCGTGGCCGACCGGGTCTGCGCGGCGGTGGTGACCTTGTCCTTCTGCAGGTCGGACCACAACACCTGGACGTTGACGGTGTTGTAGCCGTCCTCGGCCACCTGCTTGAAGATCTGCTCCAGGCTGCGGCGGTCCGGATTCGCCGCATCATGCTGCTCGATCGGGACCTCCGCACGGTAGCCGATCTGAGTCCGCAGCTTGTCCGCGCGGACCTGCATCCCGCTGTACCAGTACGGCTGTCCGTCCACCGTCAGCACCTGGTCACGGTCGTATCCGCTGCCCTGCGAGGCGTATGCCACCGCGGCGTGTGCGGGCGCGTCGTCACCGACCGGGTCCGCCCGGGCCGGCAGGGCCGAACCGGCCGCCATCGACGCCATCATGACGGCGGCCGTGAGCGCCGCCGGCCAGCGTCGGCCCGGGCGGAGCCGGGGTGCCGAGTCGTGGTGATGGTCCTCTCGGCGCTTCGTTGCGCAGGACATGGTGACTTCTCCTTCGGATGGAACGGGTGGGCGATGACCTACTTGAGTCCGGTGGTGGCGACGCCCTCGACGAGGTAGCGCTGGCCGAACAGGAAGACGATGAACACCGGTATCAGGGACAGGGTCGACATGGCGAACAACGGCCCCCAGGAGATTCCCGAGGTGGCGTCGGCGAAGTTTCGCAGGGCCACCGCCGCGGTGAGGTTCGCCGGTTTGGTGAGGTAGAGCAACTGGTTGAAGAAGTCGTTCCAGGTCCAGATGAAGGTGAAGATCGCCGTCGTGGCGAGCGCCGGCAGCGCGTTGGGCATCAGCACCTGGAAGTAGATGCGGGCGTAGCTCGCCCCATCCACTTTCGCGGCCTCGTCGAGTTCCCGCGGCAGGCCCCGGAAGAACTGGACCATCAGGAAGACGAAGAAGGCGTCGGTGGCGAGGAACTTCGGCAGGATCAGCGGCACGAAGGAGTTGATGAAGCCGAGCTTCGCCCACATGATGTACTGCGGCACGATCAGAACGTAGATCGGCAGCATCAGGGTCATCAGCATGTATCCGAAGGCCATCTGGCGACCGCGCCACTGCAGCCTGGTGAACCCGTACGCAGCCATCGAACAACTCACCAGGTTGCCGACGATCGTCGCCAACGTGATGACCAGCGAGTTGACCATGTAATGACCGAAGCTGTAGTACTGCGCGGTCCACCCGTCGACGTAGTTCTGCCAGCGCGGAGGTATCGGGATCAGGTTGAGGTTCCGGAAGATCTGGTCGTCCGGCTTGAGCGAGCTCGACACCATCCACAACAGGGGGAACACCATCCCCACCCCGAAGAGGATGAGGAGCACGTGCTTGAGCACGGCCATCGCCCGAGACCGGGCGGCCGTGGTGCCGGAGGCGCGGATCCCGGCAACGCCGGACGGGCGCGGTGCCACCACCGGGTTCGTACTAGTTGTCATAGTGGACCCACCTCCGGGAAAGGGCGAAGTTGACGGCCGTCAGACCGCCGACGATGAACACGAGCAGCCACCCCAGCGCCGACGCGTACCCCATGTCGCGAGTGGGACCGAACGCCTGTTGATAGAGATACAGCGCATAGACCAGAGTCGAGTCGGTCGGGCCGCCGGAGCCTCCCGAGACGACGAAGGCCTGGGCGAAGTTCTGGAACGAATTGATGACCCCCATCACCAGATTGAAGAAGACGATCGGGGTGAGGATAGGAAAGGTCACGCGAGTGAACTGCTGCCACGCCGAGGCGCCGTCAAGGGACGCCGCCTCGTACAACTCGGCGGGAATCTGACGGAGCCCGGCCAGGAAGATGATCATCGACGAGCCGAATGTCCACACGTGCAGGATGATCAGCGTCCACAGCGCACTGTCCGGACTGCCCACCCAGCTCTTCGTGGACTCGATCCCGAACCATCCCAGGAACGTGTTGACGATGCCGTCGGCGCCGAACACCTGCCGCCACAGCACGCCGACCGCCACCGAACCTCCGAACAGTGAGGGCAGGTAGTACACGGACCGGTAGATCGACAGACCGGCGACTCCCCGATTGAGGACGACGGCCAGCAACAGGGCGAGCGCCAGCGTCAGGGGCACGCCGAACAACACGTAGACGAAAGTCACCTTCAGGGACTGCGCCAGGCGTTCGTCGCTGAACATCCGGGCGTAGTTGTCCAGGCCCACCCAGGTGGCCGACCCGACGAGCCGGTACTTCATGAACGACAGCACGGCCGAAGCGACGATCGGGCCGAGGGAGATGATGATCACCCCCAGGAACCACGGGAGCATGAAAAGGTGAGCCGCGCGTGCCTCCCGGCGCGCCTGCACGGTGGCCGGGCGCCGAGGCTCCCGGGGAGCACGTGCCCGCCGGTCGGCGATGGTGATAGCCATGTTTCTTCCTTGTCGTCCAGTGAGCCGCCTCGTCGGGGTCACGGCGGACGGGGGACCAGCCGTCCGCGTCCGCCGTGACCGTGAGCGGTCAGTTCGTGGCTGCCGATTCCAGCTCGCCCTTGAAGGCCTCCGCGGCCTGCTCCGGGCTCGACTGGCCGAAGATCAGCGCCTCGTGGGCGCGGGAGTACGCCCCGCTGGACAGTGCCGCGGCCGCACCGGTGTTCAGCCGGTAGAACGGCTGCGTGTTGACGGCATTGGACCGTTCGACCCACTCGGCGAACCGCTGGTCGGCACCGGAGGTGTCGGCCTGGACGGCCTTGAGCACGTTCGGGTTGACCGGGACGCCGCGATCCAGGCCCATGATCGTGCCGGCCTCCTCGTCGTTGACCAGGTAGTCGACGAAGGTCGCTGCCGCCTCGGGGTGGGCGGTGTTGGCGCTGATCGCCAGGTACTGGGACTGCTTCACCCAGCCGCCACGGGCCGGCGCCTGGGTTTCGCCCGGCCACAGCACCGGCTGCAGTTCATGGCCGGCGGCCTCCTCGAACTGGGAAAGCTGATTCATCGAGATCAGCGAGATGCCGGCCTTGTCCTGGGCGAGCAGGGACTGCTCGGGGGAGGCCCCTGCCGAGGACAGTTCCTGCATCTGGTCGGGACTGTTGGTCGCGCCTTCGTCGATCAGCTTCTTCTCGAACTGGAGATACCCGGCGAGGGTCGCCGCGTCGAAGTTGACCGCGGGCTCGCCGCCCGGACCCATGCCGAACCACTGGCCCTGCTGGCGCACCCAACAGTTGGCGATCTGCTCGGTCGGCTCGAGGTTGAGTCCGACGGCATCACCGTCGGACTTCTCAGAGATCTCCTTGGCCGCCTTCTCGAAGTCCTCCCAACTCCAGGTCTCGTCGTCGGGGATCGCCACCCCGTACTTCTCGAAGACCGCCGGGTTGATCGCCAGGCCGTGCCCGGCAGAGCCCAGCGAGACCGCATACTTCTCGCCCTGCTCTCCCAGCACGTCGGAGAACGAGTCCTCCGGGAACGCCGACAGGTCGAGTTGCTCGGAGGCCGTGCTGAGGTCCAGCAGGGAGCCGGTATCCATGTAGTCGTAGACGAACGGGTCGACCATCGTCATCACGTCCGGGAGCGTTCCCGACGCCGCCGCCGTCGACAGCTTGGTGATGTAGTCGTCGTAGTTCGACGTTTCGGTCTCGACCTTGATGTCGGGGTACTTAGCCTCGAACTTGTCGATGACTTCCTGCTGGAGCTTCGCCCGGGTGTCCGATCCCCACCAGTTGAATCGGATCGTGACCGGCCCCTCGGCGCCGGTGTCGCTCGCGCCGCAGGCCGCGATCGGGAGGGCGAGCATGGCGGCCGCCAATGCGGCCGCGATCCTGGTTGTACGGATGTTCACGCAAATTCTCCTTTGAACTGCCGGATGACGAGCCCTCCGCACGACGTCGGACAACCTCGTCCACCCCACGCTTGTCGCCCTCGGACGCATCCGTCGTGGCCCCGATGACAACGTTTGCAAGACAGTAGCATACGCGGAGCCGACATGAAGGTCTGCCGGTTTCCCGATCGGTCCGACCCCTCTGCTGCGTGCTCCATGTCCCGCCGCCGGACGCGGCGGGCGGCTAGCATGAATCGACCAACCCGGACAATCAGGAGGACATCGGTGGCCGTCACCCTGTACGACGTGGCGAGTGAGGCCGGCGTGTCCATCTCCACGGTGTCGCGCACGCTGTCGGCGCCCGAGCGGGTGGCGCCATCCACCCGCGCGCGGGTGCGGGCGGCCGTGGAGATGCTCGGCTACCAGCCGAACCGGGCCGCCAGTCTGCTCAGGTCGGGCCGCACCGGCGTGATCGGCATGGTGGTCCCGGACCTGGAGAACCCCTACTTCGCCGGCATCGTCAAGGGGGTGCAGGCCCGGGCACGACTGGCAGGTTCCGTGTCCCTGATCGTGGACAGCGACGAGAAGCCCCAGGAGGAAGTCGCCCTCGTCCGGTTGCTGATCCAGCAGACCGACGGCATCGTCCTCTGCGCCCCCCGCGCGCTCGACAATGACATGTCCTTGCTGAGCCGGGTTCCCGTGGTGCTGGTCAACCAGGTGTGGCGGGACGTGCCCTCGATCACCATCGACCACAGCACCGGCATGCTGCGCGCCGTCGAACACCTGCGGGCCCTGGGCCACCGGGCCTTGGCCTACGTCGGCGGTCCGGAACACTCCCGCTCCGACGCCGACCGCCGCGACGGTCTGCGTCGGGCCCAGGAGCTGTACTCCGACCTGACGATCACTTCCTTGGGAAACTTCCCGCCACAGGTCGCCGGCGGCGAGGCCGCCGCCGACCTCGCCGCCGCCTCGGGGGCCACGGGCGTGTTGGCCTTCAACGACCTGGTGGCCATCGGCCTGTTGCGTCGGCTGGCCCGGAGGGGTCTGCGCGTGCCGGAGGACATCAGCGTGGTGGGCACCGACGACACCCTCGTCGCCCAGCTCGCGACGCCCCAACTCACCACTTTGCACGTCGACCTCGCCCAGTTGGGAAAGGTCGCCGTCGAGCTCCTGCTCGACCTGATCGCCCGCGGCCCCGCCGCGGCTCCCGGCTCACCGAGCCCGGCAATCCGGGAACCCCTTGATCTGGTGGTCCGCGCCTCCACCGGCATGGCCCCGGCGTCTTCCGCCTCGCACACCACCTCCTGACACCGCCCCGACGATGGCGTAAGCTGACCGTCGCACAAACGTTGTCATCTACGGGAGAGGGGCAACTCGATCACCATGGCAAACGTTGGCAGGAATGATGCGGGCGCTGCGACGTCCTCCGCGGCGACGCTGGAGCTGCTGTCCCGGCGGACCCATCCCGCTCCGGTCCATCCGACCCGGGTGATCCAGTTCGGTGAGGGCAACTTCCTGCGCGGATTCGTGGAGTGGCAGCTCCAGCGGATGAACGATCAGGGCCTCTTCCGCGGCGGGGTGGCGATCGTCCAGCCCCGACCGGGCGGTCGGGTGAAGCGACTGGAGGCCCAGGATCGGCTCTACACCGTCGTTCTCGAAGGGATCAGTGGGGGCCGGCCTGTGCAGGAGCACGAGGTCATCACCGTGGTCAACAGGACGGTCGACCCCTATCGGGAGTGGGCGGCCTTCCTGGCTCTCGCGGACAACCCCGACACCGGGCTGATCGTATCCAACACGACCGAGGCCGGCATCTCCGTGCCCGACGGTGACACCGATCCGAACGTGCCGCCGGCGGGGTTCCCGGCCAAACTCGCCCTCCTCCTGCACCGGCGTTTCCGCTCGGGGCTGCCCGGCGTGGTGGTCATCCCCTGCGAGCTGATCGAGGACAACGGACCTCGCCTGCGCGCGGCCGTCCTGGAGTCCGCCCGCCGATTCGGTCTGGAGCGGAGCTTCCTGGGCTGGGTCACCGAACAGAACACCTTCTGTTCCAGCCTCGTCGACCGGATCGTCACCGGCTATCCGGGTGATCGGGCCACGGCCCTGTGGGGGGAGTTCGGCTACCGCGACCACGAGATCGTGGTCGCCGAGCCCTACCACCTGTGGGTCATCGAGGGTCCGGACGACATCGCCGGTCTGCTCCCGCTGCGCCGGGCCGGCCTCAACGCGGTCCTGACGGACAACCTGCGTCCCTACCGCGAACGCAAGGTGGCCCTGCTCAACGGCCCGCACACCACCCTGGCGGCGCTGGGCGCGCCGGCCGGCCTGCACACCGTCGGCGAGGCAATGGCCCACCCGGTCGTCCGGGGCTTCATCGAGGACCAGATGCGCGAGGAGATCATCCCCGTGCTGTCCGGGTCCGCGACAGAGCTGTGCGACTACGCCCATCAGATCCTGCAACGCTTCGACAACCCTTTCCTGTCCCACCCGCTGGAAGCCATCGCGCTCAACGCCGTCGCCAAGTTCCGCACCAGGCTGCTGCCGATCGTTCACGCCAACGTCCGGCACGGCCGCCCCCTGCCCCGGCGGACGGTGCTCGCGCTGGCTGCGCTCCTGGTGCGCTACGCCGACCCCGCCGCCCCCCGCCCCGCGGACGGCCACGACGTGCTCGGCCGGTTCACGGCCGCGGCGGCGACCGACGACCCGGTGGGCCGGGTCCTGGCCGACCCGGGCCTGTGGGGCGAGGACCTCACCGCGGTTCCCGGCCTGGTCACGGCCGTCCGCGAGGACATCGACACGATCCGCGATCGCGGCGCTCTCGCCGCCCTCTCCCTCATCCCCAGGTGATTGCCATGGCCGACATCCTGATTCTCCACGACAGCGACACGGTGGCCGTCGCGCTGCGACCCCTGGCCGCGGGCGACCGGCTGCGGGTCGCCGGCCACGACCTCGTGGTCCGCGACAGCGTCCCGCGCGGGCACAAGGTCGCCCTCGGCGACCTCCCGGCCGGTGCCGACGTCATCAAGTACGGCGAGCCGATCGGCCGGTCCACCGCCCTGATCCCGGCCGGTGCCTGGGTGCATACCCACAACGTGACCACCAACCTCGGGCCGTCGCTGTCCTACCACTACGACCCCCGACCCGATCTGCCCGGACCGGGCACTCCCACTCGTACCTTCCGAGGGTTTCGCCGCGCGAGCGGCCAGGTCGGCGTACGCAACGATCTCTACATCGTCCCCACGGTCGGCTGCATCAACAGCCTGTGCGCCGCCATGGCCCAACAGTTCGAGGCCGACCACGGTGGGCGCGGCTCCTTCGACTCGATCGTGGTCACCCGCCACCCGTACGGCTGTTCCCAGTTGGGCGGAGACCTGGACATGACCCGCCGCATCCTGCGCGATGTCGCCGCCCATCCGAACGCCGGCGGCGTACTGGTCGTCGGCCTGGGCTGCGAGAACAACCAGATCGACGAGCTGCGCGCCGGGATGGGCGACGTCGACCCGGCCCGGGTGAGATTCCTCGTCGCCCAGGAGGTCGACGACGAGTTGGAGGCGGCGGCCGGGCTGCTGGACGACCTCAACCGGGCGGCCGCCTCCGACACGCGCGAGGACGTACCGATCTCTGCGCTGCGCGTCGGGCTGAAGTGCGGCGGATCGGACGGGTTCTCCGGGATCACTGCCAACCCGCTCATCGGGCGGTTCGCCGACTGGCTCGTCGGCCAGGGTGGTTCGGCCGTGCTCACCGAAGTGCCCGAGATGTTCGGCGCCGAACACCTGCTGATGGCCCGGTCGCGGGACGAGGAGACCTTCACCGGCGTCGTGGAGCTGATCGACGGGTTCAAGGACTACTTCCGGCGCTACGGGCAGCCGATCTACGAGAACCCGTCCCCGGGCAACAAGGCCGGCGGCATCTCGACCCTGGAGGAGAAGTCCCTGGGCTGCACGCAGAAGTCGGGCACCTCCCGGGTCGAGGACGTGCTGGCGTACGGCGAACGGGTACGCAGGCCGGGCCTGTCCCTGCTCCGGGCCCCGGGCAACGACCTCGTGTCGTCATCGGCCCTCGCCTCGGCCGGCTGTCAGATCGTCCTGTTCTCGACCGGTCGTGGAACCCCGTTCGGCACCTACGTACCGACGGTCAAGATCGCCTCCACCAGCGAGTTGGCCGCCCGCAAGCCGCGGTGGATCGACTTCGACGCGGGGCAGCTTCTCGACGTCCCGATGGACCAGGTGGCCGACCGATTCTGCGACCTGATCCTCGATGTCGTCACCGGCCTCCCGACGTGCAACGAACGCTACGGGATGCAGGAGATCGCCATCTTCAAGGACGGCGTCACCGAATAGCCGCGCCGGCCACCGCCAACCACCACGAGAGGTTGATCGTGTTACTCACCGAAGATTTCCTGTTGACGACCCGAACCGCCCGGACCCTGTTCCACGAGTACGTCGCCACGTTGCCGATCATCGACTACCACTGCCACCTGGTCCCGCAGGAGATCGCCGAGGACCGGAACTTCTCGGGCATCGTCGAGGCCTGGCTGGGGGGGCACGGCTACGGCGACCACTACAAATGGCGGCTGATGAGGGCCAACGGCGTCCCCGAGAGCCACATCACCGGCGACGCCCCCGACTGGGAGAAGTTCCGGGCCTTCGCCGCCACCATGGAACGGGCCGTGGGCAACCCGGTGTATCTGTGGACCCACCTGGAGTTGCGGCGGATCTTCGGCATCGAGGAGGACCTCACCTCCGACTCGGCCCGGTCGATCTTCGAGCGGACGAACGACCTGCTCGCCACCCCGGAGTTCTCCCGGCGCAGCCTGATCCGCCGCTTCGACGTCGAGGTGGTCTGCACCACCGACGACCCGGTCGACGACCTGCACTACCACCGGTCACTTGCCGCCGAGACGGACTTCCGGGTGGTCCCGGCCTTCCGCCCTGATCACGCACTCGCCATCGACCGGCCCGGCTTCCAGGGCTGGCTCACGACCCTGGAGGAGGTCACCGGCGCACGCCTCGACACCTTCGCCGCCCTCGGCGACGCGCTGGGCTCGCGGATCGACTACTTCCACGACCTCGGCGCCCGGATGGCCGACCTGGCCGTGGACCGGGTCGGCTACGAGGATGCAACCGAGGCCGACCTCGACGCCATCCTGCGCCGCGCACGAGAGGGCGGCCCGGTGACTCCGGCGGAGGTGGTCCGGTACCGCAGCGGCCTGATCCGCGACCTCGCCCACCGCTTCCGTGCCAAAGGCTGGACCATGCAGATGCACCTGCACGCCGCGCGCGACCTCAATCGGGCCGGCTTCGCCCTCCACGGCGCAGATACGGGCTTCGACGCCATCGGGGACGGCGGTGTGGTCGAGCCACTGGCGCGGCTGTTCGACGCGCTGGACGCGGAGGACGGCCTGCCGCAGACCATTGTCTACTCCCTCAACCCCACCGACTGGTTGCCGCTCACCGCCCTGATCGGTTGTTTCCAGGGCGGGACCAGGCAGCGGCTCCAGCTCGGCGCCGCCTGGTGGTTCAACGACACCGTCTCCGGCATCCGCTCGCAGCTCGAGGTCATGGCCGAGCAGTCCCTGGTGGGCAACTTCATCGGGATGACCACGGACTCGCGCAGCTTCCTGTCCTATCCACGCCACGAGTTCTTCCGCCGGATCCTGTGCCAGCTCCTCGGCGAATGGTCCGAGCGCGGCCAGATCACCGACGACGTCGCGGCCCTGGGCGCGCTGGCCCAGGATGTCAGCTACCACAACGCCAAGGCACGCTTCGCCGACTGACCGGCAACCGGTCCCGGTGGTGGGGTGGCGCCCGCGTGGCGAGCTGACCCTCACCAGCCCCAGTGGCGCCGCCGTGCGTCGATCGCCCAGGTCTCGATGGTGTCCAGGTCGGCGTACGGCGGCAGCGGGGTACGATCCGCATCCAGCCGCCCGCGGACCTCGGACTGCAACCGTTCGATCTCGGCCGATACCTCCGCGCGCGGCACCTCGCCGCGCTTGACCGCCAGCACCCGCTGCCGCTGCTCCTCCGGCAGAGGCAGCGTCAGGGTACCGGCGGCGGCGATCTCGCGGCCCTGATAGGCCAGTCGCAGCGCATGACTGCCGTACTTGACGTCCCAGCCGAACGCCTCGATGAGTTCGGGGCGGTTCGGCGTGCCCGAACGCAGGCCGAGCATCCGCTCGTGCTGGGACCGCATGTAGCCCAGGAAACGCTCCACGGCGTGCCGGGACAGGAAGAGGTCTCGCAGGCTGCGTAGGTCCTCGCCCAGAGGCGTGCTGATGATGACGCACTCCTCGGGCGCGAAGAGCGGCAGCAGGGCCGTCGGGTTGCCTTTGACGGCGAGCCGCAGGTACTTGCCCAGGCTGTAGATGATCAGATCGGTGTCCCCGTGGCGGCTGCGCACGCCCTCGGGCTCGGACCGCCACACATAGTCGTCGCGGTACCCGCGGACCCCCAGGAGATAGGACGGCGGCTCGACGAAGACGCCCATCTCGTCGTGGTCGTCGGTGCCGGCGATCGCGATGCCATGCACGCCGCTGCCGACCACGCTCCGCAGGATCTCGTTGGGCAGTGCCACATCACGGTCGCCGTACTCGACGTTGTCCTCGGCCACGTGCACCGAACTCGGGGTGCCTGTCATTCCTCGACCTTCCCCGGTGTCGGGTCCTTCCTGGTGGGCGGTACTGGGTTCGAACCAGCGACCTCTTCCGTGTCAGGGAAGCGCGCTACCGCTGCGCCAACCGCCCGAGGTGGAGACGGGATTTGAACCCGTGTACACGGATTTGCAGTCCGTTG
>CAZGWN010000012.1:0-54766 GCA_964528755.1 uncultured Propionibacteriaceae bacterium
CCGGCCCCACCCGCTGAAAACCAAGGAAGGCCGAACCCACATCCAGTGGGTTCGGGCCTTGCAGATGTCCTGAGACATCACACGGTCGGGGTGACAGGATTTGAACCTGCGGCCTCTTCGTCCCGAACGAAGCGCGCTACCAAGCTGCGCCACACCCCGACCGCCCCGAGGGGCGGTGCTGTGCTCGCCTGAGCACCAGAGCATCTTAGCCCAGACCGGCGACAGAACGGAAATCACCGCGACCGCGGCCGGACCCGTGCCGCCGGCCGGGCGTACGGCCCCTCACTCCCGCGGCAGCAGTGTCAGCAACGTCGCCTCGGGCCGGCAGAAGAACCGATAGGGGGCGTACGGCGACGTTCCCAGCCCGGCCGATACGTGCAGTGCTGCGGTCCGACCGCCGGAGCTGTGCTGGGAGAGCCCCTTGACCCGGGCCGGGTCGATGTCGCAGTTGGTCACCAGCGCTCCGACCCCGGGCAGACACACCTGCCCGCCGTGGGTGTGCCCGGCGAGGATGAGGTCCATGCCGTCGGCGGTCATCGCATCGAGCACCCGTACGTACGGAGCGTGGGTCACGCCGAGGTGCAGGTCCGCCTCGGAATCGGCCGGACCGGCGACCGCGGACCAGTCGTCGCGGTCGATGTGGGCGTCGTCGGTGCCGCGGACCTCCACCCGGTGCCCCATCAGGTCGAGCCGCGCGGCGGCGTTGTTGAGGTCGAGCCACCCGTGATCGAGGAACAGGCCGCGCAGATCCTCGGTCGGTAATCGATCCCGTCCGTGCTCCTCCAGCGTGCTCGGGCCCTTGATGAGGTATTCCAGCGGGTTCTTCAGATTCGGCCGCCAATAGTCGTTCGACCCGAAGACGAATACCCCGGGGCGGTCCAGCAACCGGCCGAGCGTCCCCTCCACGTACGCCAGCGCTTCCGGAAAGGCGATGGTGTCGCCGGTGGAGACGACCAGGTCGGGCTCCAGGCCCGACAGCCGCGACACCCAGCGCTGTTTGCGCCGCTGCCCGGCCAGCAGGTGCAGGTCGGACAGGTGCAGCACCCGCAGGGGCGCGGTGTCGGGCGGCAACACCGGTACGTCGAAACGGCGCAGGCGGAAGTCGTTGAGTTCCCAGAAGTGTCCGTACGCCACGCATCCGGCGCCCACCACCCCCGCGGCCAGGGCCGCGCGGCCGGCAATTCCCACCGGCGAGGAGGGCATCGTCATCGCTCAGTTGCCGCCGTTGTTGTCCGGCTGGTTGTTTCCGCCGCCGTTGTTGTTCCCGTTGTTGCCACCGTTGTTGTTTCCGCTGCCGTTGTTCTGGTTCGGATCGGTGGTGGCGTCATTCGGCTGCTGGGTCTGCTGGGTGACCGGCGCCGGTCCGGCGGAGAAGTTGAGGTAGACGGTGGAGAACTGCGGCGCCTGCTTGCTCGGCGAGGTGCCCAGGAAGGTGCCCTGCGGCTGGGAGTCGTACTGGTACTGCTCCTGGACCGTGAAGCCGGCGTCCTCGAGGGCCGCACGGGCGTCGTCCGCGGACATCGACTCGATGCCGGCGGGCAGGTCGACCGTCTTGCCCTCGGTGAACTCCTTCTTCACCTGCGCGAACGATGTCTTCGGCTTGCCCTTCAGTCCGGCCTGCATGGCTGCCTTGTAAATCTTGCCGGCGTCGCCGCTACCGGAGCCGGTCAGGTAGACGCCCGAGTCGGGCAGCCGGACACCCTTCAGCGTCTTGCGATGGGTCTCCCAGTACGAGTTCGTCTTGTCGATGGCGATCATCGAGGCCCCGGCCAATTCGGGTGTGTAGCCGACGAACCACACGGCCTGGTTGTCGTCCGTGGTGCCGGTCTTGCCGGCTTGGGCATACCCGCCGCTGACCCGCGCCGGTCGGCCGGTGCCGTTCGCCGACACCCCGGACAGCACCTTGTTCACCGCAGCGGCAACGTCCGGGTCGACGACCTGCTCGCAGTTGGCCGACGGGGTGGCGAGGTTCTTGCCGTCGCGGGTGGTGATCGAGGACAGGATCACCGCATCGCAGTGCGTGCCGCCCGAGGCGAAGGTGGCCATCGCCTCGGCCATCGACACGGGCGCGACCTCGACAACGCCGAGCACGAAGGAAGGATTGCCTGACTCCAACTTAACCAGGTCGCCGCCGCGCGCCATCTCCACGCCGACCTTGGAGGCCATCTTGGCCGCGTTGCAGATACCGGTGTCGCGGATGAGCTGGACATAGTACGTGTTGACCGAGTAGTTCGTCGCCGTCTGCATGTCCATGCTGGCGGCGGACCGGGTGGAGTTCTTCACCGGCCAATTCTTGTCGAACACGAACTTGCCGTCACAGTTCCTGAACGTCTGCCCGCGGAACTGCATCGGGGAGGTCGCCGGGTACTTCTTGCTGATCGGGATGCCCTTCTCCAGGGCGGCGGCCATGGTGAAGATCTTGAAGGTCGACCCGGCCTGGTACCCCTCGGCGCCGCCCATGGCCTCGGTCGCCGCGTAGTTGTAGAAGGTCTGGCCCTTGCCGTCGCCCATGTCGGTCCGGCTCTGCGCCATGGCCTGGATCTCCCCGGTGCCCGGCTTGATCAGGACCACCGCGCCCAGCGCCGGGTCCCGGTCCCCGACCACTGCGGCCACCGACTTCTCCGCCGACTTCTGCACCGACGGTGTGACGGTGGTCTTGATCGTCAGGCCCCCGCGGTTGAGCATCGACTCGCGTTCCTCGGCGGTCTCGCCGAGCGCAGGATTGTTCAGCAGCGCCTGGCGCGCGTACTCACAGACGAACGGGTACGGACTGGAGGCGCAGCCGTTGCGGGTTGCCACGATCTTGTCCGGGTCGAACGTCTCCTTCTTGGACCTGGCCACGTCGTCGGCCAGGGACGGATCGAGCTCGGCCATCCGGGTGAGCACGACGTCGCGGCGCTGGAGGGCGGTGTCGGTGTGCAGCCGAGGGTTGTAGGAGTCGGGATTCTGCACCAGCCCGGCGAGCATGGCCGCCTGGGTGAGGTTGAGTTTCTTGGCCGAGGTGTTGAAGTAGTGCCGGGCGGCGGCCTCCACGCCGTACGCGCCGTCGCCGTAGTAGGCGATGTTGAGATAGCGCTCGAGGATCTCGTCCTTCGACAGCTTCTGCTCCAACGCGATGGCGTAGCGCATCTCCTGCACCTTGCGGGCGATCGTCGGCTCCTGGGCCTTCTTGACGCCCTCCTCGTCCCCGCGGGCCATCGCGTTCTCGATCTGCACCATCTTCACGTACTGCTGGGTGATGGACGACCCACCCTGGGTCGACCCGCCCGCCGTGTTGCGCAGCAAGGCGCGGAACGTGCCCTGGACGTCGATCGGGCCGTGCTCATAGAACCGGTGGTCCTCGATCGCCAACTGGGCCTGCTGCATCACCGGGGCGATCTCCGACAAAGGCACGTACACCCGGTTCTCGTCGTAGAAGGTCGCCAGCCTGGTGCCGTCGGCCATCAGCAGGGTGGACCGCTCCGCCTGGGGTGGGGTCTCCAGGTCAGCCGGCAGATCCTCGACCCCGGCCGCGGCGGTCTGGACGGCGGCCGTCAGCACTCCGACTCCGGGCATCACAAAACCGGCGGTGAGGACGCCGATCAGCACGCTCACCACGAGCACAGTGAACAGACTCTGGGCGCGGTTGACAGGGCGTGGATTCTCCGGCACACAGCGAGCCTACGTCAGGGGACCTCCACCGCCAACGAACCGGATCCTGTGAGGAACGTCGCCCGTGACCAGGGTCACCTGGTCGGGATCGGCAATCCGGCGGTGCCACTATCACGCGAGGTTGTCGTGTGAGCTTGATCTCATTGGGTGCCCGCGCTTCCACAGATACTGCGGAACGCACGCCGCCCGATCAGGTGTGTGACAACGCACCGTGCCACTGGACGTGGTGGACTGACCCGCTGGTCTGGTAAACAACTGGTACGCCAGCGAGGGAGCCGATCGCACGGCCTGACCGGCGACGGCTACGATGGCAGGAGTAACACCACTTGGGGAATTGGTCAGCTCGACGACCGGTCGCGTGGCAAACAGGCGCCATGCAGAGACCGCGGGCCGACGGTTCGTCGGGAGGTGGAACCCGGGCGGTTGCACCGTCCGGTGGCAATGAGCCGCACCGCTCCAACGAGGGATCGAAAGGCTGGGTCATGGGGTTCGCACTTGACGGCGACGACTGGGCAGTGCACGCGAACTGCGGAGGACGTTTCGACGAACTCTTCGCGGAAGGCGCTGCCCAACGCAAGGCGCGTGGTATCTGCATGGGTTGTCCGGTCCGGCTGGAATGCCTGGCCGAGGCCCTGGACAACCACATCAACTGGGGGATGTGGGGTGGGCTGACCGAGCGGGAGCGCCGCAAGATCCTCCGCGAGCACCCCGAAGTGACCGAATGGTCCCCGATTCTGCAGGCGCATGACGGGCGCGTCCCGACCGGCGCCCGGGCACAAGGGCGCGCCACTGCCGGGGTGTAGCGCACGCGGCCGGCAGATGTCGGCATCGGCACAGAGCCGAGGTGGCCCGCATCCGGGTGGATGCGGGCCGTGCCCTGTCTTCATCGGCGTCGCATTCGCCGGCGTCTGACGGTACTCGCCGGCGTCTCACGCCAGGCCGAGGTACTCCAGCTGGGCCCGTACGTTCAGTTCGGCGGCCTGACGGGTCGCACCGACCA
The DNA here is from genome assembly GCA_964528755.1 of uncultured Propionibacteriaceae bacterium. Lineage (GTDB taxonomy): Bacteria > Actinomycetota > Actinomycetes > Propionibacteriales > Propionibacteriaceae > Raineyella. The sequence goes on from CAZGWN010000012.1 coordinate 4,652, forward strand.
CGTCCCCGTACACGGCGTCGACGAGCGACCCGACCGACGTGCGCCCGGAGGCGTACGCCTCCCGGATCTGGTCCAGCCGCCGCAGGCGGTGGTGTCGATAGCGGCCGACGCAAGCCCCCGGATCGGTGATCTCCGGGCCGTGGCCGGGCAGCAGGCGGCTGATCCCCCAGCGCTCGATCAGCCCGTCGATCTTGTCGAGGGTGGCCAGGTACTGGCCGAGGTTCCCGTCGGGCCAGGCCACCAGAGCCGTGCCGCGGCCGAGGATGGTGTCGCCGGTGAACAGTACCGCTCCACCGGGCAGGAACTCGACGAAGCCCAGCGAGTCGGCAGTGTGCCCCGGCAGGGTCACGCACAATACCTCGTGGCCGCCGATCCGGCTGCGTTCCCCGTCCTGGAACGGGTCGGTCTGGGAGAGGCGCGGGTCGGCCGCGCGCACCACCGCATTCGTCCATACCGCCAGGCGTTCGGCGCCGCCGGTGTGGTCATCGTGGTGGTGGGTCAGCCAGATCTCCGAGATCCCCTCGGGGCAGGCGGTCCGCACCCGGGCCAGATGGTCCAGGTCGGCCGGCCCCGGGTCGACGACGACCGCGGGCTCGCCGACGATCCCGGGCAGCACCCAGGTGTTCGTCCCCTCCAGCGTCATCGGTCCCGGGTTGGGGGCCAGGATCCGGACCGGCCCGCCCGCGACGAGGCTGTGCGAGGCATCCCTCACCGGAGCCTCCTCACCCGAGCGTGACGGTGAGTTCGGTCTCGACCGGTGAATCCAGCGGCAGCACCGCCACACCCACCGCGCTTCGGGCATGCGCGCCGGCCTCGCCGAACACGGCGCCGAGGAGCTCACTGGCCCCGTTGGCGACGGCCGCCTGCCCAGTGAAGGACGGCGCACTGGCCACGAAGACGAGCACCTTCGCCACGCCGGTGATGGCATCGAGCCCGCCGGCCTCCGCCGCCGCGGCGGCCAGGGCGTTGAGCGCGGCGGTCCGGGCCAGGTCGTACGCCTCCTGCTGGGAGACCTGCATGCCGACCTTGCCGATCGTGGGCAGGGCCCCGTCCCGCAGCGGCAACTGGCCGGACGTGGTGATGACGTCGCCGGTGCGGCGGGCCGGAACGTACGCGCCGACGGGACGGGCGACCGTGGGGAGCGCGAGCCCGAGCGCGGCGAGGTTCTCCGACGGCTTCACGATTCGGCCCCGACGGGACGCTTGAGGTAGGCGACCAGGCTGTCGGGGTTCGGCCCGGGGATGACCTGGACGAGCTCCCAGCCGTCCTGGCCCCAGGTGTCGAGGATCTGCTTGGTGGCGTGCGTCAGCAGCGGCACCGTCACGTATTCCCACTTCGTCATGGCGTCAGCGTACTGGCCGGGGTGCCCTCACCGGGCCCGCCGGGACACCCGGTCCATGTCGAGGATGGTCACCGACCTCGGCTCCAGCCGGATCCAGCCGCGGGCGGCGAAGTCGGCCAGCGCCTTGTTGACCGTCTCCCGCGAGGCGCCGACCAGATGGGCGAGCTCCTCCTGGGTGAGGTCGTGGTGGACGAGGATGCCCTCGGGCCGGTCCTCGCCGAACCGGTCCGACAGGTCGACCAGCGCCTTGGCCACCCGGCCCGGCACGTCGGAGAACACCAGGTCGCTGACCACATCGTTGGCGTGCCGGAGCCGACGGGCGAGCTGGGCCATGATGCCCTGGGCGACCTGCGGATACTGGGACAGCCAGGTGACCAGGTCGTCGTGCTCCAGGCAGCGCAGCTCGGAGGCGGTCACGGCAGTGGCGGTGGTCGACCGCGGGCCCGGATCGAAGACAGACAGCTCGCCGAACATCTGTCCCGGCCCCATCACCTCGAGCAGGTTCTCCCGCCCGGTGGCACCGGTCCGGCCGAGCTTGATCTTGCCCGACACCACGACGTACAGCTGATTGCCGGTATCCCCCTCGTGGAAGAGAACCGCCCCCCGGCTGAGCCGAATGCTCGACATCGTGTGTGCCAGGGCGTTCGCGGCTTCCTTGTCCAGCCCACGGAAGAGGGGTGCCTGCTTCAGCACGTCGGGGTCCACGTCGTCCTCCTCTGGCATGTGGTACGCGCCATAGCCTATCCGGTCGCTTTGGTTCTGTCGCAGGGACCGAGGCCCCGGGGTGTCGGGTACGTCTAGGCTGGCCCGCATGACCGCGCAGCAGGCCCGGAGGGGTTCGGAGACGCACACAGCGCTCGTCCGCCGGGCCCGCCGGATCAACCGGGTGCTGGCCGAGACCTATCCCGACGCCCGCTGTGAACTCGACTTCGTCTCTCCCTGGCAACTGCTGGTGGCCACCATCCTGTCCGCGCAGACGACCGATCGGCGCGTCAACCAGGTGACCCCGGTGCTGTTCGCCCGCTGGCCGGGCCCGGCGGAGTTGGCCGGCGCCGACCGTACGGAACTGGAGGAGACGATCCGTTCGCTCGGGTTCTACCGTGCCAAGACCGACAACCTGATCGCCTTGGGCCAACAGGTGACGGCCCGGTACGGCGGCGTGGTGCCCGGCCGGCTCCAGGACCTCGTCACCCTGCCCGGGGTAGGCCGCAAGACGGCCAACGTCGTGCTCGGCAATGCCTTCGGGGTGCCCGGCCTCACCATCGACACGCATTTCCGGCGGCTGGCCGGGCGCTTCGGCTGGAGCCGGCAGACCGATCCGGAGCGGATCGAGGCCGATGTGGCCGCGCTTTTCCCGCCGCGCGAATGGACGATCCTGTCCCACCGCGTGATCTGGCACGGCCGGCGCCGCTGCCATGCCCGCCGGCCCGCCTGCGGAGCGTGCCCGGTGGCGCCGCTCTGCCCCTCGTACGGGATCGGCGAGACCGACCCGATCCGGTCGGCGGCGCTGGTGAAGGAGCCCCGCGGATGAGGGGCCGTACGGTGGCTGTGCTCGCCGCGCTCGCGTTGACCGTGGCGGTGGCCGGCTGTGCGGCCGACACGCCGGTGAGGCCGCTGGACCCGGCCGGAGCGTCGACGGGCCCGATTGCCGATTCACCGGCCGGTACGCCGCGCCCGGCTGCGCAGAACCTGACCTCCCGGCGGGCCGAACTCGGCATTGCCGCCTGTCCCACGCCCTCTCCTGCGCCGCCGGCCGCATCGACCCCTTCGGCCGATGCCGGTGCGGGGAAGGCAGGCGTGGACCGGCTTCCCGATGTCGTCACCCGCTGCCTGGACGGTTCGGCCGACGTGAGCGTGGCCGCCCTGACCGGTACCCCGATGGTGATCAACCTGTGGGCGACCTGGTGCGGTCCTTGCCGTCAGGAGGCGCCGTACCTTGCCGAGGTGTCGGCCGGGGCCGGTCCGGGCGTACGGTTCCTCGGCGTCGATGTCGCTGATCCCGACGCCGAGGCGGCGATGGAGTTCGCCGCGGCGTCGGGCTGGCACTATCCGCAGGTTGCCGACCCGGACCGCCGCCTCACTGCCGAACTGGGCATCGCCGGCCTGCCTCAGACTCTCATCGTCGGCTCCGACGGCACGATCCTTGCCCGCCACGCCGGCCCGATCGGCTCGGCCGACGAGTTGCGCGATCTGATCGGGCAGCATCTGGGCTGATCGGGCAGCATCTGGGCCCGGTGCTGTGATCCGTCCTAGACTGGAGGCTGTGTCCGACGAAGCGTCCGGTGTCGTAGGGCCCGGGGAGGTTCCCGGTCCCGACTTCCTCGACGACGCCACCGACTCACCCGAACGCCCGCGGCACCTCACCGGCTACCCCCGGGACCTGGGAGAACGCGACGCCGAACTCGACCAGAGGGCGACTGCCCGCCAACCGCTGCCGTCGGTGATGCGCCGGTTGGCCGCTGGACTCGCCGATGACCGAGGGATCGCGCCGGTGCTGCCCGATCCGGGGACCGGCGACCCGCCCCGCCGGGCTGCGGTGCTCGCCCTCTTCGACACCCGGCCGCCGGCGACCCGCCTGCTGTTCGTCCAGAAGGGGGCCCATCTGCGCCGCCACGCCGGCCAGATCGCCTTCCCCGGCGGCTCGTCCGCTCCCGGTGACGACGGGCCGGTCGGCACCGCGCAGCGGGAGGCGGGGGAGGAGGCCGGGGTCCGCCCCGACTCGTTCCGGGTGCTGGGAATGCTGCCGCCGGCGCACGTCGCGGTGAGCGGATTCGACGTGACGACCGTGGTGGCCTGGTGGCACACGCCGCATCCGGTGTCCGTCAACGATCCCGGCGAGATCGCCGAGCTGCACCGGATCGAGGTACGCCGCCTGGTCGACCCGGTCAACCGGGCCGCGGTGCGCTACCCGGGCGGACGGCTCGGGCCCGCGTTCGTCGTCGACGACCTGTTCATCTGGGGGCTGACCGGCCACCTCGTCGACGCGCTGCTCGACCTGGCCGAGTGGTCCGTGCCGTGGGACCGCACCCGATTCCGTACGGTGCCGCCCCGGTTCGGGCGTGACCCGGATCCGCGGCACTGAGGGGGCGTCGGGCTCGCGGCTTCAGCTCGCGGCGCCCCCCTTCATCGGCTCGCGGTTACCCCCGTCATCGGCATCGGTGGAAATTGGGGGGATGACCCCACAATTTCGACCGGTATCCAAACCGGTATCCGACCGGGGTCTGACCGGTATCCGACCCGGGCACCCGGCCATAGGTGTCCACAGGTGCGAGGTGATCGGAACTGTTGTCCACACACGGGGTCGTCGGTGTCCCCTTCGGGGGGCGTACGGACCATAACCCCGGTATGGAACATGCGAAAGAACCAAGCACCGCTCTGCTGGAGGAGGCCCGTGCCACGAACTTGGTGGTCACCCGACGGCGCCTGCTGCGGGAACTGTCCGACGAGGTCATTCGCCGACATCTGAGCAACGGCCAGTGGGTCAGGGTGGCCGACGGCGTCTATCGACTCGGGCCCGAGGCAGTGACCTGGAGTGTTGCCGCGGTAGCGGTCGGGGCGCGGTTCGGCCCCTCCGCGGTCATCGGTCTCGACGCCGCCGCGTACGTCCACGGGTTGGCCGAGCGGTCGGCCGGGCCCATCCCGGTCTGGTTGCCGGCCAACCAGAAGCGGGAGGCCGATCTGAGGTGGCGACCGCTACGGGACAGCCTCGACCGGGCACGGAGGGCGGTCGTGGTCGAGGACGCCGACCGATGGCGGGGAAGGTTACGGGTCACGTCGGTCGAGGACACGGTGCTGGACATCGTCGACCGCACCGAGCGTCGCAACAAGGTCACCGCCATGATCGTCACGGCGCTCAACCACGGCCTGACCCGGCCGGAGTATCTGCTGGACGGTCTGGGACAACGGCCCGGTCTGCGCCATCGCCGGCATCTGCGGGAGTTCCTGCGGGATGCGGCCGGCATCGAGAGTGTGCTGGAAGAGCGCTACCGCAAGTTGGTCGAGGTGGCGCATTCGTTGCCTCCAGCGACGCGGCAGGCGACCATCACCGGCCACGCTCGGGCAGACCTGGCCTATCTGGAGTGGGGGGTGGTGATCGAACTGGATGGTACGGAATCCCATCGCGGTTCGGCCGGGCGGGATCGTCGGCGTTCGAATCAGCTTGTGCTCGACGACTACGTGGTCTTGCGCTATGGCTGGAGCGACGTGGTGGATTCCCCGTGCCGGGTGGCTCGAGAGGTTGCCCGCATCCTGCGGCAGCGCGGATGGCAGGGTGAACTCGGGATGTGCCGGGCATGCCGGGTGCGCATCGCTCAGCAGTCCCGATAGACCTTCGGAGCCTGAGGAGTCATCCGGGGGCCCGATGAGTCATGGGAGCCCGAGGAGTCATCCGGGGCCCGAGGAAGCCTCCGGGGGCCATGGGTATCGGTCCAATTTGTGTCTCTGACCCCTGAATTTCCACCGGTCCCGGTTCAGGTGGAGCGCACCGGGCGCACCGCACCGGGTGGAGCGCCCCGGGTGGGGGCGCCGCGCCGTCAGAGCTTGTCCGAGCCCACCCATACCTCGGTCGCCGGGGGGTTCTTGCGCGCCTCGTTGTCCGCCTTCGCCTGCTCCTTGCCGCGGGCGAGTGCGAGCTGCGCGGCCCTGACGGTGGCGCCGGCCTCCTCGATGGTCTGCGTCGGGGTGACGCCGCCGCGGCCGGCCCGCCGCACCAGCAGGAAGCCGATCGCCGCCAGCGCCACCGCGAACAACAGGAATGCCCCGCCGATGGTGAGGAAGCCCCAGGCGGGGCCGGCGGAGAACTCACCGCGGGAGTACGCCACAGCCAGCCCGAACCCGGCGGCGGTCATCAAGTGGGTGAGCGCGAAGACGGCGAATACGCCGGCCGCCGCGAACAGACCCCCGCCGATGCCGAAGCCCTTGAACTTGGGCACCATCTCGGCCTTCGCCAGGTCGATCTCACTCTGGACGATGGTCTTCACGTCCTCAGTGATGTTCTTGACGAGGTCACTGATCTGATCGGCCATGGCTGGTCTCTCCTGCCGCTGCTGCACCCGGACATGTCTGCGAGGCACCGCCGGACGGGCCCGCGGGACGAGCCTAATGCCTCCTCGCGCCCGATACGGTCACCCGCGCACATGACGACGGGCTCTCACCAATGCAGATGGGGTCCCAGCACCACGGACGGCTCGGCCTGCTGGCGGTCCGGATCGGGCCAGGCACGCCGACAGATCACCGAGTAGGGCAGCATCACCTCGCGCCCTCGGGCGATGTCGTCGAAGAGCATCCCGACATCGGCGAGCAGGTTGGCGTGCCGGTCGGGTGCCAACTCGGCGACCGCCGGACGGTTCTCGACCATGGCGAGCAGTCCGGCCCGGTCGGTCGGCACCCACAGTCGGAACCGGTGTTCCTCGGCGTCGACGAACCACCCGTCGGCCAGCAGGTCCTCGATCGAGGGCCCGCTGCGGGTCTCGGTCATCGCCCGCGGGTCGTGTGTCTGCAGGAGCCCGGCGAGCCGGCGGACCCACGGCACGGTGTCGTCACGGCAGGTGGTGACCACGCCCAGGTGGCCGCCCGGGCGCAGCACCCGGGCCGCCTCCGGCAGCACCCGCGCCGGGAGCTCGGTGCAGGCGAGGGTGACCACGTCGAACCAGCGTGGGCGGAACGGCAGCCGCGACGGGTCCGCGTCGACGACGGCCCGCACCACGGCCCGGGCCTGGACCCTTCGGGCGTCCGCGACGCCCGGGGCGACGGCGTACACCTCGTGGCCGCGCTCACCCAGATCGTGCGCCAGCGCACCGGAGGAGTCGCCCAGATCGAGCACTCGGGCCGGGCACGCGGGGGCCAACCACGTCACCGCCGAGGCGGGATGCAGGGTGCGGACGGCGGGCATGGCCCCACTGTAAGCGGAGGAGTCCGGACAACCTGAGGACCCGCCGCTGGGGCGGGTCCTGCAGGGCACCCCCGACCAGGTGAACAGGCGCACGGTGTGTCGCCCGTGCCGGCTCGTCCGGCGGCGACGCCCTCGGGACGGTTGATCGCTGCGTGGGTGCCTGGTGGCGATGCGGGGCGGATGCCTTGATCAATTCATACCAGTTCCCGGCTGGTTCGGGAAGGCGTTTGCCGGTACGCAACCGGGGCGACGCGTGTCTGTCACCTGTCATCCACAGGCGGGGACGTCTGCGGGATTATCCACAGATCCGCCCCCGCGGTGTCCCCTCCCGACCCGATCCGACCATCCTCCGGGCATGACGCACCCTTCCGTGTCCGCATCCGTGTCCGATCCCGGGCCGGCCACCCGACCGCTCCCACAACCCTCCTGGGAGTTCCCGAAGCCGTCGTGGGGCCTGCTGAGGCGACCCCGGCCGGCCCCGCCCGCCCCCTCCCGCGAGGTCGTCCTGGTCACCGACCGCCCAGACGCCGCTCGCTGGGTCGAGGCGGCCGCCGCATCCCTCGGCGCCGACCCGGTGCTGCGGACCGGGGTGGCCGCGTTGCCGGGGCGTTGGTCCACCAGCGCGGTCGTGCTGCTCGGCTCCGACGTGGCGGCCCAGGTCGGCGGCCTGTCCTTGCCGCGCCGCCCGGACGTCCACGTGCTCGGCGCCGAGGGCGAGGAGGAGACGCTGTGCCGGCTGTCGGCCGAACTCGCTGCGGGCGTCGTTGTCCTGCCCCGTGACGCGCCGGCCCTCACCCGGTTGATGCGCGACGGGGCGGACGCGTCCCCGGCGACCACGGTTGCCGTCGTCGGTGGTGGTGGAGGGGCCGGCGCCTCCACTACAGCCGCGGGGGTGGCCGGCGCGGGCCGCCTGGCCGGGCTGCGTACGGCGCTGGTCGACCTCGACCCGTCCGGGGGAGGAATCGACCTGCTGCTGGGCGTCGAACGCGAGCCGGGATGGCGCTGGCCCGACCTCGCCCAGGCCCGGGGCACCGTCGGACGGATGGCCCGTCACCTGCCCGCCTGCGAGGGAATCCCCGTGCTGTCGATGGGGCGCGGAGTCAGCCCCGCCGTCCCGGACGCGGTCGCCGTCGGCAGCGTCGTCTCGTCGTTGCGGGCCGACCACGACCTCATCGTGCTCGACCTGCCCCGCCCCGGCGGTGGGCCACCCGACGCCGTCGGTCTGGCCACCGTCGTCCTGGTGGTCGCCGGCCCCGGCGTACGCCAGGTCGCCGCGGCCCGCGCGGTCGGCGAGGCGTGTCGTGGCCAGGCCCCCGACGTCCGACTTGTTGTCCGGGCCCCGCGGCGAGGTCCCGACCTGGCCCTGGTCGCGGAGGCGGTCGGTCTGGCTCCGGTCGGCCGGATCCCCGACGAGCCCCGCCTGCCGCTGGCCGCCGAGCGCGGCGACCCGCCGTGGCGGATGGCCGGGGGAGGGTGGGTCGCAGCCTGCGACGGGCTGGTCCGGGCCTGCCGGTCGGCGGGGAGGTGAGCGCGATGGCCGAGTCACGCAGACCCGACCCGCGCCACCCGGTCGCGGATCTCGATCGGCTCCGCCCGGCCCTGGCCGGGCTGGGCCGTCCGCCGGCGCCCGCCGACGTCGCCGAGGCGATGGACACCGCCGGCATGGTCGTCACGGACGCGGCCCTACTCGACATGGTCGAGAGGCTCCAGCGCGACACCGGCGGCGCCGGCGTGCTGGAGCCGCTGCTGGGGCTGGAGGGCGTGACAGACATCCTTGTCAACGGCCCGGACCAGGTGTGGATCGACCGTGGTGAGGGGCTGGAGCCGGTCGATCTCAGCTTCGGCTCGGAGGAGGAGGTGCGTCGGCTGGCGCTGCGGCTGGCCGCCCGGGTCGGGCGCCGCCTCGATGATGCCTCACCGTACGTGGACGCCCGCCTGCCCGACGGCACCCGGGTGCACGCCGTACTCGGCACCGTCGCCGACCCGGGCACCTGCCTGTCGCTGCGGGTGCCGGCACGGCGCCGGTTCACCCTGGCCGACCTCGTCGACCGCGGCACCGTCCCGGCGGCCGGCGCCGACCTGCTGGCCGCGATCGTGGCGCGGCGCCTGGCATTCCTCGTCACCGGTGGGACCGGGACGGGCAAGACGACCGTGCTGGGAACCCTGCTGGGGCTGGTGCCGGATCGGGAGCGGCTGATCATCGTGGAGGATTCCCGGGAACTGGCACCCGACCACCCGCATTGCGTACGCCTGGAGGGCCGCCCGCCGAACGCGGAGGGCAGCGGGCAGTTGACCCTGGCCACGTTGGTCCGCCAGGCGCTGCGGATGCGTCCGGACCGGGTCGTCGTCGGGGAGGTACGCGGCGCCGAGCTGTGCGACCTGTTGACTGCCCTGAACACCGGCCACGAGGGCGGTTGCGGCACCGTCCATGCCAACTCGGTGGCGGATCTGCCGGCCCGTCTGGAGGCCCTGGCGGCGCTGGGCGGGATGGACCGGGCCGCGACCCACGCGCAGGCGGCGTCGGCCCTCGATGTCGTCATCCACCTGCGGCGCGAGGCGGACGGGCGGCGGCGGGTCGCCCAGATCGGACTCGTGCAGCCGACCGGGGACGGATTCGTGACCGTACGCGAAGGGGTCGCCTTCCGGGCCGACGGGCGGGTCGTGCCCGGTCCCGGCGCCGAGGCGCTGCGGGCGAAGGTCGGACGATGACGGCACTGCTGAGTGCGGTGCTGGCGGCCGGTGCCGCGGCCCTGGTCGTCCCGCCGTCGGGGGAGCGGACGCTGGCCCGGGTGTCCGCGACCCCCGCACCCGAAGGCCGGACCCGGCACCGGGCCCCGGCAGTTGCCGCGGTCGTCCTGATCGTCCTGACCGGACTGGTGGCGGCAGGGCCGCTCGGGCTCGGGGCCAGTCTCGTCGGGTTGATCCTGGCGGCCACCGCCCGCTGGTGGTGGCGGAGCAGGACGCTGGGCCGTCGTCGGGCCGAGGCCCAGGCCGATGTCGCCCGGGCCTGCGCCTTGCTCGCCGCCGAGGTCCGGGCCGGACGGGACGCGTACGGGGCGGTGACGGTCATCGCCTCCGACTGCCCGGTGTTGCGCGGGGCCGCCGCCGTGCTGGAGATCGACGCCGATCCGGTCCCCGTGTGGCATGCGGCGGCGTCCCGCCCGGGCGAGGAGGGGCTGGCCGAGCTGGCCCGCGCCTGGGCGGTGTCGCGTGCCACCGGCGCCCCGCTGGGTCCCGTCCTGGACCAGGTGGCGCAGGCACTGGCCCGGGATGCGGACGTGGCCCGCATGGTCCGCACCGAACTCGCCTCCTCCCGGGCGACCGGCCAACTGATGGCCGCGCTGCCCTTGGTCGGGCTCGGGCTGGGGGCCTCCATCGGCGGGAACCCGATCGGCTTCCTCACCGGTACGCCGGCCGGGATCGCCTGTGCTGTCGCCGCGACGGCACTGGCCTGCGCCGGGACCGTGTGGACCGAACACCTGGCGCGTACGCCGGGAGCAGGAGGAACGCGATGATGGTGCTCGTGTCGGCCGTGGCCGCGGCGCTGGCCGCGTGGCTGGTCGTCCCCGACCCGCTGCTGCCGCGGCGCCGGCTGGCCGACCCGGGACGCCCGTCGCCGTTGTCGGCGCTCGGGTCGGGTGTGCCCGGCGGCCTATCGGGCGAAACCCGCCGCCGGCTCGCGCTGGCGGCCGGCGCGATGGCGGGCGCGATCGGCGCGGGACTCGGTGCCCTGTGGTGGGCGCTGGTCCTCGGTCCGCCGGTCGCGCTGGTCGGATGGGTGGTGAGCGGTCGGCTGGTGAGTCCGGCGGTACGCCGGCGGCAGGCGCGGCTGCGCGCCGACCTCCCGGCCGCGCTGGACCTGATGGCGTCCTGTCTGGCCGCCGGGCTTCCCGTCCGCGGGGCGGCCGCGGCCGTCGCTGATGCCGTCGGCGGACCGGTGGGACAGGACCTCGACCGGGTCTTGGCCCAGGTGGCGATCGGCGATGCCGAGTCCCGTGCCTGGTCGTGCCTGCGTGACGAAGCGGCCTGGTCGCTGGTCGCCCGCGACCTGGCCCGATCCGTCGAGAGCGGTACGGCGCTGGTGGCGATGCTGCGCAGTCACGCCGAACGGGCGCGCAAGGAGCGTCACGCCGCCCTGCAGGAACGTGCCCGGGCCGTGGGTGTGCGCAGCGTGCTGCCGCTGATGGCGTGCTATCTGCCGGCGTTCATCCTGGTCGGCATCGTGCCGATCATCGCGGGCACGCTCCCGGCGGTGCTCGGGTGAGCGGGCCGTTGCCGGACCTGATGGCGTCGGGCCGCGAACTTGTCCACAGCCGGCGAGCGACCGGAACCGTTGTCCACAGCCGGGCGTCCGATCGTCCCATCGGAAGCGGCTCCGACCATCCTCCGGGTGAGCCGGGGCACCGGGCCCCGGAAGAGGAAAGGAGACCGACCCATGTCCACCCATCTCACCCCGATCGACGGGCGCGCGCAGTTGGTGCGCCGTCTGCGCAACCGGCTCGTCCGGCGCGGCGAGCGCGGGATGGCGACCGCCGAGTACGCCGTCGGGACCATCGCGGCCGTCGCGCTGGTCACCGTGCTGATCAAGATCTTCCGCAACGAGGAGTTCGCCGAGGTCCTGCTCCAGTTGATCATCGGCATCTTCAAGGCCGTGATGAGCGCGAAGGCGCTGGGCGTGTGACACCTTCCGCGGTCGGCGGCGGTTGAGATGCCCGCCGGCGAGCCGCGCAGGTGACATGCACACCCGGGCAGGGGACGTGGCGGTGGGGCGCCCCACCGCCACCGTCCTCCCCAGGTGAAGGTCGACGGCGTGAGGGGGACGCACCGGAATGAGGGGCAACGGCATGGGGAGCGACGGCCTGAGGAGCAACGGCCTGAGGAACAGCCGACATGAAGGTGACCGTGCAGATGGCCGACGCCCGGGTGGCGCGGTCCGGGACCGGGGGATGGTCACCGCCGAACTGGCGGTGGGTCTGGTCGTGGTGGTGCTTGCCGCCGTCGTGCTGGCCTGGGGATTGCACCTGGTGGTCCGCCAGATGCTGCTGGAGGACGCGGTCGCCGAGGTGGCACGTCAGGTGGCCCGGGGGGACGAGGATGCTGTCGACGCCGCGCGGGCCGAGGCGCCGCCGGGCGCCCGGATCAGTGTCCGGGAGGGTGATCGGATCACTGTGGTCACCGGCGAGGTGGCGAGCGGGCCACCCGGACGGCGTGCGGTGGTGACGCTCCGTGCCGAAGCTCGCGTGCTCACCGAGCCGGAACTGGGGCCATGAACGGGCGGCCTAATGAGCCTCGCCGCAGGCGGCCCGATGAACCTCGCCGCAGGCGGCCCGATGAACCTCGCCGCAGGCGGCCTGATGAACGTGGCGCCGGTTCGGTCGTCTGGCTCGGGGTGATTGTGCTGCTGGGCGTCCTGATGTGGGCGGGGATGATCGGTGGTGCGTATGCCGTCGCGATGCACCGGGCGCGCGGCCTGGCGGACCTGGGTGCGTTGGCCGGCGCGGATGCCTTCGACCGGGACGGCGAGGCCTGTCCGGCCGCCCGGCGCCAGGTGGCGGAGCAGTCGTCGCAGGCGTCTGTGAGCTGGTGCCGGACGGCCGGCGATTCGGTGACATTCGTCGTGGCCGTGACCGTCGAGGTGCCGGTGCGGGTGGTGCTGCCCGGGTTGCCGCCCTTGGTGCGGGCGACCGCCTACGCCGGCAGGCCGGAGGCGCCGTGACCACAGGGAATGGCCGTGCGGGGCCCGCAACTACGCCGGCAGATCGGGGAAGCGGGACGGTTGTGGGGGATCTGTCGGCCCCGGTCCGGGTGCCTGGTCGGGCTCCGATATCGAGGTCTCCTGGTGCCAGCGGGACCGCCAGCCGTCGACCCGGCGCATCCACAGCGCACTGTGGCGGGTCCGTGCGGACGAGCGTTGGGACACGTACGTGACGAGGATCAGGCCGGGGGTGAGCCGGACGCTGTCGATGTCACTCACTCGCGGTGGATCGGCGGCCAGCGCAGTGAAGATCCGCACGGCGGCCTCCGGCCCGTGTAGGCGTCCTTCCGCGTCCAGGAGACGAAAACCGTCGTCGAGGAGGCCTGCCAGCCGGTTCTCGGGCCAGGCGGGCTCGGGTCGGCGGAGCATCATCTCCTGGGACACGCAGACGCAGACCGGGTCGGGTTCCTCGGGCGGGTCGCCATTCACCGGAACTCGGCGATCACGTACGAAGGTGCCTCGGCGTCCCTCGGCCCGGATGTAGCCGGCTTCCTCCAGCGACCGGTAGGCCCTGGCCACCGTGTTGCTGGCCAGGCCGGTGTCGATCGCCATCCGGCGAACAGTCGGCAACTGGGTTCCCGGCTCCCATTCACCGGTGTCGATCATGGCGGCGATCCGTTTGCTCAGCTGCGCGTACGGCGGAAGAGCCGATGCGTTGACCATGTGATTGTTCCGTCCCCCCACTGCGATGGCCCCGAGTCAGATCGCGGCCACATCCCCACCGTCAGCCTAATCGACGCGGGTGCATTCACCGGTGGATCCATTGACGGCGTGGTGAGATATGTGATGCACGTCTCGTTGTCAGTGTGTGGCGCGGCGCCTGACCGGGATGGCGCCCAGGAGCACCGTCGCCAGCCCCGCCTGGGCAAGGCCCGACGCGAAGTAGAGGTGTTGCAGCCAGGCACCACCGCCGATGACGGAGATCTCTCCGTAGATCCAGCACAACATCGTCACGCCGGCCAGCAGGTGGCCGAACATCGTCCACGGGGAGCGGCGAAGGTGAAGGATCAGGGCGAGAGCCTGCGTGCCGCCGACGACACCGCCCAGGAGGAGCGCCCCGACCCAGTACAGGCCGTCGAAGGCAGTGCCGGCGAGCAGATCCGTGCCGAAAAGCTGCGGGCCGGCGGCGCCGACACCCCAGGCACCGAAGAGACAACTGAGGAGATTGAAGCCGGCAAGGACGAGGAGGGCAGTACGCAGGCCGCCGCCTCGTGATGGCGGGGCCGTGGACGGCGACACGTTGGCGGGACGCGATGCGGCCATGGTGGCCTCCCGAACAGCGGGGCCGACGAGTGGGCCCGGATGTCCTTCAGGGTACGGGAGGCCGTCGAGTGCCGACGCGGCACCCCGGGGGTGTGGGAGCAGCAGGCCTCCCGGGCGCGGCCGGGCCGAACTGCTCGCCGTGGTATCCCCTACGGGATTCGAACCCGCGCTGCCGCCTTGAAAGGGCGGTGTCCTAGGCCGCTAGACGAAGGGGACCCGGTGCGATCACCGCGACCCCCTCACCACCTGCGGTGCGAGGGCCGACGACCAGCATAGCGGACGTGGGCATGATGGAGCGTCCCGACAGCCTTCCCCTGCCATCGGGACGCCCGGCCGCCGTTGCTGGACCGCGGGCGCGGTCGTCGGGTGCTTCCCCGGCAACCCGGTCCTCTGATGATCGGGGTTGCCCACCCTGCTGCGGCGTTGGCCGAGACGTTAGCCCGGCGCGGCCCACGGCGGGAAGTGTCAAGCTGGACCTGAGCTTCATCGGTCCGCCGACCGACCATGCCGACCCGAGACGTCCCCGGGAACCTCAAGTGAACCAAAGATGAACAAAAGGTGAACGATCTGCTACGATTTTCGTCTCATGTCGGGAGTACGAGGACTCCCGGCCGCGGACCCGCCGCAAGGCGGACCAGGAGGTGCGATCGATGCTGACGCCTGAGGAACTCGCCGAGCGCTACGAGTATGACACCGCATTGTTGGCCGACCACTACGAAGGCGTCTTCCGGCCCGACGAGGTCGGACGGGCCGTCTCGGCAGCCCGTGAACACCTCGAGCGGCAGGTGTCGGTCAACGACTACCTGCCATTGCTGGTCACCCGCATGGCCAAGGACCTCCTGCTGGCCAGGGCGCAGGCGGAGGGCCGGATCGCCAAGGCGCTGCCCGAGATCTTGTACGTCTCCGAGCACAACAGCGCCCGCTCGCACATGGCGGCGGCGCTCACCCTGAACCTGGCCGCCGGACGGGTCAACGTACGGTGCGCCGGGAAGCATCCGCGCGGGGGCCTGGAGCCGGACGTCGTCGCAGTTCTCGCCGAGCGCGGCATCGCGCTGAGGAACCCGTATCCCCTGCCCTTCACCACCAGCCTGATCGGCGCCGCCGATGTCGTGGTGACGATGGGGTGCCCGGAGTTCTTCGACTACGCCGGCAAGCAATGGGTCGACTGGCACGTCGAGCCCGTGGCGGGCCGGGGCCGGGACGCCATCCGGGCCGCCGCCGACCAACTGGAGGCCCGCATCGCCGAGTTGCTGCGGGAGAACGTTCTCGCAGCGGCCTGACCGTCGGCCCACCCGGTAGAGTGGGCCGCCGAGGGCCCTTAGCGCAACTGGCAGAGCAGCGGACTTTTAATCCGCGGGTTGTGGGTTCGAGTCCCACAGGGCCCACGATAAGTCGACTGTTCAAACCGGCGACATCAGCGGGCTTGACGTCCTCACCGGCAGGCAACAGAACCCGTGGTCTCGACCCCCGGGAGCGCTCTCCACACCTTGCACGGTCGTGGCGTCGAAGGCGTCAGCTCATGTCGTCTGCATCGTCTGCGCGTCCTCCGACGCCGGCTGCAACTGCGCCCCCCGGTGCCCCACAGGTCCGGGACCTGCAGTCGATCCCCGTGCTCGAAACGAATGTGGCGCGCCCGATTGTCCTCATGAGGGCGCCGGCCCGGGGACAACCCGGGGCCCGGGCCGGTCTTTCGGTAGGCGGTGGCCTGTCCACGGCCGGGCCGGCGACAGGCCACCGGGAGTGGCCCGGATCAGGCGGCCAGGTGCAGGTAGGCCGCTTCGTCCTCGCCCAGAGCGCCGTCGGCTTCGACGAGGCCGCGGCGCACCAGGGAGCGCATCGCGGCCTGTGCCTCGTCGAGGTCCACCTCCTGTTCCTCGACGAAGGCACCGAGACTCTCACCGTCGTGACTCTTCAGCCACTCCAACAGCCGATCCTGAACAGTGCGCATGAGGACCTCCTTGTCCACTGGTGTGTCGTAGGGGTCACGGTAGCTGCCGGAAGTGGTCGGTGTCGGAGACGTGAGCCGAATCACGACGGCCTTCCTCGTCGGCGGCGGGTCGGGCATCCCAGCCCGTGCCACGGCGGCCCGGCGCAGGGGTCGGTGGCGGCCCGGCGCAGGGGTCGGTCGAAATTGTGTGGTCAACCCCGCAGTTTCCACCGATCCCGCTCTCCGGGCGAGCATGGCCTCTCCGAGCCCGAGCATGGCCTCTCCGAGTCCGAGCATGGCCGGGCCGATGCCGGGCCGATGCCCCACCCGGGCCCGGGCCGATCGGGCCGTTTGCAGATTCACTGCCGGATGAGTAGGGTTTCCGCGACGGCATAAGCCATGCCTATACATCCACGCAGCTCAGCCAATGAGTGAGCTGGGGATCGGCACCAGCCGATGACGAGGAGAAACCATGACTTCAGATGGTCCGACCAATCCCCCGGATCCGACCAATCCCCCGGAGGGGAACGACCCCCATCCTGAGCAGCCCGAGGTACTGCCCAGCGGAGCCGTGCGCAAGGCGGCCGGCGACGCGGACCCCGACCGTCCGGCATCGCCGTCGCGGCGGGCCCTGTTCACCGGCATCGGAGTCGGCGCGGCTGTGATCGCCGCCGGTGCCGCGGGTTGGGGCGTGTGGCGCAACACCAGGTCAACCGGCAGCTGGGCCGGTCGTGAGCTGCCGCTGGTCTACGGCGGCGACGTCTGCGAGGCGCCGCTGTACGCCGCGTACGAGCAGGGCTTCTTCGAGCAGCAGGGCCTCAACGTCGTGCTGAAGAAGACCGGCACCGGCGAGGACACCCACGCCGCCGTCGGGTCGGGGAAGTACGTCGGTGCGCCCGGCATCTTCTTCTCCTGGCTCAAGCCGATCGAGCAGGGCCAGGATGTCAAGTTGGTCGCCGGCCTGCACGAGGGCTGCCTGCGGCTGGTGATCAACAAGGACAGCGACATCGCGCAGGTGACCGACCTCAAGGGCAAGAAGATCGGCGTCTCCGGGCTGCAGGGCTCGGCGCTGAACTTCTTCTCCCTCGACCTTCTCGACGCGGGCATCGTGCCCTCGCCGGAGGCCAAGCAGGTCGAGTGGGTGGTCATCGACAACGACCTGCTGCCGCAGGCCCTCAAGGACGGCAAGGTCGACGCGATCGCCGCCTCCGACCCGATCGCGCTGTTGCCGACCCTGGAGACCGAGGGTGCCTGGGCCAAGGAGCTGACCAACAATCGTCAGGGCCACAACGCGCAGCAGTACTGCTGCGCCACCGCCATCAACGGGGTGCTGATCCGCGAGGACCCCGACACCGCGCGCAAGCTCGTCACCGCCTGGGCGGACGGCAGCCGGTGGGTCGGCTCGCACATCGAGGAGGCCGCGCAACTGGAGATTGACAAGAACTACGTCGCCGGGGCCGACGCGGCCACCGTCGCCGCCATCCTCAAGACGTACGGCTTCCAGCCGTCGGCCAGCAAGCTGCGCGCCGCCCTGGTCCCGGGCATCGAGAAGTTCGCCGGCACCGGCTTCCTGGATGCCAGGACCAATGCCGGCGAGCTCGCCGACAAGGTGTACGCCGATCTCGGGCTGGACTGGTGACCGACGTGATCGAGGCTCCGTCGACCCGCCGGGCAGCCGCCTCCGACGGGTCGACGGTGCTGGACCGCATCGAGGCCGCCGTGGCCCGGCTGCACGCTCCCCGCGAACTGCACGCCGGGCCGGGCATCGGCGCGCTCGCGGTGTGGGCGGCCGCCGCCCTGATGACGATCGCGGTGCCCGACACCTCCCGGTACGTGGTCGAGGGCACCCGCTTCATCGCCGTCATCACCGTCGCCCTGCCGGTGGCGTACGCCGCGACGTGGGCGTACGGCCGGTCGGGACTGCCCCGGTCCGAGCGCGTCCTGGGCTCCCTCGGCGGCGGGACACCGTGGGTGATCGCCTCGGGCGCGTGGTATCTGATCTGGGAGTGGACCACCGCGAAGACCGGCGCCCTCGTGCCGCCGTACTTCACCCCTCCCCAGCAGCTTTTCGCCGAGTTGTGGAAGGACCGGGTGCTGCTGTCGCAGAGCTTCGGAAACTCGCTGCTCCTGCTCGCCATCGGGTTCACCGTCGGTGCGGTCGCCGGGCTGATCACGGGCCTGGCGATGGGCTGGTCGCGCCAGGCCACCTACTGGCTGCACCCGGTGATCCAGTACATCGGCCCGGTGCCGGCGCTGGCCTGGGTGCCGATCGTCTTCGTGGTCTTCCCGACCGCGTACGCCGGGGCGGTCTTCCTCATCGCGTTGAGCGTGTGGTTCCCCGTCGCCGTGCTCACCCGGGCGGGGATCCGCGGCGTGCCGCGCAGCTACTACGACGTGGCCCAGACACTCGGTGCGAGCAACCGCTTCCTGATCTGGCGGATCTCGTTGCCTGCGGCGCTGCCGAGCATCTTCACCGGCCTGTTCATGGCGCTGAGCGCCGCCTTCGTCACCCTGACCGTGGCGGAGAACTTCGGCGTCAACTCCGGCCTGGGCTGGTACATCAACTGGAAGAAGGGTTGGTCGGCCTACCCGGCGATGTACGCCGCGATCATCCTCATGGTCGTCTTCTGTGGCGGCCTGCTGAGCATCCTGTTGGCCGTACGCAATCGCGTGCTGTCCTGGCAGAAGGACCTGACCCGATGGTGAACCCGGTATCGACATCCACCTCCACGATCGCCGGTGTGCCGATCGACATCATCGGCGTGTCCCAGGGGTTCCGTACGGCGTCCGGCGCCGCCCTGCCCGTCCTGGCCGACGTCCACCTGTCGGTTGCCGCCGGGGAGTTCGTCGCCTTGGTCGGCCCCTCCGGGTCGGGCAAGTCGACCCTGCTGCGGCTGCTCGCGGGCCTGGACCGGCCGCTGTTCGGCGACATCTACGTCGACGGCGAGGAGGTGACCGGGCCCGACCCGCGCCGTGGCCTGGTCTTCCAGGACCCGACGCTGCTGCCGTGGCGTACCGTCCGGGACAATGTCGCTCTCGGTCCGGAGGCCACCGGGACCCTGGAGCAGTCGGCCGGTGCGATCGATGCCGTGCTGGGACTGGTCGGCCTGTCCGACTTCGCCGATGCGCTGCCGGCCCAGTTGTCGGGCGGCATGGCGCAGCGCGCCGCGCTGGCCCGCGTCCTGGTGAACAAGCCACGGGTCGTGCTCTTCGACGAGCCGTTGGGCAAGCTCGATGCGCTGACCCGGCGGGCCCTGCAGCGGGAGCTGCGCGACCTGTGGCAGCGGGAACGCTTCACCGCCGTGATGGTCACCCACGACGTGGACGAGGCGATCCTGCTCGCCGACCGGATCGTCGTCTTCACGCCGCGTCCGGCGCGGATCACCGAGATCGTGCCGATCGACCTGGCGCATCCGCGTGACTACGGTGACCCGAGGGTGATCGCCCTGCGGCGCCACATCCTCGGTCGCCTCGATTCGGAATAGTTGGGACACGTCTCCATGAAGCACCCCCTCCGCCGGACGGCGGCGGCCCTCGCCGCCGGTCTGGCTCTGTGGGCCGCGACTTCGCCCTCCGCCCACGCGCACGTGACGATCTCGGCGGACAACCCGACCAGGGGCGGGTACACCGTCCTCACCCTGCGCGTGCCCAGCGAGTCATCCTCGGCGCGAACCGTGGGTCTGGAGGTGACCTTCCCCTCCGACACCCCGATCACCTCCGTACGCACCGAGCCGGTGCCCGGCTGGAAGGCCACGGTCAGCCTGGAGAAGCTCGCCGCACCGACCACCACCGCCGGCGGCACACAGGTCACCGAACGGGTCGCCAAGGTGACCTGGACCGCGACCGGTCCCGGGTTGGCCCCCGACGAGTTCGTCCGCTTCCCGCTGCTCGCCGGACCGCTGCCGGACGCCGACACGCTGGTCCTGCCCGCCGTGCAGAGATACTCCGACGGGACCCACATCGACTGGGTCGAGCAGGCCCAGGGCGGCGCGGAGGCCGAACACCCCGCGCCGGACCTGACGCTGACCGAGGGAAGCGCCGACGATGCGCACGGCGCCCACACATCCGCCGCACCGACCGAGGCGGGGATCTCGTCCCAGGCCTCCGTCGGGCCGTCGAGCGGCACGATCTGGGGCGTCGTCGGCACCGTCCTGGGCGCGCTCGGCCTGCTGATCGGCGGCTGGTCGGTGTTTCGGACCGGGCGGCGGTGACGGTCGTTCGCCGGGCCCGCGGATCGATCCTGCTGTTCCGGGCCGTCGGCCTGTTGCTCCTGGCGGCGCTGTGGTCGGCCGTCCCCGGCGTCCTGCCGGCGTCGGCGCATGCGTACCTCCTCGGCACCACGCCCGGCGACGGGGACCGGGTCGACACGTGGCCGAGCACTGTGGAGGTGCGCCTGTCGGAGGCCATCGGTGCGCCGAGCGGCTCCGAGGCCGCAACGGTAGTCGGCGCGACGGCCGGCCGGGTCGACACCGGCACCGACGTCGACGGAAACCGGCTGGTCATCCACCTGCGGCCGGACGCGCCGCAGGACCGCTACCTGGTGTCGTGGACGGCGGTCTCTACCGACAGCCACGTGGTGTCCGGGGCGATCCAGTTCGGGTACGGGGTGCCCGCCTTGGCCACCGAGGTGCCCATTCCGGCGACCCCGGTGTGGGTCCCGGTGACGTCGGTGATCACCCGCACCGCGGTGACCGGTGGACTGGTGCTCGCCCTCGGGCTGGTGCCCGGCCGGCTCGTGCTGGCCGGCGCCGGGCGCCGGCTGCCGCGGGGGCCGGCCCGGGCCGCGGCCGTCGGCGTCGGTCTGGTGGTTGCCGGGAGCCTCGTCCAGCTCGGCGCCCAACTGGCCGCGCAGACGGGAAGCCAGTGGCGCGCGGGGCTGGCGGATTTCCTCACCGGCGGCTATGCGGCCTGGACGGCGGTTCGCCTGGGCGGGATCGCAGCAGCCGTGGCCGGCTGGCTGCTGGCCCGCCGGGGCGGGGCGGTTCCCCGACGAGGATGGGCCCTGTTCGCCGCGGCCGGGGCGTTGACCGCGGTGGTCGCGGTGGCCCACGCCGGCCACGGCGCGCAGTCGATTGCCCTGCTGGTCTCCACCTCGGCGCACATCGCCGGGGCGGTGGCCTGGGCCGGCGGCCTGGTGGTGTTGGCTGCCGCGGTGCTGCGCCGACGGGTCGACGCTGGTGCATTGGCCGGACTGCGCCGGTGGTCCCGGTATGCCGTGGTGGCGGTGGGCGTCGTCGTGGTGAGCGGCGTGTGGCCGGCGCTGGTCGGTCTGGGCTTCCCGGGTGCGCTGGTGCAGACGTCCTGGGGGCGGGTGCTGGTGCTCAAACTGGCCCTGGTCGCGGCCGCGCTGGCCCTGGCCCTGGCCGGCTCACGCTGGGTGGCGGCCCAGAACCGTACCCCCGCCGCGGACGGCGGCGCGGTACCGGGCCGTACCGCCGCCTTGCGCCGCCGGACCGAGGCGGAGGTGGGACTTCTCGCGGGCGTGGTCCTCGCCGCGGCCGTGCTGGGTTCGACCGCCCCCGGCAACGCGACGTACCGGCCCACCGCCCGGGCGGAGGCGCCGGTGGGGCCCTACCGGGTGGAGGCCGCGCTGACGCCGGCCCGCACCGGGCCCGCGACCGTCGCGGTGAGACTGGAACCCCAAGGCGCGAACCGGATCCCCGAGGAGGTCGACGCCGTCATCCGCACCGACGACGGCACGATCGGCCCGCTGCCGGTGGAGATCACCAGCTCGGCGAGCGAGCCGGCCGGCCCTGGCGAAGTGCCGGTGGTGATCTACCACAGCGCCACGGTCGACCTGCCCCGCCCCGGGCAGTGGCGGCTGGACGTCACGGTCCGGGTGAGCGAGGTCGAGCAGTACGTCGGCGGGGCGTCGCTGCGGATCGAGGGTTGAGCGCTCAGCCCAGGGTCGGCAGGTTTGCCCGGTCGAGCGGCTCGCCGGCGGCGAGCAGCTCGCGGGCGGCATCCACGTGACCGTACGTGTTCCAGGTGAGGACCCCGAGCGGGACGCCGTCGGGACGCAGGTAGTAGAGGATGCCCTCGGCCAGGGGCTCGTGCCAGTCGGCGACGATCTCCAGGGACGCGTCGATCCGCCCGATCGCCTCGTACCCGTCGTCGAGCAGGTCGGACCAGAAGAACGGCGTGTAGCCGTACGTCTCGCCGGCGCCGGCCATGTTGCGGCCGGCCTGCCGGCCGGAGTGCTGGGCATGGTCGACGTGCTCGACCCGGCGACGGCCGAGGATGGCATCGGGATACTCGGCGACGTCGCCGGCGGCCCACACGTGCGGGGCGCTGGTCCGCAGTTGGGCATCGACCTCGACGCCGTCGTTCACGCCGATCCCGGCATCGGCCGCGAGCTGCTGGTTGGGGGTGATCCCCAGTCCGAGGACCGCCAGGTCGGCGTGAACCTGCGTGCCGTCGTCGAGAGTGACACCGACGCCGGCATCGTCGGCCGTGCCCGCGGTGACCCGCCGACCGGTCCGTAGGTCCAGCGCCTTCCCGTAGCGGCGGCCGAGTTCGGCGCCGAGCTGCGGCCCGAGTGTCTTCGCGGCCAGGATCGGGTCGGGGGTGACGAGCGTGACCGTTGCGCCGACCTTCGACAGCGAGCCGGCCAACTCGGTCCCGATGAACCCGCCGCCGATCACCACCACGGTCGTCCCCGGCGTCACCCGGGCGCGCAGCCGCCGGTAGTCGTCGGCGGAACGGTAGGCGAACACCCGTTCCCCGGCCGGGAGGCCGGGCAGGGTCCTCGGCGTTCCGCCGGTGGCGAGCAGCAACTCGCCGTAGCCGATCGCCCGCCCCGACCCGGTCGTGACGTGGTGGGTGACGGGGTGCACCTCGGCCACCGGCTCGCCGGTGACGACCTCGGCGCCGGTCTCCTCGGCGGTCTTCAGCGGGAGCTGGTCGGCTGTGAAGTCCGGGTCGGTCCACGCGCCCTTGCTCAGCGGCGGCCGGTCGTAGGGCGCGTCGACATCGGCGGACACGATGAGGATCGAACCGTCGGTGTCCTCCGTACGGATGCCGCGGGCGGCGGCGTCCGCGGAGACGCCGCCGCCGACGATCAGATAGTCATACGCCCTGTCCATGGTGGTCCCTCCGGTGGAAGCCTGCGGGCCGGTCGGCGTTCAGACCGTCTTGTCGACGGAAGCCCGGTAGATGGTCTCGATGGCCTCGTCGAGCGTGTGGGTGAAGGTGGCGTCGTCCTGCTGGGCGCGCAGGTCACCGATCAGCGCACGGCTGAAGCTGGCGATCAGCCCGGGGTTCCTCGCCAGCAACTCGTTGGCCTTGCCCCGCGAGTAGCCGCCGGAGAGCGCCACCACCCGCAGCACCCGCGGGTGGGCGATGAGGTCGGAGTAGAGGCCTGGGGTGGTCGGGATGCTCAGCTTGAGCATCACCTCGCGCCCCTCGGGAAGGGCGTCCAGGCCCTGCTTGAGCAGGTCGTGCAGGATCTGCTCGGACTCGGCCTTGTCGACGGAGTTGATGTCGACCTCGGGCTCCAGGATCGGGACGAGCCCGGCACCGAGGACCTTGGCCCCGATCTCGAACTGCTGGTCGACCACCCGGCCGATCGCGGAGCGGTCGGCCTGCAGGATGACCGAACGCTCCTTGGTGCCGAACACCTCGTTGGTCTGGGCCAGCTCCAATTGGTCGGCGATGTCGGGGATCGGCTTCATCAGGCGTACGCCGTCGGCGGCCTCGGCCAAACCCTTGTCGATCTTGAGGAACGGCACGATTCCCTTGCGGTGCCACAGGTACTGGGCCGTGGGCAGGCCGTCCACCGTACGGGTGACGGTCTGGATGAACAGGATCGCGGCAAGGATCCGGTTCGCCGTGAAAGCCGGGTTGGTGATGATCCGGGTCCGCATCTGGTGGACGCGGTCGAACATCTCGTCCTCGGAGTGGTAGTCGGCCTCGGGGATCCCGTACTGGGCCAGGGCCCGGGGGGTGCTGCCGCCGCTCTGGTCGAGGGCGGCGATGAATCCTTGGCCGTCGGCCATCCGGGACCGCTGCTGGTCGAAAACCTTCGACATGATGGATCGCCTTTCTTCCTGTCCGGTCGGGTTGGCAATCGTCCTCAGTGAGTCCGATGTTACCGGGGATGCGTTTCTGCACCCATCGCGGGTAGCGGATCGGACGCCTGTCCTATTGTCACAGGAATGTAACAAATTGCCCACTGAGCTTCACCGGCAGGTCGCGTGTCGTCGCTGCGTACGGGCGTGGTGGGGGCAGGCTGGGTGATGGATAGACGATCCGGCGTTTCCTTCCCCCTGTGTCGCCGTTCGTTGAGGAGAGCCATGAACACCGTCCCGTCCTCCCGTCGCCTCGTGGCCGCGCGTGTGGTCGCTGCCGGCAGCGTGCTCGGCGTCGCCCTGGGGCTGACGGGGAGCCTGCCCGTTCGGGCCGAGCCGACGCCCTCGGCAGTGGCGCCCGCCTCGGCAAGCCCCTCGGCGATCACCGCCTCGCCGCCGGTCCCGACCGGCACCAGCGTACCGAGCACCGTCGCCTCGGGTGTCGGCCCCGAGTTGGGCGGAGTGGCCGCCGCCGGTGCGGGGATCCTCGTGGTGGCCAGTCTGGCCGGCTTCGGCGTCATCGCCAGGCGGCAGGGGTGAGGTCGTGGACACGCGGGGGGATGGCACCATGACCCGAGGCCGGATCCGCACCCAGGAGGGGATCACCATGCACACCGTCGCTTCGTCTCGTCCCGCCGTCCGGCGGTCCCGATCGGCCCGCGCCGCGGGCGCCGCCGCCGGCGCGCTGGTGGCCGGGCTCGCCCTGGCCGCGGCCGCCACGGGCGTGGCCCGGGCCGATCCGGCGCCGTCGGCCTCGCCCCAACCGACCTCGACACAGTCGTGGCTGGAGTACATCAAGGCGAGCGGCTATGACAAGGGCTACACCGACGTCGCCTGCGAGGACTTCCTCGACGGAGACGAGGGGCCGATCTGGGACGACGGCAGCGCCACCTGGGCGCTGCCCGACCTGTCCGCGTCGATGGGGTACGTCCTGGTCGCCGTCGAGTCGACGGCTCCCGACGCCGAGCCGGACATCGCCGTACGCCCCGGGCCCGACACGGTCGTGGCCACCGCCGACCGCGAGCCGATCTCCCGCGCGGTCGTCTGTGTGGGGACGGTCGCGGGAGCCCGCGACGACTCGGAGGCGGTGCCCGCGTCGGTCGACGCCGGCGTCGGACCGGGTCGTGGCGGGATCGTCGTGCTGACCCTCGGGTCCGTGGTGCTCGTCGGCCTGGCGGGGTTGGAGATCCGCAAGCGCGCCCTGCGCTGAGCAGCGAGGACCGATGACAGATCGGGGAAGGTCCGGGACCGGGCGGCGGGGGTCGGTGACGACCCGGGTGATCCGTGCGGTTCTTCCGTACGTGATCCTGGCGGCGGTGGTGCTGGCGCCCTCGGCCGTGGTCTGGCGCTCCTGGCTGCGGGTCACCGCGGCGCCGATGGCCGGCGCGGAACCGTCGGATCCGGAACGGATCACCGTCGGCTCCTTGGGCATCCGGGACGCCGAGATCCTGCCGATGGCACTCGACGACGGCGTGCTGCACCCGCCCGACAATCCCCGCCAGGTCGGCTGGTGGAACCGGTCGGCGGACGCCGGCGCCGATCGGGGAGTGGTGCTGCTCACCGCGCACAAGGTGAGCGGCGGCAACGGGGTCTTCGAGCATCTGGTCGACATCCGACCCGGGGCCGAGGTCGAGCTGGCCGGAGCCTCGGGGAGCTATCTCTACCGGGTGGACAGCGTCCGCGTGATCACCAAGGAGCGGCTGGCGGTGGAGTCATCGGAGTTGTTCTCCCAGAGCGGGCCGCATCGACTCGTCCTGGTCACCTGCGAGGACTGGGACGGGCGGACCTTCGAGTCGAACTCGGTGGTGGTGGCCTCGCCGGTGGCCGGCACCGTACCGGCCTAGGTGGCCCGGGCGGTCCGACAGGAGCCGCCCTCGACTGGCCCGGGCGGTCCGACAGGAGCCGCCCTCGACTGGCCCGGGCGGTCCGGCAGGAGCCGCCCTCAGCTGGCACAGTGGGGGTCGTGAAGGACTCAGCGCTCACCGCCCGCACCCGCACCGAAGCCCTGGCCGCAATGGCCACCGATCCCGGTCTCGATGTCCTGGTGATCGGCGGGGGAGTGGTCGGCGCGGGGACGGCCCTCGATGCCGTCAGCCGCGGGCTGCGGACGGGCCTCGTGGAGGCCGCCGACTGGGCCGCCGGCGCGTCGTCGCGGTCCTCGGGCCTGCTGCACGGCGACCGAACCGCGTTGGAGGAGCGAGCCGTGTTGGCGGATCGGATCGCTCCGCACCTGGTCCGCCCGCAGCCGTTCCTCATCCCGCTGCGGGTGCCGATCGTCGAGCGGGTGTGGGGCGCGGTGGGCGTCGGTGCGTACGACCTGGCCGCCCGGGTCGCCGGTGGGCGGCTGCCGATCCAGCGCCACTACGACAAGGCGGCAACGTTGGGGATCTTTCCCGACATCCGCCCGTCGCGGCTCACCGGGGCGATCCGGTTCTACGACGCCCGGGTGGACGGCGTCCGGCTGGTGATCGACCTGGTGCGGACGGCGGTCGGCTACGGTGCGCTGGCGGCGTCGCGGGCCAGGGTCGTGGGGCTGAGACGCAACGGTGACGTGGTGACCGGGGCGGTCGTCCGCGATGAGGTGGACGGGCAGGAGCATGTCATCCGGGCCCGCCAGGTCATCGCCGCGACCGGTGTGTGGAGTCGTGACATCGAGGGGCTGCTGGGCCGCCCCCGCCGGGTTCTGCGGCCCGAGGTCATCCGCGGGGTGCACGTGGTGGTGCCCCGGGAGCGGATCCGCGGGCGCGTCGGCCTGGTCATCCGGACCGAACGGGGACGGCTGTTCCTCGTGCCTCAGGCCGACCATTGGGTGATCGGCGCAGCCGGGGCGCCCTGGCCGGGCGGCGCCGGCGAGGTCCGGGCGGAGGTCGCCGATGTCGACGAGATCCTCGACAGGGTCGACCGGGTGTTGCGTTCGCGGCTGACCCGTGCCGATGTCGTCGCGGTGGAGGCCGGGCTGCGGACGGTCGCCCTGCGCGGTGATCGTGCCGCGGGAGCCGGACCTGTGCCCGCGGTCCTGGGCCTGGCGCCCGGGCTGACAGTGGCGATCGGTGATGCGCTGGGGACGTACCGACAGGTGGCCGGGCAGGCGGTGGATCGTGCGCTCGGGCCTGAGCGGACCCGCACCCGGCGCTCCATCACCGACCGGATCCAGCTCGTCGGCGCCGTGGGGTACGAGGTGGCGCGGGCCCAGGCCGACTCGTACGCCCGGCGGATGGGCTGGACACCTGCGCGGGCCGAGCATCTGCTGGGTCGGTACGGCGCCCAGGTCGAGCAGATCGCCGCGCTCGTGGCCGAGCGGCCGGATCTGGGTCGGCCTCTGGACGCCGCGCCGCGCTATCTGCGTGCCGAGGTGGTCCATGCGGTCGGTGCCGAGGGCGCGCTGCACCTCGACGACGTGCTGTCGCGGCGGGTGCCCATCGGGGTCGAGCAACGTGACGGCGGGGCGGGCGTGCTCGGTGAGACGGTGGCGTTGATGGCCGGCGAGCTGGGTTGGGACGTCGACCGGGCGCGTGCCGAACGGGAGGCGTACGTGGCCCGGTGCCGGGCGGTGGGGGAGGCGGCGGGACTCGTGGTTGACGGCCCGCCCCCGAGCGGACGGGCCTAGGCCGTCCTGAGGTCCTCACCGGACCCCGGGGAGCGGCGGCTCACAGCCCCCGCAGGAACTCCGCATCGTCGTCGGGAGCCTTGTCCCGCGGCGGTTCGCCTCCGCCGCCCCCGCCGCCACCCTGCTGGCGACCGAAGAACAGCCAGGCGAGCGCCCCGGCGAAGGGCAGCGCGACGATCGCGACGAACCACATCCATTTCGGCATGAAGTTCACATGCCCGGACTCCGTCTGCGCCATGTCGACCACACAGTAGATGGCCAACATGATCGCGACCATGATCGGTAGGTACCGAAGCATGCCTCCAGTGTACGGGCGGGTCCGAACGGCTCGGCCCGAAGGGGCAGAGCCCGTCAGGCGGCAATCGCCAGCCCGACCAGCAGCCCGACCGAGCAGGCCAGTTCGGCGAGGCCGGTGTTCTTCAGCACCGTCACCAGGCCCGTCCCGGACACCCCGGCGAGCATTGCCCGGATCGACCCGGCCACCGGTACCACCCCGATCAGCCCGAGCAGGGCGAGCCAGCGACCGGACGACCACGCGACGCCGACGACACCCACGACCGTCACCGCCATCAGCCCGACGTAGCACCAGCGGGTGCCCCGGTCCCCGAGGCGGGTCGCCAACGTCCGCTTGCCCGACGCCCGGTCCGAGGCGAGATCGCGCAGGTTGTTCGCGACGAGGATCGCGCAGGCCATCGCCCCGATCGCCACCGCCGCCCAGACCGCGGCCGCGGGCACCGCACCGACCTGGACGTACGTCGTCCCGCACACGGCGACCAGCCCGAAGAAGACGAAGACGAAGAGCTCACCCAGGCCGAGGTAGCCGTACGGGTGCCGGCCACCGGTGTAGTACCAGGCGGCGAGGACGCAGGCCGCGCCGACGGCGAGCAACCACCACTGACCGATGAGGACCACGAGGGCGAGCCCGGCCAGCATCGCCACGCCGAAGCAGCCGAACGCGGCCGCCCTGACCCGGCCGGGGGGCGTGGAGCCCGACCCGACCAGTCGGAACGGCCCGATCCGGTCGGCGGAGTCCGTGCCGCGGATCCCGTCGGAGTAGTCGTTGGCGTAGTTGACGCCGATCTGCAGCGCGACGGCCACGACGAGGGCGAGCGCCGCGTACGCCGGGCGGAACGAACCCTCCGCGATGGCGACCCCGGTGCCGGCGAGGACGGGGGAGAAGGCCGCCGGCAGCGTACGTGGCCGGGCCCCCTCCACCCACTGGGCGAGTGTCGTCACACGAGCTCCTTGTCCATCGCGTCCCAGGCCCCGAGCAGGGTCCGACGGTCGATCTTGCCACTGCCGGTGTGCGGGAGCACCTCGGTGTGGGACAGGCCGCGTGGCAGCGCGTGGCGGGCGAGTCGGCCGGTGAGCCGGTCGCGCAGCTCGGCCAGCCCGACGGGCGAGGTGGTCACGACCACCACCCGGCGCCCCCACAGGGGATCGGGTACGCCGAGCGCGGCGACCTCCGTCGTGCCCAGGGCGGCCCGGCACGAGGCCTCGACGAGCGCGAGGTCGATGTTGAGACCTCCGGAGATGATCACGTCGTCGAGCCGGCCGATCACCTCCACCGTCCCGTTGGCGGCGACGGCGCCGCGGTCGCCGGTGAGGTAGGTCCGGCCGCCGTCGAGGAGCACCTCGGCGGTGAGGTCGGGCCGACCGAGATAGCCGCCGAAGAGCGTCGGACTCTTGATCACCAGCCGGCCCGCGCCGCCGACGGCCCGCACCCGTACCCCCGGCAGAGGGCGGCCGTCGTACACGCAGCCGCCGCAGGTCTCGCTGGCGCCGTACGTCGTGACCAGCCGGACCCCACGGCTGCGCCACCCGGCCAGCAGGGCCGGGTCGATGGCGGCGCCGCCGACCAGCACCGCGTCGAAGCGGCCCAGCGCGTCGACCGTGGTGGCGTCGTCGGCCACCCGGGCGAGCTGGGTGGGGACGACCGACAGGTAGCTCCGCGTGCCGGGCCGGGAAGTGGGGAGATCGCCCAGGTCGCTGCCGGCCAGGTGCACCCGGGTGCCCGCGAGGACGGCCCGGCACACCACCATCGCCCCAGCCACGTAGTGCGCGCCCAGCGCCAGCGTCCAGTCGCCCGCACCGCCGAGGTGCTCGTGGGTGGCCGCGGCGCCGGCCCGGATCGCCCGGCCCGAGAGCAGGACGGCCTTCGGCGCGCCGGTGGATCCGGAGGTGGACACCACCAGCGCGGTGTCGTCCGGGAGGGGGCCGGGGTCGGTCAGCAGATCCCGCACCGCCGATTGTTCCACCGGGTCGGGCGGCAGGGGCGCCAGGACGTACGCCCCGGCCAGCGCGCCCGCGTACAGATCGACGAGTTCGGCGGCCGACAGGCCGGCGGTCGGGACGGTACGCAGCTCGGGCACGGGTCAAGGGTAGGGACCGGTCGGTGAGTCTCCTAGGGTGGTCCTCATGACCGAGCTCCACACCTACCGGATCCCGCTGCGCGTCCGTTTCCGCGGGATCGAGGTCCGCGAGGGGCTGGTCTGGCGCGGGCCCGCCGGATGGGCGGAGTGGAGTCCGTTCCTCGACTACGGCGGCGAGGAGATCGTCCCGTGGCTGCGCGCCGCGCGGGAGGCCGCCGAGATCGGCTGGCCGGCGCCGGTGCGCGACCGGGTGCCGGTCAACGTGACCGTCCCCGTCGTCGGCCCGGAGACCGCGCACCGCCTGGTGACCGAATCGGGCTGCCGGACGGCCAAGGTCAAGGTCGCCGACCCCAGGGCCGACCCCTCCGACGACGAGGCCCGGCTGGAGGCCGTCCGGGATGCCCTCGGCCCGGACGGGCGGCTGCGCATCGATGCGAACGGCGCCTGGGACGTGGACACGGCGCGGCGTCTCCTGGGCCGCTTCTCCCGGTTCGGGCTGGAGTACGCCGAACAGCCGTGCGCCCGCACCGAGGAACTCGCCGACCTGCGCCGGCGGCTGGCGCACGATGGTGTCGACGTGCCGATCGCCGCCGACGAGTCGATCCGCCGTTCGGGCGATCCGGAGCGGGTCGTCGCGCTGGAGGCCGCCGACGTGGCGGTGCTCAAGGTGCAACCCCTCGGCGGCGTACGGGCCTGCCTGGAACTGGCCGAACGGCTCGCTCTGCCGGTCGTGGTGTCCTCGGCGCTGGAGACCTCGGTCGGGCTCGCCGCCGGACTGGCCCTGGCGGCCGCCCTGCCCGACCTGCCCTACGCATGCGGTCTCGACACCGGCCGGCTGCTGAGCGCCGACCTGGTCGACGACCCGCTGATCGCCGTGGGAGGGGCAATCGTAGTTCGCCGACCCGAGCCGACCGACGCACGCCTCCGAGCGCAGGCGGTCGACGCCGAGAGTGCCGCGCGCTGGCAGCTTCGCCTGGAGCAGACGGCGCGCCTGGCCGCCGAAGAGGAACACCGCCCGCACCCGTGGCAGGCCACCCCCGAGGAGACCGGCACGGCCGGGGAGACGGACCGGTGACCGCGGCCGCCCTGTCCGGACTCGTCCTGGCCCACCTGGCCGCCGCCGGGGTGGGGCACGTCGTCGCCTCCCCCGGCTCCCGGGACGCGCCGCTGCTGCTGGGCGCCGTACGTGCCGCGGCGGCCGGCCGGATCACCCTGGACATGCGCATCGACGAACGCGACGCCGGCTTCACCGCGCTCGGCATGGCGCGGGCCAGCGGCCGGCCGGTGGCGGTGGTGACCACCTCGGGGACCGCCGTGGGAAATCTGCTGCCCGCCGTCATGGAGGCCTCCCACGCCGGGGTGCCCGTGGTGGTCGTGTCCGCAGACCGTCCCGCCGTGCTCGCGGGCACGGGAGCCAACCAGACCACTCGTCAGGCCGGAATCTTCGGCGGTTTCGTCCGGGCCGACGCGATGCTCGACGCCACCGCCGGTCCCGGCGACGTCCGGCACCGGGTCGCTCGCCTGGTCGCAGCGGCCACCGGCATCCGTGGCGCCGGCCCCGGGCCGGTCCACCTCAATCTCGCCCTGGACCCGCCGCTGGTGCCCGACCCCGACGACGGGGACCCGTCCTGGCCGGCGGTCGATCCGGTCCGGTTCGCGTCGGGGCCGGAGCCGGCGTCGGAGGAGCTTGCGCCGGCCCGGACGGTGGTCCTGGCCGGGGACGCGGCCCCCGACACCGTTCCCGGACCCGTCCGGCTCCCGGCGGTGCCCGTGCTGGCCGAGCCGTCGTCCAACCTGCGCCACCCCGGCGCGATCGCCACCTACCGCCTGCTGCTCACCACCGGGCTCGCCGAGCGGATCGAGCGGGTGGTGGTCGTGGGACACCCGACCCTGTCGCGGCCCGTGGGGCGGCTGCTGTCGCGCGGCGACATCGAGATCGTCGTGGTCTCCGACCGTCTCGACTGGCCCGATCCCGGGCGGGCCGCCGACCGGGTCCTGCCGGCGTTCCCGCACATCCCGCCCGACCCGGCCTGGGCCGAGCAGTGGCGGGCCGCCGACGAACGCCTCTGCGTCCGGCTCGCCACCCTGCTCGCCGGCCTGCCCGGGCCGACCGGCCCGGAGGTGGCCGCCGCCGTCGTCGCCGCGACCGGGCCCGGCGACTGGCTGGTCCTGGGCGCCTCGCAGTCGATCCGCGACGCCGACTTGGCGCCGATCCCGGCCCGTCCGCCGTACGTCCTGGCCAACCGCGGTCTGTCCGGCATCGACGGCACGGTGGCGACGGCGACCGGTGTGGGTCTGGCCACCGGCCGCCCCGTCACGGCGTTGCTCGGCGACGTCACCCTCGCCCATGACGTCGGCGGCCTGCTCGTCGGGCCCGCCGAGCGGACCCCGGCGATGCGACTGGTGGTGGTCAACGACGACGGCGGGTCGATCTTCCACACCCTCGAGCAGGGCGATCCGCGCTTCGACGCCGGACCGTACGCGGGCGCCTTCGAGCGGGTGTTCGCCACCCCGCACGGGATCGATGTCGCCGCCCTGGCCCGGGCGTACGGGTGGGTGCACACCCGGGTGACCGACCGCGACGCCCTGGCCGCCGCGCTGGCCGTGCCGGTGGTGGGCCGCACGCTGATCGAGGTGGTCGTGGACCGCACCGGTCGCCGCGAGCTGGACCGGGCGATCCGGGATCTGGCGGCGATCCGGGATCTGGCGGGGGGATGAGGGTCGGGCGGATCAGCCCAGCCGGTCCAGCCAGTCGCGCAGCGCCGCGGTGGCGCGCACGTCGTCCTCGTTGTACTGCAGCACCCGGGTCCGCGCCGCCTCCCGGTCGATGGGATCGTCGGCGTGCACGGCGTCGTCGAACCAGCGCTGCGAGTTGAGGCCGCCGGGATCGTCGTCCCGCCAGGAGAAGCCGGCACCGTCGTGCGCGATGACCTTCAGACCCAGCCCGTGCACGCTGAAGAAGTTCGCCCGGACCAGGGGAAACAGGTCGACGAAGTGGCGTCGTGCCCATCGCAGCGCCTGCCCGAGGATCGGCGACCCGGTCCGGCCGGCCAGCCGGGACAGCCGCTGCAACTCGAAGGCCGAGTAGTGGTACACCAGCACCGAGTCCCGCTCGGCCGTCAACCGCAACAGCCACGTCATCGCCCGTACGGCCAGGGCCGCCTCGGCATCCGCGTCGAGATCGGTGAACGAGCTGACGTGGTGGTAGCGGCTGGTGCCGTGCGCCCGGTCCTGGAGGAGGAACCCCCACAGGTAGACCCGGTCGTCGCGGGACGTCTCCAGGTCGAAGTCGATCTCCAGTGCGGCCCGCGGGATGTCGATCGGCCCCTCGGTGGCCCGTTCCAGGGTCCGTCCGGCGGCGAGCAGCCGGGACCGGTGGGCCGCCAACTCGAGTCGCCGGTCGGCGCCGGGCCGGTGGCGCACCTGCGGCAGGTAGCGGGGCAGCAACTCGGCCAGGTCCGCCCGCGCCAGCTCGTCGATGGTGGACACGCCGAGGCGGCGCAGCACCGCGATCTCGCGGACATCCAGCGGCGCCTTGTCGATCCGCAGGCTGAGGTCCCGGTCGTCGAGCTGGGGTCGGCACACCTCCCACCACTCGCAGCGGGCACATTCGCGGGTGACGATCGGGCGGACCAGCGGGTCGGGGGCATCCGGCTCGGCCTGCCGGAGCGCGGTGCGGGCCACGGCGACCCGGAAGGAGTGCTCGTGGTCGTAGCGTTCCAGCACCGAACGGACCGTCCAGCCGGCGGGCAGGTGCCGGGAGTACGTCCGTACCGCGGGCCGGTCGAGATCGGCCCAGGCGATCACCAGTTGCCCGTCGGGAAGGCGGTCGGTGCCGATCAGCCCGCCCCAGCGGGTCCCGCCGGCCGCCAGGCCGAGCCCCTCCAGCATCCGCCACCAGTGGGCGACCTGGATCAGTTCCGCCTCCCGGCCGGCCCAGCGGACCACCCGCGAGTCGGCGTGGACGGCCGTGCCGGGGGACGGGGCGCTCAAGGTCGAGACAGGGGTGTCGAAGGTGTGCTGGCGGCCGGATCGACGCAACTCCAGCATTGGTCGGGCCCGGATCAGCACCGGGTGATAGCCCGGCCGCCCGTCGGGGGTGTCGGCGCCGCGGATCCACACGTCGGGCCGGCCGCGGCGGTGCCCGGCCGGATCGGCCGGTACGGAGCCGGCCACGATGACGTCGGCGCCCTCCGCCATCGCCTCGGCTCCGGCGGCCGGGTCCGGGTTGCCGCCGCGCAGGTCGACCGTACGGCCGGGCCCGGCCAGCAACTCGGCGAGCACGAGGTCGCGATGGCGCGGGCCCTCGTCGAAGGTGTCGGTCCCCGCGGGGTCGACCGGCGGCCGGCCCGGATGGACCCGGGGGTCGTACGAGTTGTGGGTCTTCACCGCACAGCTGCGGGCCGCGTACGAGTCCAGCAGGATGGGCGGGTCCAGCAGGATGGGCGGGTCCGGCGGGTCGGGGACGTCCGGCGGGTCGGGTGTGCTCATGCCCGGGCGCGGTGGATGGCCACAATCCCTCCGGAGAGGTTGCGCCACGCCACGTCGTGCCAGCCGGCCCGGGCGATGAGGGCGGCCAGCGCGGCCTGGTCGGGCCAGGCCTGGATCGACTCCGCCAGGTAGCCGTACGCCGACGGGTTGGACGAGGTCGCCCGGGCGATCCGCGGCAGCGCGGCCATCAGGTACTCCTTGTACAGGACGGCGAACGGGCGCCACACCGGGGTGGAGAACTCGCAGATCACCAGCCGGCCGCCCGGCTTCGTGATCCGGTGCAACTCGGTGAGCGCGGCGAGGGTGTCCTCCATGTTCCGCAACCCGTACGAGGCGGTCACCACGTCGAAGGACGCATCGGCGAAGGGCAGCGCCAGCGCATCCCCCGCGACGAAGTCGAGGTCGGGCTGGCGGGCCTTGCCGACGGTGAGCATGCCCAGGGACAGGTCGGTGGGGACGACGGTCGCCCCCGCGTCGGCGAAGCCGCGGCTGGAGGTGCCGGTGCCCGCCGCCAGATCCAGCACCAGCAGGCCCGGCCCGGGATCAATCGCCTGCGCGGTCGCGCGCCGCCACTGCCGGACCAGCCCGCCGGTCAGCACGTCGTTCGTCACGTCGTAGCGCCGGGCCACCCCGTCGAACATCGTCGCCACGTCGTGGCGACGCTTCGCCAGGGTCGCGCGGTAATCGTTGACGATCTTGCCTCCGGCCACCCGACCAGCTTGCCACGGGGCGGGGACGGATCTCGACGGGGCGCCCCGGGTGGGCACCCTGTCACGACTCCAGTGCCGACCGGCCTGTCACGCCTCGAGCGCCGAGCGGATCGCCATCAGCTTGGCGTTGGACTCGGCGAGTTCGTTGGCCGGTGAGGAATCGGCGACGATCCCGCAGCCGGCGAACAGTTCGATGCCGTGGCCGTCGGGCAGCAGCCGGCCGCAGCGCAGGGCGATGGCCCACTCTCCCTCGCCGCGGGTGTCGATCCAGCCGACCGGTCCCGAGTAGCGGCCCCGATCCAGGCCTTCCAACGCGGTGATGGTCTCGCGCGCGATCTCGGTGGGTGTGCCGCACACGGCCGCGGTCGGATGCAGCGCCGCGGCCAGGTCGAGTGCCCCGATGCCGGGCCGGACCGCCGCGGTGACATCGGTGGCCAGGTGCATGACGTTGGGGAGTTCCAGCACGTACGGCGTCTCGGGCACGTTCATGCCGGTGCAGTACGGCGCGAGGGCGTGGGCCACCGAGTCGACCGCGAGGGTGTGCTCCCCGAGGTTCTTGTCCGACTGGGCCAGCACCTCGGCGATGGCCGTCGAGGACAGGGTGTCCTCGGGGCGGCCCGCGGGCGTCGTGCGGCGCTTCGGCCCCCGGGCGCCGCGCCAGATCGTGCCGGCCAGCACGCGCGAGGTGACCAGGCCACGGTCCACCCGGACCAGCATCTCCGGGGTCGAGCCGACCATGTCGTCGACCCAGAAGGTCCAGCAGCGCGGGAACTCCGGTGCCAGCCGGGAGAGCAGCCGGCGGGCCGGGAGCGGCCGTTCGGTGGTGGCGATGACGTTGCGCGCGAGCACGACCTTCTGCAGCCGGCCGGCCCCGATCGCCCCGATCGCCTCGGCCACCGCGGTCTCCCAGGCCGGCGCGGAGATCGAGCCGTCCGACCAGGCCACCGGGCCGGGGTCGGCGGGCGGGGCCGTGGGTGCGGGCGGGACGGCCGCGGGGAGCGCATCCTCGGCCGGGCCGACGACGGTGATCCAGTGGCGCCCGGCGCGGTGGCCGATGATCATCGCCGGCACGATGAGCACGGACGTGCGGCGGCTGTGCCCGGGGTCGAAGACGAAGGAGCCGAAGGCCAACGGGTCCATTCCGGGCACGTCCGCGGTGTCGTCGCCGCTTCCCGACCGCGCCGCGCCGGCCCCCATCCCCGCGGCGTCGGCCCCCAACCCCGCGGCGTCGGCAGTGCCCGTCTCGATGATCATCAGCTCGACCACGCGCCGCCACCACGCGGAGGCGGTGGCGGGGTCGGCGATGGCGCACCGGGCGGCCTCACCCAGACCGATCATCCCCTCCCCGTGATGGATCCAGGCGACGGCCCCGGTGTCGGGCAGCAGATCCGTCAGGGGGCCGGGATCGTCTATCGGGGTGGTTCGGGCGCGAAGCCGCGGGACCGGAGGAAGGCTCGTGTGCTGCACCCCGGCACTCTAGCCGGGTGGCGTCGTTCGACCCGGCGTGTCCCGGAGGTCCGGGAACCGGGGGCCGTGAGCCCCGGTAGCCCGATCACGGATGCATTACGCAAGGGCTCCGTATCCAAAATACGGCCGCTGAACCGGCGCTGACTAGGTGAAACGCTGAGCGAGGCTGGTTCGCCCGACACGACGGGAGGTCGTAGACTGCACCGTGTTGTCCGGCCCCCACCGACGGTGTTCGGGGCCCGCAGAAGTTTCGACCTCCGGGAGAATGCATGTCCTCCGAGCCATCAGCTGTGACGGGCGCCACGGGAGGCGGCTCGGTCCAGGCTGATGTGGTGGTTGTCGGAGCGGGCCCGGGCGGCTCCGCCACCGCGGCACACCTGGCCCGATACGGCCTGGAAGTGGCGCTGCTGGAGAAGGCGACATTCCCGCGGGACAAGATCTGCGGAGACGGCCTCACCCCGCGCGCGGTCCGTGAACTCACCCGGCTCGGCGTCGACACCAGCGAGCAGGCAGGCTGGACCCACACCAAGGGCCTGCGGGTGTACGGCGGCAGTGGCCGGCCGTTCACCATGGACTGGCCGGACCTGGCCGACTTCCCCGGCTACAGCCTGACGCGCCGCCGGACCGAGCTGGACTCGCTGCTGGCGCAGCATGCCGTCGCCCAGGGGGCCAAGCTGTTCACCGGCACCCAGGTCACCGAGCCCGTGCTGCACCCCCTGTCCTCGAGGATCTCCGGGGTCCGCACCAAGGACGGCCGGACCTTCTCCGCCCCCGTGGTCGTCGCCGCCGACGGCAACTCCTCCCGACTGGCCCTGGCCATGGGTATCCACCGCGACGAGAAGCGCCCGATGGGTGTCGCGGTGCGCAGCTACTGGGCCTCCCCACGCCACGATGACCCGTACATGGAGTCGTGGCTGGAGCTGTGGGACGGGGCGCCGGGTCGCTCGCGGCTGCTGCCCGGCTACGGCTGGATCTTCCCGATGGGCGACGGCTCGGTCAACATCGGCCTGGGGATGCTCAACACCTCCCCGGCCTTCGGGCAGACCGACTACCGGCAACTGCTGCGGACCTGGTTGGCCAACACCCCCGAGGACTGGGGATTCCGGGATGCCGAGCCGCTGCAGCCGATCCAGGGCATGGCGCTGCCGATGGCGTTCAGCCGCCGGCCGCTCTACCGGGACGGGCTGCTGCTCGTCGGTGACGCCGGCGGCATGGTCAACCCCTTCAACGGTGAGGGGATCGACTCGGCCATGCAGGCCGGCCGGGTCGCGGCCGGGGTGATCGCGGACGCCAAGGCGCGCGGGTTCGGGACGAGTTCGGCCGAACACGCGCTGCGTGGCTACCCCGCGCAGATGGCCGACGAGCTCGGCAAGTACTACCGGTTGGGCACCGTCTTCGCCCAATTGATCGGCAACCCGACGGTGATGCGGGTCGCGGTCCGGTACGGCCTGCCGCGCCGAACCCTGATGCGGCTCGTCCACAAGCTGCTGGCCGGGCTGACCGATCAGCGCGACGGGGACGCCTTCGACCGCATCATCAACGCCTTGGTGCGACTGGCTCCGACGGTGTAGAGGGCGGACAGTGACAGTGACGATGTGGTCAGATAGGGGACAGGAGGTCACCGGTCCGATGCCGGATCCGGTGGCGGTTCCGGCCCGGGAAAGGACCTGGAGATGAACGTTTTCCTGCCGTTGATCCTGATGCTGGTGATGGGCGCGCTGATGGCGATCGTGGCGCAGGTGTCCATCATCATCGGCCCGCGCCGCTACAACCGGACCAAGGCCGACTCGTACGAGTGCGGCATCGACCCCACCCCGCAGCCGGTCGGCGGAGGTCGCTTCCCGGTGAAGTACTACATCACCGCGATGCTGTTCATCGTCTTCGACATCGAGGTCGTCTTCCTCTACCCGTGGGCGGTGTCCCTGGGCATGGACGGGATGCGCAGCTTCGCTCTGGTCCAGATGTTGATCTTCATCGGTCTGGTCTTCCTGGCCTACATCTACGAGTGGCGTCGCGGGGGCCTCGAATGGGACTGACCCGTCCGGACCGCCAGGACACGGTCCCGTCCGTCCACCGCCGAAATGTGAGGTGTTGATATGGGTGTCGAGGACAGAATCCCGCAGGGGATCCTGCTGACCACCGCCGAACAGTTGTTCGGGTGGGCTCGCAAGGCGTCGTTCTGGCCGGCCACCTTCGGCCTGGCCTGCTGCGCCATCGAGATGATGTCGTTCGGTGCCACGCCGCACGACGCCGGCCGCTGGGGTCAGGAGGTCTTCCGCGCCTCCCCCCGCCAGGCCGACCTGATGATCGTGGCGGGCCGGGTGAGCCAGAAGTTCGCCCCGGTCGTCCGGCAGATCTACGACCAGATGGCCGAGCCCAAGCGGGTGCTGTCGATGGGCGTGTGCGCCTCCTCGGGCGGCATGTTCAACAACTACGCGCTCGTGCAGGGGGTCGACCACATCGTGCCCGTCGACGTGTACGTGCCCGGCTGTCCGCCGCGACCGGAGATGCTCATCGACGGCATCATGAAGATGCGCACGATCGTTCAGAACGCCCCGATCGGCGCCGACGAGAAGGAAGCGGACATGGCCCGCGAGGCCCGCGCTCTGGTCGCCGCGCCGCTGTCCGAGCAGAAGGGTCTGCTGCGATGACCGACACCCCCTCCGGCGCCACCCCCGCCGTCCCCGAGGAGCCCGCCGGCGGGACCGGGGAGACCCGCAAGCTGCTCGACGTCCGACGCGGGATGTTCCACGGCTCCGGGCCCGCCGACGTGTCCGGTTACAACGACATGACCTGGTACGTCGAGATGCCGCCGGCCTCCCACCCGCCGTACGGGGAGTGGTACGACGCCGCGCTGGAACGGCTGCGATCAGGCATCTCCGACCCCGATGCGGCGATCCGCCGGGTCGTCGTCGACCGGGGCGAGATCACCCTGTTCATCGAGCGGACCCACCTGCCGGTCGTGGTTCGCGTGCTGCGCGATGACCCCGAGCTGCGTTTCGAGTGGTGTTCCGGCGTGTCCGGGGTGCACTACCCGACCGATGCCGGCGCCGAACTGCACGCCGTCTACCACCTGATGTCGATGACCCACAACCGGCTGCTCCGGCTGGAGGTCAGCTGTCCGGACGCCGATCCGCACATCCCGTCGGTGGTCCCGGTCTACCCGACCGCCGACTGGCACGAACGGGAGACGTACGACTTCTTCGGCATCATCTTCGACGGCCACCCGGCACTGACCCGGATCGAGATGCCCGACGACTGGCCGGGTCACCCGCAGCGCAAGGACTACCCGCTGGGCGGCATCCCGGTCGAGTTCAAGGGCGCGACCAACTCCCCGGTCCAGGAGCGGAGGGACTACGACCGATGAGCACCGAATTCCACGCCGACCCGACCGGCGACACCCCTCGCGACGATTCCGCGACCTCCGCGAGTTTCGACGACAACGCGGCCGCCGGGCAGGTCTTCGACGCGGGTGACGACCCGTACCGCCAGGCCGGTGACCCGGACGTCGACGCGGTCTACTACGCCGACGGCGGCGACTGGGACGACATCGTCGAGGCGCAGGCCGAACGTGGCGACGAGACGATCGTGGTCAACATGGGTCCCCAGCACCCGTCGACCCACGGCGTGCTGCGCTTCATCCTCGAGTTGGACGGCGAGACCATCACCGACGCGCGGGTCGCGATGGGCTACCTGCACACCGGCATCGAGAAGTCGATGGAGTACCGGACCTGGACCCAGGGCGTCACCCTGTGCACCCGGATGGACTACCTGAGCCCGTTCTCGCAGGAGGCCACCTTCTGCCTCGGCGTGGAGAAGCTGCTCGGGATCACCGAGGACGTCCCCGAGAAGGCCACCACGATGCGGGTGCTGCTGCTGGAGATGAACCGGATCGTCAACCACCTGGTGGCGATCGGGACGACCGGCAACGAGATGGGCGCGACCACCGTGATGACGGTCGGCTTCCGGGAACGCGAGGTCATCTTCGACATGATCGAGATGATCACCGGCCTGCGGATGAACAACGGCTTCATCCGCCCCGGCGGCGTCGCCAACGACCTGCCGAAGGGCGCGATCCCGAAGTTGCGCGAGATGTCGGCCTGGCTGCACGCGCACCTGCCCGAGATCGGCGAGCTGTGTGACGACAACCCGCTCTTCCGCGCCCGGCTGGACAACGGGATCGGGCACCTGGACCTGAGCGCCTGCATCGCGCTGGGCGTGTCCGGCCCGCCGCTGCGCGCGACCGGACTGGACTGGGACCTGCGCCGCAAGCGGCCGTACTGCGGCTACGAGACGTACGACTTCGACGTGGTCACCGACGACGGCGCCGACGCGTACGCCCGCTACGTCGTCCGCCGCGACGAGATGTTCGAGTCGCTGAGGATCATCGACCAGGCGATCGACCGGCTGGAGCAGATGGAGGGCCAGCGGGTGATGGTCGAGGACCCGACCATCGCCTGGCCCGCGCAGTTGACCGTCGGGCCGGACGGGCAGGGCAACTCCAACGAGCACATCCGCCACATCATGGGGGAGTCGATGGAGGCCCTGATCCACCACTTCAAGTTGGTCACCGAGGGCTTCCGGGTGCCGCCCGGCCAGGTGTACGTCCCGGTGGAGAGCCCCAAGGGCGAGGCCGGGGCACACCTGGTGTCCGACGGGGGCACCCGGCCGTGGCGCGCGCACTTCCGCGACCCCAGCTTCGCCAACCTGCAGGGCATCCCGGCGATGGCCCGGGGATCGATGTTGTCGGACATGTCGGTTGCGGGAGCCAGCCTCGACATGGTGATCGGAGGAGTGGACCGATGAGCGACTTCCAGACCCACTTCGAGGACACCGGCGGGGTCGACTTCGAGCACCGGACGCCGAGTGCGATCACCGACGAGACGATCGCCGAACTGGAGGAGATCGCCTCCCGCTACCCGCAGAAGCGGTCGGCGCTGATGCCGATGCTGCACCTGGTGCAGTCGGTGGAGGGCCGGATCACCCCGCAGGCGATCGAGCTGTGCGCGCGGATCACCGGCACCACGGCCGCGCAGGTCAACGGCGTGGCCACCTTCTACACGATGTACAAGCGCAAACCGATGGGCAAACACCACGTCGGCGTGTGCACCACCGCGCTGTGCGCGGTGCTCGGCGGGGACGAGATCGCCGCGGCGCTGCACGAACACCTCGGCATCGGCAACGAGGAGACCACCGAGGACGGGGCGATCACCCTGGAGCACGTCGAGTGCAACGCGGCCTGCGACTACGCCCCGGTGGTGATGGTCAACTGGGAGTTCTTCGACACGATGACCCCGAAGAAGGCCATCGAGCTGGTCGAGAAGCTGCGCCACGACGAGCCGGTCGTCTCCCCCCGCGGCGCCACCATCACGTCCTGGCGGGACGCCGAACGTGTCCTCGCCGGCTTCCCCGACGGGCGGGCCGACGAGGGTCCGGCCGCCGGCCCGCAGTCTCTGCTCGGCCTGAAGATCGCCGAACGCAACGGCTGGCGGGCGCCCGACCCGGCGGCCCCGACCACGGACGCCCCGACCCCCGAGGAGGGCCAGTGACCGACACGCTGACGCCGGTGCTCACCGCCAACTGGGGCGACGAGCGGGCCTGGCGACTGACGAACTACGAACGCCGCGGCGGCTACCAGGCGCTGCGCAGGGCCCTCACCCTGGCTCCCACCGAGGTGGCCGGCCAGGTGAAGGACGCGCAATTGCGCGGTCGCGGCGGCGCCGGTTTCCCGGCCGGCGTCAAGTGGGGCTTCCTGCCGAAGGGCAACCCCAACCCGGTCTACCTGGTGGTCAACTGCGACGAGTCCGAGCCGGGCACCTGCAAGGACATCCCGCTGGTGATGGCCTCCCCGCACACGCTGCTGGAGGGGATCGTCATCTCCTCGTACGCGGTCGGCAGCCACCACGCCTTCGTCTACATCCGTGGCGAGGTCGTGCACGTCGTCCGCCGGATGCAGCAGGCGGTCCGTGAGGCGTACTCGGCGGGCTATCTCGGCACCGACATCCTCGGCTCCGGCTTCGACCTGGACGTCACCGTGCACGCCGGTGCCGGTGCGTACATCTGTGGTGAGGAGACCGCGCTGCTGGACTCGCTGGAGGGCCATCGCGGCCAGCCGCGGCTCAAGCCGCCGTTCCCGGCGGTCGAGGGCCTGTACGCCTGCCCGACCGTCATCAACAACGTGGAGACCATCTCCACCGTGCCGTCGATCATCGGCAACGGGGTCGACTGGTTCACCTCGATGGGCACCGAGAGGTCCAAGGGGATGACGCTGTACTCCCTGTCCGGCCACGTGGCCAACCCCGGGCAGTTCGAGGCGCCGCTGGGAGTGACGCTGCGCGAACTGCTCGACCTGGCCGGCGGGATCCGGCACGGCCACCGGCTGAAGTTCTGGACGCCGGGTGGTTCCTCGCTGGGCATCCTCACCGACGAGCATCTCGACGTGCCACTGGACTACGACGGCCCGGCCAAGGCCGGCGCCGGACTGGGCACCAAGGCGCTGCAGTGCTACGACGAGACGACCTCGGCCGTCCGCGTCTGCCTGCGCTACGTCGAGTTCTACAAGCACGAGTCCTGCGGCAAGTGCACGCCCTGCCGTGAGGGTTCCTGGTGGCTGGTGCAGATCCTCTCCCGGCTGGAGGCCGGCCGCGGGGAGGAGGGCGACGTCGACAAGATGCTGGACATGGCCGACAACATCGCCGGCCGGTCCTTCTGCGCGCTGGCCGACGGCACGGCCGGGATCCTCCGATCGATGGTGACGTACTTCCGATCCGAGTTCGAGGCCGGGCTGCACACGCCGGCCTGGGAGCTGTTCCCGTACGAGAGAACGACCGCCTGGCACCGGCCGACCGCCGCGAGCGGCGTCGGGGCTCCGGGCGCGGAGAGCGGAGCAGAAGCATGAGCGAGAAGCCGACCGACACGAAGCAGGCGCCGGGCGCCGAGCTGGCTCGGGGCGCGGACGCCGCGGCGCAGGAGGTGGCCCGACGGATCGCGGCCGCCGAGGCGGTGGGCAACCCGCTGGCCCGGCGGACCGCGCTCACCCCCGCCGACAAGCTCGTCACGGTGACCATCGACGGCATCGAGGTGTCGGTGCCGAAGGGCACGATGATCATCCGGGCCGCCGAGATGATCGGGCACGCGATCCCCCGGTTCTGCGACCACCCGTTGCTCGACCCGATCGGCGCATGCCGGCAGTGTCTGGTGGAGATCGCCGACGACGGGCGCGGTCGGCCGATGCCCAAGCCGCAGGCGTCCTGCACCACCTCGGTGATGCCCGGCCAGGTGATCCGCACCCAGGCCACCTCCGAGGTGGCCGCCAAGGCCCAGCACGGCATCAACGAGTTCCTGCTGATCAACCACCCGCTCGACTGTCCGATCTGCGACAAGGGCGGCGAGTGCCCGCTGCAGAACCAGGCGATGATGGTCGGCAGCGGCGACACCCGCTTCCACGATGTCAAGCGGACCTACCCGAAGCCGATCCCGATCTCCGCCGAGATCCTGCTCGACCGGGAGCGCTGCGTGCTGTGCTCGCGGTGCACCCGGTTCTCCGACCAGATCGCCGGTGACCCGTTCCTCGCGCTGGCCGAACGCGGTGCGAAGGAGCAGGTGGCGATCTACGCCGAGCAGCCGTTCTCCTCCTACTTCTCCGGCAACGTCATCCAGATCTGCCCGGTCGGCGCCCTGACCAGCTCGGCGTACCGGTTCCGGGCCCGCCCCTTCGACCTGGTCTCCACCGTGACGAC
This sequence comes from uncultured Propionibacteriaceae bacterium, assembly GCA_964528755.1. GTDB lineage: Bacteria > Actinomycetota > Actinomycetes > Propionibacteriales > Propionibacteriaceae > Raineyella. The sequence continues at coordinate 49,284 of CAZGWN010000012.1, forward strand.
CTGCGAGCACTGCGCGTCCGGCTGCGAGTTGCGGGTCGACCACCGGCGCAACACCGTGATGCGTCGGCTCGCCGGGGATGCGCCCGAGGTCAACGAGGAGTGGAACTGCGACAAGGGCCGCTTCGCCTTCGTCTCGGGCCGCGGCTCCGACCGGATCACCCACCCCTGGGTCCGTGAGAACGGGACGCTGCGCCCGGCCTCCTGGCCGGAGGCGGTCGACGTGGCGGTCCGCGGTCTGCGGGCCGCGGAGGGTCGGGTCGGGCTGCTGCCCGGTGGCCGACTCACCTGGGAGGACGCGTACGGCTGGTCGAAGTTCGCCCGGCTGGTGCTCGGCACCAACAACATCGACTTCCGGGCGCGGCCGCACAGTGCCGAGGAGGCCGACTTCCTGGCCCACGTCGTCGCGGGCCGTACGGTGGCCGAGTCCGTCACCTACCACGACCTGGAGCGGGCCGGCGGGGTGCTGCTCGCCGGACTCGAGCCAGAGGAAGAGTCCCCGATCGTCTTCCTGCGGCTGCGCAAGGCGTGGCGCAAGCGGGGCCTGCGGGTGTGGACCGTGGCGCCGTACCTCACCAACGGCGCCCGCAAGATCGGTGCCACCCTCGTGCCGACCGTTCCGGGCGCCGAGGCCGAGGCGCTCGCGGCCGCCGAGGGTGTCGACCTCGGCGAGCAGGGCATCATCCTCGTCGGCGAACGCCTGGCCACCGTGCCGGGCGCGCTGAGCGCGGCGCTGGACCTGGCCGAACGGACCGGCAGCCGGCTCGCCTGGATCCCGCGGAGGGCGGGGGAGCGGGCCGCGATCGAGGCGGGCTGCCTGCCGGGCCTGCTGCCCGGGGGACGTCCGCTCGCCGACCCGGCCGCCCGGGTCGACGTACAGGCTGCCTGGGAGGTTTCCGGGCTGCCGGCCGAGCCCGGCCTCGACGCGGACGCGATCATCGCGGCCGCGACCACCGGCGAACTCGCCGCCCTGGTGGTCGGGGGCGTCGAGCCGGCCGACTGCGCCGATCCCGAGGCGGTCCGGCAGGGTCTGGAGAACGCGGCCTGCGTGATCAGCATCGAGCAGCGCCGCTCCGAGGTCACCGAGCGGGCCGACGTGGTCTTCCCGGCCGGGCTGTTCGAGGAACGTGCGGGCACACTGCTCGACTGGGAGTCGCGGGAACGGCCGGTCCGCCCAGTCGTCCGCCCGCGGCTGGTGGTCGACGACCTGCGGGTGCTCGCGGCGCTGGCCGACGGCCTGGGCACCGACCTGGGCGTCCGCGAGGTCGACGCCGCCCGGTCCGAGATCGACGAGCTGGGTCGGTGGGACGGCGCACGGGCCGCTGCCCCGAGGTCGCCCGAGGTGTCGGTCCCCCGGGTGGACCTGTCGCCGACCGACACCGCGACCGCCGACGGGGTCGCAGTGCGGCTGGCCACCTGGCGCACCCTGCTGGATGCCGGGCGTGGCCAGGACGGGGAGGCCGACCTGGCCCGTACGGCCCCGGCACCGGTCGCCCGCGTCTCGGCGGGCACCGCCGAGCAGCTCGGCGCCGGCCCGGTGACGATCACCGGCGGCCGTGGGGCGATCACCCTGCCGCTGGAGGTCGACCCCACCATGGTCGACGGCGTGGTCTGGGCGCCGACGAACGCGCCGGGCAGGTCGGTGCGGGAGCACCTCGGGCTGCTTCCCGGCGCGCCGGTGCGGCTGACCTCGGCGGCGCAGCCGCCCGCCGATCCCGCTCCCGGAGATCCCGCGTCCGCGACTGGAGGACTCGCATGATTCCGCTCGATGCGTCGGTGCTCGCCGACGACCCGGTGTGGCTGGTCATCGTCAAGGCCCTGCTGTGGTTCGTCTTCATCCTGCTGGCGACGATCTTCAACGTCTGGCTGGAGCGGCGCACCCTGGCCCGAATGCAGCAGCGGACCGGGCCGAACTTCGCCGGCCCCTTCGGCCTGGTCCAGGCGCTCGGTGACGGCCTCAAGCTCCTCTTCAAGGAGGACGTCACCCCGAAGCTGGCCGACAAGGTCGTCTTCCGGCTGGCCCCGTGCATCATGACGATCGTCGCGTTCGGCGCCTTCTCGGTGATCCCGTTCGGCGGGACGGTCCGGATGTTCGGCCAGGAGACCCGGCTGCAGATGTTCGACTCGTCGGTCGCCGTGCTGGTCTACCTCGCGCTCACCTCGGTCGGGGTGTACGGGGTGGTGCTGGCCGGCTGGTCGTCCTCGTCGACGTACGCCCTGCTCGGCGGGATCCGCTCGACGGCCTCGATGATCTCCTACGAGATCGCCATGGGCCTGTCCCTGGTGTCGGTGTTCCTCTTCGCCGGGACGATGTCGACATCGGAGATCGTGGCCGCGCAGGCCCAGCCGCTGCAGTTCGGCACGGCGGTGTGGCCCGGGTCGATGGGCTGGTACTTCCTGCTGCTCATCCCCAGTTTCATCATCTACGTCATCTCGATGTTCGCCGAGACCAACCGCCAGCCGTTCGACCTGCCGGAGGCCGAGGGCGAGCTCGGGTCCGGCTACATGACCGAGTACTCCGGCATGACGTACGCCCTGTTCTTCCTGTCCGAGTACATCAACATGTTCCTCGTGTCGTGCGTGGCGACGACCCTGTTCCTCGGTGGCTACCTGCCGCTGTGGCCGCTGAACATGATCCCGGCCATGAACACGCCGTGGCTCGGACCGGTGTGGTTCCTCATCAAGGCGTACCTGTTCATGCTGTTGTTCATGTGGGTCCGCGCGACCGTCCCGCGGATCCGGTACGACCAACTGATGCGGCTCGGCTGGAAGTGGCTCATCCCCGTCGCGCTGGGCTGGACGATGCTCGTCGCGGTCTACCGGGTCGGTGCGATGGACGGGTGGCTGGGCAACCGCAGCTTCCTGATCGGCGCGATCGTGGTCGCCGCCGTCCTCATCGTGGCGCTGTTGTTCAGTGGCGAACGGGAGGAACCCGAAGCCGGGCCCGATTCCGCGCCGTTCGACCCGTACGCCGGTGGGTACCCGGTGCCGCCGTTGCCCGGTCAGCACCTGCCCGGGTCGGCCGATGTGGTCTCCTCGGCCGAGGACGCCACCCACGAATCCGCACCACCCGAGACCGCCGCCACATCCGACCAGCACCGAGGGGCTGATTCCTGATGGCCAATCCCGTCGCAGGGTTCGGCGTCACCTTCCGGACCATGTTCCGCAAGACCCAGTCCAAGGGCGAGTTCAGGCGGATGTACCCGGAGGCGCCGGCCACGATCATGCCGCGCTATCACGGTCGCCATCAGCTCAACCGGTGGCCCGACGGACTGGAGAAGTGCGTGGGTTGCGAACTGTGCGCCTGGGCCTGCCCGGCGGACGCGATCTACGTGGAGGCCGACGACAACACGGAGGAGGAGCGCTACTCCCCCGGGGAGCGGTACGGGCGGGTCTACCAGATCAACTACCTGCGATGCATCCTGTGCGGGCTGTGCATCGAGGCCTGCCCGACGCGGGCGCTGACCATGACGAATGAGTTCGAGCTTGCCGACACCAGCCGCGAGGCGATGATCTGGGAGAAGGACCAACTGCTCGCCCCGCTGCTGCCCGGGATGGAGGAGCCGCCGCACCCGCGCCGGCTCGGCGACACCGAGCGGGCCTACTTCCTCGGCCTGCCCGACACCGGCGCCCCCGACCCCCGGATGCCGGAGGGCATGCAGGAAACGTACGTCGACGAGACCGTCGGCCGCGCGGTCGGCACGCCGTGGATCCGCAAGGGGTCGGAACAGCGCAAGGAGATGCGCAAGCACTTCCACCCGGACTACAGCAGGCCCGAGGTCGGCCCGGGCACCACCCCGGCGGCCCAGGTGACCACGGGTGAGAATGAGGGAGCAGATCGATGATTCCGCTGGTCACCGCGTCCGCGGTCGCCTTCTGGCTGCTGGCGCCGCTGATGGTGCTCGCCGCGCTGGGCATCGTGCTGTCCCGCAAGCCCGTGCACTCGGCGCTGCTGATGGCGTTCGTGATGATCGCCCTGGCGGTGCAGTACGCCGCCCTCGACTCGCCGTTCCTGTTCGTGGTGCAGATCATCGTCTACACCGGCGCGATCATGATGCTCTTCCTCTTCGTCGTCATGCTGGTCGGCGTCGACTCGGTCGACTCCGTGGTGGAGACGATCAGGGGTCAGCGGGTGATGGCGGTGATCGCGGTGGTCGCCGCCGCGGCGCTGCTGATCGCCGCCATCGGCGATGCGGCGACCGGCCCGGCCACCGGACTGGACCAGGCGAACGCCGGCGGCAACGTCCAGGGCATCGCGGCGCTGCTCTTCGGGCCATACGTGATCGTCTTCGAGTCCGCCGCGGCGCTGCTGCTCATCGCCACCATCGGCGCGATGGTGCTGGCCCACCGCCGGCGCACCACCCGCAAGAAGACCCAGCCCGAGCTCGCCGCCGAACGGATGCGGGCGTACGCCGAGACCGGCGCCCACCCCGGTGGGTTCCCTGCCTCCGGAACCTTCGCCCGGCACAACGGCGTCGACACTCCGGCGCTGTTGCCCGACGGGAGTGTCGCGGAGCCGTCGGTGTCGCGAACCCTGAAGGCCCGCGGGGTGATGCTCAAGCCCGATCACCTGGCCGACCCGACCCGGGAGAGCCTGGCCGCCATCGCCCCCGGATCGACCGACACGGTCGGCGGCGAGACGATCACCGAGGCCCGGGAGGCCGCCGAGGCGCGTACGGGCGGGGAGATCACCGAGAGCGCCGAGGGAACCGAGGAGCGATGAGTCCGAACCACTACGTCATCCTGGCCGCACTGCTGTTCGTGATCGGCGCCGGGGGCGTCATGCTCCGGCGCAACGCGATCATCGCCTTCATGTCGGTGGAGTTGATGCTCAACTCCGCCAACCTGCTGCTGGTGGCCTTCTCCCACTACTGGGGGGTGCTCGACGGCCAGGTCGGCGCGCTTTTCGTCATGGTGGTCGCCGCCTGCGAGGTCGTCGTCGGCCTGGCCATCATCGTGGCCATCTTCCGTACCCGCCGGTCGGCCTCGGTCGACGACGCCAACCTGCTGAAGTTCTGAGGGGCCCGCATGATTCCGCTCGACATCACCGCCTCGGTGCCGGCCGAGGGCATGTACACCTGGGCGTGGACGATGATCGCCGCGCCGGCGCTGGGTGCCCTGCTCCTGCTGGTCCTCGGCCGCGTCGCGGACCGGTGGGGCCACTGGCTGGCCGTCGCCATGCCGCTGTGGTCGTTCGCCATCGCCGCCTGCCTGTTCGGCAAGCTGCTGCTCGACCCGGTCGCCGAACGGCGGGTCAACGCGCCGCTGTACACGTGGATCGATGCCGGCACCTGGCAGGCATCCTTCGGGCTGCAGATCGACCAGCTCTCGATCCTCTTCGCCCTGCTGGTCAGCGGGGTCGGCTCGGTCATCCACATCTACTCGCTGGGCTACATGGCCCACGACCCGCGGCGGCGCCGGTTCTTCGCCTTCCTCAACCTGTTCATCACCGCGATGATGATCCTGGTGCTGGCCGACAACTACCT
>CAZGWN010000013.1:0-52249 GCA_964528755.1 uncultured Propionibacteriaceae bacterium
CGTCGGCCGGGCCCGCGCCGCGGCCCGGCTCGACCTGATCACCAGGATCTTCCCGACCCGGGATGAGGCCCTGACCGGCTCGCTCCTCGCGCCGAGGACCCTCGGATCCTCCCGGCGGGCACGGCGGCTGCTGGGCTGAGTGGACCGGCAGCGGAGGAGACGACTCACCCCATGACACGTTCCCGCCGGTCGCCGGCGCGCCCGAGCGCCATCGACTTCGTCGAGGTGCCCCGGCACCACAAGCCCCACCGCCGTGCCCGGATCCTCGTCCCGGCGCTGATGATGGCGCTGGCCGTGGTCGCCGTCGGACTCGGCACCCAGCGCCTCGTCCCGGCGGTCGAGGAGTTGGCCACCTGCGACGTCGACTCGACGGCCCTGGTGCCCGACGAGGGCACCCTGCTCGGGGTGAACCTCGACTGGGAGAACCAGGACCTGACCGCGCACCGCACCAACCTCGGACACCCGCCCGCAGTGGTCGTCCAGTTCTCCGACATCCCGTACGACGACGAGACCTGGGCGCACACCGTGGCCGCCGCCGGTCAGGCGAAGCTGCACGGCTCGATCCTGCTGCTCACCCTGGAGCCGCACGGCGGTCTGGACACGATCAGCGACGAGGTGGTGACCCGGCTTGCCACCGACCTGCTGGCGCTCAACGACAACGGCGTCCCGGTCGTGCTGCGGTTCGCCCACGAGATGAACGGCTCCTGGTACGCCTGGGGCCAACAGCCGACGCACTACATCGAGGTCTTCCGCAAGGTCGCCACCGCGGTCCACACGACCGCCCCGGGGACGGCCATGATGTGGGCCCCCAACTACGGGGGCGGCTACCCGTTCACCGGCGGTCAGTACGCCGCCCGCCCGGGGACGAAGGACTACAAGGCGCTCGACACCAATCACAACGGCAAACTCACTATGGACGACGACTCGTACCTGCCGTACTACCCCGGCGACGACGCCGTCGACTGGGCCGGGGTCTCGCTCTACCACTGGGGCAACAAGCGGCCCTGGGGCAACAACGAGGTCCCCGAGGACGGCAAGTTCGTCGGGATGCTCACCGGCACCTATCGCGGCACGGCCGGCAACGACGTCGGTGTCCCCGATTTCTACCAGGTGTACGGCGAGGAGCACCACAAGCCGATCGGCATCCCCGAGACGGCCGCGATCTACACCCCGTCCCGCGACGGCGATACCGAGATCGACATCAAGCGGGCCTGGTGGCGGCAGGTGTTCTCCGAGCAGGTCCACACGGAGTTCCCGATGGTCAAGATGATCAACTGGTTCGAGTGGCGCAAGTACGAGATCGAGATCAACGACACTGTCGACTGGCGGGCCGCAGACTCCCCGACCACCCGCGACGCCTTCCGGTCCGACCTGCCCGACTGGCTGGTGTTCGCCGACGGCCTGCACGCCTGCCGCTGAGGACCCGACCGGTCCGGGGTCGCCGGACCGGTCCGGGTCCGGGGCCCGGCATCAGCCCTTAGGAGGCGACCTCATCGGCTGCCCCGGCCTTCTGGCTCTCCGGTGCGCCCTCCTCGCGGGCGAGCCGTTCGTCCACCCGGCGCTGCCGGATGTCGCGGAGCTTGGCCTTGGCGGTGTCGGCCGCGCGACGTACGGCCTCATCGGGGTCGGGCAGTTGGATGTCGCGGCGGGCGGCGGCCAACTCCGCCTCACGCGCCTCCATGGACACCCGCCACTCCTGGGCGAACTCCTCCAGCACGACCACCTCACCGCCGACGAGGTGATTGACGTAGTCCACGCAGCGACGCCACACGCCGCGCCAGGCCGTGGGGCTGGCGGGATAGTGCGGGTCGGCCGGCGCCAGCAGGGCGTCCACCTGGGAGGCCTGCTCACTGCCCGCTCCCTTGAAGAAGAGGTGGAAGTGGCCCGAGTGGTTCCACGTCCCGTCGGGGAAGAGCAGCAGCCCCGAGCCGGTCGTCAGATTGTTCCACTCCGCGGAGGGAATCCCCCCGGCGTCCTCGATCCCCAGCAGGGGGATGTTCGCCCAGCGCCCACTGCGGGTTCCCTTGGTGTAGATCCACGCTCCGGTCATCGACATCGATCAGCTCTCTCCTGTCTGGCCGCCGGGCCGGCGGACTCGGCCTACCGCCGACGATACCGGTTGGGAGCGCTCGACGGGGTGGATCGGATCGGACGCCGGACCGCCCCGCCGGCGGCGCCACGGCACGGCCCCGGTGCGCGGCTGATTTCGCTTTCGGTGTCCGGGTGGGTTATAGTCTTCAAGCTGTCCGAAACGGCAGCAGGTCACGCAGAGAGGTTGCGTCGCCCGAGAACGGCCCCGATGACAAGGGCGAGAGGGAGATCGACCGGGTCTGTTTGGCCCCGTAGCGCAGTTGGTTAGCGCGCCGCCCTGTCACGGCGGAGGTCGTGGGTTCGAGTCCCATCGGGGTCGCGGCGGAGGACGGTGGGACTGGCGTACGCTCGTGTCACCGTCTTTCTGTTGGCGCGGTGGATCCCTCGCGGAACGCCACCGCAGCGGCCAGGTAGCTCAGTTGGTAGTAGCGTTCGCCTGAAAAGTGAAAGGTCACCGGTTCGAATCCGGTCCTGGCCACCACTCCCTTGCCCGGTTCCTGTTGGCCCGGCCCGTCTGTTCGCCCGGTCCTCCTGTCGGCTCGGTTCCCTCCGCGGCCCTCGATGTGCGGGACGCCTGATGCGCCGGCCCTTGAGACAAGCCGGCCCTTGAGACAAGCGGGCCATCGAGACAAGCGGGCCATCGAGACAAGCGGATTGCACGGTGTCTATGCCGAGCGATCCGCTTGCGTCGGGGTGGGGCCGGAACCAGACAAGCGGATTGCACGGTGTCTATGCCGAGCGATCCGCTTGTGTGCGTCCTGGGACTGGAACTGCGGACCGGGGCACCGCGCCCAGCAGTGTCGCTGAGCCCATCCGAACCTCCAGGAGGCACCCGAGTCTAGTACGACAACTCGTGGTACGACCCCTCCCGTACGTTACATCTGTGACTCGCTGCACACTGAGAATGACAGCTACGCTAGCAGGCATGGCTCACGACACGTTCACCAAGCAGGCGGCGGATGCGCCCGAGGGTTTCTTCGAGGTCGAGGCCGCCGGCCTCCGGTGGCTCGCCGCGGCAGGTCCGGGCTCGGCGGCCGTGGTGCACGTGCGATCGGTCGAGCCGGGCCGGATCATCCTGGACAACGTGCCGACCTCCCGTCCGTCCAAGACGGCGGCGGCGGCCTTCGGCGCTGCCCTGGCCCGAACCCATGCGGCCGGGGCCGAGGCCTTCGGGGCGGGGCCCGACGGTTGGGAGAGGGACGGCTTCATCGGTGTCCAGCCGATGACCCTGCACCAGGAATCCGCGTGGGGTCCCTTCTTCGCCGAGCAGCGCCTGTTGCCGTACGCCCGAGCCGCCCACGATGTCGGCAACCTGGACCGGCTGGGACTGCGTACGATCGAACGGATCTGCGAGCGGATCGCGCAGGGCACCTTCGACGACGACCTGCCGCCGGCCCGCATCCACGGCGATCTGTGGGCCGGCAACATCCTGTGGTCCCCGCGCGGGGTGGTGATGATCGACCCGGCCGCCCACGGCGGTCACGGACTGACCGACCTGGCCATGCTGTCCCTGTTCGGTGCGCCCTACCTGGACATCATCCTCGACGCGTACGCCGAGACGGCCGGGCTGGCGCCGGGCTGGCGAGCGCTCATCCCGCTGCACCAACTGCACCCACTGCTCGTGCACGCGGTGACCCACTCGGCCAGCTATGGGACCCAGGCGGTCCGGGTCGCGGAGCGCTATCTCTGACCCGGACCGGCCACCGACCGGCCCCTCATCCGGATCGCCCTCTGACTCAGCGGGTCCGTGCGGAGTCGTCCTCGGGGTTCTTGATGTCCCCGACGATGCTCCAGGTGTTCGTCCCCCAGGCGAGGTAGCGCGCACCGAGGTTGATCATCGCGCCGACCCGGTTGCGCCCGCCCAGCAGCATGTACAGGTGCACACCGACCCACAACAACCACGCCGGGAAGCCCTTGAACGCGACCGCCTTCGACCGGCCCGGCACGAGCACCTGGGCAACCGCGGAGTTGCGGCCGATCGTCGCCATGGTGCCCTTGTCCCAGTACTCGAAGGGGCTGAGCGGCTCGCCGCCGGCGTGGGCGACGATCTGGTCGGCGATGTGCACGCCCATCTGCATGGCCGGCTGAGCCTGCTGCGGCAGCGGCAGATCCTCGATCAGCGCACAGTCGCCGGCGGCGAAGATCCGCTCCTGTCCCTTCACCTGCAGGGTGGGACCGACGAGGATCCGGCCACCGCGGCCCTGCTCGAAGCCGAACTCCTTCACCCAGTCGTACGCGCCGACGCCGGCGCCCCAGATCACCACGTCACTGGCGATCTCGGTGCCGTCCGTCAGGGTGATCTTGCCCGGTTCGAGCGTGGCGACCGCGGTCTTGAGCCGGACGTCGACGTCGCGACGGACCAGTTCGTCGTACGTGTACTCCTGCAGCCGGTACATGAATGGTGCCAGCAGCACCGGCCCGGCCTCGATCAGGATGACCCGGATCCGCTTGCGGTCCAGCTCGGGGTACATGTTCGGCACCCCGGTGGAACGCATCTCGGCGAGCGAGCCGGCCATCTCCACACCGGTGGCGCCGCCCCCGACGACGACGATGCTGAGGGACCGCTCCTTGCGCTCCTCCTCGGGCAGCGCGGCGAAATGCTCCAGCTCGCCGAACACCGCGTCGCGGCAGGCGAGCGCCTGCGCCCGGGTGTACATCGGCAGCGCGTACTCCTCGACCCCGGGCAGCCGGAAGAAGTTGGCGGTCACGCCGAAGCTCAGCACGAGGTAGTCGTACGACAGGTCGCGGCCGTCCTCCAGGTGGACGGTCCGCGCCTCGGGGTCGACGCCGACCAACTCCCCCCGGACGAACTCGACGCCGCGGTTCTTGCCGGCGAAGTTGCGCAGGGAGTAGGTGACGTCGCCGGGGTTCAGCCCTCCGGTGGCGACCTGGTAGAGCAGCGGCTGGAAAGTGTTGTACGGGTGCTTGTCGACCAGCGTCACGCGGCATCCGCGCCGGGCGAGTGCCCGACTGGTCTGGATCCCGGCGAAGCCGGCGCCGACAACCACCACATGAGGACCATGAGTCACGACCCCATCGTGTCACACATCACAATACCCGTGGACCCATGTGGTCACCGCCGCGAAGAAGGCCTCGCGAACTGGCTTCGGCGACAGCACGAGGTCGTGCAGTCCGCCCTCGATCCGCACCACCGTGACGACGGGGCCCAGGTCGACCGCGCGACGGACGATTCTCTCCACGTCCAGCACGATGTCGGAGCGCGTCATCTGCGGATCCCAGGCCGACCCCACGTACGAACGGTCCGAGCAGGCCACCAGGACGGGGGCGTGGATGTCCAGCCCCGCGGCCACCTCCTGATGCGCCTGCAGAATGGCCCGGCCCCAGCCGAGGCGGATCAGCGCCTCCGCGCCGCCCTTCCACCTCAGGTCGTAGTCCCACTCCCCGTCCTCGTCGCGGTGGATGGTGCGCCGGTAGAACCCGTTGTCGGCGGGCGGCAGCGGGGTGGTCGGCAGCATCCGCCCCATCCCCGCCAACAGGGGCGCGGTGACGTTGCGCAGCAGGGCTGTGCCCTGCAGGTCCAGCCACGGTGAGTTCAGGACGAGGCCCACGATCGCCGCCGGGTGGGCATCCGCGTACAGCGACGCGGTCAACCCACCGGTGGAGTGACCCATCAGGATCACCCGACGATGCCCGGCGGCCAGGATGATCTTCAGCGCCATGTCGATCTCGGTGGCGTAGTCGTGCAGGTCCGCGATGTAGCAGAGGAACTGCCCGGGACGCAGGGCACGCCCGTAGCGGCGCAGATCCAGCGCGTAGAAGGCCATGCCCATGCCTGCCCAGTAGTCACCCAGGTGCGTCTGGAAGAAGTAGTCGTTCCAGCCGTGCAGATACAGCACCGCCGTCTCTGCCGGGGCAAGCGACGGATCATCCGGATCCCGGCGGACCAGCACCGCGCCGATGGACGTCGCCGTTTCCCCGGGAACCAGTAGGTCCGGGGAGAGGGGGATATCGGTGCAGCTGTAGCCGGGAAGGATGTCCCGTCGCCATACGGCCGGCAGGGGCGCCTCAGTCGGGGACGTCACCGCTGGGCAGGGGGCCGGGCCGGGTCAGCCGGACTTGCGCATGTCGCCGTACGCGTCGTACCCGTCATCTTCGTCGACGTTGTAGCGGGCGGCGAGATCTGCGTACGCGTCCGGAACATCATCGTCGTGGGAGTCTCCCCGATAGCTGTCCTCGTGGGACTCGCCTCGAAGTTCACGCTCCAACGAGGAGAAGTCCGTCTGTACGGAACGGTACTTCAACTCGCGGGCAACCTTGGTCTGCTTTGCCTTTGCACGGCCGCGCCCCATTGGGTCGACCCCCTCGCATCTGGTAGCGCCTGCGGCTGAGCCGCGGCATTTATCTGGTAACTGTCGTGGCACTCAGGCTACCCGAGCGGGGCGACAGAACAAAGTCTCCGGGCCGTTCGCCACGAAGTCCGCGAGGGGGTTCACCGCGAGGTGATCAGGCCGTGATCGGCACGGGATCGGCGCGCGGTCAGGCGGCGTACCGGCCCTCCAGGACGACCGTGCCGGCGTCATCGGGACCGGCCGCGGCCACCTGTCCGCAGACCCAGCCGCGCACACCGGAGCGGCGCAGGGTCGCGACCGCCTCGTCGGCGGAGTCGGGCGCCACCACGGCAACCATCCCGACGCCCATGTTGAGGGTCGTCTCCAGGTCGTCGCGGTCGATCCCGCCGAGGTCGCCGACCAGTCCGAAGATCGGCTGCGGAGCCCAGGTCGCCCGGTCGATCCGTACGGCCAGGGTCTCCGGGATGACCCGCGCCAGGTTGTTCGCCAGGCCGCCCCCGGTGATGTGGCTCATCGCGTGCACCTCGACGGCGTCGGCCAGTCCCAGGCAGGTGCGGGCATAGATCCTGGTGGGCTCGAGCAGTTCCTCGCCGAGCGTGCGGCCGAGTTCGGGGACCGTACGGTCGAGGGACCACCCGGCCCGCTCCAGCAGCACGTGGCGGACCAGGGAGTAGCCGTTGGAGTGCAGGCCCGAGGATGCCATGGCGATGACGGCGTCACCGGCACGCACCCGGTCCGCGCCGAGGATCCGGTCGTACTCGACGACCCCGGTGGTCGCGCCGGCGACGTCGTACTCGTCGGGCCCCAGCAGCCCGGGATGCTCGGCGGTCTCCCCGCCCAGCAGTGCCGCTCCGGCCAGCGAGCAGCCCCGGGCGATGCCGGAGACGATCGCGGCGATCCGTTCGGGGACGACCCGGCCACAGGCGATGTAGTCGGTGACGAAGAGCGGTTCGGCGCCGACCACGACCAGATCGTCCACGAGCATGCCGACGAGATCCTGACCGATCGTGTCGTGCCGGTCCAGGGCCTGGGCGATGGCGACCTTCGTGCCCACTCCGTCGGTCGAGGTGGCCAGGACCGGCCGCCGGAAGCCGGCGAGGGCCGACGCGTCGAAGAACCCGGCGAAACCGCCCAGCCCGCCGAGCACCTCGGGCCGGCGGGTCGCCGCGACGTGCTCCTTCATCAGGTCGACCGCCCGGTCGCCCGCCACGATGTCGACGCCGGCGGCGGCGTACGCGGACTTCTCGGTCGTGCTCATCGGGACTCCACGGGGGCGGGATCGGGCAGCAGGGTGGGCTGACGGGACGTCTCGGACTCGCCGTCGAGCATCGCCAGCGCGTGGGCCGGCGGGTCGACCGGGTAGATCCCGTCGAAACAGGCCCGGCACAGCGACTCGGCCGGACGGTCGGTCGCCGCGATGAGTCCCTCCAGACTGACGTAGCCCAGCGAGTCCGCCCCGATCGACCGGGCGACCTCCTCGACGGTCAGCCCGGCGGCGATGAGCTCGGCCCGGGTGGCGAAGTCGATGCCGTAGAAACACGGCCAGCGCACCGGCGGGGAGGAGATCCGGACATGGATCTCGGCGGCCCCCGCCTCACGCAGCATCCGGATCAGCGCCCGCTGGGTGTTGCCACGGACGATCGAGTCGTCGACCACGACCAGCCGCTTGCCCTCGATCACGTGCCGCAGCGGATTGAGCTTGAGCCGGATGCCGAGCTGGCGGATGGTCTGGGAGGGTTGGATGAAGGTCCGCCCGACGTAGTTGTTCTTGACCAGGCCCTCCGAGTAGGGCAGACCGGACTCCTGGGCATAGCCGATCGCGGCCGGGGTGCCCGAGGCCGGCACCGGCATGACCAGGTCGGCATCGACAGGGTGCTCACGGGCCAGCGCGCGGCCGACCTCGACCCGGCTGGCGTGCACCGACCGCCCGTACAGGGTCGAGTCGGGTCGGGCCACGTACACGTACTCGAAGATGCAGCCCTTGCGGCGCGCCTCGGCGAAGCGGTACGAACGCAGCCCGCTCGCGTCGATGGCCAGGCACTCGCCCGGTTCGACCTCACGGACGAAGGAGGCGCCGACGATGTCGAGGGCACAGGTCTCGGAGGCGACGACCCAGCCGCGTTCCAGCCGGCCCAGGCACAGGGGCCGGAAGCCCTGGGGGTCGCGGGCCGCCCAGAGCGTCTGCTCGTCCATGAAGACCAGCGAGAACGCCCCGCGCAGCCGCGGGAGCACCCGCAGCGCCGCCTTGCCGAGGGGCTCCCCGTCGAAGGTGGCCAGCAGAGCGGTGACGATGGAGGTGTCGTTGGTCGAGTCCATCGTCTTCTTGTGCGGCACCTCCTCGGCCGGCCGGCGCTCGCGCAGCCAGGCCTCCAGTTCGTCGGTGTTGGTCAGGTTGCCGTTGTGGGAAAGGGCGATGCCGTACGTGTCGGTGCCCCGGAACGTCGGTTGGGCGTTGCTCCACACCGAGGCGCCGGTGGTCGAGTAGCGGGTGTGGCCGATCGCCAGGTCACCGTTGAGGGAGCCCAGGGTGGCCTCGTCGAAGACCTGGGACACCAGGCCCATGTCCTTGAAAACCATGATCCGGGAACCGTCGGAGACCGCCATGCCGGCGGACTCCTGGCCGCGGTGCTGGAGCGCGTAGAGCCCGTAGTAGGTCAGTTTGGCGACGTCCTCGCCGGGAGCCCACACGCCGAACACCCCGCACTCGTCCTGCGGGAGCTGCTCCAGGGGGTCGATCGCGGCCGTCAGCCGACCATCGGGACGTGGCACGCAGGCCAGCCTAACAGGCATCGCCAGAAGTGGTGCGGTGCGGTGACACAGCAGACGGGTTCGGCCCCGACGCCGTCCGCCCGGCCGCACCGGCCTCCCGGCTGCTCAGGCCACCCCGGCCGCTCAGCGTCGCAGTGCCGTCGCGACGGCCGGCAGCCCCGCCAGCAGCAGGGACTCGGCCACGCAGGCGTTGCGGAAGTCGCCCAGGTGGAGCGACTCGTCGATGCCGTGCATCCGCGAATCCGGGTCCGACACGGCGGTGATGAGCACGGTCGCGCCGGGGAAGAGCCGCTGGAAGTCGGCGACCATCGGGATCGAGCCGCCCTGGCCGATCTCGACCGGTTCGACACCCCAGGCCTGTGTGACGGCCTGGCGGGCGACCTCGGCGTACGGGCCGGTCAGGGCGACCGAGCCGGGGTTGCCGGTCTCGCCGCGGACAACGTCGACGTGGGCTCCCCACGGCGCGTGGGACTCCAGGTGGTCGGCGAGCGCGTCAAGGGCGGCCGCCGGGTCCTGGCCCGGCGCCAGCCGCATGCTGATCCGGGCCGAGGCGGAGGGGATGAGGGTGTTGGAGGAGTCGGCGATCCGGGTGGTGTCCAGGCCGATGACGCTGATCGCCGGGCGGGTCCACATCCGGGCGGTTGCCGGGCCGGTGCCGAGTTGGGCGACGCCGGGCAGCAGGCCCATGTCGGCGGCGAGCTGCTCGGGTGCGTAGTCGACCTCCGGGTCCTCGGCCGTGACGAGGCCCTCCACGGCGACACTGCCGTCGTCGTGGTGCAACGTGGCCAGCAGCCGGGCCAGCGTGGTGAGCGCGTCGGGGGCGACGCCACCGAACAGGCCCGAGTGCAGGGCGTGGTCGAGAGTGGACACCGTGACGGTGGCGTCCGCCACGCCGCGCAGCGTGGTGGTGAATGCGGGTCGCCCGACCGCCCAGTTCCCCGAGTCGGCGATCACGTACACGTCGGCGGCGAGTTGGTCGTGGTGGCGTTCCATCAGCGTCGCCAGGGTGGGCGACCCGAGTTCCTCCTCGCCCTCCACGAAGACGGTCACCCCGACCGGCGGTCTGCCGTCGAAGGAGCGCAGCGCCGCCAGGTGCACGGCGAGTCCGCCCTTGTCATCGGCCGTGCCGCGGCCGTACAGCCGGTCCCCCACCGTCGTCGCGGTGAACGGGTCGGCGGTCCAGGCGTCCGGATCGCCGGTGGGCTGGACGTCGTGGTGGGCGTACAAGCAGACGGTCGGGGCGCCCTCGGGGGCCGGCCAGTGACCGATGACGGCCGGGCCTCCGCCCGCCTCGACGATCCGGACGTCGGCGGCGCCGGCGTCGGTCAGCAGCCGGGCGATCGTCTCGGCACTGCGGGTGACGTCGTCGCGGCGGGCCGGATCGGAGCTGATCGACGGGATGGCGACCAGCCGGGCGAGGTCGTCGAGGATGCCCGGGAGGATGGCGTCGACCCGGGCGGTGAGCTCCGCCGCGGGGTCGGGGGTGGGCTCGGGGGCCGGGTCCTCGGCCGGTTCCCCGGTCGCCTCGGGAACGACGTCGAGGGTCGGGGGCTGCATGTCCTCCGGAAGATCGAACAGGGGCGGCGTGTCGGGGAAATCGGCCATGACGGCATCGTAGGGGACCGGCGGCGCGGCGCGGATCGGCGGTCGGGGCCGGACGTCTCGCCGGACGCCCTCAGCGTCCTCAGAGGGTGGCCATCGCCCCCCGGATCGGCGCCTGCCGGGCCGCCCGCAGCTCCTCCAGTGTCACCGCGAACCGCCCGGTCACCTCCACGGCATCCGATCCGGTCACCACCCCGATCCGCTCGGCCGACACGCCGTGCTCGCGGGCCAGCTCGGCCAGCCGCGGCACGTGTGCGGACGGCAGCGACACCACCGCCCGCGCCGCGGACTCGGAGAACAGCCCGACGAACGGGTCTCCCGCCAGCTCGACGACCACCCCGAGCCCCTTCGCCAGCGAGCCCTCCACCAGGGCAGCCGCGAGGCCGCCCTCGCTCAGCGCCCCGGCACTGGTCAACAGCCCGTCCCGGGCGGCCGCGACCAGCACGGCGGCCAGATCCTGCTCGGCCGCCAGATTGACCAGCGGGGTGACCCCGCCGAGGTGGCCGTGCACGACCCCGGCCCACGTCGACCCGTCGAACTCGTCGCGGGTCACCCCGAGCTGCCACACCTCGTCGCCGATCCCGGTGAATCCCACCGGCACCCGCCGGGTGACGTCGTCGATCACCCCGAGCACCCCGACCAGCGGGGTCGGCAGGATCGCCCGCTCCCCCGTCTGGTTGTAGAACGAGACGTTCCCGCCGGTGACCGGCGTGCCGAGCACGGCGCACCCGTCGACGAGTCCCTTGATCGACTCGACGAAGGACCACATCACCTCCGGGTCCTCCGGCGACCCGTAGTTGAGGCAGTCGGTGATCGCCACGGGTTCGGCGCCGGCGGCGGCGACCTTGCGGTACGCCTCGGCGAGCGACAGTTGCGCGCCGGCGTACGGGTCGAGCCACGTGAAGCGCGGATTGGCGTCCAGCGACAGCGCGACGCCCAACCCGGTCCCCTCGTCGATCCGCACCATCCCGACCTCGTCGGGCCGGGCCAGCACCGTGTTGCCACGGACGAACCGGTCGTACTGCTCGGTCACCCAGGACACGTCGGCCAGGTTCGCCGAACCGGCCAACCTCAGCAGGGTCGACGCGAGTTCCTCGTTCGTACCGGGCCGGGCGAGGCGTGCACTCGTGTCGGCGCGGATCGCGGCGTCGTCGTGGCGCAGCTCGATCGGGCGGTGGTAGACCGGGCCGTCGTGGGCGACGGAGCGCGGCGGGACGTCGACAACGACCTCGCCGTTCCACTCGATGATCAGCCGGCCGGTGTCGGTGACCTCACCGACGACGGCAGCCTCGACGTCCCACGTCGCGCAGATCTGAAGGAAGCGGTCCACGTCGCCGGGTTCGACGACGGCCATCATCCGCTCCTGCGACTCGCTCATCAGGATTTCCTCGGGCGAGAGGGTGTGGTCGCGCAGGCGTACCTGGTTCATGTCGACCCACATGCCGCCGTCACCGGCAGAAGCGAGCTCGGAGGTCGCACAGGACAGACCCGCCGCGCCGAAATCCTGGATCGCGGTCACGACCCCGGCCGCGAACAACTCCAGGGTGCATTCGATCAGCAGCTTCTCCATGAACGGGTCGCCGACCTGGACCGCGGGCCGCTTGCTCTCCCCACCCTCGGAGAAGGTCTCCGAGGCGAGGATCGATGCCCCGCCGATCCCGTCGCCGCCGGTGCGGGCGCCGTACATGATGACCTTGTTGCCGACGCCGTGGGCCTTGGCGAATTTCAGGTCCTCGTGCCGAAGGACCCCGACGCACAGCGCGTTGACCAGGGGATTCGCAGCATAGGAGGGATCGAACTCGATCTCCCCGCCAATATTGGGCAGACCCAGACAGTTGCCGTAGTCGCCGACCCCCGAGACCACCCCGGGCAGCACCCGGACGGTGTCGGGGGCATCCAGCGGGCCGAACCGCAGGGCGTCCATCACCCCGATCGGGCGGGCACCCATGGCGAGAATGTCGCGGACGATGCCGCCGACGCCGGTGGCCGCGCCCTGGTGCGGCTCGACGAAGGAGGGATGGTTGTGCGACTCCGCCTTGAAGGTGACCGCCCAGCCCTGACCGATGTCGACCACGCCGGCGTTGTCCCCGATCCCGGCAAGCAGCGGGCCCCGCGGGGTGGTCTGCGGCAGCACCGAGAACCGCTTGAGGTGGGCCTTCGACGACTTGTACGAGCAGTGTTCGGACCACATCACCGAGTACATCGCCAGTTCGCAGCCGGTCGGGCGGCGCCCGAGGATCTCGCGGATCCGGGCATACTCGTCCTCCTTCAGCCCCAGCTCCGCCCACGGCTGGGCGATGTCGGGGGTCTGCTGGGCATTCGTCACGGTGTCGGCCACGGGCCAAATCTACCGGGTCCGCCCCGCCCCCCGACGTCACCCGGCCCCCGACCGCCGGACCCGGCCCCGACGTCGCCCGGCCCCGACGTCGCCCGGCCCTCGGCCCCCGGGGCCCAGCGGCCACGCCTCGTTTCATCTACCACACGTCGACTTGTGGCAGATGAAACGAGGTGTGGCCGCTGGCTGGAGGCGTGGCCGCTGGCTGGAGGCGTGGCCGCTGGCTGGAGGGACGCCCGCCGCAACCGCGCTACCCCTCGCCGCCGGCCTGCTCCAGGACCAACTGCTGGGCCCGTACGTGTCGGCGGGCCAGGTCGGCACGCTCGAGGATCAGCCGGCGCAGTGCCCCCGGCGCCTCCGGATGGCTGTCCAGCCAGCCACGGGCGGCGGTCACGACGTCGTCGTCGGCCGGATCGGCGTCGAGCTCGACCCCTTCCACCGCCGGGAACAGACCCTCCACCAGGCGGGTAGCGATCTCGATCGGCAGCTGCTGCCAGGTGTCGGCCAGCCCGGCCCAGTAGGCGTCGGCGTGGGCGGTCACGAACAGCCGCGGCACCGGGAGGGACATCCCGGCCAGGACGGCCCGGATCTCCTCGTTGCTCCATTCGAGTGGCCGGCGCTGCAGTTCGGCCCATGCCCAGTCGCCGATCTCGACCAGCGGCTGGGCGGTGAACGCGGTCAACCGCTGGACCCGGCCCTGCGCCGAGGGGTCGGCGGCGAGTTCGCCCGCGAGGTCCTCCTCGGTCATCTGCCCGAGCGCCGACAGGGCGATGACGATCTCCCAGCGCAGGTCCGGACCGACGTCAAGCCCGACGGGTGCCGGCCCGTCCAGCAGGATGCCCAGCCGGGTCGCGATCCCCTCGACGGCCTCCGGTTCGGCGCCGGGGGCCAGTCGGGCGAGCCCGCGAGCCCAGGCGAGTTGGGCATCGCTGCCCGGGACGGCGTGCTGGAGCCGCTGCCACGCGGCGTCGAAGGCGTCGGCTCGCGCGGCCTCGCGCATCCCCTCGGGCAGGTAGTCGCCGACCGCGGACGCCGACCGCGCGAGCAGTGACGGCAGCAGGGTCGCCGCGGCCGGGTCGTCGCGGCCGGTCAGCCGGCCGGCGTGGGTGAGGACGGCCCGCAGATAGGCCGGGGCACCCAGCCGCGCGTCACGCACGTCTCCCCACAGCGCCGACCACGCCTGCGCCTGGGCCAGCGGATCGGTCATCTCGCCCAGCCGGTCCAGTGCAGTGGCCCGACTGAACACGTCCAGCCGCGTGGCGGCGTACGTCAGGTCGTCGTCGTTGGGCAGGATGAGCCGGGGTCCGTCGCCGGACACGATCGAGGTGTCGATCCGGTCGCCGATGAGGTCGGTCTCGACCCGCTCGGTCCGGGTCAGGCCGCCCGGGCCGGGGCGGTAGCAACCGACGGCCAGCCGATGGGGTCGACGGGCCTGATCCGGGGACGTACGGACCACCGAGATGGTGGTCTCCTCCCCGGAACCCCCGAGCACCGCCTCCAGCCGGTCCGGCCCGGCGGTCTCCAGCCACTGGGCCGCCCACGTCCGCAGGTCGCGACCCGATGCCTCCGCCAGCGCGTCGAGCAGGTCGACCAGCCGTGCCGCGCCGAAGGCATGCCGGTCGAAGTAGCGCCGCGACCCGGCGAGGAAGGCGTCCCGGCCCACGTACGCCACCAGCTGCTTGAGCACGGCCGCGCCCTTGGCGTACGTGATGCCGTCGAAATTCTGCTTGGCGGCCTCCAGATCGGCAATGTCGGCGGCGATCGGGTGGGTGGTCGGCAACTGGTCGGCGACGTACGCCCACTCCTTGCGGGAGCCGGCGAAACTCACCCACGCGTCGGTGTATTCGGTGGCCTCTCCGGCGACGGCGTGACCCATGTACTCGGCGAAGGACTCCTTCAGCCACAGGTCGTCCCACCACGCCGGGGTGACCAGGTCGCCGAACCACATGTGTGCCATCTCGTGCAACACCACGATCGCCCGTCCGGTGAGGTCGGCGCGGGTGGGGCGGTCGCGGTGCAGGAACTTCTCGTTGAGGGTGACGCACCCGGGGTTCTCCATCGCACCGATGTTGTATTCAGGCGCGAACAGCTGGTCGTATTTCCCCCACGGGTAGGGGAAACCGAAGATCTCGTGGTAGTGGTCCAGGCCTTGCCTGGTGACCCGGAAGAGGTCCTCGGCGTCGAGGTGGTCGGCCAGCGAGGACCGGCACCACAGGCCGAGCGGGACCTCCAGGGTCGCCGCCCCCTGCGGTCGGGACCAGTGGTCGTCGACGTGGAACCACGGGCCGGCGCAGATCGCGACGAGGTACGTCGACAGCGGTGGCGTGGGCCGGAACTCGGTGCGGGTCAGCCCGGGTCCGGCCTCCTCCTCGCGATGGGCCGGCTGGTTGGCGATGACCGACCAGGCGCTGGGCGCGGTCACGTGCAGCGTCACCGGAGCCTTGAGGTCGGGCTGCTCGAAGGTCGCGAACACCCGGCGGGCATCCGCCGGCTCCAGGTGCGAATAGACGTAGGTCTGCCCGTCCGCCGGGTCGACGAAGCGGTGCAGCCCCTGGCCGGTCCGCGAGTACGCCGCGGTGCCCCGGATCACCACCCGGTCGACCCCGGCCGTCAGGTCGCGCAGAGCGATCCGGTGGCCGTCCCAGACCTCGTCGACGGGTCGGGCCTCGCCGTTGACGGTGACCTCGTCGACCCCGGTGCCGAGGAAGTCACAGAAGGTCTCGGGAGCGGCGCCGGAGGCGTTCCATTCGAACGTGATCGTCGTGGTGGTCCCGAACCCCTGGATCGACGGGTCCGGCGCACCGGACAGATCGAGATCGATGTCGTACGCATGCAGGTGGATGGCGGCCGAACGGACTTCGGCCTCCCGGCGGGTCAGGTTGGCGGTACTCACGGCTTCCAGCCAACCACACCCGTGGGTGGCGCGGGCCGGAACCTCCGTTGCGCGACGTGCTCCCGCGCGACCCGACCGCGCAACCCGACCGCGCGACCCGACCGCGCACACCCCCGCCACCGTTCACCTGTTGGACATGCGGCGATCACGAGCCCGAAGCCTGCCCCGGTCTAGGGTCGGAACATGCACAGCTCGCCCCGACTTCTCGCCCCGCACCGGTGGCGATGGGTTGTCGTCCTCGTCGTCGGCGGCCTCCTGTACTGGCTGGTCCTCGGCGTGATGATCGGCACCGGAAACCCGAACCTCTTCCCGACGGTCCTGCTCGTCGGCGCCCTGGTCGCGCCGCTGGCCGCCCTGGCGTACGCGAACTGGTCCACCGAGCAGCCTCTCGCCGACGGCCGGCTACTGGTGTGGATCGCCCTGCTCAGTGGGATCCTGGGGGTGGTCCTGGCCGGGGTGCTGGAGTTCGTCACGCAGCACCGTCGCGAGGAATGGCCGATGCTGACCGTCGGGTTGATCGAGGAGTCGGCCAAGATGGTCGTGCCCGCGGTGGCCCTCGCGATCGGCCTGTTCCGCGGCCCGGCCACCACCCCGGACGCCCTCCCCGCCCCGCGGGTGGCCGATCCGCGCGCCGGTGTCGTCGTCGGGATCGGCGCGGGTGCGGGCTTCGCGGTGCTGGAGACGATGGGGTACGGCTTCACCACGCTGCTCAGTTCGGGGAGCCTGGCGGCGGTCGACGCGACGCTCCTGCTGCGCGGCCTGTTCGCACCGGCCTGCCACCTCGCCTGGAGCGGCCTGCTGGCCGCCTCGCTGTGGCACGCCGTCGCCGCGGGCCGGGTCGGCGCCGGGATCGCCCGTGTCGCGGCCGTCTTCGTCGGGGTGGTGCTGCTGCACGCCGTCTGGGACTCGCTCAACGTCTGGCCGGTCCACCTCGTCCTGGCGCTGGTCAGCCTGGGCCTGCTGGTCATCCGGATCCGCCGCAGCTGGGCATCCTCGGACGGCACGCCGATCCCCGCCTGATGAGCCGCCCCCACCGCCGCGGCCAGCCCCGCGTCGAGCGCCGCCGGCCGATCCTGGATGCTCTGCACACCGGCCCCGTCCCTCCCGACCCCGCCCCGGCCGGGCCGTCGCTGCGGATCGCGGCCGAACTGCTCACCTGGGCGTACGCCCTGGGCACCGTGGTCGCGTTCGGCGAACTCGTCCGCACCCACGTGTTCGGCCGACCGCCGCTGCGATGGCTCGTCGACGGCGTCTTCCACACCCTCAACATCCCGGTCACGGGATCGTTCGTCGCCGTGGTGGGGCTGGGCGTGATGACCCTGGCGATATCCCAGCGCAAACGGATCGCGCTGGCCACGGTCGCCGCCTTCCAGGTGCTCGGGATGGCCGCCGATGTCAGCGGGTTGGCGACCGCGGTGGCGAACCTGCGCGGACCCATCGGTCAGGTCGGGGAACTGCCGCCGGTTCTCGGGGAGATGGTCGCCCTTCTCGTGTCGATGGCGCTGGCCGTGCTGGCTATCTGGCTGCGGCCGGTGTTCCCGGCCCGGGTCAACCGCGGGTCGTGGGGCGCGGCGCTGGTGATTCTCGGGGCCGGTCTGGCCACCGCGCTGGCCCTCACCCACGTCCTGCTGCGCGTCTCCGGGCAGACCGTCGGTCCGGCGTGGGAGGTGCTGACCGTCGCCGTCTTGCACGCGCTGGGCCTGCCGGCACCGTACGACTGGGACATCCATGTCGGGCGGTGGATCCCGCTGCTCACCTCGTTCATCGTCGGCGCGTCGATGGCCGGGGCGGTGTGGATCTTCCTGCGCTCGGCGCGGCTGCGGGGCGAATGGCGGCCCGAGAACGAGATCACCCTGCGGGGCCTGATCGCCCGGTGGGGTGACGACGACTCGCTGGCCTACTACGCCACCCGCCGCGACAAGATGCTCTACTTCTCCGACAACCGGCGCGCCGCGATCGCCTACCGGGTCGTCGGGGCGGTCTGCCTGGCCTCCGGTGACCCGGTCGGCGACCCACGGCTGTGGCCCGATCTCGTCCGACGGTGGGAGGCGTACGCCCGGACGTACGGGTGGACGCCCGCGGTGTTGGCCTGTTCGGAGGCCGGAGCGCGGGCGTACGGGCGAACACTCGGCCACGAGGTGCTCAACCTCGGCGACGAGGCGGTGCTCGACCCGGAGCGTTTCCGGCTCGACTCCACGTCGATGACATCGGTCCGTCGCGCCGCCCGCCACGCCCGCCACGAGGGACTGCACGTCACCGTACGGCGGACGGGCCAGGTGCCGCCCGACGAGCTGGCCGGCTGGGGCAGGCTGGCGACCCGGTGGCGGGAGGGACGGGTGGAGCGCGGCTTCGCGATGGCCCTGGGACGGTACGGAGACCCGGCCGACTCCCGGTGCGTGCTCGTCACCGCCGAGGACGCCGACGGGACTCCGCAGGCCATGCTGACCTTTGTCCCGTGGGGTGGCCGGGGCCTGTCGCTGGACCTCATGCGCCGCGCCGAGGATGCCCCGCACGGGGTGGTCGAACTGATGGTGTCCGACCTGATGGCCTGGTGCCGCGACAACGGCATCTCCCGGGTCTCGCTGAACTTCGCGTTCCTGCGCAAGGTGTTTGCCGATGCCGAGCAGGTCGCGGCGAATCCGCTCACCCGGCTCAACTCGCGGCTGCTCGGCCGATTGGACCGGTTCTGGCAGGTCGAACGCCTCTACCGCAACAATGCCCGCTACCGGCCGCAGTGGGTGCCACGGTACGTGTGCGTCCCGTCCATGCTCAGCCTCCTCCCGGTGGCGCTGGCCTGCCTGAAGGCCGAGGGTTTCCTGCCCGAACTTCTGCCGCACCGACGCCCCGCTCCCCCGGCACAGGGCCTCGACCCGGCGCAGTTGGACCGCGCCCGTGCCGCGGAGACCCTCGCCCCGCCGCCGGTGATCGCACCGGGTCACGGCGAGGCCTGCCGGCCGCGGCTGGACCACCTCCGGCTGCTTCGGGAGGCCGGGATGGACGGCTGGCCGCTCGGCGCCGAGCAAGCCGTGCGGCTGGCGGAGTTGCCGGTGGAGGCCCGCGCGGGCGCATCGGAGG
The DNA here is from genome assembly GCA_964528755.1 of uncultured Propionibacteriaceae bacterium. Lineage (GTDB taxonomy): Bacteria > Actinomycetota > Actinomycetes > Propionibacteriales > Propionibacteriaceae > Raineyella. The sequence goes on from CAZGWN010000013.1 coordinate 19,076, forward strand.
CCGCGGCCCCCGACGGCGACCTTCGCGTGGTGGCCCGGATCCGCCGGATCCGTGACCACGGCGGAGTCGTCTTCGCCGATCTGATCGACGGCCATCGCCGGGCGCAGGCCGTCCTGGAGGCGTCGGCGGTCGGTGCCGGGCCCGTGCGCCTGTTCGCCCGTGCGGTGGACGAGGGCGACCTCGTCGGGATGACGGTCCGCCGCGGCTGTTCCCGGACCGGCACCCCGAGCCTGCTGGCGAGTTCGTGGCGGATGCTGGCGAAGGCGGTCCGACCGGTCCCGTGGGACGGTCTGAAGGACCCGGCCGCCCGGGCGCACGACCGTTCGGTCGACCTGCTGGTCCATCCGCTCGAGGTGGACGAACTGGCGTCACGCTCCCGGGTCGTTGCCGCGGTCAGGTCCACGCTGTCCGGGGCCGGCTTCCAGGAGGTGGAGACGCCGATCCTGCAGACCGTGCACGGTGGGGCGGCCGCCCGACCGTTCCGCACCACGATCAACGCGTACGGCGCCGACCTGGTGCTGCGGATCGCCCCCGAACTCCCGTTGAAGCGCCTGCTGGTCGGCGGGCTCGGCCCGATCTTCGAACTCGGTCGCAACTTCCGCAACGAGGGCGCCGACGCCACCCACAATCCGGAGTTCACCGTCGTGGAGGCCTACCAACCACTGGCCGACTATGCGGTCATGCGGACGCTGGCCGAGCGGCTCGTCCGCGACGCCGCCCGCGCGCTCCACGGCGCCGAGGTGATGCCCGCCAACCGCGGCAAGGGCCCCGAGCTCACCGACATCTCCGGACCCTGGCCGGTCCGTACGGTCAGCGAGGCGCTGTCCGCGGCGGTCGGCCGGGACATCGGCGTCGACACCGACCTGGAGGACCTGCTCACGCTGGCGCACCGCTACGGGGTGCACGTCCGCGACGGGTGGGGGCCGGGGGCCGTGATCGAGGCCCTGTACGGCGAACTGGTCGAGTCGCACACGGTGCTGCCGACGTTCTACATCGACTTCCCCGCGGAGACCTCCCCGCTGGCCGGCCCGCACCGTACGACTCCCGGCCTGGCCGAACGCTGGGATCTCGTCGCGGCCGGGATGGAGCTCGGCACCGCCTATTCCGAGCTGACAGACCCCCTGGAGCAGCGCCGCCGCCTCGTCGAGCAGTCCTGGAAGGCCGCCGCCGGTGACCCCGAGGCCATGGAGGTCGACGAGGACTTCCTCGCCGCCCTGGAGGTGGGGATGCCACCGACCGGCGGGCTGGGCATCGGGATCGACCGGCTGGTGATGGCCCTGACCGGACGGACGATCCGCGAGGTGGTGGCGTTTCCCTTCGTACGGCCCGGAGCCTGAGGGGACGTACGCCCGGGGCACGACGGGCCGACGCCGAAGCCGTACGGGCCGGCGCACTCCTAGACCAGTGTCGGATCGGGCAACTGTCCGGCATCCCGTGCCGCGAACCAGCCGGGCGCCCGCAGTTCCAGCCACAGCGCCACGGTCACCGACCCGAACCAGCCCATCAGGATCCCGCCGAACAGCGGCTCCGCGGGTGCCGCCCGCAGCTCGACCACTCCCGAACCGAGGAAGTCCAGCGCCGTGCCCGTCAGCGCCGCGGCCAACGAAGCCACCGCCCCGCCGACGAACAGCGGATCCGCCCACGGCACCGCCTGGTGCACCAGGCCCCGCGTCCGGGCGGCGACGGCCAGGATCAGCCCGCCGACGACCAGCGCGACAACGTACGGCACCCGTGGCACGAGCACGATCCCGGCCAGGACGACGAGGGCACCGATGGCGAGAGTCGACCGCGGCCCGCGCAGCCGCTCGGCCCACCAGGCGGCGATGGTCAGCGCCGCGCCCACACAGATCCCGCCGACGCCCGGCCCGATCCCCCAGTCCGGGCCCAGTGCCGTGGTCGAGTCGAGCAGGGTCCCCCACGTGCCCCATCCGCCGAGCGCGGCCGATCCACTCGTGACCGTCAGGGCGAGGGCCGCGCCGGCGATCCCGACCGGGCGCCGGTCCGTGGCGATCAGGCGGGCCAGTCCCGCCGCCAGCGCCCAGGCCGCCAGCACGGCCCCGATTCCGGCCAGGACGGCGGCCGCGGTCGCGTACCAGGGGACCGCTCCGGCGGCCAGCAGCGCCACCGGCCAGGTCGTCAGCGCCGCGCCCAGCTCCCGGGTGTGCGCCCAGCGCCGCCGCAGCACCATCACCGCCCCGGCGGCCACGCCCACGACCAGCAGCGCCCCGAACACCGCGAGGATCGGCACCCGGGTGCGCAGCCGGGCGATCTGTTCCAGGTACGCATCGGCGGCGTCGGCCGAGACGCCCGCGGGGACGGCCTGCGGGGCGGCATCCGCCTCATCGGCCGAGCCCTCGGCGGCGAGGACGGAGTCGATCACCGCGACCACATCCGACACGTCGAGCACCCCGGCGTGTCCGGTGGTCGGCGACGCGAGAAGTCCGGCCACTGCGCCGGATCCGGCCGGGTCGATCCGGTAGGCCAGGTCGGCGGTCGGCATGGTCCGGGGCACCCCCGGGGCCGGACCGGTCGACGGTTCGTCGGATCCCAGGCTCAGGACCAGCAGGGTCACCCCCGGGGCACCCGCCAGGCCGCGGATGACGGTGTCGGAGGCGGCGCCGACGTCGACCAGGGTGACCGGGCACGGCGACGCATACCCGGCGGCAAGCCACGCGGCCGGGTCCTGGTAGCGGGCCACCACGCCGTCGGCGTCGGCGGCTGCCAGGGCCGCGCCGGGTCCGACCGCGGCGACGCACCGATCCCCCTGGACCAGACCGCGCCGGGTGGTGCCGCCGGCCAGCTCGGTGCCCGCGGCGCGGTTGAGCGCCACCAGTTGGTCCCACCCGCCGATCGCGGCGCCGCCGACGGCCCCCGTACGTGCCTCGGGCGACAGTTCGAGGCCCGGGTCGCAGTCGGCCCCGGTCCGGGCGCGCTCCCCGGCCCCGATCGCCAGCCAGACCGCCGAGACGCACTCCCCCGCCGCGCGTTCGGTGGACAGCACCCCGTACGCGGAGGTGGTGGCGTGCGCATCGAGCATGTCCCGGTCCACCGGGTTCGCCACGTCGCGGCCCGTGACGCCGACGACGACGAGCCGATCGCCCAGGATCGGGGCCGGCACCGAGGGATCGGGCAGCACCCACACCCGTACCGTCAGCAGCGCAACCATGAGGACGGCCAGGCCGATCAGATGGCCGGCCCACCGCGGGAAACGCCGTCGGGTCCCGGGCGCGGTCACGGGGTCAGGACACCGCCTGCAGGTACGCCAGCACGCCGGTGAAGAAGGCCCGGCCGTCGACCGAGGGGGAGACCACCGGGTCGACGTTGTGCTCGGGATGGGGCATCAGGCCGACGACGTTGCCGCGTTCGTTGGTGACGCCCGCGATGTCGTTCACCGAGCCGTTCGGGTTGCCGAGGTAGCGGAACACCACCCGGCCGTCGTCCTCCAGCTTCTTCACCGTGTCGGCGTCGGCGACGTACGCCCCCTCGGCGTGCTTGATCGCGATGGTGATCTGCTGGCCCGGCGTGTACGCGCCCGACCAGGCGGTGGCGGTGGTCTCCACCCGCAGCGGCTGTTCCCGGCAGATGAAGGTCCGCGATGCGTTGCGGATGAGCGCCCCGGGCAGCAGGTGGGCCTCGCACAGCACCTGGAATCCGTTGCAGATGCCCAGCACCGGCAGGCCTGCCCGCGCGGCACGGATGACCTCGCCCATCACCGGGGAGAAGCGGGCGATCGCGCCGCAGCGCAGGTAGTCGCCGTAGGAGAATCCGCCCGGCAGGATCACCGCGTCGACGTCCTCCAGGGAGGCGTTGCCGTGCCACAGCCGGACCGGTTCGCCGCCGGTGAGCCGGACCGCCCGGGCCGCGTCGACATCGTCGAGGGTGCCGGGGAAGGTGACGACGCCGATCCTGGCGCTCACGCGTCCACCCGGACGTCGAAGCTCTCGATCACGGTGTTGGCCAGCAGCTTGTCGGCGGCCTCGCGGATCTGCCCGAGCCGCTCGTCGGTCAGCTCGCCGTCCACCTCGATCTCGAAACGCTTGCCCTGCCGCACCGACAGACCCTGGTAGCCGAGCCGGCCCAAGGCGCCGGTCACGGCCTTGCCCTGGGGGTCCAGGATCTCGGGCTTGGGCATGACGTCCACAATCACTCGGGGCATGGGGTGATCCTAGCGTGGCCCGGGAAGGTCGAGCCTCCGCCCGGTCAGCTTCTCGTAGGCGGTGAGATAGCGCTGCCGGGTCCGTGCGATCACCTCGGCGGGCAGCGCCGGCGGCTCCTGGCCCGAGGTGCGGTCCCAGCCGGAGTCGCGGGTCAGCCAGTCGCGCACGTACTGCTTGTCGTACGACTCGAGCCGGCCGCCCGGAGCCCACGTCGCCGCATCCCAGAATCGGGAGGAGTCGGGGGTGAGCACCTCGTCGGCCAGCACGATCGTCCCGTCCGCGCGGACCCCGAACTCGACCTTGGTGTCGGCGAGGATGATGCCCTGCTCCCGGGCGATCCCCTCGGCGCGGGCATAGATCGCCAGGGTCAGGTCACGGATCCGCTCACCGGTCTGCCGGCCGACCGTGGCGACCATCGTCTCGAAGTCGACGTTCTCGTCGTGTTCCCCGAGCGCGGCCTTGGTGGCGGGGGTGAAGATCGGCTCGGGCAGCCGGGACCCGTCGACCAGTCCGTCGGGCAGGGCCACCCCGCACACGGATCGCGTACGCCGGTATTCCGCCCAGCCCGACCCGGTGAGGTAGCCGCGGGCGACGCACTCCACCGGGATCATGTCGAGCTTCTCCACAACGATCGCCCGCCCCTCGACGGCCTCCGGCACGTCGGCGGAGATGACGTGGTTGGCGACCAGGTCGGCCAGCCGGTCGAACCACCACAGCGACAGCTGGGTCAGCACGATGCCCTTGTCGGGGATGGTCGAGGCGAGCACCCAGTCGTACGCCGAGATGTTGTCGGTGGCGACCATCAGCATCCGGTCGGGCTCGGGCAGGCCGTAGAGTTCGCGGACCTTGCCGGCGTGCAGGAGGGGCAGGCCGAGGGAGGCGTACTGGGGGGTCATCACAGCACCTTTCCGGGGACGTACGCGGCGGCGTCGGGGTAGTCGTCCACGATGGCCTGGATCCGGGTCGTGATCCGCTCGACCTGGTCGCGGGCGGTGCCGGTCAGTTCGAGCGGATCGGTGATGAGCGCGTCGAGGTCGGCCCGGCTCAGCCCGAGCCGCGGATCGGCGGCCAGCCGGTCGTACAGGTCGTTGGTGGTCCGGCCGGTCTCGCGCATCCGGAGTGCGACGGCGACGGCGTGTTCCTTGATCACCTCGTGGGCCTCCTCGCGGCCGACGCCGGTGCGGACCGCGGCCATCAGGATCTTGGTGGTGGTGAGGAAGGGCAGGTAGCGGGCGAGTTCGGCCTCGATCACCGCGGGGAAGGCGCCGAAGTCGGCCAGCACGGTGAGGAAGGTCTCGAACATCCCGTCGATCGCGTAGAACGCGTCGGGCAGCGCGACCCGGCGGACCACCGAGCACGACACGTCGCCCTCGTTCCACTGGTTGCCGCTGATCTGACCGATCATCGCGGCGTACCCCTTGAGAATCGCGTTGAACCCGTTCACCCGCTCGCACGAGCGGGCGTTCATCTTGTGCGGCATCGCCGAGGAGCCGACCTGGCCGGGCCGGAAGCCCTCGGTGACCAGTTCGTTTCCTGCCATCAGCCGGATCGAGGTGGCCAGATCCGACGGCCCGGCGACCACCTGGACCAGCGCGTTCAGCACGTCGGCGTCCAGCGAGCGCGGGTAGATCTGTCCGGTGGAGGTCAGCAGGTGCCGGAAGCCGAGGTGGTCGGCGACCCTGCGTTCGAGCTCGTTGAGCTTGACGACGTCGCCGTCGAGCAGGTCGAGCATGTCCTGGGCGGTGCCGACCGGACCCTTGATCCCGCGCAGCGGGAGGTGGTCGAGCAGGTCCTCCACCCGGGTCCAGGCGACCAGCAGCTCGTCGGCCGCCGTCGCGAACCGCTTGCCGAGGGTGGTGATCTGGGCGGCCACGTTGTGCGTACGCCCGGCGATCGGCCGGTCGCCGTACTGGGCGGCGAGGCGGCCGAGCTGGGCGAGGGCGGCGACCATCCGGTCACGGACCAGCTCGAGGGAACGGCGGATCTGGGCCTGCTCGATGTTCTCGGTCAGGTCGCGGGAGGTCATCCCCTTGTGGATGTGCTCAAATCCGGCCAGCGCGTCGAACTCCTCGATCCGCGCCTTGACGTCGTGGCGGGTGACCTGCTCGCGCGCGTCGATGGAGGCCAGGTCGATGGTGTCGACGACGGCACGGTAGGCGGCGATGACCGTGTCCGGATCGTCCCCGCCGAAGTCGACGCCGAGGTCACGCTGGGCCTCCAGCACGGTGATCCACAGCCGGCGCTCGGCCGCGATCTTGTGTTCGGGCGACCAGATGGTGCGCATCTGTTCGCTCGCGTAGCGGGTGGCGAGGACGTTGGGTACGGTCACGGAGTCTCCTTCGGTACGCATCGGGCTGGCTCACCGGCGTCCACGATGCCTGGTGGGACGTCGTTCGGGAACCTCGAGGTGGGGCACGGTCCTTCGCATGTACTCATCGAAATGAGGCACGGTGAAGGCCGCGTAGCCGTGACGCGGGGTGTAGAGCAAGCCCATTTCTATCAGCTCGGCTCTGATCGGTCCGACCTGGCTGGAGGTCCGGTCGAGGAGCCGGGCCACGTCCTGGGCCTTCTGCGGGTCCGGTCCCAGTTCGGCCATGGCGCGGAGATACGCCAACTGAAGTGGCGTCGTACGGTCGGTCCGTACGCGAAAGAACGAGCTGTCCAGCTTGTCCCGGTAGGCGACCGCCGCGTCCGCAACGTCCTGCGCCGTGATCTCGGGGCCCTCCGCGACAGTCCAGACCGCATGTCCCAACTCCTGAATGAAGTACGGATAGCCGCTCGTCAACTCATAGGCGACGGTCAAGGCCTCGTCCCGGAAGTACGCGTGTTCCTGACGGGCAGGCTCATCCAGCGCGCGAGCAGCAGAGGCGGGATCCAGGTTCCCGATGGTCGGAAACGTGAAGAGACGTTCGGCGTATGACTTCGCATCCCCGGCAAGTTCGGCGATCTGGGGAAGCCCGGCCCCGACCATGGTGACCGGCAGCTTGCGCTGGACCATCTTGTGCAGCGACACGATGAGAGCCTCAAGCTGATCCCGACCCAGGAACTGCACTTCGTCGAACAGCAGGACAACGCCCTTGCCTCCTCGCTCCTCCGCTGCCGCTTCCCCGACCGCCGTGAAGAGGTCGAGCAGGTCCAGCTGAAGGTCACCGTGATCGGCCAATCCCTCGGCCCGCTCAACGTCCAGTCCCGCAGTGAGCGTCCCATCAGAATCGACGCTGAGTTGGAAGGACTTCAGCACGGCAGCAGCCTGTCGCATCCGACGACCCCACCGCGCCTTGGGTGACAGCTGCAACAGCGCGGTCCTCATCCGCATGGCGAGAGAGCGGCGGAACTCACGCTGGTCATGCTTGCTCATCTCGAGCTCCACGACGACCCAGTCGGCACTCTCGGCCTTGTCACGAAACTGCCCGAGCAGCACCGTCTTGCCGACACCTCGGAGACCGGTGATGATCATCGACTGCTCGGTGCGGCCACGCTCCAGCCGACCCAGAAGGAGATCGAACGACTCAAGCTGGTCGTCGCGGCCGACGATCACCTGGGGCTCGGCACCGGCGTTGGGCGTGTACGGATTGGTGAGGGCCTTCACGGCACGATGTTATCAGCTTTGAGAGACTTTTATAGCAGCCGTAAAACGGGATAAAGGCCCACAAACCTCACGAGTCTCACAGCCGGATCTCCCCGCGGGCGGCCTTCAGCGCGATGTCGGTGCGGAAGAACCCGCCGGGCAGGTGGATGTCCTCCATCCGGTGGTACGCCATCGCGCGTGCCTGCGCCAGCGTCCTGCCGGTGCCGACCACGGTCAGCACCCGTCCGCCGGCGGACAACAGCTCGCCCTCGGGACTCGGCGCGGTCCCGGCCTGGATCACCCCGGGCCCGTCCGCGCCGACAATGACGTCCCCGGTCCGTGGTCGAGCGGGATAGCCGTGCGCGGCCAGCACCACCCCGACCGCGAACCCGGGGCCGAACCGCAGCGGCCCCACCTCCTCGAGGCTGCCAGTCGCGGCGGCGTACAGCACCTGCCCGAGCGGGGAGGTGAGCCGGGCCAGCAGCGGCTGGGTCTCCGGATCCCCGAACCGTACGTTGAACTCCACCACCCTGATGCCGCGGGAGGTGAGCGCCAGTCCGGCGTACAGCAGGCCGACGAAAGGGGTGCCGCGGCGGGCCATCTCCTCGATCGTGGGGCGGATCACCGTGGCCACGACCTGCTCGGTCAGGTCCGCGGGCGCCCACGGCAGTGGGGTGTACGCGCCCATGCCGCCGGTGTTGGGGCCGGTGTCACCGTCGCCGACGCGCTTGAAATCCTGCGCCGGGTCGAAGGGCAGGATGTTCGTGCCGTCGCAGATGGCGAACAGGCTGACCTCGGGGCCGTCGAGGTACTCCTCGATGACGACCCTCTCGCATGTCGCCGCATGGGCCAGCGCCGCGGCGCGGTCCTCGGTCACGAGCACGCCCTTGCCGCCGGCCAGACCGTCGTCCTTGACCACGTACGGAGCGCCGAACTCGTCCAGCGCCGCGCTCGCTTGCTCGGGGGTCGTACAGAGTCGGGCCGCGGCGGTCGGGACATGCGCGGCCGCCATCACCTCCTTGGCGAAGGCCTTCGATCCCTCGAGCCGGGCCGCCTCCTGCGAGGGCCCGAAGCAGGCGATGCCGGCAGCCCGGACCGCGTCGGCGACCCCTGCCACCAGCGGCGCCTCCGGCCCGATGACCACGAGATCGACCCCGAGCGAGCGGGCCAGCGCGGCGACGTCCGCCGGGTCGGTGGCATGCACAGCGTGGTTGGTGGCGAACCGGGCGGTGCCGGGGTTGCCCGGGGCCACGTGGACCTCGCGGACGACAGGGTCGTGGCTGATGGCCAGGGCCAGCGCGTGCTCACGGCCCCCCGATCCCACGACGAGGACGGACTTCGGCAGATTCACGATCGTCCAGCCTACCGGGCCGCACCCCGCGGCCCCCCACCCCCGAGACAAGCGGATCGCTCGGCATAGACAACGTGCAATCCGCTTGCGTGGGCCCTGGGTCGATGCGAGACAAGCGGATCGCTTGGGATAGACCACATGCAATCCGCTTGTGTCGCACTCGGTGGTAGACCCGGCCCGGTGGTAGACCCGCGGTCGGACCCGGCCCGAGGCCAGCCCCCACGCTCACCGCCCGGCCTTCTGGTCCGTCCGGCACTTCGCGCACGGCGAGATCTGCCCCGACCATCCTCGGCTCCGCAGCACCTCGGCCACGTCGCGGGCGACCCGGCAGGGGTGGTCCACCACATCGCTCCAGCCGAACCGCAGCACGACGAAACCGCTTCGGACGAGGCGGAGGTCTCGACGTCGATCGCTCTCCACCCGGTCGCGGTGATACGCGTACCCGTCGAGCTCGATCACCACGCCGAACTCCAGGTAGGCCACGTCCACCCGGATGCCGGTGCAGACCTGCGCCTGGCGGATCCCCGCGGGCAACCCGTGGCCCTCCTCGGCGAGCTTCCGGTATTCATCCTCCAGGACGCTCTCCACACCGGCCGCCTCCCGCAAGAAACGGAGGAGATGGCCCTTGTGCCGTTGCACCCGACGTGTCTGCAGGGCCTCCAGCAGGACCTCGGGACGGGTCAGTCCTCGACGGAACGCGGTCGTGATCAGGCCGATGACGTCCCGGCGTGCCTCCGTGACGGACGCGAGGTCGAGCAGGGTGTCCTCCACCGACGTGACCCGGATCGTCCCGCCCCATCGGGTGTCGTCACGGAGGTCCACCGCCCGGCCGAGTCGCCCCAACCCGTCCTGCCGGAACCGCCAGTAGTCGGTGCTCTCCCGGTTCCGCCCCGCCGGCAACCACACGTCGTACGGCTTCGCCCGCCGATCCACCAGGCCGTGGGCGTACGCGGCGCCCTCCCCACCGATCACCGCCTCGGCGCCGAAGCGGACCCCGACGGCCATCGCCACTGTGTCCCAGGTGACCGGTCCGGGTTCCAGACGCACGATGCCGGGCGCCACCCGGACCCACAGGCCCTGGCGCAGATGTCGCGCGATGACTTCATCCGACAACTCGGCCCGCAGCGTCGCGCGGGTGACGACCCGGCCCGTCGCCGAAGCCGTCTCCAGCAGTTTCTCGGAAGGCTCTTGCGGTCTCTTCACGACCGGAGGATGGTCGGCCCGGCACCGGACTGCCCCGGATCGGCCACACCTGTGGACAACTCCAGAGGGGTCACGCCCCTGTGGACGGCTCCGTCAGCTCCACCAGTCGCGCGGCGATGTCCATGCCGAGCCAGAAGAATGCCTCGTGCACATCCCCGCTCTCGCTCCACGCCCGGGCATCCCAGGTGTCCCCCGCCAGCGAATCGGCGCTGAACACCAACTGCCCGAGCGACGCCCCGCGGAACTTCGCCACGGCCTGCAGCGCCGAGGCCTCCATGTCGACCACCGCGCATCCCTGGGCGATCCGCCGAGTGGTCCGTGATCGGGTCTCACGGTAGATCGCATCGGTGGTCCAGGTGCGACCTTCGGCGTACGCCACCCCGGCCTGCGACAGCACGGATCGACAGGCCGCCACCCCGAGCGGCTCGGCCTCGACCACGGCGCCGGAGGCACCGTACTGTCCGCTCGTGCCCTCGTCGCGCAGTGCGCTGGTGACGACGAACGGATGCCCCATCACCAGGTCCGGCACCAGCACTCCGGCCGACCCCACGGCGACGAACCGGCGTACGCCTCGGGCGATCAGTTCCTCGACGACCATCGTCGCGTGCGGCGCACCGATTGACGGGTACGTCCAGCCGATCCGCCGGCCCCGATGCTCCCGTTCCCACAGGGGGCGTGGTTCGAGGATGTCGCTGAGTTCGCACGACACCTGCGAGCCGGGCCGCTCCCCCATCGACCGGACCGTCGCCGGAAGGAAACACAGCACGACGGCGTCAGGCATGTCCCGCGGAGGGTACAGCGCGGACGGCTCCAGGAACCCGGGCTCACGGAGGTCCGCGGCGACGTCATCCGGGGTGTCGAGTTCCCCGGGCCCACCGGATTCCCCGGGCCCACCGACTGCCCCGGGCCCAGCGAGTTCCCGAGTCATCTCAGTCGTCGATCGGGCCGACCAGCCCGTGCCGCAGGATGACCTGTTCGCGCCCGGGCCCGACGCCGATCCCCGAGATCCGGGTCCGGCACAGCTTCTCCAGCCGCAGCACGTACTCCTGGGCGTTGGTGGGCAGGTCGGAGAAGGTCCGGCATTCGCTGATGTCCTCGTGCCAGCCGTCATGGAACTCATACACCGGCACCGCATGGTGGAAGTCGCTCTGGTTGGCCGGCAACTGCTCCAGCCGCACCCCGTTGACCTCGTACGCCACGCAGACCGGGATCCGATCCCACCCCGACAGCACGTCGAGTTTGGTGAGGAACAGGTCGGTGACCGAGTTGTACGTCGCGGCGGCCTCGACCACCAACGCGTCGAACCACCCGCACCGCCGCGGCCGCCCCGTCGTCACGCCGAACTCGCCGCCGGCCTCGCGCAGCCGCTCGCCGTCGGCGTCGAGCAGCTCTGTCGGGAACGGCCCCTCGCCCACTCGCGTGGTGTAGGCCTTGGCGATGCCGATCACCCGCTGGATCCGCAGCGGTCCGACCCCGGTGCCGGTCAGCGCACCGCCCGCACTCGGGTTGGAGGAGGTGACGTACGGATAGGTGCCGTGGTCGACGTCGAGGTGGTGGGCCTGCGCACCCTCGAACAGCACGTTCTTGCCCTCGTCCAGCGCATCGTTGAGGACCCGCGCGACGTCGGCGACGTGGGGCCGGACCCGGTCGGCGTACGCCAGCAGTCCCTCGGCGATCTCGTGGGCGTCGACCGCGCGGCGGTTGTACATCTTGACCAGTAGCTGGTTCTTCTGCGCCAGGGCGGCCTCGACCTTCTGCTCCAGGATCGAGGCGTCGAACAGGTCCTGCACCCGCAGACCCAGGCGGTTGACCTTGTCGGCGTACGCGGGGCCGATCCCGCGGCCGGTGGTGCCGATCCGCCGCTTGCCGAGGAACCGCTCGGTCACCCGGTCGAGCGTGCGGTGGTAGGCCGTGATGAGGTGAGCATTCGGCGAGATCAGCAGCTTCTCGGTGTTGACGCCGCGCTCAGCCAGCGCGTCGATCTCGGAGAACAGCACCTCCAGGTCGATCACCACGCCGTTGCCGATGCAGGGGACGGCATCGGGGTTGAGCACCCCTGCCGGCAGCAGGTGCATGGCGAACGACTCGCCGTTGACGACGACCGTGTGTCCGGCGTTGTTGCCACCCGAGTAGCGCACGACATAGTCGACCGAGTCGCCGAGCTGGTCCGTCGCCTTGCCCTTGCCCTCGTCCCCCCACTGGGTCCCGACAACGATGATTCCGGCCACGATCTGCCACCTCTCGCGCGACGTCCCCCGGGATCCGTACCGGGCTCTGATGTCCGGGGCCCACGACAGCACCGCCCCGGGTCGGCCCACGGTCGCCGGGCCGACCCGAACACTCTACCCGGGCGGGCCCTCGTCAGGCGGCCGGCCCGGACTCACCCCGTCGTGGATTCACCCTGCCCGGATTCACGCCGGCCCGTACTCACTCCGGCTCGTCGGTGACGATCTCGGCGTACGGATCCGGTGACCCCGGCCGCTCGTCGGGATCGCCGGGTCGGACCACCCGGTGGGTGTCCTCGGTCTCGTCCTCTTCGTCGGCCGGATCGTCGCCCTCCAGATCCTCCCCGGCCGGATCGTCGCCCTCCGGATCATCCCCCGGATCGTCCCCGGCAGGATCATCCCCCGCCGGATCCGGCTCCTCGCTCTGCGGACCCTCCAGGACAGCATCGCTGGGCTCGTCCTCCGCGGCGACCTCGGCCTCGAGGCGCTCCCGGCGCGGACCGGTCAGAGGGCTGTCCACGTCCCGATCGGCCGCGTCGGACAGCACCGCGGCCTCCTGCTCGTCGAGGTCCTCGATGGGCCGTTCGCTGCTCAGCACCTGGTACGCCGTCTCGGACGAGTCCCGCAGGAACTGCACACATCGCTCGAACTCGGCGGTCTCCCCGATCCGGTGCGCCGCAACCGCCAGTGCCCACAGGGCCTTGAGGAAGCCACGGTTCGGTTCGTGCTCCCACGGGATCGCGCCCTGTCCCTTCCACCCGTGTCGGCGCAGTTGGTCCAGCCCCCGGTGATAGCCGGTCCGGGCATACGCGTACGCGGCGACGTCCCCGTCCCGCGAACCCATGTTGAGCGACCCCTCCGCCAGCAGTGCCCAGCACAGGCTGGACCCGGGATGGGCGCAAACCACATCGAGGAAGCGTTCTCGCCCGTGATCGGCGAGTTCGGGGACCGCGGGATCGTCCGGCAGCTCCGTCACACCGGCGCCGGCGGCCGCGAGAGTGAAGTGGGAGTGGGTCATGGCTCACAGCCTAATGGCACTCGGCCCCGGGAGCGGCGGACGCGCGCCCGGGGCCGGGTGCCCGACCGGGGATCGGACCCCGGTCGAGGTGCTCACTTGTGGGTGCCGACGGCCCCCAGGTTCTGGCAGGCCTCGACGACGCGGGCGGCCATGCCGGCCTCCGCCGCCTTGCCCCAGGTACGCGGGTCGTACTGCTTCTTGTTGCCGACCTCGCCGTCGATCTTCAGCACGCCGTCGTAGTTGCGGAACATGTGCTCCACGACCGGGCGGGTGAAGGCGTACTGGGTGTCGGTGTCGACGTTCATCTTCACCACACCGTACGAGACCGCGTCGGCGATCTCCTCGGGCAGCGAGCCCGACCCGCCGTGGAAGACGAGATCGAGGGACTTGTCGCTGCCGTACTTCTCGGCGATGGCGTCCTGGCACTCCTTGAGCACGGCGGGACGCAGCTTGACGTTGCCCGGCTTGTAGACGCCGTGTACGTTGCCGAAGGTCAGCGCCGTGAGGTAGCGCCCCTTCTCACCCAGGCCGAGCGCCTCGACAGTGGCCAGCGCGTCGGCCGGCGTGGTGTACAGCTTGTCGTTGATCTCGCCGACGACACCGTCCTCCTCGCCGCCGACGACCCCGATCTCGACCTCGAGGATGATGTGCGCGGCGGCCGCCTTGGCCAGCAGCTCCTGGGCGATCTCCAGGTTCTCCGCCAGCGGCACCGCCGACCCGTCCCACATGTGCGACTGGAACAGCGGCTCCTTGCCGGCGTCCACCCGCTCCTGGGAAACGGCGATCAGCGGACGGACATAGCTGTCCAGCTTCTCCTTCTGGCAGTGGTCGGTGTGCAGCGCGACGTTGACCGGGAAGTTCTTCGCCACGACGTGGGCGTACTCGGCCAGAGCCACGGCCCCGGTGACCTTGTCCTTGATGGTCGAACCGGAGAGGTACTCGGCGCCACCGGTCGAGATCTGGACGATCCCGTCGGACTCGGCCTCGGTGAAGCCACGCAGCGCGGCGATCAGGGTCTGCGAGGAGGTGACGTTGATGGCCGGGTAGGCGAAGCCACCCGCCTTTGCCCGGTCCAGCATCTCGGCATAGACCTCAGGAGTTGCGATGGGCATGTGCTCTTCTCTCTCTCGTGGTGGCCGGTCTCCCGCTCCGCCCGTCGGGACGGCGCGCGGAGGGACCGGCGACCGGCGTCGAACTCTCCACCGGCAAGTCTTCCAGATCCCACTGACAGACTCGCCTCGGGGAGGGGGCTACGGCCGACAGCCTAGTGTCCGCCGATGCCCGCGCGCGCCCGGGCGGCCCCTCACCGGCGACGCGTCGACCGGGCGGTCGCGGCCGCGTCAGTGCGCGATCCCGTCGAAGGAGACCGAGCACCGCCCCCGGGAGTACAGCCACAGCGCGTCGTTCAGCGCGGCCGGAGTGACGGCCAGGTCGTCCACCCCGACCTCCCACGGACCGCCCGGGGTGGCGAAGACGTACCGGTCACCGCGCCCCCAGCGCCCCGGTCGGGAGTCGACCGGGCCCACGGCATCCCAGTCCCAGAAATGGCCGGCGACCTGCAGCCCGGGCCACGACGCGGTGACCACCTCACCGGTCCCGATCTCTGAGCGGAACCGGACCTTCCGGCGCCAGTCGACCAGCCGGACGAGGATCAGCGCCACGCTGAGCCCGAGCACCGCGGCGGTGATGCCCCACTGCCCGGTCCCCTCCCAGGAGTCCCCATGGCGGCGCGACCACAGGTAGTACCCGCCCCAGACGAGGAGCGCGAGGATCAGCCCGACCACCGAGGCACGGAACCGTGCCCGGGCGGCCGCCACCCGTCCGTCGGCGGCCCGCGGATCCCACGACACGTGCAGGAAATCGCGGGGGTCGGCCGACGGTACGGGCCCGACGGGTCCGACGGGAGTCGACGGAGGAGCCGTCGCGGGAGAGGCTACGGGTCCGGGAGACGGTGCCGACTGCATGCCCCCATTCTCACCCGTCGGCAAGGGGACCGGCGCGGCCTGGCTCAGCCGAGGGTGCCGGTGGGGGTGATCCGCATGTGCAGCCGGTAGCGATCAGCCCGGTACCACGACGTGGAGAACTCCATCACCGTCTCCCCACAGCGGGTGACCCGCTCCTGGACGAGCAGAGGCGCCTTGCGTGGAATCTGCAGGATCCGCGCGTGCGACGCATCGGCCGCCTCCGCCAGGACCGTCTGGCTTCCCGACGAGACCACCAGCCCGTAGCGGTTGGCGAACACGTCGTACAGCGCGTCGAGCCGCTGCTCGAGCAGCCCCGGGAAGAGCACCGCCGGATAGAACCCGATCTCGTGCGCCATCGGCGTGCCGTCGGCCAGCCGCAGCCGCTCCACCCGGATCACGGTCCGACCTGTCGGGAGTCGCAGCCGGTCGGCGACCTCGGGAACGGCCGACTCCTGGTTGGCGGCGAGCACCTTCGTCTCGGGCAGCAGGCCGCGCGCCTTCATCTCCCGCGAGAACGACGTCAGGTGCAGTTGCGAGTCGACCCGCGGACCGGTGACGTAGGTCCCCTTGCCGTGGATGCGCTCCAGCCGGCCGACGTCGACCAGGTCGGCGATCGCCTGGCGTACGGTGACCCGACTCACCCCCAGCGCGGCGACCAGCGCGCGCTCCGACGGAATGGCGTCGCCGGGGTGGAGGTCGTTGTCGATCCGGTCCTCCAACAGCCGTCGGACCTGGGCGCGCTTGGTGGGAGTGCGTCCGGTTGGGTCGGCATGCGGTTCCTCGATGACCGGCGGCGCGACAGCGCCCCTCTCCTCGGAATCCGACACCAGACCTCCTGTGCGCACGGGGCCGGCGACCCGCGCCCCCGGCCGGGGACCCGGTCCGCCGTCGGCGTATCCCCTGCACGGGATCCTACGCGAGGCGTATTGGCCGTGATCCGGAATTGGAAAGCTGGTCAGTCCGTCCCGGCCGGGTCCGACTCGGCCCACTGCAACGACCAGTGGTACATGGCGATCGCGGCGGCCGCGCCGGCGTTGAGTGAGCGGGTGGAGCCGTACTGGCTGATCGCGACCAGGTCGGTGCAGGCCGCGGCCAGGTCGTCGGTCAACCCCTGTCCCTCCGAGCCGAACACCAGGCAGCAACTGCGCGGCAGTGGGGTGGGCTCCAGCGGTACGGCGCCCGGGATGTTGTCGACGCCGATCAGGGGAACCCGGCGCCGGTGCGACCACGCCAGCAGATCGGCGACGTCGGGATGGTGGAGGACGTGCAGGTAGCGGTCGGTGACCATCGCGCCGCGCCGGTTCCATCGCCGGCGGCCGACGATGTGGACACCGGCCACGTTGAAGGCGTTGGCGGTCCGCACCATCGACCCGATGTTGAAGTCGTGTTGCCAGTTCTGGATCGCCACGTGGAGCGGATGGCGGTGGGTGTCCAGATCGGCGACGATCGCCTGGACCGTCCAGTAGCGGTAGCGGTCCACGACATTGCGGCGATCACCGTCGCGCAGCAGCGTGGGGTCGAGGCGCGGATCGTCGGGCCACGGCCGCGGATGGGGTCCGACGCCGGGACTGTCGGTCATTTCGTCGTCACTCAGCATGTCCCCGTCCCGCCCATCCCCAACCACCGCGGCTCAGCCTATCGCCCCGGCCCCGGGCAACCCGACGGCCCGTAGAGTGGACGCATGAGCGCCGGCCAGTCCCCGCAGCCCCCCGCATCTCCCGTACCGAACCCGGGCCTCCCCACCTCACCGGTGCCGGTCCCGTCCCCGCAGCCGGGCCCGCGGCCCGTTCCCCCACCCGGTCGCCCGGACCCGACGCAGCAGCTGGTCGACCCGGCCGATGCGCGGGCCACCTTGGAGGCGCGCAGAGAACTCGGGCCCGAGATGGAGCAGGCGCTGGTCGACTCCTTCACCCAGCGGGTCGAGGCGGCGCTCGTGTCGCGGGAGCAGAGTTCCCAGGGGCATCGCGACGAGGAACTGGCGACCCGACGCGCAGAGTCGCGCAACCAGATGGCGCTGGGCATCGTCTCCATGGTGATGGCCATCCCGCTGACGGCGATCTTCCTCAACATGGCCGGCCTGCTCGGCGGCATCATCTGCTGGGTGGGCATCGTTCTGGTGAACATGGCCTTCGCGCTGCGCCGCCACCGCGACTGAGGGTCCGGGCTCACCGAAGCCCCGGGATCGCCGAGGGCCCGGGATCGTCGAGGGCCCGGGCTCGTCGAAGCCCCGGGCTCGTCGAAGCCCCGGGGGCCCTCAGATGTCGGCCATAGGGCCGGCCTATGCCGTGGCACGAAAATACGTCATCTGACGCGGTGACGTACGGGACCATAGGCCGGCCCTATGACCGAGAGGTGAGAGGGTCCCCCCACGTTCGCCCCGACCGTCCCACCGGGGCCGAACGGAGGTGCGCGCCGGTCGCGCACCGGGCACCGGTCGCGAACCGGCACCGGTCGTGAACCGCGCCGATCAGCCCTGCGGCGGGTTCTGCTGCCAGCCCGGAGGTACGTTCCCCTGCTGCCCCTGCGGGGGCACCTGGCCGGAGGCACCCTGGCCGGGCTGCGGCGCGGGCTGTTGGACCGGCTGCTGCTGCGGCTGGTTCCACGTCGGGGGGACCGCCGGCGTGCCCGACCCCTGTGCAGGGAGCTGAGGCGCGGACTGCTGCCGATCCCGGTACGAGATCTCGCCGAAGTTCACACCCGGCGTGGCCCGGGCCGCGTCGTGCACCTCGAAGTACGTCGCCTTCTGGAAGTTGAAGTTGTTGGCGATCAGGTTGTTCGGGAACGACTCGACCTTCGTGTTGTAGCTGCGCACGTTCGCGTTGTAGTACCGGCGTCCGGCCGCGATGCGGTCCTCGGTCTCGGTCAACTGGCGCTGCAACTCCAGGAAGTTGGTGTTGGACTTCAGATCGGGGTAGGCCTCGACGCTCACCAGCAGTTGATGCACCGCCCCGGACAGCTGTTCCTCGGCCTGGGCCCGCGCCTCGGAGGGAGTCGCACCGCCCTGACCGGCCAGAGCGGCCGCCTGGTTGCGCAGGCGGGTGATGTCCTCCAGCGTGTTGTGTTCGTGGGCGGCGTATCCGCGGACCGTCTCGACGAGATTGGGGATGAGTTCGTAGCGGCGGTTCAGCTCAACATCGATCTGGCGCCACGACTCCTGGACACGGTTGCGCAGTCCGACCAGCCCGTTGTACGCGCCGACGGCCCAGCCGACGGCGCCGAGCACGATCAGCACGATGAGGATGAGCACGATGATCAACGCGGTCATGGAAACTCCTGTCGAGGAGATGCAGGGGGTGTGGCCAGCTTAGCGGGCGAAGGAACGCGCCCACGGACTTCCGTGTCAGACCAGGCCGAGATCGTCGGCCGCCGACAGTGCCCAGCGGTACTCCAGGCCGGCCGCGGCGACCGCCTCGGCAGCCCCGGTGCCCCGGTCGACGATCACGGCGACGGCGACCACCTCGGCGCCCGCCTCGCGAAGCGCCTCCACCGCGGTGAGCGCGGAACCGCCGGTGGTCGAGGTGTCCTCCACGACGAGAACGCGGCGGCCGGACACGTCGGCGCCCTCGATCCGGCGGTGCAGGCCGTGTTGCTTGGCCTCCTTGCGGACAACGAAGGCGTCGACCCGTTGGCCGGCCGCCGCGGCGGCGTGCAACATCGCGCCTGCGACCGGGTCGGCCCCCAGGGTGAGCCCGCCGACCGCGTCGTAGGTCAGATCATTGGTGAGCGCCCGCATCACCCGACCGACGATCGGGGCCGCCGCCCCGTCAAGGGTCACTCGGCGCATGTCCACGTAGAAGTCCGCCTCCCGCCCCGACGACAGCACCACGTGCCGGCGTACGACGGCGAGTCGGTTGACGGCGTCGATGAGGGCGTCCCGGTCGGCCGGGAGGATGTCGCTGCGAGCCATGGGCCCGACTCTAGCGGTAGCCGTCCGGCCGGTGCCCGCGCCGGATCGTCACTTGATCTTGGTGCTGACCAGGTGCCCGAAGGCGATGTAGCGGTCCGGCGAATGGAAGAAGTCCTGGCAGGTGGTCAGGGTGATGAGTTCCTGCGTGGGTTGTTCGTCGGTCTTGCCGGGGACCGGGTCGAGCACCCAGGTGTCGGTGTCCTTCACGACGGTGGAGGAGTCGATGACGTACGTGTAGACCTTGTCCACGGTCTCCACCTCGACGGTCGAGCCGGACGGCAGGTCCATCAGACGCCGGAACGGCTCGCCGTGGGTCACCGAGTGCCCGGCGACGGAGAAGTTGCCGACCTGGCCGGGTCCGACGGTGCTCTCGTACCACCCCAGACCGCGGGCCAGCACGCCGGGGTCGGTGCCGTCATAGATCGGGGTGACCCAGGAGTCGCCCCACGCGGGGATGCGCATCAACCCCAGCGCGTCGCCGGGGACCCGGACGACGTTGCCGTCCTTGTCGACCTGACCGGACTGCTGGGACAGGTCGACCTTCGAGGAGGGCAGATTGGACCACTCGTCCTGCAGTTGAGCGGTGGTCTGCTGGAAGTCCTGCTTGGCGACGATGCTGGTGCCGACGTACTGGTAGCCGAACCAACCGAGGAGGCCCAGCCCGAGGCCGAGCAGGAGGGTGCCGACGATGAGGCCGGCCGGATTGCGACGGCGCGGGGCAATGGCCCGACGAGGGGCGGTGCGAGCACTCACGGGGCCCATTGTGACCACGCCGGGGGCCCACGCCCAAACCCGCCTGCCACACCGGTCGCCCTCAGGAGAACACCGGTCGCCCTCAGGAGAAGAACTGCGGCGGCAGCGGCGAGGGCGCGGTGTCGACCACGGTGAACGGCTCCCGGCCCGAGCACCAATCGCGCATCCGCTCGTCGTCGAGGAAGCGGTACGCGAAGACCGCCCGGGCGGCGGCCCGGCCGAGGTCGGCGGTGGGGATCGGCACATCTGAGGCGTACAACTCGATGTTCCCGAAGCGTCGGCCGCGCCAGGTGGACGGTTCGGCGGAGACGGCCACGTGCGGCCACCGGCGGGCGATCCCCGCGCCGGTCCGCCGGACCCAGTCCAGCGGCGGTCCGTCGGTCACGTTGGCGACGAACAGGCCACCCGGCGCCAACACCCGCCTCACGTCGGTGAGGAACTCCAGTGTCACCAGGTCCGCAGGCACCCGGGCGCCGGCGAACGCGTCCAGGATGACGATGTCGGCATAGTCCTCGGGCATCGCGGCGATGCCGGTGCGGCCGTCGACCGGCCGGACCTTGATGCCGGACCGGCGCGGCAGCGGCGCCTTCGCCCGGACCTCGTCGGTCAGGGCGGTGTCCGGCTCCAGCACGATCTGGGCCGAGGTCGGCCGGGTGGCGGCGACGTACCGGGCCAGGCTCATCCCGGCGCCACCCACATGCACGATCCGCAGCCGCTGCCCGGGCGGCGCCCACAGGTCGATGGCCTCGGCGATCCGCTGCATGTAGTCGAACTCCAGCATCGTCGGCCGGTCGGGATCGATGTGGGACTGATCGGTGACCCCGATCCGTACGATCCACGCCCCCGGGCGGTCCGGGTCGGGGATCACCCGCTCGGCACGGTCGGGCGGGGGTTGGGTGGCCACCCGGTCACTGTAGTGGTGCGGTGGTGCCGCGCCGGCCGGGACAGTCGGGGCAGATCCCCCACTGTCCCCCGATCCTTCGCCCGAATGCTGGACTCGCGGCGCGATCCGGGTCAGGCTGGACATGTCACGGAGATCCGCACGCCCCGGGGAAGGAACCCACCATGCTCGACATTGGCATCACCCGTCCGAAAGAGGGCCGCATCATCGCCGGCGTCTGCGCCGGGCTCGCCCGCAAGTTCGGCATCGATCCGCTGCTGGTCCGCCTCGTCTTCGTCGGTGCCCTGTTCCTGGGCGGTGCCGCCGCGTGGATCTACGCGATCCTGTGGGTGCTGATGCCCGTCGAGGACTGACCCTGGGCGACGCCCGGAGCGTGCCGCTCCTCCCGCACCATCCCTCCCGTACGTCTCCCTCCCGTACGTCTCTCCCGAAAGGTTGCCCCATGTCCGATTGGTACCGTCCCCGCGACGGCCGTGTCATCGCCGGTGTCTGCGCCGGCCTCGCCCGCAAGCTCGGCATCGACGCCCTGTGGGTCCGGATCGCCTTCGTCCTGCTGGTCTGGTTCGCCGGGGTTCCCATCTGGGCCTACCTCATCGGCTGGCTGCTGATGCCGAACGAGAGCTGACCCGTCCGAGAGTCCGCCCGGCAGGGCCCGGAACGTCGGTTCCGGGCCCGTCGTCCGTCTCGGGTCCCAGCAGTGATGGTCCCAACGGTGATGGTCCCAGCAGTGATGGTCCCAGCAGATGGTCCCGGTCGGCCGACCTCAGCAGTGGTACGTGTCGCTGGGCGCCTCGAAGTGCAGGTCGTATCCCTCCGGCACCGTCAACCCGTACGCCTGCGACAGGCTGAGCACCTTGCGGGCCCGGGCCAGCCGCGGCAGATCGGATCCGTTGCGGATCGCCCCGCCCGCGGCCTCGAACTCGGCCAGGAACTCCACCGCCCACGACCGGTCGGCCAGTGACGGCGAGAGGATCTCGTTGACGATCGCCGTCTGCTCGGGCATCAGGCAGATCTTCCCGGTCATCCCGAACTGGGTCGTCACGCCGGCCGAGTCGGCCAGCTTCACTCCCAGGGCCCCGACCGCGGGCCCGTCGATCGGGCCGGGCAGTCCGGCCGCCCGGGACGCGATGGTGAACTGCGAGCGGGTGTACGCCAGCGTCATCGGGTCGTCGTCGAATCCGGTGTCCCGACGGTAGTCCCCCAGCCCCAGGCCGAGCCGGAAAGTGTGTCGCGAGTCGGCGATGGCGGGCAGGTTCTGCACCCCGCGGGCGGTCTCGACCAGCGCGACGATCCGGACCCCCGGCAGCATCTGGGCGGCCCGCACGACGTGCTCGGGCGACTCGACCATGGCCAGCATGATCCCCTGGAGACCCGGCGCACCGGCGAGCGCGCGCAGGTCCGACTCCCACCATTCGGTGCCGAAGCCGTTGACCCGGACCCATGCCTCGTGGCCGGCGGCCGACAGCCAACGGACCACATGATCGCGGGCCGCGGCCTTGCCAGCAGGAGCGACCGCGTCCTCGATGTCGAGGAGGACGACGTCGGCGTCGCTCGAGAC
Source organism: uncultured Propionibacteriaceae bacterium (assembly GCA_964528755.1). GTDB lineage: Bacteria > Actinomycetota > Actinomycetes > Propionibacteriales > Propionibacteriaceae > Raineyella. The sequence goes on from CAZGWN010000013.1 coordinate 41,681, forward strand.
CGCGGCGGCGAACCGCTCGGGGTGGGAAGCGTTCACGAGCAGCCAGGAGCGGGCCAGCTCGGGTCCGACGGTCGTGACGGTCACGGTCGACATCAGGTGTCCTTTCCAACGGGCTGACACGGGGCAGCCTCGTCGCTCCCCCGTGAACGGCGTCCCAGCACGGCCCACGACCTGGTTGCCCGGGCCGGGATGTCCGGGAAGTCGGAAACCCCCGGTCCGCCCCGAGCAACAGGCCGGTCGAGCAACACGCCGGTCGACCAATACGCCGGTCGAGCAACAGGCCCTGGGCCATGAGGAACAGGACGCGAGTGTATGTCACAGGGCCGCGGGCGGGAAGATCCATGCTGGCGCGGCAGACCCTCGACCCCAGCTCGGGGGTTGCCGCGGCGAAGCGGCCTCCCCTAAACTCCGGCACCAAGGGACACTTGGGTGTCCTGCAGCCACCACCGCCTTTCGGCCCGGCGGGCGGTCACCCCTGATCCGTTTCCTGACCCTCAACGACGAGGTGCCTCAGACGCAACACTGAACCTCGTCATGAGGAGGCCCCGTGACTGTCCGCCGATTTCGCCTCGCGCCGTTCCTCGTCGCACTGGCCGTGCTGACCGCCGCACCGGTGGCCATCGCCCGGGCCTATGACCAGCCGTGGTTCGACCTCGAACCCGGTCCGGCACCCCAGACCAATCCGCTCAAGGGATTCGTGCCGTTCGCCCCCGAGCCCGGGGACAAGCCGAGCCACGGCTCCGGCGCGCTGCCGTACTCGATGGAGTGGTTCTACCTTCCGGTCAACGACATCGTCACCGGGCCCGACACCTACGACTGGAAGACCCTCGACAAGTGGCTGGACTCCATCGCCGCCCGCGGCCACCAGTCGGCCTTCCGGCTCTACCTGGACTATCCGGGGCGCCAGACCGGCGTGCCGCAGTACCTCATCGACGCCGGCATCGACACGTCCCGCCGCTACACCCAGTACGGCAACAACAACACCAGCTTCTCCCCCGACTACGACGACCCCCGCATCCAGCAGATGCTGGTCGACCTGATCGCCGCACTGGGCGCCCGCTACGACGGCGACCCCCGGATCGGCTACATCACCCAGGGCCTGATCGGCTTCTGGGGCGAGAGCCACACCTACCCGATGGACGGGTCGGCCTCGCCCGAGAACTGGATGCCCTCGGCTGCCACACAGGCGAAGCTCGTCGCCGCCTGGGACGACGCCTTCGACACCACCGCCACGCTGGCCCGCTACCCCACCGCCGACAACGAGCCCGCCGACATCGGCTATCACGACGACTCCTTCGGGTACGCGACGCTGGCCACCGCGGACTGGCACTTCCTCGCCAAACTGAACGCCGCGGGCGCCGCCGACACATGGCAGACCGCCCCCATCGGCGGTGAGATCTACCCCGAGATCCAGAGCTGCCTGTTCGAACAGTCCAGTTGCGCGACCGACGATGTGACGGGTGCCATCACCGGGACGCACGTCAGTTGGCTGATCAACCAGGGCGCCTTCTCGCCCGGGTACGGCGGGGACGAACGCACCCGGGCGTTGAACGCCCAGGCCTCCTTCGGCTACATCCTGCGCCCGACCCAGGCCCGGCTGACCACCAACGGCGACCTGACCACCGTCGGCGTACGGATCGCCAACGACGGCGTCGCGCCGTTCTACTACGACTGGCCCCTTCAGGCGGCCCTGGTCGACGACTCCGACCGGATCGTCGCGATGACACAGTTCGACGGCTCCATCGACACCATCCTGCCCGACAGGACGGCGGAGCTCACGGCGACGATTCCGGTGGAGAACGTCGCGGCCGACACCTACACGGTCGTGCTGCGCGTGGTCAATCCGCTCGACAAGGGACTCCCCGTCCGCTTCGCCGCAGCCGGTCAGGACCGGACACTCACCGGCTGGACCACCCTCGGAACGGTCGACATCAAGAACGGCCCCACTGTCGCCGGCCCGACGCCGACGTCCGGCACGCCGACACCCACGCCGACCCCGACGTACGTCACCCCGTCCCCCACCCCGACACCGACGTCCGTCACCCCGACGCCTACGCCGACACCCACGTACGTCACCCCGTCCCCCACTCCCTCGACGACGGCTCCCGCCGCGACCCCGACCCACACGGCCTCGACCGGTCCCACGACCACCCCGCCGCAGCAGTCCTCGCGGTCCTATGCCACGACGTGGCGGACCGACGAAGCCGAGAACGTCGTCGAGGGTGACTACGGCTACGGCTACGGTCCCGGCTACGGCTACGGCTGGGGCACGGACTACGCGTGGGCCTGGGGCGACGGCTGGTCGTACGGTTGGGGCCCGGACTGGTCGTACGCCAACGGTGACGTCGACTGGGATTTCCTCGCCGAGGTCGGCCATCTGCTGCCCTGACGGGGGCCCAGGGTGGGGCGAACCCCCGGACCTGCCACACCATCCGAGACAGGGGCCCCACCCATCGAGACAGTAGCCTGAGGTCCCATGAGGCCACTTGAGCGCGACGGGTCCGACTCGTCGGAGACGCGGGACGGCGCCCGACCCGACATACGGAACACCCGTCGCGGACGCCGCGCATGGGTCCTCGCGACCATTATCGTGGCTTGTGCCGCGCTCATCGGAGGCGGCATCACCGCCAACCGATACCTGACGACCATGTGGACAGACGTGGCCGCGGCGCCCGCCCCCGCCGATACGGCCCTGAAGGGCTTCATCCCCTTCGCCCCCGAGCCCGGGCAGCAGGCGAACTTCGCCCCGGACGCGCTGCCGTACTCGATGGAGTGGTTCTATCTTCCGGTCAACGACATCGTCACCGGGCCCGGCACGTACGACTGGACGACTCTCGACAAGTGGCTGGACTCCATCGCCGCCCGCGGCCACCAATCCGTGTTCCGGCTCTACCTGGACTATCCGGGCCGGCCGACGGGAGTGCCGCAGTACCTCATCGACGCCGGCATCGACACGTCCCGCCGCTACACCCAATACGGCAACAACAACATCAGCTTCTCCCCCGACTACGACGACCCCCGCATCCAGCAGATGTTGCTCGACCTCGTCGCCGCGCTGGGCGCCCGCTACGACGGTGACCCCCGGATCGGCTACATCACCCAAGGTCTGATCGGCTTCTGGGGCGAGGGGCACACCTACCCGATGGACGGGTGGGAGTTCCCGCAGAACTGGATCGCCTCCGACGACACCCAGGTGAAGCTGCTGGCCGCCTGGGACGACGCCTTCGACATCACCCCCACGCTGGTCCGCTACCCCACCGTCCAGAACGAGCCCCACGATGTCGGCTACCACGACGACTCCTTCGGCTGGGACACCCTGCCCACCACGGATTGGCACTTCCTTGCCAAGATGGATGCCGCCGGTGCCGCCGCCACCTGGCAGACCGCCCCCATCGGCGGCGAGATCTACCCCGAGATCCAGAGCTGCATCTTCAATCAACCCTCGAACTGTCCCAACCAGGAGGTCCAGCAGGCCGAGGGACGTTCGTACGACATTCCGGGCTCGATCGAGGCCACCCATGCGTCGTGGTTGATCAACCAGGCCGGGTATGTGCCGGGCTACACCGGTGACGCCCGCGATCGCGCCCTGGCCGCCCACACCTCCCTCGGCTACACCTTCCGGGTCACCGAGATGGGGATGAAGCACGACCTCGACCGCTCCCGTACGGTCTCGGCGCGGATCGTCAACGACGGCATCGCGCCGTTCTACTACGACTGGCCGCTGGACCTGGCGCTGCTGGACTCCTCGGGCAACCCGGTGGCGGTTGCCCGGGCGGACAGCTCCGTGAAGGGTCTGCAGCCGGGCGCCGAAGCGACCACCACCGCCCGGCTGGACCTTGCCGATGTCCCCCGCGGCCGGTACGACGTTGCCCTGAGGGTGGCAAATCCGGTCAAGGACGGCACCCCGGTCCGGTTCGCGAACGCCGGTCAGACCGACGGTACCGCCGGCTGGGTGATCCTCGGCCAGACCAGAGTGTGACACAGATCACACTGCGTCCCCGCCGTCCGCGGAAGGCCCACCGGACGCGCCACAACAGTGGTCCGACCACGTGAAGACGACCTACACCCACTTTGATACACCTGTGTTTCCGTCGGGATCCGGACCGAGACCCTTTGCCCGTGACCCCCTATGCACTACCGTCTTCACTGCAGCGCTGCACCTGAGGGCAGCGCATGCCCTCGTCACGGCATCACGACCGATGCACGCGACTCCGATCTCCCTTGGTCCGGCGGGCGCGTATGTCGGCCCGCTGAATGGGGGGAGAAATCCACATGTCCGCAATTCGACGAACTCACCCGGAGCTTTGGTTCATCGCCGCTCTGGCCCTGTCCTTCTTCCTGCTGCTCCCGCAGCACCGATTGTCCCGGCCGATCGAGATGACCGTGGGGGCGGCTCTCGGTGTATTGGCCACCTACATGCTCATCCGCGGTCGCTACGACGCGGCCGAGCAGACCGCCGGCGCGCCCGGCCCGCTGCGCGGGTTCGGCACCCTGATCGCCAAGATGTCGCCGACCATCCTGCTGATGTCGGTGTTCCCGCTGGTCATCGCGACGCTGAACTCCACCGACATCGGCGGCATCCCTGCCGAGCGGGTGTTGCTGGCCGTGTCGGTCAGCGTCCCGTGGCTCAGCCAGGCGGTGTGCATCGCGTTCTACCGGCACTTCTGGGACCTCGAGGACCAGCGCAAGACCTACCAGGTGGCCCCCCGGATGTTCTCCCGGTGGCCCGAGATCATGGTTGCCACGCTGCCCGTCAGCGTCACCTTCACCGCTGCTGTGGCGCTGATCACCGACTGGCCGCTGATCACCCTGGCGTACGTCGGTGCGGGCATGCTGCTGCACTCGCTTTTCGCCCAGTCCCTCGTGCTGGTCAACCAGACCCGCAATGACGCCCTGTGGGTGGTCTCCTGGGTGCTGTACGCCCTGGTGGTGCTGGTCGCGCCGACGTTCTGGCTGCTGGCACCGGTCTTCGGCATGTTGCCGAACATCCTCATCGTCGCCCTGCGCGGGGCCCGGATCCACCGCCCGTCCTGGGCGGAGTTGGGCCAGCACCTGGTCGACACCGGCCGCGGATTCCTCACCGGGTCCGTCCTGTGGGCCGACAAGTTCGTGCTGCTGCTGGTCGTCGGCACGGTCTACGACATCTACGTGCTCTACATCGCGCTGATCCCGGCGGTGCTCGCGTACAGCTACTACTTCGCCCAACTGGCGCCGAACTTCGACCTGGCCGTGGAGAAGGCCGATGCGGCGATCCACCACGGCACCATGACGGAACTCCGCGGCCGGACCTCGCTGGTCGCCGATGTGGTCGCCCACGCCGTCGCCCGTACGGTGGCCGTGGCCTGGGTGATCGCCCTGACCCTGGCGGTGGTGATCCAGCTCATCCCGGGGGCGCCCCGCCTGCCGCTGGAGCTCGTGGTGGTGCCGATCGGGGCCCTCGTCGTGACGATCCTGTCCTATCAGCTCGAGTACATCGGCCACCGCGCCACCGCCTCGCTGCTGTCCGGTCTGCACCTGCTCGCGGTTCTCTCGCTCGCCGTGATCCCGGTGCCGGTCGCCCTGCCGCTGGTGCTCGCGGCCGATGTCGCCATCAGCATCGCCGGATACGTCCGGATCCGCCAGGTCTGGGGCAGCATGCCCTACCAGATGTTCTGGCGTTTCGCGACGCAGTGGTGACGCGGCTTCGAGCCACCGATCCGAGACAGGCCCTCGTCCGAGGAGATCATGAGCAGTTACAGCCGTACCGAGTTCTGCGACGTCGACGTCTGCATCGTCATGGAGTCGACGTATCCATATCTGAAGGGCGGCGTCTCCGCCGTCGTCCACGACATCATCACCTTCAATCCCGACCTCACCTTCGGGATCATCCACACGACGTGGGATCCGTCGTCGCCGCAGGAGGACCTGTACGACGTCCCGGACAACGTCAAGTGGGTGAAGGTCATCTATCTCAGCTTCAACCACCACCGGCCCGAACTGACCGCGATGGGGCTGAGGGATCTGCCGTCCGGCAGCCGGGCCCGGCGGCGGCTGGCGGAGCGGCTGCTCGACGCGCTCGCCGCCATCCAGCAGCAGGATGACCCGGAACCGCTGTGGACCCTCTACGACGAGGGCGTCAATCCGCGCACGCGGCAGTACCGGATCTGGCCGCTGCTGGGGACCCGGGAGTTCATGGACGCCGTCGTCGACCGGTGGGACGCCTTGGGGATGACCCTGTCCGACTGCTTCTGGGTGCTGCGGGACTTCTTCTCGCTGGCGTACGCCATCCTCGACCACGACTTCCCCCGGGCGCGGGTCTACCACGCCCACACCACGGGCTACGCGTCGGTCATCGGGGCGGCGGCCGCCCGGCAGAACGGCACGCACTTCCTGCTCACCGAGCACAACCTCTACATCCGCGACACGGTCAACGAGCTGATCGACCGTAACATGGCGTTGCCGCTGTTGCGCGAGGACTACAAGATCTTCGACGTCACCGCGCGGCAGCGGGCGTGGATGACGTGGTGGACGGAGATGGGCGTCTTCTGCTACCCGAGCGCCGAGCTCATCACCTACCTGTATCCGCTCGCGGTGGAGGAGGCGAAGGCGCTGGGCTCGCCGACCGAGCGGGCCATCGTGGTGCCGAACGGCATGCCGCTGGCCGAGTTCGAGCCGCGCCGGCGGATCCGGCAGGAGAAGACCGCCGAGATCCTCGCCCAGGGCGGCCGGGACGTGTGGCGGTTCTGCTCGATCGTCCGGATCGTGCCGATCAAGGGGGTCCTCGACCTGATCGAGGCGGCCCGGGTGATGGTGGCGTCCGGTTTCACCAACTTCACCATCGACGTCATGGGACCCAAGGAGCACGTCCCGGCGTACACCCAGAAGTGTGAGGACCGGATCGTCGAGCTGGGCCTGACCGACCACGTCCGGCTGCTCGGCACGGTCAACGTCCGGGCCGTGATCACCGAGTACGACGTGCTGCTGATGGCCAGCTACAACGAGGGCCAGCCCATCGTCGTCCTGGAGGCGATGGCGACCGGCATCCCGACCGTCGGCACCGAGGTCGGCGGCATGCGGCAGGTGCTCGACGACGTCTTCTACGACCGGGACGGCAACGAGCTGGGCGCCTGCGGCGTGCTCATCGACGCCGGCAACTACCAGGCGATGGCCGAGGAGACGATCAAGCTGGTCAACGACCTCGACCGGTACGGGCGCTATGCCGAGACGGCGTACCGCCGGGTCGATGCCAAGTTCCGCATCGAGGACATCATGAAGCGGTACAACTCGATCTACCGGACGGTCGGTCGGGTCGACGACCCGGCCGGGGTCGTGCTGCCGGCGGGTCGGGCGGCGGTCCAGTCGACACCCGAGGCCAATGCCGACATGTGGATCCAGGCGTTCGACGAGGCCCCGGCCGACGACGGCGCCCCCGCCCTCGACTCCGGTCAGGGCACCGACCAGGCTCCTGCCCCGAAGGCGCCCGGCGAGACCTCGGCGGTCCTGCAGGAGGGGGCCGACGTCGCACCGTACGCACCCTCCGACGGGACCGAGCACGACGAGGCCCTGACGGTGGCACGCCGGGCACATGCCCGCCCGCGTGAACGCAGCGGCCCGGATGGCGAACCCCGCCGTGCCGCGGAGACGACGACCACGAGTCAGCGGCCCCACCGGTGACCCGTCACTTCGCGGCGTGGATCCGGTACGGGTCGTCGCCGATCGGCGACGCGGAGGTGTCCTTCGCCCTGGAACACTTCCGCGTCGCCGTCCTCCAGCCGTGGGAGACCGGCATCGCCGCGCGGCTGAAGGAGGACCGGCCGGACATGACGGTGCTGGCGTACAAGTGCCTGTCGTCGACCCGGTCCTACGAGTCGGGTCCCGTGCGCACCTCGGGGCTCGGCTTCGCGGAGGCCGAGGACCTGGGCGAGCATCTGTTCGCCCACCGGGATGCGTCGGCCGGCGGAGGCCGGATCGAGTGGCGCGGCTACCCGGGCCACTGGCAGATGGCCGTGTGGGACGAGAAGTACCGACGGCGGTGGTGCGAGAACGTCGTCGCCGAGATCGCCGCAGGCCCGTTCGACGGGGTGATGGCCGACAACGACGTGTACGACGACTACTACGGCCTGCTGCCCCTGGAGGACGGCCACGACCTCGGCTCGATCCGTGCCGCCCTGGAGCGGTTGGTCTCGGCGGCCGGCGAGGCCCTCGCCGAGGTCGGCCGGATCCTCGTCCCCAACATCGCCGAGTCCCGCCGCGAGGAGGGCCGGTGGGCCCGCCACGCCCGGTTCGGCGGCGGCTTCGAGGAGGTGTGGCTCGGCACGGCGCCCGACGAGCCGTTCGATGTCCCGACCTGCCTGGCGACGATGCCGGAGCTGACCGGCCCGGGCCTGTCGATCATGCGCGCCCCGGCTGCCGGGCCGGGCGACCGGGGGGCGTACCTGCTGGCGCTCGCGGCCGCCTGGGTGTTCAGCGGCGGCGCCGACGTCGCGGTCACGGCCACCTCCCACGACGGCTACGACGCGCTGCCGTTCTGGCCCGAGGCCGACTGGGACCTGGGCGAGCCGGTCACCGGTATCGAGGGAGGCCTCGGCTGCTGGTGGCGGGAGTTCGCCGACGGGTACGCCGCCGTGAACCTCACCACCACCCATCACGTGGATCTGACCCTGCCGGAGGGCTTCGTCGGGCCCACGGGCAACTCAGCGCTGCAGCTCCACCCCCGCCAGGGGCTGGTGCTGCAGCGCTGGGCTGTCAGAGGCCGGAACGGCCAGGGCGGCCAGGGGCCGGGCGCTACGCCGTGCCCTCGCCCGCGTCGCCGGTGATCTCGTTGCGGCGATCGGTGAGTTGGTCGCCGGTGCCGGCGACCTGCCCGGCCCCGGCCAGGTCCTCCTCCACGATCCGCAGCGAGTCGGTGGTCGGATCGAGGTCGAAGACGACCTCGTCGCCCTCGTGCAGCTTGCCGGACAGCACGGCCCGGGCGAGTTCGTCCTCGATCGTCGACTGGAGCAGCCGGCGCAGCGGCCGGGCGCCGTACACCGGGTCGAAGCCGGTCCGGGCCAGCCAGTCCTCCGCCGCCTCGGTCGTGCGTACGGTGATCCGCCGATCGGCCATCCGCTTGTTCAGCCGGCCGAGCTGGATCTCCACGATCCGGCCGAGTTCCTCCTGGGTCAGCGGCTTGAACAGCACGATCTCGTCGAGCCGGTTGAGGAACTCCGGCTTGAACGAGGCCCGCACCACCCCGAGCACCGACTCCCGCTTCGTCTCCGGCGACAGGGTCGGATCGGCGAGGTACTGCGAGCCCAGGTTGGAGGTCAGGATGAGGATCGTGTTGCGGAAGTCGACCGTACGGCCCTGGCCGTCGGTCAACCGGCCGTCGTCGAGGACCTGCAGCAGGATGTCGAAGACCTCAGGATGGGCCTTCTCGACCTCGTCGAGCAGGATCACCGAGTACGGGCGGCGGCGGACCGATTCGGTCAGCTGGCCGCCCTCCTCGTAGCCGACGTAGCCCGGAGGGGCGCCGACGAGACGGGCCACCGAGTGCTTCTCGGAGTACTCGCTCATGTCGATGCGGACCATGCTCGACTCGTCGTCGAACAAGAACTCCGCCAACGACTTGGCCAGCTCCGTCTTGCCGACACCGGTCGGGCCGAGGAAGAGGAAGGATCCGGTCGGCCGGTTGGGGTCGGAGATCCCGGCCCGGGAGCGGCGGACGGCATCGGCCACCGCGTGGACGGCCTCGGCCTGCCCGATCAGCCGCCGGCCGAGGTAGTCCTCCATGTGCAGCAGCTTCTCCGACTCGCCCTGGAGCATCTTGCCGACCGGGATGCCGGTCCAGGCGGAGACGACCTCCGCGATGTCCTGAGCGGTGACCTCCTCGGAGACCATCGGCTTGGTGTTGCGTTCCTCCTCGTCGGCGCTGGCGAGCTGCTGCTCCAGAGCGGGGATCCGCCCGTAGTTGATCTCCGACGCCTTGGCCAGGTCGCCCTCGCGCTGGGCGCGGTCGGCCTCCGTCCGCAGGGCGTCGATCTGGGAGCGGATCTCGCCGACCCGGTTCAGGCCGGACTTCTCCGCCTCCCAACGCTGCTCCAGCCCGCGGAGGTGTTCCTGGGTGTCGGCGAGCTCGGCGTTCAGGCGGGCCAGTCGCTCCCTGGTGGCGGGGTCGTCCTCCTTCTCCAGGGCCAGTTGCTCCATCGTCAGCCGGTCGACCTTGCGGCGCAGCTCGTCGATCTCGACCGGGGAGGAGTCGATCTCCATCCGCAGTCGCGAGGCGGCCTCGTCGATGAGGTCGATGGCCTTGTCGGGCAGCTTGCGGCCGGTGATGTAGCGGTGCGACAGGGTGGCCGCCGCGACGAGCGCCTGGTCGGTGATGGCGACCTTGTGATGCGCCTCGTAGCGCTCCCGCAGCCCTCGCAGGATCGCGATGGAGTCCTCGACACTCGGCTCGCCGACGTACACCTGCTGGAACCGGCGTTCGAACGCGGGGTCCTTCTCGATGTTCTCGCGGTACTCGTCCAGCGTGGTGGCGCCGATCAGTCGCAGCTCACCACGGGCCAGCATCGGCTTGAGCATGTTGCCGGCATCCATCGAGGAGTCACC
>CAZGWN010000014.1:0-52012 GCA_964528755.1 uncultured Propionibacteriaceae bacterium
GTACTGCACACGGGAGTGTGTGGGAGACTAGGACACCGCCGGACACCACACCCCCCGCCCGATGGGCGGGGAACGTGGCATGTGGGGCCGGGAACCCGAACAAGGTTCCCGGCCCCACACACAATTACGCGCCGAAAGCCGAAGATTTCTGCCGGAGCGTGCCCGGCCCGCGAAACGGATGGGCCGCAGGCCGCGGGCGGGCTGCCGGCCGCGCGCGGGTGCGGGCAGAATGGTCGTGACGGCGCTCCGGCTCACCCGGGGCGGTGACGACCCACGAGAGGACACTGTGGACAGCGAGGAAGACGACGGTCGCGACCGCGAGAATCGGCCCGAGCGTGGTCATCGGTCCGACCGCGGCGGCGCCGGCGGTGGTCGCTCCGATCGGCCGGCGCACGGCCGGCCGGGAGGTCGCGGTCGCGGTGCGGACAACCTGCGGAACGGGGCGCGAGGCCACAGCGGCCAGAGCCGTCAGGGGTCACGTCCGGGTGGTTCGCGGGCCGGGGGCAACCGTGCCTGGCGCGACGAGAAGGACCAGCGCGAGGAGCGGGCACCCCGGCGGGACCGGGGCCGGCGTGGCGAGGCCGGCCGGGCCCGACCGGGCGACCGGGGCCCGGGACGCCCGGCGGACCGCCGCGGACAACGCACGGACCGGGAACGCGAGCCTGTGCCGCCCGGGCTGGAGCGGGCCGCGGACGAGCCGCCGATCCCGGAGGGCGTCGACATCGGCCGGCTGCCACGGCAGGTGCGCGCGGAGTTGCGTGGGCTGTCGGAGCAGGCCGCGGAGTTCGTCGCGGGTCACCTGGTGGCCGCCGGGGACCTGGTGGACCAGGACGCGCCGTTGGCCCTCAGGCACGCCCGGGCGGCGAAACGCCGCGGGTCGAGGCTGCCGCTGGTCCGGGAGGCGCTGGCCGAGACGGCGTACGCCGCGGAGGATTTCGCGTTGGCACTGAGCGAATACCGGGCGTTGCGCCGGATGACGGGGGACAACGACTACCTGCCGGTGATCGCCGACTGCGAGCGTGCCCTGGGTCGGCCCGCGGAGGCCCTCCGGGTCGCGCGCGAGGCGCGGTTGACCAACCTGAACAAGCGCAGCCGCGCCGAGATGACCATCGTCGAGGCGGGCGCGCGCGAGGATCTCGGACAGGTCAAGGAGGGTCTGCGGGTCCTGAAGAGCGCCTTGAGCCAGGCCGGCACCGACGTCCCGCACGAGGCGCACGCCCGACTGGCATACGCGTACGCCGCGATGCTGCAGCGCAGCGGGCAGGAGGACGACGCCCGGGAGTGGTATGTCGCGGCCGACCGGCTGGACACGGCCCGCGAACTCGACGCCGCCGACCAACTGGAGCGGATGGAGGGCATCAGCTACGACTTCGACTTCGCCGACGAGGCGGAGGACGAGAAGTCCGCGCCGTCGGAGTCTGCGTCCGAGGACCCGACCCCCGACGGGCCGGAGGACACCGACCGTGACTGACGTCATCGATGCCTACGACGCGGCGCTGTTCGACCTGGACGGGGTCGTCTACCTCGGACCCGAGCCCGTGCCCGGCGCTCCTGAAGGCCTCGCCGCACTGCGTTCGCGCGGCGTACCGATCTGTTTTGTCACCAACAACGCTGCGCGCGCGCCGCAGGTGGTGGCGGCCCAACTGCGCGGACTGGGCATCGCCTGCGCCCCCGATGAGGTCATCACCTCCGGGCAGGCCGGCGCGGAGATGCTGGCCGAGGACCTCCCGGCCGGCGCGCGCGTCCTCGTCTCCGGGTCGGCCACGCTCGCCGAGCAGGTGCGGGCGGTCGGCCTGCGCACCGTGACGAGCGCAGACGATCATCCCGACGCGGTGATCCAGGGGTACGAGCCCACCCTCCCCTTCACGGTCCTCACCGAGGCCGCGCTCGCAGTCCAGCGGGGCGCCCGCTGGTTCGCCACCAATGCCGACCCCACCCGTCCGACCGACCGCGGTCTCGAGCCGGGCGTGGGCGCCCAACTGGCCGTCGTCCGGGTCGTGGTGGGCGGGGAGCCCCGGGTCGCGGGCAAGCCGGAACGTCCGCTCATGAATGGTGCCGCCCGACGCGCCGGTGCCACCCATCCGATCTTCGTCGGCGATCGTCTCGACACCGACATCGCCGGTGGCCGCGCCGCCGGGTTCGCCACCATGCTCGTGCTGACCGGCGCCCACGGCCCCGCCGACCTGTTCGCCGCACCACCGCCGGCGCGCCCCGACCACCTCGGGCGGGATCTGCGCGACCTGTTGACCCCACCCCGTCGGGCGGTCCGGACAGGCGACACCGTCGTCTGCGGAGACGCCGCGGTCGAACGGATCGCCCACTCCGGCGGCGACGCCGTCCGGATCGTCCGGGCCGGCGAGCCCCTGGACCTGATCCGGGCGACGGCCCGGCTGGCCTGGGACACGGCCGACCTCGGTGACTCCCTGGACTGCTCAGCCGTGCTCGACCGGGTCGGCCCGACACCGGCCCACTGACCGACCCGTGCGACTGGACCGGCTCGTCGTCGCCCGCGGCCTGGCGCGCTCGCGGTCCCACGCGCAGGAACTCATCCGCGCGGGCCGGGTCCGGGTCGGCGGTCGTGCCATCACCCGCCCGGGCGTCGACGTGCCCGACGACCTCAGCCCCGACGTCGAGACCGAACGATGGGTGGGTCGGGCGGCGCACAAGCTCCTCGGCGCCCTGGCCGACCTGCCGGTGCCGATCCCGGACCGCGCCCTCGACCTGGGCGCGTCCACCGGCGGCTTCACCCAGGTGCTGCTCGAACGCGGCTGCGGGTGTGTCTACGCCGTCGACGTCGGCCACGACCAGCTCGCTCCCGCTCTGCGCGCCGACCCGAGGGTCCGCAATCTCGAGGGCCATCACCTGCGCGACCTCACCCTGGACGACCTCGACCGGCAGCCGGTCCGGCTGGTCGTCGCCGACGTCTCGTTCATCTCGCTGCGGCTGGCGATGGCACCCCTCACCGCCGTGACCGAACCTGGGGCGTACGCTCTCCTCCTGGTCAAACCCCAATTCGAGGTCGGCCGCGAGGGTCTGGACCGGCGCGGCGTGGTGCGCGACGAGAGCGCCCGGCTCGCCGCCGTCGACGATGTCGCCCGCAGCGCCCGTGACCACGGCTGGGCGGTGACCGGGCAGGCCCGCAGCCGACTGCCCGGACCCGCGGGCAACGTGGAGTACTTCCTGAGGCTGGTGAGAGGAGCCGGATCACGCTGAATCCGTCCGAGGAGGGCATCCGGCGCGGCACACCCGAGTTCCGCCGCCTGCTGGCGGCGATGTTCTGCGCCGGGCTGGCGACCTTCGCGCAACTGTATTCCCCGCAGGCGGTGCTCCCGGCGATCAGTGCCGACCTGGCCGTCCCGCCCGCCCGGGCGGCTCTGCTGGTGTCCACCTCGACCGGCGGTCTGGCGCTGTCGGTCGTGCTGTGGTCGTGGGCCGCGGACCGGTGGGGACGGATCCGTACGATGATCGTCGCGCTCGCCCTGGCGTCCCTGTCCGGCCTGGGGGTGCCGCTGCTGGACGACTTCACCGCGATGGCGGCACTGCGGTTCGTCGAGGGCGCCTGCCTGGCCGGGGTCGCCGGCGTGGCGGTGGCCCACATCGCCGAGGAAACCCATCCGGCGGCCATGACCGCGGCCACCGGGCTCTACATCTCCGGCACCTCGATCGGTGGGCTGTCGGGTCGCCTGGTCTCCGGTCCGCTCACGGACCTCACCGGCTCGTGGCGGCTGGGGGTGGGCGCGGTGGTCGGGCTCAGCGCCCTGGCCGCCGTCGCGTTCGCCGTCCTCGTACCGCCGTCACGGCGTTTCGTCCCGGAACGTTCGTCCCTGGTCGAGGCAACCCGCCGGGCCGTCGGCCACCTGCGCAACCGGCGCCTGGTGATCGTCTTCGTCCAGGCGTTCTGCCTGATGGGGGCGTTCGTGACGGTCTACAACTACATCGGTTTCCACCTCGAGGCGCCACCGTTCGGACTGTCCCCGACGATCACCTCGCTGCTGTTCCTGTCCTATCTGGCCGGCACCTGGTCGGCGCAGACGGCCGGCCGGTTCGCCGTGCGGATCGGCCGCCGCCGGGTCCTGCTCGCCTCCACGGCACTGATGCCGGCCGGGCTCGTCCTCACCCTGGTGCCGACCGTGGCAACGGTGGTGATCGGCCTGGTGGTCCTGACCGCGGGGTTCTTCGCCGGGCACGCGGTCGCCTCGGCGCTCGGCGGCAGTCTGGCCACCGAGGGCCGGGTCCAGGCGACCGCCCTGTACAACCTGTTCTACTACCTGGGCTCCTCGATCCTGGGCTGGTCGGGCGGCTACGTGTACGAGTACGCCGGCTGGCCCGCCCTGGCCGCCTTCTGTGCGGTCTTCCTGGCCGCGGCGATGGTCTCCGCGGGGTCGGGCCTGCGCACGGCACCCGGGACGAGGCCTTAGTCTGTCGCCGTGAGTTCCCCGCAGACCGGTCCCGTCGTCACCGCCACCGACCCCTCGGTGGCCCGCGGGGAACGGCGGGTGGCCGTGATCACCAACACCTTCCGGCCCGAACCCATCCGGGCCGTCACCCAGTTCATCCACGGGGTCTCGGCCCGCCACATCACCTGCGTGTTGCCCGAGCCCGACGGCCGGGCCATGTCCGCCGAACTCGCTGCGGCCGGCCTGCGGACGGACCTCATCGACGAACCGGGCACGAACGGTTGTGAACTCGTCGTCGTCTTCGGCGGCGACGGCACCATCCTGCGGGCCGTCGAGTGGGCCCTCGGGGTCGACCTGCCCGTCCTCGGCGTCAACCTGGGCCACGTCGGTTTCCTCGCCGAGGCCGAGTCCAGCCAGATCGCCCAGGTCGTCGAGGCCGTGTCCAATCGCAGCTATGCCGTCGAGACCCGACTGGTGGCGGGCGTCCGCGTCCTGACCGCTCGGGGCGGCGAGCGCTGGCGCTCCTTCGCCGTCAACGAGGCCTCCCTGGAGAAGGCCTCGCGACAGCGGATGCTGGAGGCGGTCGTCGCCGTTGACGAACAACCGCTGTCCCGCTGGGCCTGTGACGGGGTCCTGATCTCCACCCCGACCGGCTCCACCGCGTACGCCTTCTCCGCCGGCGGCCCGGTGACCTGGCCCGGGGTCGAGGCGATGCTGATCGTGCCGTTGAGCGCACACGCGTTGTTCAACCGGCCCGTCGTCGTCCCCGCCGACTCGACGGTGACGGTCGAGGTTCTCGACGCCCCGACGAACAATGCCGTCGTGTGGCTCGACGGCCGCCGCTCCTACGACCTCGATCCCGGCGACGTGCTGGAGGTCACCCGGGATCACCACCGGCTGAAACTCGCTCGGATCGCGCCCGACGACTTCACCGGACGGCTGGTCCGCAAGTTCGGGTTGAGTGTGGAGGGCTGGCGCGGAGCCGCGGAGCGTCATCGGGCATGATCGGCGAGCTGCGGATCACCGACCTCGGGGTGATCGCCGAGGCCGCACTGGAACCGGCCCCCGGATTCACCGCGGTGACCGGCGAGACCGGCGCCGGCAAGACGATGATCGTCACCGGGCTGGGGTTGCTGCTGGGCAACCGCGGTGACAAGAGCCTGGTCCGCCGTGCCGAGGGGGAGACCGTCCGGAGCGCCCGGGTGGAGGGTCGTTTCGTCGGGTTCGACGAGGCCACCCACCGGCGCGTCGACGAGCTCGGCGGCACCCTCGACCCCGGTCCCGACAGCCCCGAACTCCTGCTCGCCCGCACCCTGTCGGCGCTCGGACGTTCGCATGCGTACGTGGGCGGGGCGCAGGTGCCGATCGGGGTGCTGGAGGCCGTGGCCTCCGACCTGGTCACCATCCACGGCCAGTCCGGACAGCTGAGACTGGCGCGACCCGAGGCGCAACGCGACATGCTGGACCGGTTCGGGGGCCCGGAGCTGCTCGCCGCCGGCCGGGAGTACGCCGAAACGTGGCAGCGCTGGCGGCACGCCGACTCCGATCTGGCCGAGCTGCGTTCGGTGTCGCGGGAACGCACCCGGGAGATCGAGTCACTGCGCCGCGACCTGGACGATATCGCGACGGTCGATCCGAAACACCACGAGGAACGTGACCTGGCGGCCGAGGCGAAGAGGCTCCAGTCGCTCGACGACATTCGTCGTGGCGCAGGCGAGGCGGCGATCGCCGTCAACGGCGATGAGGTCGACTTCGACACGAATCCCGGCGCGGCGGCCCTGCTCGGCGTGGCCCGCCACGCCCTCGCGCCGGTGTCGTCGGCCGACAGGACCATCGACGAACTCGCCCGGCGCACCGACGACCTCAGCTACCAGATCACCGAGCTGGGTGCCGACCTTGCCGGCTACCTGGCCTCCCTGGAGTCGGACCCGGCGCGGCTGGAGGAGATCGCCGCCCGCCGTGCGGCCCTGGCCGGCCTGTTCCGCAAGTACGGCGAGACCACCGACGAGGTGCTCGAATGGGCCGAGCACGCGCGGACCCGGCTCGACGGACTCGTCGGGGCCGACGACCGCATCGGCGAACTCGCGGCACAGACCGCCCGGCTGGCGACCCGTCTGGAGGGGCTGACCGAACGGCTCAGCACGCTGCGGGCCCGCGCCGCCCGCGACCTCGAGCGCTCCGTCGGGGCCGAGCTCGCGGGTCTGGCGATGCCGCATGCGCGCCTCGAGGTCGCACTGCACCCGGTCACGCCCGGCCCGCACGGGGCCGAGCAGGTCGAGTTCCTCTTCGCGGCCAATCCGGGTGCCCCGCCGGGACCGCTGTCGCGCGTCGCCTCGGGCGGGGAACTGTCGCGGGTCCGACTCGCCCTGGAAGTGACCGTCGGCGATCGGCCGGGACGGACCCTGGTCTTCGACGAGGTCGACGCCGGGGTCGGAGGTGCGGTCGCGGTGGAGATCGGCCGCCGGCTGGCGCGCCTGGCCGACCACCAGCAGGTGATCGTGGTGACCCACCTGGCGCAGGTGGCGGCCTTCGCCGACAAGCACTACGTCGTGGTGAAGTCCGACGACGGCCGGATCACGACCAGCGGCGTGCGCGAGGTCGCCGAGACCGACCGGGCCGGGGAACTCGCCCGGATGATGGCCGGGATCGGCACCTCCGAGACCGCCCTCGCCCACGCGGCCGAGCTCCTCGACGTGGCGCGCCGCTCCCGGTAGCCCGGGATTGCCCGGACGCGATAGGGTGGAGGTCCGTGGGCCACGCACATCTGAACCAGCAGACGATCGAGACCAAGCACATCTTCGTGACCGGGGGTGTCGCCTCCTCGCTCGGCAAGGGGCTCACCGCCTCGAGCCTGGGCAGCCTTCTGGTCGCCCGAGGTCTGCGGGTCACGATGCAGAAGCTGGATCCCTACATCAACGTCGACCCGGGCACGATGAACCCGTTCCAGCACGGAGAGGTGTTCGTCACCGAGGACGGCGCCGAGACCGACCTCGACATCGGCCACTACGAGCGCTTCCTCGACCGTGATCTCAACGCCGACGCCAACGTCACCACCGGCAAGGTCTACTCCTCGGTGATCGCCAAGGAGCGGCGCGGCGAGTACCTCGGCGACACCGTCCAGGTGATCCCGCACATCACCAACGAGATCAAGGACGAGATGCTGCGGATGGGCGGCGACGACGTCGACGTGGTCATCCACGAGATCGGCGGCACCGTCGGCGACATCGAGTCCCTGCCCTTCCTGGAGGCGGCCCGCCAGGTCCGCCGGGAGGTCGGCCGGGACAACTCCTTCTTCCTGCACGTCTCCCTGGTGCCGTATCTGCGGCCGTCCGGGGAGCTGAAGACCAAGCCCACCCAGCACTCGGTGGCGGCCCTGCGCGAGGGCGGCATCCAGCCCGACGCCATCGTCTGTCGCGCCGACCGTGAGATCCCCGCCGGGGTCAAGCACAAGATCGCGCTGTTCTGCGACGTGGAGGAGGAGGCGGTGATCTCCTGCGCCGACGCCCCCTCCATCTACGACATCCCCAAGGTCCTCTACGACGAGGGCCTGGACGTGTTTGTCGTCCGTCGCCTCGACCTGCCCTTCCGCGACGTGGACTGGTCGAAGTGGCACGACCTGCTCGACCGCGTCCACCGGCCGCGCGAGGAGGTCACCATCGCGCTGGTGGGCAAGTACATCGACCTGCCCGACGCCTACCTGTCGGTGTGCGAGGCGCTGCGGGCCGGGGGGTTCGCCAACTGGGCCACGGTGACGGTCCGCTGGGTCGCCTCGGACACCTGCGAGACCACGGAGGGCGCCGCCGAACAGCTCGGCGACGTCGACGGGATCTGCATTCCCGGCGGGTTCGGCATCCGCGGCGTGGAGGGCAAGATCGGCGCGGCCCGGTACGCCCGTGAGAACGGCATCCCGATCCTCGGACTGTGCCTGGGCCTGCAGGTGATGGTCATCGAGGTGGCCCGCCACCTGGCCGGCATCGCTGACGCCGACTCCTCGGAGTTCAACCCCGCCGGCACCCACCCGGTGATCGCCACGATGGCCGAACAGGAGGCGATCGTCGCCGGCGAGGGGGACCTGGGTGGATCGATGCGGCTCGGCGGCTATGAGGCCGAACTCGTCCGCGACTCCCTTGTCGCCCGCCTGTACGGCACCGTCCGGGTGGTCGAACGCCACCGGCACCGCTACGAGGTCAACAACGCCTTCCGGGACCGGCTCACCGCGGCCGGCCTGGTGATCAGCGGCACCTCGCCCGACGGGCACCTGGTCGAGTTCGTCGAGCTGCCCGCCGATCGGCACCCCTTCTTCGTCGCCACCCAGGCCCACCCCGAGTTCAAGTCCCGCCCGACCCGGCCGCACCCGCTGTTCGCCGGGTTGGTCCACGCCGCCCTGCAGCGCCGACACGCCGACCGGCTCCCCGTCGCCGACGAGCCGGCGGAGGCCTGAGGTGATCCCGGACCTCCCGCTCGTCACCGGAGCGGACCTCGTCGACACGCCTGCGGCCTGGCCGGTCACCGAGCGCAGCCTGGTCGGTGCCGGCGCGGTCTTCGACCTCATGCGGGACCGGGTGATCGACCCGACCGGCGCCTCGCTGCGCCGGGAGTGGATCCGCCACCCGGGCGCGGTCGGGATCATCGCCCTGGACCGCGCCGACCGGCTCGTGCTGGTGCGTCAATACCGTCACCCGGCCGGTTACCGGCTCGTCGAGCCGCCGGCGGGTCTGCTCGACGTCGACGGGGAAGAGTCACTGCCGGCCGCGCAGCGGGAACTCGCCGAGGAGGTCGGCCTGCAGGCGGCGGACTGGCGGGTGCTCGTTGACCAGTTCACCTCCCCGGGGGCGAGCCAGGAGAGCATCCGGATCTTCCTCGCGCGCGGCCTGTCCCCGGCCCCCCGGCCCGACGGCTTCGTCGCGGACGGGGAGGAGGCACAGATGGACGTCATCCTTGCGCCCCTCGCCGACGTCGTCGACGCGATCCTCGCCGGTCGGTTGCAGAACCCCGTCCTCATCGCCGGCGCCCTGGCGGCGTGGACCGTACGGACCCGCGGCGGGGAGGACACCCTGCGGCCGGCCGACGCGCCGTGGCCGGCCCGGCGGGAGCGGGTCGCGTTCCTGGGCCGCCGGATCGGCGCGGCGGACCGCGGGTGAGTGCCCTCGACTCCCTCGTCGCCGCATTCCTGGCGCACCTGGGGGTCGAACGTGGCCTGTCGGCGAACACGCTGGCCGGCTACCGGCGTGACCTCGACCGCTACCTGGCCTTCCTCACGGCCCGGGGGGTGGCCGCGCCGGCGGCCGTGACGCCGGCCCTGGTCGGGGAGTTCGCCGCACAGTTGTCGACCGGCGACGCCGACCACCGGCCGCTGGCGCCCAGTTCGGTCGCCCGTGCCGTCGTGGCGGTGCGCACCCTGCATCGCTTCGCCGCACGGGAGGGCATCACCCCGACCGACCCGGCCGCCGACATCCGCCCGCCCGCAACCGGCCGGCACCTGCCCAAGGCCCTGTCCATCGACCAGGTGGACCGGCTGCTCGCCGCGCCCGACCGCGACACGCCCGTCGGGATGCGTGACGCGGCCCTGCTGGAACTGCTCTACGGCACCGGGGCCCGCATCTCGGAGGTGGTCCGTCTCGACGTCGACGACCTGACCCGCGCGCTGCACCGATCCGACCCGACCGACCGCACGCTGCGGCTGCTCGGCAAGGGCGCCAAGGAGCGGCTGGTGCCACTGGGGTCCTACGCCGCCGATGCGGTGGAGGCGTGGCTGGTCCGTGGCCGGCCCGCCCTGGCCGGGCGCGGTACCGGCGATTCGGCTCTGCTGCTCAACACCCGCGGGCGCCGACTGTCCCGGCAAAGCGCATGGGAGGTCGTCCGGCACGCCGCCGACGCCGTCGACCTGGGTGTGGAGATCTCGCCGCACACGCTGCGCCACTCGTACGCGACCCACCTGCTGGACGGTGGCGCGGACGTCCGGGTGGTGCAGGAGTTGCTCGGCCACGCCTCGGTGACCACCACCCAGATCTACACCCTGGTCACCGTCGACCACCTGCGGGAGGTCTATCAGGAGGCCCATCCGCGGGCACGCGAGGGCTAGACTGGCGTTCTGCCGTGCGCCGTGCACCGAACCATCGATCAACTCAAGGGGGCCACGTGGACCAGTCGGCCGAGGATCGTACGTCGGGCGCCCTGTTCGAAGTGGACAGCCCTCGCCAGACGCACCGTGTCCACCCGCCGGAGACGTACGACGACGCCGAGGAGAAGCCCGGCGACATCGGTCCGACCGGCCGGCCGTGGCCCGACCTGCCGGAGCCGACCCCGCCCGGCCCCGGCCCCAGGCAGGCCACCATCATCGCCATGTGCAACCAGAAGGGCGGCGTCGGCAAGACCACCACGACGATCAACCTCGGCGCCGCCCTGGTCGAGACCGGGCGGTCGGTGCTGCTGGTGGACCTCGATCCGCAGGGGTCGTTGTCGGTCGGGTTGGGGATCAACCCGCACACCCTCGAACGGAGCATCTACAACCTGCTGATGGGGTCCGACACCGACGTCGACGAGGTCATCGCGCCCTCCCCGGTGGAGGGGATGGACATCCTGCCGAGCAACATCGACCTGTCCGCCGCCGAGATCCAGCTCGTCGCCGAGGTGGCCCGGGAGATGACCCTCAGCCGGCTCCTGGAGCCGCTGCGCTCCCGCTACGACATCATCCTCGTCGACTGCGCCCCGTCGCTGGGGTTGCTCACCGTCAACGCGCTGACCGCGGCCGACCAGGTGCTCATCCCGTTGGAGTGCGAGTTCTTCGCCCTGCGCGGGGTGGCGCTGCTCACCGACACCATCGCCAAGATCCAGGACCGGCTCAATCCGCGGCTGGAGGTGCTCGGCCTGCTCGGCACGATGTACGACGGGCGCACGCTGCATGCCCGCGAGGTGCTGGCCACCGTTGTGGACGCCTTCGGCGAGCAGGTCTTCCACACCGTCATCCGGCGTACCGTGAAGTTCCCCGAGACCACCGTGGCCGGAGAGCCGATCACCACCTACGCGCCCGCGTCCCCGGGTGCCGCGGCCTACCGGTCCCTGGCCCGCGAGGTGCTGGCCCGGCTCGACGCCGGCTGACCACGCCAGTTCAGGAGTACTGTGTCCGACACCATGCCACCCGATTCCCTTCCGAACGACGCCTCCGGCGACGACGCCCGCCGCGGCGTCAGACTGCAGAAGGTGCTCGCCCAGGCCGGCATTGCCTCCCGGCGGGCCAGCGAGGAGCTGATCGCCGAGGGCCGCGTCGAGGTGAACGGTGAGCCCGTCACCGAGCAGGGTCGCCGGGTCGACCCCGAGCACGACGAGATCCGGGTGGACGGCTCCCGTATCCCGACGGCCCGGCGCCACGTCTACACGGTGTTGAACAAGCCGCGCGGCGTCGTGTCGACGATGGACGACCCGGAGGGCCGTGCCACTCTCACCGACTACATCGACCGGCGCAACGTCCGGCTGTTCCACGTGGGCCGGCTCGACACGGACTCCGAGGGGCTGATCATCCTCACCAACGACGGCGAGTTCGCGCACCGGCTGGCGCACCCGTCGTACGAGGTGCCGAAGACGTACGTCGCCGAGGTGCTGGGCCAGATCGACGCCCACACGCTCACCCGTATCCAGCGGGGCATCACCCTCGAGGACGGCCCGGTGCGACCCGACCGGGTGAAACTCGTCCAGACGCTGCCCGACGCGTCGCTGCTGCAGCTCACCCTGCACGAGGGCCGCAACCGGGTCGTCCGCCGCATGATGGAGGCCTTCGGCCATCCGGTCAACCGGCTCACCCGGACGGCCATCGGGCCGGTCCGGCTGGGACGGCTCGCCCCCGGCGAGATGCGTGACCTCACCCGCGACGAACTCGGTGACCTGCTCGACCTCGTGGGCCTGTGATGGCCGAAGGAGCCCGCACCAGCCGGATCTACGGGCTGGAGACGGAGTACGGGCTGACCAGCCAACCGCGCGGGTCGCGGCGGGTCAGCCCCGAGGAGGTCGCCCGGCTGATGTTCCGCGGGATGGTGGCCTGGGGGCGGTCGAGCAACGTCTTCCTCGGCAACGGGGCGCGGATCTATCTGGACGTCGGTTCCCATCCGGAGTATGCGACCGCCGAGTGCTCCGACCTGTACGACCTCGTCGCGCAGGATGCGGCCGGGGCGCGGCTCGTCGACGCGTTGCGCCGGCAGGCGGCCGAGCAGCTCGCCGCCGACGGCGTACCGGTCGAGATCTACCTGCTGAAGAACAACGTGGACGCGGCCGGCAACTCCTTCGGCTGCCACGAGAACTACCTCGTCGACCGCGCCGTCGACCTGCCCCGCTACTACCGGGTCCTGCTGCCGTTCCTGATCACCCGGCCGCTGATCGCCGGCGCCGGGCACCTGTCGCGGACCCGGCTGCACGAGCGGGCCGATCGCTCCTCCGACGGTCCGGTGACCTTCCAGCTCAGCCAGCGCGCCGATCAGGTCTGGGAGACCGTCTCGTCGGCCACCACCCGATCCCGGCCGATGATCAACACCCGGGACGAACCGCATGCCGACGCCGAACTGTTCCGCCGGCTGCACATCATCGTCGGCGACTCGTCGATGTCACAGACGACGACCCTGCTGAAGATCGGCGCCACCGATCTCGTCCTGCGGCTGGTCGAGGCCGGGGTGCCGCTACCCGACCTCTCCCCGGACAGCCCGACGCTGGCGATCCGGCTGGTCTCCCGCGATCCGACGGGGCGGGTGGCGATCGACCTGGCCAACGGCCGGACCATCACCGCGCTGGAGATCCAGCAGGCTCTTCTCGAGGCCGTGCACACCCATCGCGACATGCTCGGCCCATTTCCGCCGGCGCTGGAACAGGCGCTCGCCCTGTGGGAGCGGACCCTGACCGCGATCGAGCACGACGACCGGGACACCCTGGCGCGAGACATCGACTGGGCGATCAAGGAGCGGGTGATCCGGCGCTGGGCCGACCGGCACGGGGTCGGGCCGGACGATCCTCGACTCGCCCAGCTCGACGTCGCCTACCACGACATCACCCCCGGACGCGGGGTCTTCCGGCTGCTCGAGGAGGCGGGTGCGGTCAGCCGGGTGGTCGACGACGCGGCGGTGCAGGCGGCGATGACCACCCCGCCGCCGACCCGGGCCCGGTTGCGGGGTGCCTTCATCAACGCGGCCCGCGGTGCCAAGGTCGACTTCGTCGTCGACTGGATGCACCTGCGGGTGACCCGGGCGGGGCGGACCCATGGGCTGACCCTGCGCGACCCGTTCCGTTCGGTCGACGAGCGGGTCGACGAGTTCATCGCCGGGCTGGATGAGCCGCTGTGGTGAGGCCTGTCCGTGGACGGACACCGGCTCAGGGGACTCGGGTACAGTGCGGCCGTGACCGACAACGTGCCTGACAGCCCTATCCGTACGCACCTCTCGGCCGGGAACCGTCCTCGGTGGCGAGGGGGAGCCGCGGTCGCCGTGCTGGCCCTCGCGGTGGGCCTGGCCGGTTGCTCGGGGGGAGGCGGGGATACCGCGGCCTCGGGCAGTCCGAGTGCGTCGGCGACCGCCTCGACGGATGCTTCGGCCGGTGCCTCGCCCGAACCCGCCGCGGTGGACAACCTCGACGGCGTCAAGGTCTCCGGTGCGGACGGCGAGGTGCCCACGGTCACCTTCGACCCGTTCACCATCGCGGAGACCACCTCCAAAGTGCTGACGGCCGGCGACGGCCCGGCGATCACCGAGGGATCCAGCGTCCTGCTGCGCTACATCGGCGTGAACGGTCGGACGGGGGAGACCTTCGACGAGAACTACAGTGCGGACGCGCCGACCCTGTTCCCGCTCGACCAGGTCGTGCCCGGGTTCAGCAAGGGCCTCGTCGGGCAGAAGGAGGGCTCCCGGGTCCTGATGGCGATCACCGGCGCGGACGGCTACGACTCCTCGGGCGGATCGCCGCAGGCCGGGATCGAGGTCGGCGACACCTTGGTGTTCGTCGTCGACGTCATCGGCGCCCAGCGCAGCGAGCCGTCCGGGACGAAGGTCGGCCAGCCGTCCGGTCAGCCGACCGTCGGCGGGGCGCTCGACGACCCGTCCATCTCGGTGCCCTCGGGCGACGCCCCGAAGAAGTTGGTGGTCCAGCCGCTGATCAAGGGTGACGGCCCCAAGGTGACCGACGCCTCGACCGTCACCGTCGACTACCGCGGTTGGCTGTGGGACGGCACGCAGGTGGACGATACCTACGCCGGCGACCCGCAGACCGGCCCGCTCAGCTCCCTCATCGACGGGTGGAAGGAAGGCCTGGTCGGGCAGACGGTCGGCAGCCGGGTGCTGCTCGTCATCCCGGCGGACAAGGCCTACCCCGACGGGGACAGCACGGCCGGGATTCCGGCGGGGGCCACGCTGGTCTACGTGGTCGACATCCTGCAGGCCGGCTAGGTGGGCCGGGTACACCTAGACGCCGACCCACGCAGGAGCCCACCCCGTGAGCTTCCGGGAGGATGCGGTCGGCACATCCGGCCGCGTCGCGACCGCTCCGGAACCGTCGGCCACCCACTCGACCCCGTGGGTGTGAGGACGTGAGCGGTCGGTACGTCAGCGACTTCGCGCGGGTGAACTGGAGTTCCCTCATCGTGGGGGTCGCGGGGGGTCAGCTCGCAGGTGCTCGTGCTCTTGGTGCGGGACGGCGACGGTCCGCCTCCTGCCCCCGACATCTTGCTCATGGCGTTCTACCTGGTGACGTGGCCGGTCTTCGCGGGTGTCTATCTCACCTGGACACCTCTGGTCTACGCCCGTCAGCCGCCCAGCAGGTTGGCCGCTGCGGCACGCCACGAAACGCGTGCCCTCAGACGGTGGTGGCTGGGGCTGTTCGGCTCAGGCGGTGCTTCGAGCTGGATCCTCGGTGGGTCGTCCATCGCCGTGGGCTTGACCATTGTCATGGCGCAGACCCCGCTGTTCCGCGACCGCTGGGTGTTCATTGCCCTCGGGCTGCTCGGCGTGGCCAGCTCCTGGGCTCTGATGGTGTACGCCTTCGCTCTGGAATACCTGCGACTCGCGGTCAGTGATGACAAGGGCCGACGGCACGTGTAGCTGGCCGTCGAGGGGCGGACCCGGTCTACCGACTACCTCACTCTCGCGATCCTGTTGTCCACGATGGCGGCCGCCGTCTCGGCGACGTTCACCTCGCGCCGTGCGTGGACGCTGGTGCGGGTCAACGTCCTGTTCGCCTTCGCGTTCGACTCCGTGATCATGGCGATGATGGTCTCGTTGCTGTTGGGGGGTCTGCTCGCCTGAGGCGCAGGTCCCCCAGAGCCGCGGCCGTCCGGGAGGCGGTGCCCAGCACTTTCCGTACGAACGGCCGCACAGCCACAGCCGGGGCGTGATCCTGGCCGATGCCGCCCGGATCGTGCAGCGGTCCGCCGCACGACATGCGGCAGGGGTGGGTGGCGACTTCGATCAACTGACCTGACCAACGGTACGGCCTGCGCCGGCCTACGGGGATGGGCCACAGCGGCCGGCGCGAGTCCCGGAAGGCGCCGGCCGACCCGGGTCCGTCCGGGACGACCCATGGAGTCGCTCTATGATCGATCGCCCTCGCCCTCGCCCTCCGGGGAGGATGTGACCACCCGCACCTTCGGGCCGGGAGCGGTGACGGCATCACGTGCGACGGCGAACCGCGCGATGGCGGCCGCTGCCACCATCAGCCCGGACAGGATCTTCAGGACGAGCGTGAACGCGGCCTCGCCCCGTGCCTCGACCAGTGCGCCGATGCCGGTGACTCCGGCCGCTGCCCCGAGTTGGACGGCGATCAGGGCTGCGGTTGTCCCGCGTCCGGCCATCTCCTGCGGGAGCACTCGGTAGATACTGGCGAAGGTCGGGGCGGATACGGCCCCGAATGACGTCCCGGCCAGAGCGAACAGCGCGATGCACAGCGCAGCCGGCACGTGCAGCGCGACACCTGCCGCCACGCCCGCCATCAGGACCGCGGTCCCGCCTGCGCCGACGGCCACGATGCGTCGCGAGCCGAGTCGGTCGGACAGCGCACCCGAGACGCTCATCGACACCAGCATCCCCACACTGAACGCTCCCAGCGGTATCGCGCGGGCCAGTCCGCCAAGGCCCCAGCTCCGATCGGCCATGAGGGGCAGAAGGGTCAGCATTCCGAAGGTCACCACGCCGCCGATACCCATCACTGCGACGGCGCCGGAGAACCGCCGATCCCCGAAGACGCCCAGATCGACGATCGGATGCTCGGTTCTCCGGGCGTACCGGGCGTAGGCCATCATCATGGTCCCCCCGAGCAGGCCGGTGACAACTGCGCCGGGCACCATTCCGTCCGCGAGAAGGGTCGGTGCCAGCAGGACGGAGGCGAAGCCCAGGCCGAGCAGCGCCAGCCCGGTGACATCCATCGGCCGTCCCGCGCCGGTCGGCAGTCCTGCCCCGTGACTGCCGCGCTGCGGTGTCCCCAAGGAGGTCCCCAGAAGCACTGCCGCCAGGATCATGGGGGGCACTGCGAAGAGGAAGATCCCGCGCCATCCCCACCCCAGCAGGGCCGCGCCGAACAGCGGACCGACAACCGGGGCGACATTGATGGCCGCCGCCATCAGACCCATCACGGCTCCCACCCGGCGGCGATCGGTGATCTGGGCGACCAGCGCCAGACAGGCCGGTTCCAGGGATCCGCCGCCGATGCCCTGCACGGCGCGGGCGATGAGCAACTGGTCGAAGGATGTCGTCAGACCACTCGCCAACGACCCCAGGGCGAAGACCGTCGTCCCGACCAGCAGGACGGATCGCCCGCCGAAGCGGTCGACTGCCCATCCTGTGACGGGCAGCGCCAGGCCGGCGGTCAGCAGGTAGACCGTGGTCACCCAGACGACGGCGTTCATGGGGACGGCGAAGGCCCCCGCAAGGGGGGCGAGGGCCATCGCCGTGATTGAACTGGCCGCCACCGAGACGAACCCGATGACGATCAGTGCGGTGATCGTGAATACCGGAACGTGGGCGGCGCGTGCGTGTCGGGCACTCACCGCGGTGTCCTCCACCATGCGGCGAGCACGGCCGTGGCTCCGGTAACAGCGGAGACGGCAAGAGTCGTCGCGCCCATCCACAGCGGGACGATCTGGTCGTACTCGGCGCCCCCGAGGCCGGCGACGACAGCGAGCACCGTCATGCCGACCACGAAGAGGATCGTGACGGTGCGACGCGCAGAACCTCTGCGCCGGGCGGCGATCAGCGCGACCAGCCAACCGGCCACGCCGACGATGCCGACGATCACCATGCCGATGACGATCGCCGTCGTGTCGGCGTTGACGTCCGCGGATCCCCAATCCGGGTAGGCGGTCCGTACGTGTCGCTCAATGGATCCGATCACCCGCAGGTCCAGGACCGGCAGCAGGGCCAAGGCCCCCTGCACTACCGCTCCGATTGCCACCGCCATCGTCAGGTTCAGCTTCGCCTCCGTGTGTGCATCCATGGTTGGCGTCGTCATCCCAATCTCCATCTCTTACGGTGTATGTGATGAGATCCACGGTAGTCTTACGAAGTAAGAGAGTCAAGGAGGTGTCATGCCCGGATCGCGTATCCAGGGAAAGCATGCGGGCCTGAGCCGAGAACAGGTGCTGGAGGCAGCCGTCGACCTGATCGACGCCGAGGGCGTCGAGGCCCTGTCCATGCGCCGGCTGGCGCGCGAACTCGGGGTCGAGGCGATGTCGCTGTACCACCACGTCCGAAACAAGGGCGAGTTGGAGGACGCCGTCGTGGAGTATGTCCTCACCCAGTCACGGTGGGATCGTACGTACGCTGCATCCTGGCAGGAGGCTCTCACCGAGTACGCCCTGGCCCTGCACCGGGGGCTCCGGGCCCACCCGGGGGTTGCGCCCCTGGTCGCCACGCGTCCCGGCTTCACGGCCCGCAACCTGGCCGACCTCGAGGAGCTGCTGGCGCGGCTCATCGAGGCCGGCTTCCCGGTACGTACTGCCCTCGCCGTCGTGCACGCGACCGCGGGATGTGTCCTGGGGCAGTTTGTCGTCGTACGGCAGGGGCCTCGGGAACCGTCGGAACCGGCCGCCGACGCGGGGCCCCTGGTGACGCGTGCCCTCGAGGCGGGAGTGCCCGATTCCGATGCCCTGCTGGCCTTCACCCTCAAGGCCCTGATCGCCGGTTACGAGAGCCTGCTGTGACGGCGCGTCCGGCCCGATGCGGACGCCCGGCAGCCCCAGGGCCCGACCGAGTCCCAGGAACACGGCCGCCCACACGCCTGCGGCGAGGACGAGGCGGGGGATGCCCTGGGCCAGCAACCGCCGACGCCTCGACGCTGCAGCGATCCGATTCCTCCGCGAGGTGGCATCGACGACCAGGGCCGACGTCACAGATGACGCCAATAGCGTCATCGACAAGGCACTGAGCCGATAGCCGCCGTCGCGTGTCGCAGGGGCCGCCGACACGTCGGCCAGGACGTTCAGCCCGCCGAAGAAGGGCGCATCCCCGGAGAAGAGCTGCCCGTTGTGCGCGCTGAACACGACCCCGACACACCGGAGGGCTCCTCGGGGGCCGACTACTTCCCCGACGGAGTGGAGCGACCCTCGCTGTACCGGCCCACCGACAACGGGTACGAGCGCCAAGTCGGGCGCCGGATGGCCGCGTGGGACGTCTGCGGGCCGAGAAGCAGGGGCGCCGGGGCCCGGAGGACGCCCGCCGGGGCCCGGAGGATCCGGGCTGAGGCAGGCCTCGGTCCTCGCTGGAGTGCAGGCCGCGGTGCGTGCTGAGGATCCAGACCTCGGGATGGCCGACGATCTCGCGTGCGGCACGGCCGAGCTCCTCGCGCACCCGGGACCGGGGGCCGGCGACAGGGGAGTCGGCCCGGTCGAGCCGGCCGGCCCGGTCGACCACTACCGCCGCTCCCGACATCCTGGCCGGGGACACCCAGGGAGCCGCTGGCCAATGGGGGACATCGCGCAGCAGGTCCCCAGTGATCAGAAGGTCCCTAGTCCTCGGCTGCCCGGCGTTCGGCCTCGACCACCTTGCGCTCGGCCTCGCGCAGGATCTCACGCTCGCGCTTGAGTTCCTCGCGCAGCTTCTTCTCCGCCTCCCGTCGACGCTTCGCGGCCGCCCGTAGCTTCTTGTCCGTACGGTAGAGCTCCGCGCGGCGGGCCTCCTCCCCCTCTGCGGGTGCCGGGGCTTCCGGCGCAGGAACGTCGTGGCGCCCGTCGAGCAACCCCGCGACACCGTCCAGCACCCGGTCGATCGCGAAGGCGACGTCCGTCTCCACCTCCGAATCGGCTCCGACGTACGCTCCGGAGTCCAGCACCGGTCGCAGGTACGGGAACTGTTCTGCCGAGACGAGCTCGTCCAGGGCCCTCGCCGTGTGGTCGTCGGGAGGCGCCGCCCGCAGGTCGCGCGCCATCCTGGCGTAGACCGCCACGAGGTTCGTGGCGAACAGGATGACGCCGACCTTTTCCTCGTCCGACAGCGGCAGTCCCCGCAGCGAGCGAAACCCACTGTCGGCGACCCGCAGCGCATTCGGCGTGAGTGGAGGGCCGGAGACGGGCACGTCGGCAAGCCACGGGTGTGCCCGGTGCATCTGCACCAGTCCCAGGATCCAGGCGCGCAGCTCGCCGCGCCACGCGTGCGCGACGGGCGTCCCGACAGCATCCCCCTCCGCCAGCTCGTCCACGTCATCGGTCGGCCCGCCCAGGGCATCCGCGCCGGCGGCCTCCTGCATGAGCTGGAGGAGGTCGTCCTTGCTCGTGACATAGCGGTACAGCGACATCGTGGTGTAGCCCAGCGTCGAGGCGACCCGCGCCATCGACACCGCACCCAGCCCCTCGGCGTCGGCGATCTCGATCGCCCTCTCGACGATGCGTTCGGTGCTGAGCTCGCCGCGGGGGGGCCTCTGGGGCCGCGCCGCCAGACCCCAGGCCAGGGCAACCGCGTGCGGGAGCGCCGGGTCGCCGTCGTCCGACATCATCTGTCCTTCCCCTGCCGTGGATCAGGGCCGAGTCTACGGGCCGGCGCGGCGCTCGCGCAGCGCACGGTCGGCGTACGGCAGGCAAACCTCACCGGGCGCTCCGGCGAGAGAACAGCATGATCCCGCCCGTGCAGCTCACCACGAGCACCACGCCCAGCCACGCCAGGGCCGGTCCTGCGACCCCGGACGGGGAGGTCCCGGCGGCCAGGCGGCGTACCAGCTCGATGATCGGTGTGAACGGCTGGTGCTCGGCGAAACCGTGCAGCCACGAGGGAAGCGTGTCGATGGGCACGAATCCGCTGGACAGGTAGGGCAGGAACAGGAAGACGAGGCTGAGGCTCTGCGACGCCTCGACACTGAGGATCAGACCGGCCGTGGCGCTGAGCCAGGAGAAGGTCAGCGCCAGCGCGGCGGCGAGGCCGGCGAGGGCTAGCCATCCGGCGGGCCCGGCGCCCGCCCGGAATCCCATCGCATAGGCCGCTCCGATGACGACGACGGAGGTGGCCAGGTTGCGCGCGGTGCTGGCCAGGACATGGCCCCACAGCACCGACGACGCCATGATCGGCAGCGTACGGAACCTGTCGATCGTGCCCGAGGTGCGGTCCTGGGCGACGGCGGGGGCGGTGGTGGCCGCGCCGAATCCCAGGCACATCACGAGAACGCCGGGGACGACGTAGTCACCCCGGTCGCCGGCGATCGCCCCGCCGAAGATGACCACGAAGGCGGTCATCACGAGCACGGGCAGGGCGAACGCGGTGATCAGTGCGTCAACACTGCGCAGTGTCCGCCACATTTCGCGGCGCACCATGGTGGCGATGCCGGCGAGCGGCCCGACGGGGCCGACGGGTGTCGCGGGGCCCGGGACCGTGGGGGTGATAGCGGTCATCGGATGGCTCCCGTCGGGATGGGGTCGGTGGCGTGGTCGGCGGCGGCGCGATGGCGGGCGCCGGTGAGGGCGAGGAAGACGTCGTCGAGCGTCGGGCGGACGACCGAGACCGCGTCGACGGCCAGGTCGTGCCGCTCGGCCAGGTCGAGCAGGTCGCGCACGGTGCTCAGGGCACTGTCCGCCCTGACCGTCACGGTCGTCCGGCGCGCATCCTCCTCGCTGATCGGCAGTCCGAGGGTCCGCACGGTGTCGAAGCTGCGTTCGTCGGCGAGCACGAGCCGGACCCGCTCTCCGGCCTGCCTGCTGACCTGCGACTTGAGCGCGGCGGCCGTCCCGGCGGCGACGATGCGTCCCGCGTCGAGGACGGCGATGCGGTCGGCCAGCCGGTCGGCCTCCTCCAGGTACTGGGTGGTCAGCAGGATCGTCGTGCCGTCGCGGGCCAGTTCGGCGACGACGTCCCACAGTCCGAGGCGACTGACCGGATCGAGGCCGGTCGTGGGCTCGTCGAGGACCAGGACCGGGCGACGCGCGACGAGGCTGGAGGCCAGGTCGAGGCGGCGGCGCATGCCCCCGGAGTAGGTGGCCACCGGACGTCGGGCGGCGCCGGTCAGGTCGAACCGCTCGAGCAGCTCGGCCACCCTGCGCCGCGCCCCGGCGCCGCGCAGGCCGTTCAGGGCCGCCATCTGGCGCAGGTTTTCCTCACCGGTGAGGAACTCGTCGACGGTCGCGTATTGCCCGGTCGCGGCCACCCGCAGTCGCGCCCGGCGGGGGAAGGCGACGACGTCGACCCCGTCGACGTGTGCCGAGCCCCCATCCGGGTGCGCCAGGGTGGTGAGGATGGCGACGGTCGTCGTCTTGCCGGCGCCGTTGGGGCCCAGCAGGGCCACGATCTGCCCGCCTGCCACCTCCAGGTCCACGCCGCGCAACACGGCGTTCGATCCGTAGGACTTCTCCAGCCCGTGGATCTCGATCATGGCTCGTCCCATGCGATGCTCCGTCCTCTCTGCGTGACACACGTCGTGTGCGCCATACGGTACGTGTATCTAGTACACATCGCGTGTCACGTAAACACAAGACGCCAGGGGGCGAACCGCCCTCACTCTGTGGTCGTTGGCGATCGACAGACCGTCGAAGAGCCACAGCCTGCGGCGGCTGTGGTCGTAGCACTGCTCGCTCACGAAGACGTGGTCGAGCGACTCGCGCAGATCCTCGAACACGTGCGTGTGGTAGACGTCGCGGGTGTCGCGGTACTCCTGCAGCGTCTGCGCCGAGTACAGGCCGTTGTCGGTCCTGCCACGTGACTCGCCGACCAGGTAGCGCGGTTGCTCGGTGAGGATGTTGGTGGGGTTGGAGTGCTTGCCGTCGTTGACGTCGCCGAGCACGATCACCGGGTCACGGTGCCCTTCGTGACATCGGTCAGCAGGACCCGCAGCGGCGTCGCCTCGGCCGTGTGCTGGATGGTGACCGGCGCTGGCCAGGGCGTCCGTGATCGCGTCGCGATGCCACAGCTCCTGCAACCCGACGACGTCCGCGTCCAGCGCCGCCGGGCGCGCCCCCGACCCGCGCGTGACGGCCGCGATCGCCGCGGCGCCGGTTCAGCGGTCGACCTCGGCCGGTTGAGCTCGTAGTCGGGTGTCGGCACGTCCGAGGGCGTAGGCGAGGTCACGCGCACCGGCGGATGGCATCGGTGCCCCGCGCCCGCACCCCGGAGTGGTTCCTACACACATCACCGGCGACGAACGCCTCTCGCGGGCCCGGTGGCGTGGAGCAGCCCGTGAGGGTGTGCTGAAGACGATGGCCGAACCGGACCGGGCCGCGGAATCACGCAAGACCTCGGCGCGGGCCAAGGTCGAGCACCCGTTCCTGATCGTGAAGCGGGTCTTCGGGTTCACCGAGACCCGCTACCGCGGGATCGGCAAGAACCTGCATCTCCTGCACATGCTGTTCGCGTGCGCGACGTGGCTGATGCGCGCTCGCGCCGTCGCCCTGACTGGTGCGGCGGCCTGGCGCCGGCCTGCCCGAAACCGCCCACCAGGTCCGAGACCGGGCCCCGGAGGGCGGCACAGAGCCCCTCCGGATGCCATCCCGACCGCACTGACAGCCTCTTCAACCGCCGCTCACACCGGGAAAGCCAATGGATCAGTGGTGCCCTAGGAGTCCGCCGAGGGCCGGCCATGCCCGAGAACACTGTCCACCGCGATGTAGAGCGTCTCGGTCTCGGCCCTCAGGACGGACTCGTCGGTTGGCACCGCGCGCTGGAAGGACAACCCGCTGAGGACCGTGAACAGGAACCGCGCCTGCGGCGTGTGATCGCCCCGGGGGAGAAGGCCCTCGTTGGCGAGGGTCCCCAGCCAGTACTCGACCCGGCGCATGCCCTCTCGCTCGGCTGACAGGTAGGCGGCCCGGACCCCGGGAGTCGGTTCGGGCGCGATGAAGGTCTGGTACGCCGCGGTCCAGGTCCGTCGGGCGTCGGCGTCCAGGCCGGTCGGCGCCAGCACCTGCCGCAGGCAGTTGACCAGCCGGTCGCGGGCGGGCACTGACGAGTCGTGAATCGGGTCGTCGGGGATGAAGTGGGCGTAGACCCTGGCCAGCACGGCGTCCTGCAGCTCCCGCTGGGTGGGGAAGTGGAAGCGCAGCGAGCCTGTGCTCACCCCGGCCCGCGCGGCGACCGCCCGGACGCTCAGATGGGCCGTGGGGTCCTCCCCGATCATCTCCGCCGCCGCCCTGAGGATCCTCTCGCGGGTGTCCATCGTCGCACCTCCGTGTCTGCTCCTGCTCCGGCAACAGCACAGTGTACTAGTCACGCTGTCCCGGGACGTCGGCGCGGGCAGGGTCCCCCGGCCGATAGAGTGCCGACGTGTCCCAGCGCATCTCCGTGGTCATCCCGGTCTACAACGACGAGGACATGCTGCGTGAGGCTCTGGCGGCCCTGGCCGTCCAGACCCGCAGCCCCGACGAACTCGTTGTCGTCGACAACGGTTGCACCGACGGCAGCATGGCGCTCGCGCGGGCGGCCGGAGCGCGGATCGTCGTGGAACCCGAGCGGGGGATTCCCCAGGCGACGGCTGCCGGCTTCGACGCGGCCGAGGGAGAGATCCTCGGGCGGCTGGACGCCGACTCGCTGGCCCCGCCCGACTGGGTCGAGCGGGTCGTGGCCGCCTTCGACGCCGAGCCCGACCTGGATGCCCTGTCCGGGCCCGGCCGGTTCTACGGCGGCACACCCCTCCAGACCTGGTACGGCGGCCGCATCCACATGCCGCTCTACTACCACTTCGTGGCGTGGCTGCTCGCCCACGACGTCCTCTACGGGTCCAACATGGCGCTGAGCGCCCGTGCCTGGCAGGACCTGCGTGGCCGGGTGCACCGGCACCGCGCCGACGTCCACGACGACCTCGACATCACCCTGAACCTGCAGCCCTGGATGAACGTCCGCTTCGACCCCACCCTCGTCGTCGGGGTGTCCGCCCGGCCCTTCGGCAGTCGCGAGCGCCGCAGGGCCGCGTTCGTGGGGGCGGGCCACACGGCCGCGGCCAACTTCGCCGAGCAATCGCTGCTGTCCCGCCGCCGCGCCTGGCGCCGGGCGCAACGGGCCCGCCCCACCGGCTGAGGGCGGGCCACGCCCTCCGTACGGTCCGCCCCGGGGCCATGGTGGGCTGTCCCCGGGGCGGGGGTGGGCTGTCCGCGGGGACGATGTGCACCACCGGGCCGGTGGCCACGATGGAACCATGACATCTCACAGTTCGATCAGTTCATCCCGGTCCGCTCCTTCGGCGGTCGGCCGACGCGTTTCGGCCGACCGCCCGCCCGCGGCTCGCATCGGCTGGGCGGCCGTGCTCACCTGGGCCGCTCTCCTCGCTGCCGTGGCATCCCTGTGGCTCGCCGGGGTGTCGCTGCCCGGCCTGTTCGCCGATCGTGCCGCGGTCGTGGGGCTGGGCAGTGACATCCCCCTGGGCCAACGCCCGCTCGGCCCGTCGGTCGTCGGGATCCTGCCGCCGGTGCTGTCCGCCGGTGTGCTCGTGGCGCTGGCCGCCGCCGTCGGTCTGATCGCCGCCGTACGGCTCGCTGGCCGGGCGCTGCCCCTGGGGTCGGGCGCGGCACTCCTCGCCCTCGGCGCGACGATCGCCACCGTCATCCCGGACATCCGGGTGCTGTCGCTGGTCGGCTATCTGCCCGTCATCGTGACGGATCTGATCACCGGACGTGTACGTCCCGTGCTCGCCGAGACCCTCGGGCAGCCGGCGCTGTGGCTGATGGTCTCCGCCTTCGTGGTCGGCATCGGCCTGATGGTCGTCGGGGTCCGCATCCTCGCCCGCAGCGCACCGGGACCGGAGCGGATGCGCCGGCTGGGCAACCTCGCCGTCGCCGTCGCCACCGCGGCCGGGATGTCCTACCCCGTCACCCGCATCGCCTGGTTCCTGGGCGTCCCGCTGGGCATCTCGCCCGATTTCCACGCCGCCAACGCCGCCATCTTCGGATCGGGCCTGGTGCTGGCCGGCATGGCGTTGGCCGGTGTCCTCGCTACGACGGGGCTGCAACAGCGCTGGGGGACGAGCCTGCCGGGCTGGCTGCCGTGGCTCGGCGGTCGCCCGATCCCGCGGTTGGTCCCGACGTTGATCGGGATGGGCGCGGGGTTCGTGCTGATCGCCGGCGGGATCTCGGTCATCCCCCTGATCGCGGCCGGACTGCCGCTCGGACCGCCCGGTTCGGAGGAACACCTCGGCACCTGGGTGCCGCTCGCGGTTCTGCCGCTGTGGGGACTGGCGGTCGTGGCGGCGTCGGTATCCTATTACCTGCGCCGGATCGGTGAGGATGCCCGACGCCGAACCGGAGCGGTCGACCAAGGCGATCCGGATCGAGGACGATAGATGCGCCGGCGGGACCTCACCCGACCCGGCCAGGGCCCCCGGCCCCGGCCGGGCCTGTGGTCGCGCTCGATCGACCTGATGAACCGCCGGCCGCTGCTCGGTGACTCGCTGCTCGCCGCGGCCGTCGCCGCCCTGCTGGGGACGATGTCCCTGCAGGCCCTGATCTCCGCCGCCGGACCGGCTGGTCCCGGCTCGACCGCCGCCCGGATCGGGGTGGTCATGGCGCTGTGTGCCCTGCATGCGGCCCCGATCATGCGTCGCAGCGCTCCGGCGGCGGGTTTCGTCGTGGCGGCGGCGGCGATGCTGCTGCTGGCGCTGCTGCCGCCCATCACCAGTGCCGATGGTGCCGTGACCTTTCCACCGGTGGCCCTGCCCAGCGGCCTGGTCTTCTTCGTCGCCCTTCAGGCCATCGCCCGGCACGGCGCCGGGTGGATCGTCCAGGGGGCGTTGGCGGTGTCAGGGGTCGGGGCGCTCGTCGTCGCCCTGGCGCCGTGGGGGCCGACACTGAGCCAACCGCCGTCCGTGGTGTGGCGGGCGGGGATCGGCTCCGTCCTCGGCCTGTGCTGCCTGCTCGTCTGGTTGGAGGGCCGGCTCGGCCGAGGCCTCGCCGACGTGGCCGCCCGGGAGCGGGCACGGGACCTGGAGGCCGCGGCGCGCGCCGAGCGGGACCGGATCTCGGCCGAACTGCACGACATCGTGTCCCACTCGCTGGCCATCATGGTCAGCCATGCCGAGGGTGGGCGGATGCGCTTCGCCGAGGAACCGGCCGGGCAGGTCTTCGCCACGATCGGACAGATCGGCCGGGAAGCCCTCGGCGACATGAGATCGATGCTGGACGTCCTGCAGACCGGTCGGGGCGAGACACCGCCACCCTCCCCGGCGGCCGTGCACCGCCCCAGCCCGGGGCTGGCCGATCTCGACGAGCTGCTGGAGCGGGTCGGGGAGGCGGGCGTCGCTGTCATGCGAGAGGAGGACGGGGCGCGACGCACACTGCGGCCCGCACTGCAACTGGCCGCCTATCGCGTCGTCCAGGAGTCGATCACCAACGTCACCAAGCACGCCGGTCCGGGCGCCCGGGTGGCCCTGCGGATGAGTTGGAGGAGCGAAGCGCTGGAGGTGGAGGTCGTCGACGACGGAGGGGGCGCCGGCCCGGGGCAGGTGGGCGGCGGCAGCGGATCGGGCCTGGCAGGGATGCGGAGCCGGGTCGAGTCGATCGGCGGTCGCCTGCAAGCCGGCCCGCACGGTCGCGGCTTCCGGGTGGCCGCGTGGCTTCCGTACGGCCCGGCGGCCCCTGGGGTGAGCGGGCGGTCGGCCGGATGATCCGGGTAATGGTCGTCGACGACCAGGAGCTGATCCGTCGCGGGCTGGCCATGGTGCTCGGCACGGCCGAGGACATCACGCTAGTCGCAGAGGCGGGTGACGGCGCCGAGGCGCTCGACCTCGCCCGCAGGATCGCGCTCGACGTCGTGGTGATGGACATCCGGATGCCGCGGGTCGACGGGATCGCCGCGATCCGGGGCCTCCAGCAGCTCAGCCGGCCACCGAAGGCCCTGGCGCTGACGACCTTCGACCTCGATGACTACGCCGTGCAGGCGATCCGGGCAGGGGCCAGCGGGTTCCTGCTCAAGGACGCACCGGGGGAGGACCTCCTCGCGGCCATCCGCGATGTCCATGCCGACCGTGCCGTGCTTGCGCCGGCCACGACCAGACGCCTCCTGGCACGGCTGACCGCCCCCGGCTGGCCTCCGGCCGAGGCGGACACCGCGCTGGATGGGCTGACGGCGCGGGAGCGTGACGTCTTCCTGGGCATCGTCCGAGGGGAGGGCAACGTCGAGATCGCCGAACGGCTGTTCATCTCGGAGAGCACGGTGAAGGCCCATGTGCGCCAGATCCTGTCCAAGCTGCGGCTTCGGGACCGGATCCACGTGGTGATCTACGCCTATGAGCGGGGCATCGTCGTGCCGGGTCGTGACTAGCCCTCCGAGGAGTTCCGGATCGTTCAAGACGGCGGGCACGGCCCCACGGCACAGTGAGGTCATGAACACATCCACTTCGGCAGACACCATCCCGACAACGCTCCTGCCCAGCGTCTGGGCCACGCTGCAGGCCCGCGACGCCGACGCCCTGATCGCCTTCTACGAGGAGGTGTTCGGCTTCCGGGTGAGCGTCCGCTACTCCGAGGGAGCGGTGGTCGAGCACGCCGAACTGCTCTGGCCCGAGGGGACCGGTGCCATCATGCTCGGCAGCCACCGCCCCGACCGTCC
Organism: uncultured Propionibacteriaceae bacterium; assembly: GCA_964528755.1. Taxonomy (GTDB): domain Bacteria; phylum Actinomycetota; class Actinomycetes; order Propionibacteriales; family Propionibacteriaceae; genus Raineyella. The sequence continues at coordinate 28,358 of CAZGWN010000014.1, forward strand.
CTGGAGTCGCGAGCCCGGCACCGCCGGGACCTACGTGGTGACCGGCGACATCGACGCCCTCTACCAGCGCGTCACCGACCGCGGGGCAGACATCCGACGGCCCCTTGCCGACACCGACTACGGCAGCCGCGAGTTCGCGGTCAGCGATCCCGAGGGCAACCTCTGGTCCTTCGGCACCTACCCCGGGCACCGGGAGGGCTGAACTGAACCCGGCCCGAGGTCGGTCCGGGCCGGGGAAGCGACGACGTGACCGTAGACGCCGAACGGCGGAGCGCCGTCGGGATCGCCGCGGCGGTAGCCGGCGAGCGACTTCAGCAGATGGGCATCGCGCCGACCGGTGCAGGGGTGGACGTCGATGACGGCGCAGCGGGGGATCGGCTCCCCGATCCGAACCGTCAGCCCGGCCAGACGTACCTCCTCACCCTGCCAGGCCTCCTCCTCGTACGGCCGGGCCGTCTCGACCAGGAAGGTGGCGCGGAACCGGGAGGCCTGGGCGACGAGGTCGGGGTGACCCGCCCGCTCACCCAGGTCGCGCAGCGAGGCGGTGGCGACGAGGCTGATCGGCGCCCCGTAGACGACACCGCCGCGCGGGGCGGCGGCCAGACGCACGGGCCGGCCCAGCCACGACGACAGCAGCGCGGCATGAGGGCCGTCCAGCAGGGTCAGCCCGACCGATCTGCCCCAGTAGTCGCACGCCTGCGTGACTCCGGAGGGTGTGGGAGCCTCGCGGACGGTCCGACCGTCGGGCAGCGTGACCTCCAGCACTCCACCGGCCTGGAGCCGCGCCACCACAGCGATCAGCGAGGGGTGTTCGACCGTCCTGAGCACGCGGTGACGCTCGGCGTCGACCAGGCAGAACCGTCGGTCGTCGACCGGCCCGGTGCCGTCGAACACCGGCGCGGTCCGCATCAGGTGCCGGGTCCCCTTCACCGGCGCGTAACCGACCGACACGACATCCATCTCGTCGGGGACCGTACGGGGGCGGGGGATCGGCTCCATGCCGACAGGATAGGGCCGAGGCGACCGGGCCGTCCCGCGCGAGCCTGGCACGCCGGGCCCGGATGGGTGTGCAATCGTCGTACGGGGCGGACTCGGCGGTGACCGCCGTGCACCGGCCGCCCCGAGGGTCGCCCGGCGGCCGACGGACGAGGGGGTACCGTCGCCAGGGACCCGTCGGAAGGGTGGCTCGGCACGAACGTACTCAGGACAGGGCGATGAACAACATCTGGCGTGTCTACACCAGGGACGTGGGGCGGCTCCTGCGCGTCCCCGTGGCGTGGATCATCATCGTGGGGTTGGTCATCACCCCGGCCCTGTACGCGTGGTTGAACATCATCGGGTTCTGGGACCCGTACGGTCGCACCGGGCACATCAGGGTCGGCGTCGCGAATCTCGACACCGGGGCCCACTCCGATGTGACCGGGGAGGTGGACGTCGGCTCCCAGGTCGTCGAGGAGCTGCGCGGCAACGACCAGCTCGACTGGCAGTTCGTGGGCCCCGACGAGGCCCTGGATCACGTGCGGAGCGGCGACTACTTTGCGGCCATCATCATCCCCGAGGACTTCAGCCGTGACCTGGTGAGCATCACCTCGGGCGACTTCGTCCCGCCCGAGCTGGAGTACTACGTCAACGAGAAGGCTAATGCCATCGCACCGAAGGTCACCGATGTCGGCGCCACCTCGATCGAGACGCAGATCAACTCCACCTTCACCTCCACCCTGGCCCGGGCCGTCACCGACGCCGTCAAAGGGGAGGGCCGGGAGGCGCAGACGGCCCTGACCGACGCCGAGAACGAGACCCTGACCGCGCTGGATGACGCTCAGGCCTCGGTCGACTCCGCCCACCGGAACCTGGAGGGGATGCAGTCCGGGCTGGCCGAATCGCGCCAGCGGGTCAAGAGTGCCCAGGACACGCTGACCACGGTCGACCGTGAACTGGCGACCCTGCAGACCGCGCTGGGGCAGGGGCAGACGATCGTCACCGAGGCGCAGCGCGACGCGATCGCCTTCACCGACTCGATGACCTCGGTCTTCGTCCAGGGATCCGGGCTGCTCGCCGACTCCTCCTCCCGGGCGAACGCCTCCATCTCCGCTCTGACCACCGGCGTCCTGCAGGCCAACGGAGGGGTGGCCGGATCGATCGACGACGCCAGACAGGTCGCGACCGCCAACGGCGAGGCGACCGAGCGGCTGCAGAAGATCCTGGACGGAGCGGACGTCGACCCCGAGGCGGCCGCGCGCCTGAACGAACTTCTGACGGCCCTGCGCGAGCGCAATGATGATGACCAGGACACCCTGGACGGTCTGCAGACGCTGAACGACGACTCGGCTGCCACCGCGGCGGCCGTCGCCGACGCGTCGGATTCGATCAACACCGCCGTCCGCGGCACCGCCGACTCGGCCGACAGCATGCGTACGATCCTCCTGGACACCATCCCGGCGCTCAACAGCGGCCTGAGCGAGCTGTCCAGCGGCGCCGGGGGGACCGCCGATGCGCTGGCGGCCCAGCGGCGGCAGGTCGCCCAGGCACAGAGCCTCCTCGGGGACCTGGACACGCAGCTGGTGGACACCTCCCGGGCCCTGGACCGGGTCTCGGCCTCCCTGGACACGCTGGACAAGGATCTTGATACGGTCCGCACCGACCTCGTCGCTCTGAGCACCTCGGCGGCATGGGACGAGCTGAAGACGTTGACCGGGCTGGATGCCGAACAGATCGCGGACTTCATGGCCTCCCCGGTGGACGTGGACCAGCAGGTCGTGTTTCCCGTGGGCACGTACGGGTCGGCGATGGCGGCCCTGTTCACGAACCTGTCACTGTGGATCGGCGCCTTCATGCAGGTGGTCCTGGTCAAGCTCGAGGTCGACCGGGAGGGGGTCGAGGGACTCACGCTCGGACAGGCCTACCTGGGTCGCTGGCTGCTCCTGGCCGGGATCAGCATCGCCCAGGCACTGGTGGTCTCCGCCGGCAACATCGTCATCGGCGTGCAGATGGTCAGCACGGCCGCGTTCGTCGCGACGGCCGTCGTCGTGGCGCTCACCTACCTGAGCATCATCTATGCGTTGGCGCTGTCGTTCGGCCACGTCGGCAAGGGCCTGTGCGTCGTACTGGTGATCGTGCAGATCCCCGGCGCGTCGGGGCTGTACCCGATCGAGATGATGCCGCCGTTCTTCCGGGCGCTCTACCCGCTCTTCCCCTTCACGTACGGGATCAACGCCCTGCGTGAGACGATCGCCGGGTTCTACGACGCGCACTACTGGCACTACCTGGCGAGGCTGGGGATCTTCGTGACCCTGGCGTTCATCCTGGGGCTCGGCCTGCGGCGAGGCCTGGGAAATCTGCACGAGATGTTCAGTACGCAGATCCGCAGCACGGGCCTGCTCGTCGGCGAGCGTGCGCAGAACACCGGCGGGGGGTATCGCCTCACCCAGGTCCTGCACGCCCTCGCCGACAAGGAGGAGTACCGCCAGGGGTTGGAGCGGCGCGCCGCGTCCTTCACCCGCAACTATCCACGGCTGCTGCGCGGCGCGCTGATCGCCGGCCTGATCGTGCCGGTGGTGCTCGGCATGGTGTCGTCGCTGAGCTCGGCCGCCAAGGCGGTCGTGCTGGGGATGTGGGTGGCCTGGACCCTGCTGATCGTCGGCTTCCTGGTCGTCGTCGAGTACGTCCGCGACAGCATCGGTCGACAGCTGGCGGTCGGCGACATGGGCCAGGACGACCTGCTGCACCTGCTCCTCGCCCGCAGCACGGTGGCGCGCTTGGGCGTGCGCGGGAAGCACGGAAAGGGAGGCGGTGTACGGCCCGGCGGTGTCCCGCGGCGCGCATCCGATGACGAGGCCGGCCCTGACAGCAGTTTCGCCCGACAGGGAGACGGGGGAAGTCCCGGCGGGCGGGACGCCGGGCCCGGGACAGGCCGGCACGAGTCGGGCGGGGACGGGTCATGAGGGGCATCTGGCAGATCCTGCGGAAGGATGTGAAGCGCGCCACGAGCAACGTCGTGGCGGTGATCGTGATCGTGGGCCTGACGGTGCTGCCGTCGCTGTTCACCTGGTTCAACGTCCTGGCCAGTTGGGACCCGTTCGGGAACACCAAGAACCTGAGCGTGGCGGTCGCCAACACGGACCAGGGCTACAAGAGCGACCTGGTTCCCATGAAGATCAACATCGGCGACCAGGTGCTGTCCGTGCTGCGCGCCAACCGCGACCTGAACTGGGTGGTCACCACCGAGGCCGATGCCGTCGACGGGACGAGATCGGGCGCGTACTACGCGGCGATCGTCATGCCCCCCGATTTCAGCCGCAACATGATGACGTTCTACGCCGACGACGCGACCCGTACGTCGATCACGTACTACACGAACGAGAAGAAGAACGCGCTCGCGCCGAAGATCACCGGCCAGGGCGCCGACGAGGTGTCCGTGCGGATCAACGAGTCGTTCACCGAGACCCTGTCCGACGTGGCCCTCAACATCGTCACCTCGCTGTCGGACTCCATGGACCGGTCGGATTCCCGGGCCGTCCTGGCCCGGCTGGAGTCCCACGTCGGACAGGCGGAGATCCAACTGCGCGACGCCTCCCGTACGGCGGCCATGTTCACCACCCTGCTGAACTCCAGCGAGTCCCTGGTGCGCAGCTCGGCCCGGTTGGCCGGTGACTCGGCCCAGTCGCTGCGCGACACCGGGCAGGCCGTCGAGGGCTCGGTGGGCGCCGCCCGTTCGGTCAAGGACACCCTCGACACGTCCGCCGCATCACTGTCGGGGGCGGTCGACCAGAGTGCGCAGGGCTACCGGGAGGCGGGGGACCGGATCGACGACGTGTACGCCGCCGTGAACGTGTCGGCCACCGACCGGGCCGAGGCGATCGAGTCGGTGCAGCAACGCGTCCAGACCCAGATCGACGAGTACCAGAACCTGAAGCGCACGCTGGACGAGGAGGTCCGCGGGCAGCTCCCGGAGGACCACAGACCCGACCTGGACGCCGTCGACGAGGCGCTGGACACCGCGATCGCCCACCAGGTGGCCGTCCGGGACCGGCTGCACGAGGCCGCGGACAACGTCAGGGCGGCCGACCGGCAGGTGCAGGCGGACCGCCAGGAGATCGCGGACCTGATCGACGAGGCGACACGCAGCATCGAACAGCTCAGGGACCAGTACCAGAACACCCTCAAGCCCGACCTGGAGGAGTTGTCCACCACGCTGGATTCGGCCGCCGCCACGCTGTCGAGCATCGACCGCGACCTGTCGGCCGCCGGCGACGATCTGTCGGGCTCCTCGGAGTCGGTGATCGACCGGCTGGCCGCCGCGAAGGATGCGACCGTGGCGATGTCACGGTCGCTGGAGGAGGCGGCGGACAAGCTGGCCGACACGGAGGACGCCCTCTCGAAGGCCGCGGACAGCGGTGACCTGTCGGCCCTGCGTCAGGCGATCGGTTCCGACCCGGACGCGCTGGCCGCCTCCCTGGCCCACCCGGTGGGGGTGCGGACGGTCGCGGTCTTCCCCGTCGCCAATTTCGGCAGCGCGATGGCCCCCCTCTACACCACCCTGGCGCTGTGGGTCGGGGCGCTGCTGATGTCGGTCGCGATCAGCGTCGAGGTGCCCGACGACTGGGTGCCCGGACGGACAGGCCTCAAGCCCTACCAGAAGTACCTGGGCCGCTACGGCATCTTCGTCCTCGTCGGCTTCCTGCAGAGCACGCTCGTGTGCCTGGGGAATGTGCTGTTCATCGGCGTGCAGGCCGTTCATCCCATGCTGTTCGTGCTGACCGGCTGGCTGGCGGGCCTCGTGTTCACCCTGATCGTCTACACCTGTGTGGTGACTTTCGGCAGCGCGGGTAAGGCGCTGATGGTGCTGTTGCTGGTGATGCAGATCTCCGGCGCCGGGGGTTCCTACCCGTTGCAGATGCTGCCGCAGTGGTTCCAGAACATCAGCCCGTTCCTGCCCGCGACCCACGCCATCACCGCCTTCCGCGGGGCGATCGCCGGTATCTACGGCCACGACTACTGGATCGCCCTGGGGTACCTGGCGCTGTTCATCCCACCGATGCTGCTGCTGGGCCTGGTGCTGCGCAAGCCGCTCATCTCGATCAACGAGCGGTTCGTGCAGGCCGCCGAGTCGACCAAGCTGATGTGAGCGGGGCCGAGAGTCGTGAGCGTCACCTTCCTACGGCCCGACGGGCTCATGCGCAGTCCCGCCTCCGGCCGGGCGGCCGTGGGAGCCGCCGGCCGGCGAGGTGAGGAGCAACGGCGATGAGCCCGCTGTCGGCACGGCTGCGGGCCGTGGTGGAGGCGTTGCCGCTCCGACCGGGCCTGCGGGTTCTGGAGATCGGCGGGGCGCCCGGGGCGGCGGCCCGGGAGGTGGCCCGCCGCATCGGCGACGGGCACATCCTGGTCATCGACCGTTCGGCCGCCGGGGTCGCCCAGATCCGGGCCAACGCGGCCGCCGAGATCGCCTCCGGACGCCTCGACGTCCGCCGGGTGGCCGCCGAGGACTTCGACCTGCTCCCCGGGGAGGCCCCCTTCGACTTGGCCTTCGCCATCCGCGTGGGCGCCCTGGACGGCCGGCATCCGCAGGCGGGGGTACGGGCCCGGGCGCGGATCGCAGCTGCTCTGACCCCGGCCGGACGGCTGTATATCGACGGGGGAGATCCGCTGCGGCAGGTCGACCTCGAGCGCTGAGCTCGCCCGGTCAGGGCCACCACATGTCCCGACGGCGCCGACCGGTGGAAACTACCGACCGACCACGGCGAGGGACGCGGCCAGCAGCACGCTCGCCCCCGTCGAGCACCAGGCCGACACGGGCCGGGGGCGCGCGCCGGGCCGGGGTGCGTGCACGGGCAGCGAGTCCCAGCGCAGGATGAGACCCGACGCCGCGATCCCCGTGACGACCAGGGCGGCCACCCACGGCCAGCCGGCTCCCGGCGCCGGATCCATCGTCAGCGTGCGCTGGGCCAGCAGTGCGGCCAGCGCATCGGCGAGCGCGCCGACGAGGCCGAGGCGGTCCCGGGCGCGCAGCCGGGCCGGACCCCAGGCCCGCAGCAGGGCCGAGACGACCGCGGCAAGGGCGATGACGGCGAGCGCCGTCGAGCCGATAGATGCGGCGCTCATGGCCACACCTGCGGGTTCCGCAGGATGTCCAGGGCGGGCGCCTCGACGCCCTCACTCCTGGCCGCCAGCACCACCACCCCGCGGCCGGCCTGGGTATCCAGGGCGATCATCGAGGTGAACCCGGCCGTGATCCCGTTGTGCCAGACGACGGGGCCCCGCTCGGGGTCGGGGCTGGTGACCCAGGCACAGCCGGTCGACTGCCCGTCGGCGCTCACCCGGGGCCGCATCGCGGTCACGCCGGGGGCGCTGCCGTCCAGCAGCGCCTGCAGCAGGATCGTCATGTCGTGGGCACTCGATCGGGCCCCTCCCGCCGGCGCGACCGGCTCACCGAGCCAGGGCCCGTCGGAGGTCCCGATGGCGCTGTCGCCCGGCAGGTCGAGATCGTCGAGGTCGGCGGCCGTCAGCGGCACGGTGGTGTCGTGCATGCCGAGCGGATCGAGGACACGTTCGCGCAGCAGCTGCGGGTAGGGCGTCCCGGCGGCTCGGCCCAGCGCCAGGCCCAGCAACTGGAAGCCGCAGTTGGAGTAGGTGCCCGGCGGTGAGTCGAGGGGTGCCCGCGCGACGTCGCGGAGGAAGTCCTCGGTCGAGGTGCCGTACGGCGACGCCCCACTGATCTGCCACCACAACGACCGGGCGAACTGCCGCCCCGACGGCGGGATCGGTGGCAGCCCGGAGGTGTGCGTGGCCAACTGGGCCAGCGTGACCTGTCCCACGGGTGAGGCGCCGAGGTCGACGAACTTGCCGACCCGACTCTCGGCGGTTACCTCCCCCCGCTGGATGGCGATCTCCAGCAGCATCCCGGTGAGCCCCTTGCTGATCGAACCGACCTCGAAGCGGTCGTGCGGTCCGGCCCCGATCGTCGCGCTGCGGGCTCCCGACCGGTCGACGACGGCGACCGCCAGTGCCCGTCCCTGATCGCCGAACGTCGTGCGGGCCACCTCCGCGAGGGCTTGATCGCCCTGGGCTTCCGCGGGGAGACGGGAGGGGGTGGGTCGGAGCCCCAGGCCGGCGGCGAGGGCGACGAGCACGCTGAGGATGGCCGCACCTCCTCGCAGCAGGCGGCCGGCGGTGGCGCCGCGTGGTGTGTCCTGACTCATACCTCCAGTATTACGTAAAACTGTAGGTCTGTCGAGCATGCCGCGGCCGCCTCACCGGGTGGCGGCGAGGGCCACGAGCAGCGGGACCACCCGCTCCGCCGGCACCTCCATCTGCCCGCGTCGGCGATGTCGCAGCCATCCGGCGTCGACGAGCCGGCCCAGGTGGTGGTAGACCTGACCGGACGTGCCGACCCCGTCGAGAGCGACCAGATCGGCGGTGGCGTGGGTCCCCCGGAGCACCTCGAGCAGCAGCCGCAACCGGACCGGCGAGCCGAGCGCGGCCAGGGCGGCCGCCGGGCGTTCGACCTGCTCGGGTGCCGGGTCGGACAGGTCCGCCACGGCGTGCCCGTACTGCCATTCGTACGGCGCCCCGGCGAAGACCGCACGTCCGGCGTAGATGATCTCCCCGGAGGGATCCGGCGCCTCGGATCCTGCCGAGGTTCCCTCCGCGCCGGACCGTTCCGCGGGCCGCATCCCGGTGCCGGTGGCGGCGCCCGGGAGTTCGGCGAGGCGTTCCCGCAGGCCGTTCAGCGCCCAGAGCCGGTCGGGGGCCGTCGGGGCCAGGCGTGCCTCGAGCGCCGCCATCCGTTCCTCGATGGCGGCGAGCCGTTCCTCGGCAGGGTCCCCGTCAGTGTGCGACATGCCTCCCAGTATCCCATCTTCTCCGGAATTCCGTGCAAATGGGGGGCGGTCGGGTCGCCGTGGCGACCGCACGCCGGACCACGGGGCGACGGCCCTGATCCGGGACGAAGATGGTCAAGCCCACGGCCAGTGCCCTGGTCCAGGGAACCGGCCGGCCTGGGGGGCCTCAGTCGCGGGCGACGAACTGCAGCGCCCCGCTGGGGCAGGTCCCGATGAGCGCCTCGAGCCTGTCGGCCGGGGCATTGTCGGTCAGGATCCACGGGCGCCGGTTCCGGTCGAAGACCTCGGGCAACCCGCGTACGCAGTTGCCCGAGTGCTGGCAGATATCGCGGCTGAAGTACACGTCGGCATCCTCGCCCCGGTAGCGGCGATAGCCGGAGGCGACCAGCCGCGCCCCACGGTCGTTGTCCTGTCCCGGCGTCCGGGGATCGGTCATGACGGGTCCTGCCTTCCCTGCTCCCGAGTGATGTGGCCCCGACGATACCCGGGCTCCGAAGCCTCCCGTCCGGGCATGTCCGGGGGGAGCGGGCCACGACGTCGGTCGTCAGTCCCGGCGTCGTGGCCGGTCGACCGGCAGGACGCCGGTCACCGTGTCCCGGGCCCGCCCGCGCCGGCCGGTGGCGTGGCCACATAGGCCTCGTAGTCGCGGTGCACCTGGGCGGCGTAGGCGACCGACCACGCGGCGAAGGCCTCGTCCGCCCCGCCGGACTTACCCAGGTAGCCGCCCACCCACGGCGCGGCGGGGCTCTGGGCATGTGCTCGCGCCAGGATGGCGGCGCACACCTCGCCATAGGCGGTCAGCTCGTCGGCACGCAGGCGCGACACGTCGATCGACCCCTTCATGTCGCGGAACTGGCGGACGTAGAAATGGCGCCCCTCGTTGGCGACGTGGCTGAGGAAGGGGTCACTGGCCGACTGGAGGATCTCCTGGCAGGCCACCACCCGCCGCCCCTGGTCGCCGCCGTCTGCCACGAGCGTCGGGGCACCGGGGTGCGGGTGGCAGTTCTGCGCGACCACCGAGGCGTCGGCCTGCTTGATCTGGAGCAGCAGGTGGCTGCCGTCGCTACCGGTCAGCGCGAGCAGGTAGCAGCGGGTGCCGACGCTTCCCACGCCGACCACCCGCAGCGCCACGTCGGTCAGCGCGTACTGGCCCAGCAGCAGGGCGATGTCGGGACGTACGCTCAGTCGGTACTCGTCGAAGAGGCGCTGGATCGTCTCCTCGGTCAGGTGCGGCACGTGGGTGAGGATCGGAGGGGACTCGACGAACCGGTCCCGCCCCTGCTTGTCGACGCTCATGAACCGCTCGATCGCCCGGGCCGAGGTGCGCTTGCGCGCCTTGACCACCGCCTTCTCGAGCGCCGGGCGCAGCGCCTCGGGCAGCAGCCCGCTCATCCGCTCCAGTGAGGTGGAGGCGTAGTAGCGGTCCAGATGGGAGGAGCCGAGGAGCCGGCGCAGCCCGGTCCGGCAGGTCTCGGCGGTGAGGACGGCCGCCGTACGGATCGCGCGATCCGACAGCCCGTTCTCCTCGGCCGCCAGCACCACGCTGGTGACCAGCCGCTTCACATCCCACTCCCATGGGCCCGGTGCGGCCTCGTCGAAGTCGTTGAGGTCGAACATCAACTGCCGCTCGGGGGAGGCGAACAGCCCGAAATTGCTCAGGTGGGCGTCGCCACAGACCACCAGGTGGGTCTCCGTGTGGTCCTGGCCGGCCAGGTCATGGGCCATCACCGCCGCGCTGCCGCGGTAGAACGTGAACGGGCTCGCCGACATCCGCTCCCGGCGCAAGGGCCGCAGATGCGCGAGGCGGTCCGACTCCTGCGCCGCGAGGATCGCCGCGGCGCTCCGCTCGATCGGGAGGAAGGTCCCGAGTGACTCGAAGGGGATGGCGGCGCGGGCGGCCTTGCCGCGGGCCCGCTGTTCGTCGGCGCGCTCCACCGGCCGGGCCGACGCGATTCCCCGCAGCGCCATGCTGTGCCCCTCTCCTATCCGCCCGACACCGGCGTCATTCTCGCACGGGCGGCACGTCTCACAGCCGCCGGCGGCCGCCGGCCAGGATCCGCTCCCGGTTCACCGCAGCGATGGCGGAGAAGGGGATCCCCGCGGGGCAGGCCCGCACGCATTCTCCGTAGGAGGAGCAGGGGCCGAACAGCTCATCGAGCTCGGCCACCAGCGCACGACCCCGCCGGGCGCGTTCCTCGCTCGGCAGCGGAAGCATCGCCAGGTGGGCCAGCTTGGCGCCCGCGTACAGCTGGGCGGAGCCGTTCGGGCAGGCGGCGACGCAGGCGCCGCAGCCGATGCACGCCGCGAAATCCAGCGCCTTCTCGGCGACCTCCTCCTTCACGGGCACGCTGTCGGCGTCCGGCGCGGTGCCGGCGTTGATCGACACGTAGCCCCCGGCGCGGATCAGCCCGTCGAGTGAGGAACGCTCCACGACGAGGTCCCGAACGACCGGGAAGGCGGCCGAGCGCAGCGGCTCGAGGCGTACGGTCCCGCCGTCGGGCAGGTCGACCAGCCTCTGCAGGCAGCTCGGCACGTTGTCCTCGGGTCCGTGCGCGACGCCGTTGACCGTCAGTCCGCAGCAGCCGCACACGCCCTCGCGACAGTCCGACTCGAACGCGACGGGTTCGCGTCCCTCGTCGATCAGCCGCTCGTTGAGCGCGTCGAGCATCTCGAGGATCGACAGGTGGGGCTCCAACCCGTCGACCTGGTAGCTCTCGAAGGCGCCGGGGGCGTCCGGGCCCGCCTGGCGCCACACCTGGAGAGTGAATCTCACTTGTAGCTCCTCGTCGCCAGAGGTACGGCCCGGAAGCTCAGCGGCTCGGCATTCCGGGTGAAGCTCAGATCGTGGGTGGCGCCGGCCGGCGCACCCTGATCGGGGCCGGCGACGTCCCAGGCCGAGCAGAACGCCCAGTCCGCGTCGTTGCGCCGGGCCTCGCCGTCCTGCTGGTACTCGGTGCGGAATTGCGCGCCGCAGGACTCCTCGCGGTCCAGGGCGTCGACGCACATGAGCTCGGCCAGCTCCAGGAAATCGGCGACGCGACCGGTCCGTTCCAGGGCGGTGTTGAGCTGCCGGCCGTGTCCGGGCACCGCCACGTCGGACCAGAACTCCGCCCGCAGCCCGCGGATCTGTTCGATCGCGGTGGTCAGCGACTCCCGCGACCGGCTGACGCCGCAGCCCGCGTACATGATCTCGCCGAGCCTGCGGTGGAAGTGGGAGGCCGCGCGGTGCCCGCCAACGGCCAACAGGGCCTCGGTCCGGGCGCTCGCCCGGGCCACCGCGTCGCGGACGCAGGCGTCCTCGGCCCCGGGCAGCGGGGTGCCGAGCAGCGGGCTGAGGTAGTTGGGCACCGAGAACGGCAGGGTGAACCACCCGTCGACGCAGGCCGACAGCAGCGAGTTCGCGCCGAGCCGGTTGGCGCCGTGGTAGCTCCAGCCCACCTCTCCGCCGACGAACAGGCCGGGGACGGAGGTCATCTGGTCGAAGTCGGACCACAGGCCGCCCATGGTGAAGTGGGCGCCCGGCGCGATGCGCATCGGCACCTGGTAGGGGTCCTCCCCGGTGGAGCGCTGGTACATCGTGAACAGGTTGCCGTAGCGCTCGGCGATGGTCTCCCGACCGTGGCGGGCCAGGGCATCGGCGAAGTCCAGGTAGACCGAGTTGTGCAGCGGCCCGACCCCGTGGCCGCTGTCGATCCGCTCCTTGGCGGCCCTGGACGCGACGTCGCGGGGGGTGAGGTTGCCGAACGCCGGGTAGCGGCGCTCCAGGTAGTAGTCGCGTTCCGTTTCGGGGATCTCGCCGGGTGCCCGGTCGTCGCCCGGCTTCTTCGGCACCCAGATGCGGCCGTCATTGCGCAGCGACTCCGACATCAGGATCGTCTTGGACTGCCAGTGGGTGGAGATCGGCAAGGCAGTGGGGTGGAACTGCACGAGGGAAGGGTTGGCCAGGTGTGCGCCGCGGCGTACGGCACGCCAGGAGGCCGAGGCGTTGCTCTTGAGCGCCAGCGTCGAGTGGAAGTAGACCGACCCGTAGCCCCCGGTGGCCAGGATCACCGCGTGCGCCGGCTGGGCCCAGATCTGGCCGGTGACCAGGTCACGCACCACGATGCCGCGGCACACCCCGTCGTCGATGATGAAGTCGAGCAGTTCCGTACGGCTGTGCAGGGTGACGGTGCCGCGGGCGACCTGGCGCTGCAGCGCCTGCGCCGCGGCCACCTCGAGCTGCTGGCCGGTCTGGCCCCGGGTGTAGTAGGTCCGGGACACCTGCACACCGCCGAAGGAGCGGGTGGCCAGGGTGCCGCCGTACTCGCGGGCGAAGGGTGCGCCGATGGCGTTCATGTGGTCGATGACGCGGACCGATTCGGCGCCGAGCCGGTAGGCCTCCGCCTCCCGGGAGCGGAAGTCCCCGCCTTTGACGGTGTCGACGACGAAGCGGTGCAGCGAGTCCCCGTCGACCTTGCGGGCGCGGGCCGCGTTGATGCCGCCCTGGGCGGCGACCGAGTGCGCCCGGCGCGCCGCGTCGTGGTAGGTGAAGGCGTGCACGGCATAGCCGAGTTCGCCCAGCGCGGTGGCCGCGCCGGACCCGGCGAGGCCGGTGCCGACGACCACGACGGTGAACTTCTTCGTGTTCAGCGGGCTGACCAGCCGGTAGGACGAGCGGCGCCGCTCCCAGGCGGTGGCCGGGTCCCCGTCGGGGACCTTGCCGTCGACGATCCGTCCCAGGCGTACGCCCGGGACGTGGCTGGGCGGGGGCGTGAAGGTGTCGGGCGGGGCCTGGCGCGGGCCGGGCGCCTTGTCGCCGGGTGGCGGTGTGACTGCCGGGCGCGACCGGCGGCGGTCCTCGATGAAACGGGTGAGACGACGGATGCTCATGACAGGACACCAACCAGGACGAGGATCGGGATGGCCGAGTTGCCGAGCAGGATGGCCACGGCCAGGAGCCCTCCCACGACGGTGACGGTGGCGCGCAGCCGCCGCCCCATCGCCCCGAGATCGGAGGCCGTCGTGAAGGAGCCGGTGCCGATGTGCAGGGCGAGCAGGATCATCGTCGCGACGTAGAACAGCGCCATCACGGGCCGCTGGAAGCTGGCCACGAGGTTCTCGTACGCCTGCGGCTGCCCGTCGACCGCGGGCCGGAACGACGCACTGGCGACCCCCAGTCCGAGGGTCAGGTCCATCACGTGCACGACGACGAAGGCGAGGATGATCAGGCCCGTGATCGGCATCGACCAGGTTGCCCACGATCGCCCTCCGTGGATCCTGGCCCGGTGCCGGCCGCGCGCCCGCCTGCCACGCGCCCACACGGCGGCTGCGCAGGCCACATGCAGGATCAGCGCCACCACCAGCACCACGCGCAGCGCCCACAGCACCCCCTCGTGAGGCAGCAGCGGGTAGAGCACGACACGCAGCCACGCGGCGTATGCGTCGAACGCCGCGGGACCCTGGAACACCTTCAGGTTGCCGAACAGGTGAACGGCGACGAACAGCGCCCAGATCACGCCGGTGACGGCCAGCGTCACCTTCAGCACCCAGGCAGGAACCGCATGCCGGCGCCGGGGCGGGCGTATGGCGTCCCACCCCCCGGTCGGTGGACCGACCTGAACGCTCATCGGTGCGACTCTGTCCGGACGCGGTTGCTTCACGGTCCTTTGCGTCATCGGTGACCTCCGGACCGCTATCCTACAGAGCCCGTATTCGTCCGCGACGGCGGGCCCGCCCGACACGTGCCGGGGAGATCAGGGTCACACCAGCCCGCGCTCCCAGGCGGTCCGCACCGCCGAGGCCCGGTCGGCCACCCGCAGCTTCTCGTAGACGTGTGCCAGATGGGTCTTGACGGTCGCCTCGCCGATCCCCAGCCGGTGGGCGACGGCCCGGTTCGTCCTCCCCTCGGCCACCAGGGCCAGGACCTCCGCCTCCCGGACGGTCAGCTCGGTCTCTGAACCGCGGCCCGTCAGGGCGGCGAGCGCCTGCCCGGTCAGCACCGGACGTCCGGCGGCCAGGTCCCGGATCGCCCGGATCAGATCCTCCCGGCCGACGTCCTTGAGCAGGTAGCCGTCCGCGCCGGCGTTCAGCGCCGCGCGGACGTCGCGGTCGGTGTCGTAGGTCGTCAGGACGAGGATCCGGGGACGTCGCGGATGGGCGGCCCGCAGCGTGCGGATCGCCTCGAGCCC
This sequence comes from uncultured Propionibacteriaceae bacterium, assembly GCA_964528755.1. Lineage (GTDB taxonomy): Bacteria > Actinomycetota > Actinomycetes > Propionibacteriales > Propionibacteriaceae > Raineyella. Next base: position 43,362 of record CAZGWN010000014.1, read on the forward strand.
GTCACCCGCGGGCATCCGCAGATCCATCAGCACCACATCCGGGTCGTGGCGCAGGGTCAGGGAGACCGCCACGCGTCCGCCGTCGGCCTGGGCGACCACGTCGAGATCAGGTTCCTGGCAGAGCATCCCCTCCAGCCCGTCGCGGACCACGGGGTGATCGTCGGCAATGAGGACGCGGATCACTGCACCGTCCCCGGTCCCCGGACCCGGCTCGCTCATGGGGAGACCTGCGCCGTCACCGTCGTCCCGGCACCCGGTGCCGACGCGACCCGGATGCTGCCGCCGACTTGCGCCAGGCGCTCGGCCATCCCGTCCAGCCCCCACCCGTGGCGCACCCCTCCGGGGTCGAATCCCACCCCGTCGTCACGTACGGTCAACTCGACCCTTGCGGCGCTACCCGACAGGGTCATGGAGACCGAGCCGGCATCGGCATGGCGCGCGACGTTGGAGAGGGCCTCCTGGGCAACCCGAAGCAGCACGTCGGGGTGCGGGATGGGGTCGGGGGCCGCGTCCGCGTCGAACTCGATCGGGATCCGGTTCTGCCGGGACCAGCCGCGTCCCAGATCGGACAGCGCCTCCACCAGGTCGGCCTCGTGCAGCCTCACCGGGGCGAGAGCGGCGACCGCTCGGCGCGCATCCACCAGACATTCGCGGGCCGCGCCCTCGGCCAGGGCCACGCGATGGCGCGCCGCTTCGTCGAGGTCTCCCAGCGCCTCGAGCTGACGGATCACCGCCACCAGACCTTGGGCCACCGTGTCGTGGATCTCCCGGGAGAGTCGGGCCCGCTCCTCGCTCACCCCAGCCGCACGGGCCTGCTCCACGAGGCGCGACTGCAGGACTGCGTTGTCCCGGTGGGCCCGGACCAGGTTGGTCACGGCCCGGTCGCGGGCAGCCGCCTGACGCCGCCGCTCCTTTTCCAGATGCCACAGAACCAGCGGGATGGCGACGTTGATCGCCAGCACGCAGGCGTACAGCGCGGGAAGGCCGACCACTCCGGCGAATCCGCCGACCTGACCGACCGACGTCAGCGCGGCGCTGCTCAAGAGGAGGAGGACGACCCCTCGGCCGCGGAAGTAGCGGGGCGCATCCATCGACCCGACGAAGGAGTACAGACAGGTCAGCGGGTTGAACCACATCGCCCAGGCGACCAGCACCTGGTGGGCGACGAAGCCGAGGGCCACTGCGGGCGTCCCCGGCCGTGGCCAGGTCCCCACCGCGGCCCCCACGAGCCCGGGGCCGAACAGCAGCCGGGGGGGGATAGCCCCCCCGGCCCCCGTCCCCGGCGCGCCCAAGATGTAGGGCCGCGGCCACCCCATCAGCCACGCCAACGCGGCCAGCGGTGCGGGAGCCCAGGGTGCCACGCGCAGCAGCCACGGCGCCACGGACTCCCGGGCGTGGCACTCCTGCGCGTCGGTGCCGCCGAGGTCGTCCTCCGTCGGTGCCTGACGCGGAGGGGCGAGGGGGATGCCGGGCGCGGACATGCCCCCATTGTCCGTGTAAGCCCCGACACATTCCAGGGGGCCTCCCTCCGCCGATCGGTGGAGGGGCGGTTCCACCGGGTTCCCGATGGTGAGGCTCCTCACCGCTCCGTAGCGTCGACGTCATGGCAACACAGCTTTCGAGCGCACCCCCGGGCGGCCGCCTGCACGGACTGGATGCGCTGCGCGCCGCCGCGCTCCTGGGCGGGATCGTGCTGCACTCGCTGATGCCGTTCCTGCCCGGCGGCCTGTGGCTGGTGAACGACGCGGCGCCCCAGCCGTGGGCGCTCCCGGTGGTCTACCTGATCCACCTGGCGCGGATGGTGATCTTCATGCTGCTGGCCGGCTACTTCGGTCGCATGGTGGTGCAGCGCCGGGGGTCCCGCTCCTACCTTCGGGACCGTGCGAAGCGCATCCTGCTGCCGGCCGTCGTCTTCTGGCCGATCGCGGTGCTGCCGCTCGGCCTGCTGGCGGGCCTCAATGCGACGGTCAATCCCGAGCTGCCCGCCGCCGTCGCCCCGCCGAGCGATGCGCCACCGATCCTGCTGTTGTTCTCCCCCGGTCAGTTGTGGTTCCTCCTGGTTCTGATGGAGTGCGCCGTGATCGTGGTGGCGCTGCGGGCGATCGCGCTGCGGGTGATCCCCGCCTCCCGGCGGGTGCCGGAGCTCGCCGGGGCGTGGCTGTCGATCCCGGTCGTGGGACCGCTGCTGGCCGGCATCCCCTACCTGGCCGCCCTGCTGGTCCAGGGCGACCTCCAGATGGGGATCATCGCGCCGCCCACCATCGTGCCCTCGGTGCCGGCCCTGCTGTGCTACGGCGGTGCCTTCGTGGTCGGCTGGTCTCTGCACGCCCACCCCGACTCCATGTCCCGTCTCGGCGGTGGGTGGGTGCTGCATCTCGCCCTCGCCGTGCCGCTGAGCGTCGCCGGCTACCTGCTGTCCCCAGCGATGATCGGCGCCCCGGCGTACGCCGCCCTGACCGCGCTCGCCGCCTGGACCTGGACCTTCGGACTGGTCGGGCTGTGCGTGCGCCGGCTGACGGGGGAGCGCGCCTGGGTGCGCTACCTGGCCGATGCCTCCTACTGGCTCTATCTGGTGCATCTGCCGCTGCTGGTGGCCGTCGAGATCCCGATGGCGGGGGCGGCATGGTCACCGATCGTCAAGATCCTGATCGCCTGGGTGGTGACCGCCGTCGTCGGTCTGGCCGGCTACGACCTGCTCGTGCGCGGCACCTGGGTGGGCGGATGGCTCAACGGGCGCCGGCGCCGGCCGCTGTGGCGTGGGACGGTCGATCCACCGCGCCCGGCCGCGGAGCCCGCCCCGGTCCGGGCTGGGCTCGCCGAGGACAGCTAGCGGGTGCCGGCGTGCCGCAGACGGGCCTCGGCGCGCCGCATCGGCACGAACAGGTCGAACACGCGACCGGTGAGGTTGACCTCGCCGTCGTCCGATGGGGTCTGCTCGTGCGCAGCTTTGTGAGGTGCCTGAAGAACGTCCATCGGTCGCTGCGGTTCTGCAACTCCACCCGAACCGACTGAGTAGGCTCGGAATCACTGCGGGTCCGCCCGCCGATCGTTCCGAGGAGTACGCATGACCCCAGCCGAGCAGCCGCCGACGGCATCCGCGACCCCTGCCGTCGACAAGAAGCGCCGCTCCCTGGAGGGGGTCGTCACGCGCTCGGTGGTCCTCGACGCGGTCCGGGGCTGGCAGGGGGATCGCCCGGCCGGGTCGATCCGGGTGGTCGACCTCGGTGGGGGCACCGGGGGGATGGGCGTCGCGCTGGCGTCTGCCGGCTACGACGTGACGGTGATCGATCCGAGCCCCAATGCGCTCGCCTCACTGCAGCGGCGGGCCGCCGAGGCGGAGCTGTCCGACCGGCTGCGCGGTGTCCAGGGTGATGCCTCCAGTCTGGTCGACCTGGTCGGTCCGGATGCGGTCGACCTGGTGACCTGCCACGAAGTGCTCGATGTGATCGAGGACAAGCCGGCGGCGGTCGCCGCGATGGCCACCGTGCTCCACCCCGGCGGTGCGGCGAGTCTGCTGGTGCGGCAGCGCTACCGCCGGATCATGCTCAAGGCGCGGGTCGGCAACTTCGCCGACGCCCGGCAGGCGCTGGCCGACCCGGGCCGGCTCGACCAGGGCCGGATGCGTACGCTGCTGGACGGCGCCGGATTGCGGGTGGTGTCGATCCGCGGCCTGGGGGCGGTGCTCGGAGCCGTGAACGAGGAGTTGCTCGAGGCCCCCGGCGCCCGGGGCGAGGTGCTGGCGCTGGAGGACGAGATCAGCCGGACACCTGATATGTGGTCCCTGGCTGCCCAGTTGCATGTGCTCGGGGTGAAGGGCTGACCCCTCGGGGGAGGTATTGGGGACAAGAACCCGGACCGAATCATTTCATCCGCACCGGACCGGACAGTAAACTGGTGTTCAGCAAGAGCCCGCGCGAGGATCGACCAGGGATACCGCGCCCGGGTATCCACAGACACGGAGGTAGTGGTGGCGCTCTCAGAACACGAGCAGCAGCTGCTCGAACAGATGGAAGCTGCCTTTGCTGCCGAGGATCCGAAACTGGCGGACACCCTCAGCGGCAACGGTGGTCGTCGCGTCGAGGCGCGCCGGGCGGTGGGCGCGGGCCTCGGTTTCGCCGTCGGCATCGTCCTCTTGCTGGCCGGCATTCAGACCTACTGGCTGGTGAGCGTTCTCGGCTTCGTGATCATGGTGGTCGCCGCCGTCGTCGGGCTCAACGCGTGGCAGCGCCGTGGCCGCGGATCCGCCGGCAGGAAGAACCGACCCGGGGCCAGGGTGTCCGCTGCCGATCGGCGCATCATGGATCGCTTCGAGGAGCGCTGGAATCGGCGCCAGCAGGGCAATGGGCTCTGATCCCTGCCGGGTGGGGGCTTTGATCCCTGCCGGGTGGGGCCTCTGATCCCCGTCCGGGGTCGGCGGGACACCGTCCACCGACCGACCGTCACATGCCGGGACCGCATTGTCGGTCCCGGCTTTTTTGCCCGGCGCACGCTCAGCGCCGCACCAGCCGCCGGAACCTCGTCACCATCGCCGACCAGGACAACGCCCGGCCCACCGACAGCCACCACGAGCGCGGCCACCACTGCGCCAGCAGTCGGACATCCCAGGACTTGTCGGCGTCCAGCCCGGCGCGGATCGTGCCCACCAGCGCGGCGAGGTCGCCGTGGTGGCGCGCCCGATCGGCGTACCGGGACCGTTCCACTTCGTGGGCCAGGGTGGTCACGGCCCGACCGGCGGCCGCCGGTAGGGTGCCGGACACCCGTCGGCCGACCGTCCGCGGGGAGCCTGCCGGCCACGGATAGCCGTAGTCGACGAAGCTGTCGGCGACCTCGGCCCAGGCCGCGTCGACCGCCTTCTGGTCGTCGACCAGGTCGGCCCCTTCGGCGACGGCCAACCGGACCGTACGTCGCCGGCGCCGCAGCAGACCCGGCAGCGCGGCCACGGCGGCCAGGGCGGCCAGCAGACCCAGGGCGATCCCCACCCGGCCCAGAATCTCCAGTGGGGACAGGCCACCGCGGGTCTGATCCTGCGGTGCCGCCGTCTCGGTGGGTTCGGGCGTGGCAGTGGCCGCCTCTGACGGCGCCACCTCGCTGGGTTCGGTCACCGGCAGCGGCGACTCGGACGAGGCGGACTCGTCCGGATCGGTCATCGACCAGGCCGGGGCGGTCGCCACCCCCGGCGTCGGTTCGAACCGCACCCACCCGACGTCCTCGAAGTACAGCTCGGGCCAGGCATGCATGTCGTGCAGTGTCACCTGGTAGCTGCCGTCGGCCTGCCTGTCGCCGGGCAGCCATCCGACGGCGACCCGGGAGGGGATGCCGGCGATCCGCGCCATGGCGGCCATCGACCCGGCGAACTGCTCGCAGTACCCCTTCTTGTCGACCAGCAGGAACTGCTTCATCGCGTCGAAGCCGGTACCCGAGCCGGGATCGAGACTGTAGGTGAAGTCGCCGCCGCGCAGGTAGGACTGGATCGCGGCGGCCTTCAGGGCAGCGGTCGGCTGGGACTGGGTGAGTTCGAGGGTGAGGTCGATGATCTCCTGCGGCATGTCCGCGGGCACCTCGCCGGTCAGGCTGGCATCGGTCGGTCGCCCGGCCGCGGCAGTGGACAGCACCTGGCCGTCGGGGGTGGTATCCATGCTCGTCACGTCGTACGACAGGTTGCGGGTGGCCGAGGTCCGGTTCTCCGCCACCGAGATCACCACCAGCGAGTCGGCGCCGTAGGCCCACTGCCCGGACGCCGTGAAGGTCACCGGCGCCCACGGCAGCGGCAGGTACTCGGTGCTGAAGTCGCCGATCTCGATGTGGGTGTTCACCTCCGGTCCGGCGGTGCTCAACCCGGGTGCCTGCGGCAGCCGGGTGCCCTCGGTGAGCGGGAACGCGGCGTTCTGCCACCCCGCGGCGTCCAGCCGCGGCAGCGAGGCCATCCGCAGGTACTCGCCCTCGCCGGAATCGGTGGTGTAGGTGAGCACGTCCTGGTTGGCCGGCAGGGACAGGTTGCGGCGCATGTCGAGCATCGGATCGGCGAGCTCGACGGGGCCGGAACCGCGGTCGGAGCGGGCCGAGTTCCACTGGTGGATCGGAGGCAGCGGCAGGAGCAGCCCGACGATCAGGGTGAGCACGAGGCTGATCACCCCGACGAGGGCGCCCATGGTCATCGCCAACGGGGTCAGCCGGCCGGTCAGCCGTACGTTGCGCGCCAGGTGGCGGGGCCACCGCTCGGCGCTGTTGATCCCATCGGCGACGAGGATCCACAGGTAGCCGGCGGCCAGCGCCACCAGGCACCACCACGGCAACGGCTCCAGCAGCCCGATCGCACCGATGAGGTAGAGCGTCATCGGCGGCAGCAGCGCCCAGGCGGGACGATCCACCCCCTCGGCGAGCACATCGGTGAACAGGGCGCACAGCCCGACGGCCGTGACGAGGATGAGGGTGAGGCCCGGGTCGGCGATCAGCGGGGCGGCGTGGGTGCGGATGTGGTCGACGCCCCGGACATACAGGTCGATGGTGTTCTCGCCGGGCTCGCTCAGGGGCCAGGAGATGGCCTGCAGGAACACGCCCAGGACCACCGCCTGGGCAAGCACGATCCAGGCCTCGCCGATCCGCATTCGGCGCAGAGCCATCCCCAGCCCGCCGATGAGCACCACCAACGGGCCGGCACTGACGAGGTAGGAGAGGTCCTGGGTGAACGGCAGCAGGATCAGCGCCGCGAGCAGGCCCGAGCCGATGACGGCGCCACCGACGCGGTCGGAGGCGCGGATCACAGCAGTTCCCCCAGCCGGCCCATCCGGGTCCACGCCTCCTGGACCGACGTTCCCGCCTCGACTCGGACCACCCGCCAGCCCGCATCACCGAGCAGCGCGACGGCCCGGTCCCGGTCGGCCGGGTCCGACGAAGGCGCCCGCTCCTCGTCCCAACCGTCCACGTCCAGCACCCAGGCCAGGGCGTACGCCCGGTTGCGCTGCATCTCGATCAGGTGGGCGGCATCGGCGCTGGACAGGTCGCCGAGTACGGCGACGAGCATCTGGCTGGTGGTCGCCGACAGGGCCGCCTCCACCGCCAGGGCGAAGGTGTCGGAGTCGGTCTCGGTGACGTCGGTCAGCTGGGTGAGGGCCTCCCGGCGGCTGGTCGTCCGCGCCTGATCGCCGATCGCCGGGCCGACCAGCGGGCCGTCGGCACCGAACAGGGAGATGGTGAAGCCGTCGGAGAGGAAGTGGAGGGTCAGCGAGGCGACCATCGACACGACCCACTCGAAGGAGCCGTCGGCGCCCTGGCCGCGATGCGCCCGGGCGCGGGTGTCGAGCACGACGGTGGCGCTCGGATCCCAGGCCTGCTCCTCGCGACGGACCATCAGGTTGCCGTGCCGGGCGGTGGAACGCCAGTGGATCCGTCGCACGTCGTCGCCGCGGTGGTACTCGCGGACGAGGATGTCGTCGTGGCCGGACAGGCCGAGCCGCTGCGGACGGGCCTCCCCGGTGCCGCCCGATCCGCCGGCGTTGCGCATCGACTCCAGCGGCACCACCTGCGGGGTGATCATCACCTCACTGGTCGCGGTGAAGCTGCGGTCGCGGCCGGCCAGTCCGAACGGGTCCGAGGTGCGGACGAGCAGTGGTCCGGTGGCGAACCGCCCGCGTCGGGTGCCGGTCAGCGGGTAGGTGATCTCCCGGCTCCACTCGCTGGCGAGGTTCTGCAGCGTGAATCGCGGGCGCTCCCCGAGTTCGGGCGGCACCAGGTCCTCGAACCGCAGCACTCCTGACGGCAACCGTCCGTGCCGGCCGATCACCAGGCTGCCCGTCATCGACTCCCCGATCGCGGCCCGTGACGGCGTGACCGTCCGCTCGCACGACAACCGCAAGGAGGTCCGATCGACGAAGACGGCCGACACCAGCGGCAGCAGGAACAGGAGCAGGCCGACCATGAGGACGTCGCGCTGGCCGAAGAGGGCGGCCAGGACGGCGATGGCTCCGCCGAGCACGAGCATCACCCGTCCGCGCAGGGTGAGCAGGGTCCACGGATTGTGCAACAGCAGCCGCATCCCTCAGCTCCGGTCGGGGATCGGGACCGACCGCAGGCAACCTCCGATGATGTCGTCCACCGACCGCTGGGCAAGTTGGGCCTCGGTGGAGGCGAGGACGCGGTGGGCCAGCACCGGCACCGCGAGCGCCGCCACATCGTCAGGGGTGATGTAGTCGCGCCCCGACATCGCGGCGAGGGCCCGCGAGGCGCGCAGCAACTGCAGGCTGGACCGCGGCGACGCACCCAGCCGCAGGTCCCGCGTCCGGCGGGTCGCGGCGACGACCTGGACGATATAGCGCTCCAGCGCCGGCGCCACGTACACGGTGGTGATCGCCCGGATCAGCGCGCTGATCGTGGCCCCGTCGGTGACCGGGGTGAGGCTGTCGAGCGGATGGCGCCCGCCGTGGGTCTGCAGCATCTTCACCTCGGCGTCCTCGGACGGGTAGCCCATCTCGATCCGGGCCATGAACCGGTCCCGTTGGGCCTCCGGCAGCGGATAGGTGCCCTCCATCTCGATCGGGTTCTGGGTGGCGATGACCATGAACGGGTTCGGCAACTTGTGGGTGGTGCCGTCCATCGACACCTGGCGTTCCTCCATCGCCTCCAGCATGGCCGACTGCGTCTTGGGAGAGGCACGG
>CAZGWN010000015.1:0-50887 GCA_964528755.1 uncultured Propionibacteriaceae bacterium
GGCCTTGGCCGACGCGTACACCACCGGGAAGTCGAGCGCGGTGTCGGCGGCATCGTCGGGCAGCAGGTCCATGAAGAGGTCGTACGTCTCGTCGACGACCTCGGCGATCCGGGCGTCGGGACGGTCGACCTTGTTGACGACGACGATGAGCGGCAACTTCTTCGCCAGCGCCTTGCGCAGCACGAACCGGGTCTGCGGCAGCGGCCCCTCGGAGGCGTCGACGAGCAGCACCACTCCGTCCACCATCTCCAGGCCGCGTTCCACCTCCCCGCCGAAGTCGGCGTGGCCGGGGGTGTCGATGATGTTGATGGTGACGTCGTGGCCGTCGATGACGTGCTTGACCGCGGTGTTCTTGGCGAGGATCGTGATGCCCTTCTCCCGCTCCAGATCCATCGAGTCCATCACCCGGTTGTTGACGTCCTGGCCCTCCCGGAAGGCGCCGGACTGCCAGAGCATGGCGTCCACGAGGGTCGTCTTGCCATGGTCGACGTGGGCGACGATGGCGATGTTGCGAAGATCGGGACGTACGGGCATGGGCTCGCCTCAGGAACAGGGGACAGTGCGGGTCAATCCTAGGGGCTCGGGGGCACCCGCCCGTTTCCCGTTACTGTGGGGCCCATGAGCGAGTGGCTGACCGAGTCCTTCCGCTCCGAGTACGAGCGTCAGCTCGAGATCCTCGGCCGGTTCAACCTTGCGGTCTTCGGCAAGACCGGAGTCGGCAAGTCCACCCTTGTCAACGCCGTCTTCGGCGCCCCGGTCGCCGCCACCGGGATCGGTGAGCCGGTGACCCGCGACTCCCATCTCTACCGCGACGACCGTGGCCGGCTCGGCATCCTCGACACCCGTGGCCTGGAGCTGGGTAGCGACGACAAGCAGCTCCTCAAGGAGCTCGAGACGTACGCGAAGAAGATGCGCCGCGAGCCGCTGGAGGAGCAGATCCACCTCGTGTGGTACTGCGTGCACGGGATGAGCCGCCGCTTCGAACCGTTCGAGGCCGACTTCGTCCGCCGGCTCGACGAGCTCGGGCTGCCGGTTGTCGTCGTGCTCACCCAGGTGCCGCGGCGCGACGGGCGGCTCCATCCGGATGCGGTCACGCTGGCCGAGCACATCACCGACCTGGGCCTGCCGATCGTCGACGGCCGCCCCTACCCGACCTACGCCCTGGAGGACCCGTTCAGCGGGCAGTCGTCGTACGGCTTGATCGACCTGCTGGAGGCGACCTTTCGCTGCACACCCGAGGCCGTCCATGCCGCCCTCAACGCGGTCCAGCAGATCGATCTTCGGCGCAAGGCGCGCCAGGCGCGGACCTTCATAGCCACCGCCGCCACCGGGGCCGCCGCCACCGCGGCCACGCCCATCCCGTTCTCCGATGCCGTGGTGCTGGTGCCGCTGCAACTGGCGATGATGGCCCGGCTGGCCCAGCTCTACCAGGTGCCGGTCGATCGGGCGGCGCTGATGGCGATCGCCTCGACCACCGTGGCCACCCAGGCGGGCCGGGCGTCGGTGACCGGGCTGCTCAAGCTCATCCCCGGCGCCGGGACGCTGGTCGGCGGGGCGATCGGGGCGGGGGTGGCCTCCAGCTTCACGTACGCCATGGGGGAATCGTGGCTGGCCGTCGTGCAGGCCGCGGCGAAGGGGAAATTCCGCTCGGTGGAAGGAGTGCTCGACCGCGACGAGGTCCGCGCGGCGTTTCTCCGGGAGTTCCGCAAGTGGACGCCCCGCGGGTTGGGACACTGACGGCGGCCGTGCGCTGCCGAGCACCGTTCGATCCCGCGGATCCCCGCATGTGCACAGTGGTCTGACCAATAGTGTGAGATCCGTTACGTACGGTCGTACGACGATCGCCGTACCCGACCCCCGAATCGGTGCGGATCCGCGCCGTCCCGTCCGGATCCCCGTCGGGACCGGCGCCGGTACGGGGAGGGGTGCGGGTCCGCCGGAGGGGGCCCGATGGCAGGATGGACCACATGAAGCCGCGAGAGATTGGTATTACCGAACTCGTTCTTCGCGACGCGCACCAGAGCCTGATGGCCACCCGCATGGCCATGGAGGACATGGTCGATGCCTGTGCCGACATCGATGCCGCCGGGTACTGGAGCGTGGAGTGTTGGGGCGGTGCCACGTATGACGCGTGCATCCGCTTCCTGAACGAGGACCCCTGGGAACGTCTCCGGACGTTCCGCAAACTGCTGCCCAACAGCCGCCTGCAGATGCTGCTGCGCGGCCAGAACCTGCTCGGGTACCGTCACTACGAGGACGGCGTCGTCGAGAAGTTCGTGGAGAAGTCGGCCGAGAACGGCATGGACGTGTTCCGTGTCTTCGACGCGCTGAACGACCCCCGCAACCTCGAGCACGCCATGCATGCGGTCAAGGCGGCGGGCAAGCACGCCCAGGGCACCATCTGCTACACCATCAGCCCGGTGCACACCACCGCCGACTACATCAAGCTCGCCGGCCGGCTGCTCGACATGGGCGCCGACTCCATTGCGCTCAAGGACATGGCCGCGCTGCTCAAGCCGCAGCCGGCGTACGACATCGTCCGTGGCATCAAGGAGACGTACGGCGAGAACGTCCAGATCAACCTGCACTGCCACTCGACCACCGGCGTCACCCAGGTGTCGTTGATGAAGGCGATCGAGGCCGGCGCGGACGTGGTCGACACGGCGATCAGCTCGCTGTCGCTCGGCCCGGGCCACAACCCGACCGAGTCGGTCGTGGAGATGCTCGAGGGCACCGGCTACACCGCCAATCTCGACATGGACCGGCTGTTCAAGATCCGGGACCACTTCGCCAAGGTGAAGCCGAAGTACAAGAAGTTCATGTCGGCGGTGACCGGCGTGAAGACCGACATCTTCCAGTCCCAGATCCCCGGCGGGATGCTCTCCAACATGGAGTCCCAGCTCAAGGCGCAGGGCGCCGGCGGGCGGATGGAAGAGGTGCTGACCGAGGTGCCGAAGGTCCGCAAGGACGCCGGCTACCCGCCGCTGGTCACCCCGTCGTCGCAGATCGTCGGCACCCAGGCGGTGTTCAACGTGCTGATGGGCCGCTACAAGGTGCTCACCGGCGAGTTCGCCGACCTGATGCTGGGTTACTACGGCGAGTGCCCCGGCGACCGCAACCCGGAGATCGTCGAGCTGGCCAAGAAGCAGGCGAAGAAGGAGCCGATCACCGTACGGCCCGCCGACCTGCTCAAGCCGGAGTGGGACGACCTGGTCAAGCAGGCCGAGGGCCTGGAGGGCTTCAACGGCACCGAGGAGGACGTGCTCACCAACGCACTGTTCCCGCAGGTCGCCCCGAAGTTCTTCAAGGAGCGCCCCGAGGGTCCGAAGAACGTCGGGCTGACCGAGGAGCAGGTGGAGGCCGAGGCGCGCAAGGCGGCCGGTCTCGACAAGGCCCTGCACGAACCCATCAAGTACACGGTGACCATCGACGGCAAGGCCCGTTCGGTGGCCGTCGAGCCGGCGTGAGGTGAGGACGATGGCGAAGAAGACTCCCGAGATGAGCGAGCGGCTCGACCAGCTCAAGCAGCGCCGTGAGGAGGTCGTGATCGGTGGCGGGCAGGCCCGCATCGATAAGCAGCACCAGCGCGGCGAGCTCACCGCGCGCGAGCGGCTCGACCTCCTGCTCGACCCCGGCACCTTCCAGGAGACCGGGGCGTTCCGGACCCACCGGACCACCACCTTCGGCATGGACACCGCGAAGGCGCCCGCCGACGGCGTGGTCACCGGCTCCGGCGCGATCCTCGGCCGGGCCGTGCACGTGGCCAGCCAGGACTTCACCGTGATGGGCGGGTCGGCCGGCGAGACCCAGTCCAAGAAGGTCGTCGCGATGATGGAGGCGTCGCTGGAGACGGGCACACCGTTCGTCTTCATCAACGACTCCGGCGGCGCCCGCGTCCAGGAGGGCATCGACTCGCTGTCCGGCTACGGGCAGGTGTTCTACTCCAACGTCAAGCTGTCCGGTGCGGTGCCGCAGATCTCGATCATCGCCGGACCCTGCGCCGGCGGTGCGGCGTACTCCCCGGCGCTGACCGACTTCATCATCCAGACCCGCAAGGCCCATATGTTCATCACCGGGCCGAACGTCATCAAGTCGGTCACCGGCGAGCAGGTCACCCAGGACGACCTGGGCGGTGCCGACGCGCACATGACCCGGTCGGGCGTGATCCACTTCGTCGCCGACGACGACGAGCAGGCGGTCCTGATCGCCAAGAAGCTGCTCAGCTTCCTGCCGCAGAACAACCTCGCCGACCCGCCGGTGGTCAACGCCGACGAGATCGTCGAGCCGACCCCTGGGCTGCGTGACATCGTCCCGGTCGACGGCAAGAAGGGCTATGACGTCCGCGAGATCATCGCCGGCATCGTGGACCACCGCGACTTCCTGGAGGTCCAGGCCGGCTACGCGCAGAACATCGTGGTCGGGTTCGCCCGGGTGAACGGATACACCGTCGGGGTGATCGCCAACCAGCCGAGCGTGATGTCGGGTGTGCTCGACATCAACTCGTCCGACAAGGGATCGCAGTTCGTCCGGTTCTGCAACGCGTTCAATATCCCGCTGCTCACCCTCGTCGATGTCCCCGGCTTCCTGCCCGGCGTGGCGCAGGAGCACGGCGGCATCATCCGCCACGGCGCCAAGATGCTGTACGCGTACTCCTCCGCGACCGTGCCGAAGGTCACCGTGGTGCTCCGCAAGGCGTACGGCGGCGCCTACCTGGCGATGTGCTCCAAGGACCTGGGGGCCGACAAGGTGTTCGCCTGGCCGACCGCCGAGATCGCGGTGATGGGCGCCGAGGGCGCGGCCAACATCGTGTTCAAGAAGGAGATCGCGGCCGCCGAGGATCCCGAGAGCCGTCGCGAGGAGCTCGTGGAGGAATACCGCGAGACCTTCGCCACGCCGTTCATGGCCGCCTCCCGGGGTCTCGTCGACGACATCATCGATCCGGCCGACACCCGGCGCGAGGTGGCGATGGCCCTGGAGATCCTGCGGACCAAGCGCCAGCTCCGGCCCGAGAAGAAGCACGGCCTGGGGCCGGTCTGATCGGGGGAGAGATGACGGACAAGGACATGGCAAGCGCAGACGGTGCTCTCGCGGAGCAGGTGGCCGCGCTCACCGAACAGGTGAAGGCCCTCACCGCGCGCATCGCGGACCTGCAGAAGGTCGCCGACCAGTTCACCGCCGAGCACGAGATCGACGAGGAGACCATGATGGTCATCTCGGCGGCCGTCGCGGCGGTGCTCGGGCACAAGGCCAAGGTCAAGCAGGTGCACTTCCGGCACGGCTCGGGCTGGACGACGGCGGGCCGCATGGAGGTTCAGGACCACTCCAAGCGGCCCCTGATCCGGCCGGCCCGCATCGGCGCACGCTGACGAGAACGGACAAGGAACAGACATGAAGCTGAAAGTGACCGTCAACGGAACCGCCTACGACGTCGATGTCGAGGTCGAGCAGGATCAGCCCTCCCTGGACGCCCTCGGCGTCGTCGGTGCCTACAGCGGCCCGGCGCCGACGGCCCCGGTGACGTCCAGCATGCCGGCGGCGAGCTCCAACTCGGTGGTCGCGCCGCTGGCCGGCTCGGTCGCCAAGATCCAGGTGAAGGAGGGCGACGCGATCAAGGCCGGCCAGGTCCTCGTCGTCCTCGAGGCGATGAAGATGGAGACCGAGATCACCGCGCCGTCCGACGGCACGGTCGGCGACATCCTGGTGTCGGTCGGTGACGCCGTCCAGGGTGGTCAGCCGCTGATCAACCTGGCCTGAGGAGCCCCGGCCCTCAACGGCCACACCCGGCGGGTGAAACCGGGTGTGGCCGCTGAGCTATCCCGCCCGCAGCACCTTGTGCTGGGCCGGCTGGACGCGCGGGCGGACCACCATCCGGTCGATGTTGACGTGGGCGGGAAGCCCGGCCACGAAGCCGACGCAGGCGGCGATGTCCTCGGCGGTCAGCACCCCCTCGACCCCGGCGTAGACCGCGTCGGCGCGGGCCTCGTCGCCGCCGAAGCGGACCAGGGAGAAGTCGGTCCGGACCATCCCGGGCACGATCTCGACGATCCGCAGCGGCCGGTCGTACATCTCCAGCCGCATCGACTGGGTCATCGAGCGCTCGGCGGCCTTCACCCCGCAGTAGCCGGCGCCTCCCTCGTACCCCCCGTCGGCCGCCACCGAGGTGACGAAGACGACCTGACCGCGTCCGCCGTCGGCGGCGAGCAGTGCCGGCGCGAGGGCCTTCGTCACCCGGGCCGCACCGAGCACGTTGACGGCGTACATCCGTTGCCAGGCGTCCAGGTCGGCCTCCACCACCGGCTCCAGGCCGAAGGCGCCCCCGGCGTCGTTGACCAGCAGCTCGACGGCCGGCCCGGCGGCCCGCGCGAGATCGGCGACCGAGTTGTCGTCGGTGACGTCGCAGACCTGCGCCCGTCCGCCGATCTCGGCGGCGACGGCCTCCAGCCGGTCGATCCGGCGGGCGGCACAGATCACTTCGTAGCCGAGGCCGGCCAGCGTACGGGCGGTGGCCTCCCCGATGCCGCTGCTGGCACCGGTGACCACCGCGAGGGGACGGGACGAGGACGTGGGAGCGCTCATGGGTCGAGTATCCCGCACCCGCCGTCCGGCCCGCCCACCGTGCCGATTAGGCTCGGGGCCATGACTGCAAAGCTGATCCTGTTGCGCCACGGCGAGAGCGAGTGGAACGCGAAGAATCTCTTCACCGGCTGGGTCGACGTCGACATCAACGACAAGGGCCTGGCGGAGGCCCGGCGCGGCGGTGAGCTGCTCGCCTCCGAGGGGCTGCTGCCCGACGTCGTGTTCACCTCGACGCTCAAGCGGGCCATCCACACCGCCGATGTCGCGCTGCTCGCCGCCGATCGGGCGTGGATTCCGGTGTCCCGGTCCTGGCGGCTGAACGAGCGCCACTACGGTGCGCTCCAGGGCAAGAACAAGACCGAGATCCGTGAGAAGTACGGCGAGGACCAGTTCATGATCTGGCGCCGCTCGTACGACCAGCCGCCGCCCGTGCTGGACGCCGACGACCAGTGGTCGCAGTTCCACGATCCGCAGTTCGCCGACCTGCCCCCGGAGATCCGGCCCCGCACCGAGTGCCTCAAGGATGTCGTGATCCGGATGCTGCCGTACTGGTACGACGCCATCGTGCCGCAGTTGCGGGCCGGGAAGACCGTCCTGGTCGCCGCGCACGGCAACTCGCTGCGGGCCCTGGTCAAGCACCTCGACCAGATCAGTGACGAGGACATCCCGAGCCTGAACATCCCGACGGGCGTACCCCTGTTCTACGAGTTGGACGAGGATCTCAAGCCGGTCACCCCGCACGGCCGCTACCTCGACCCGGACGCCGCCAAGGCCTCCATCGAGGCGGTCAAGAACCAGGGCAAGAAGTAGTCGCCCCCGGTGGGGGCCCGGATCAGTCCGGGTCCTCGCCGGTGACGATGTAGATCAGCCGATCGCCGATCTCCACGGCGTGGTCGGCGATCCGTTCGTAGTAGCGCCCGAGCAACGCCGTGTCCACGGCCGCCTCCACCCCGTGCGGCCAACTGTCGTCGAGCAGCACCCGGAACTGGTCGCGCCGCAGTTGATCCATGCGGCGATCCTCGGCGGCCAGCCGTCGGGCCGCCTCGACATCGCGTTCCCGCAGCGTGGTGCCGGCGGCCTCGACCATCGCATCGGCGATCGTGGCCATCTGCTGGAAGTTCTCGTGCAGGCTCT
The DNA here is from genome assembly GCA_964528755.1 of uncultured Propionibacteriaceae bacterium. Classification (GTDB taxonomy): domain Bacteria; phylum Actinomycetota; class Actinomycetes; order Propionibacteriales; family Propionibacteriaceae; genus Raineyella. The sequence continues at coordinate 7,711 of CAZGWN010000015.1, forward strand.
CGGGGACGGCGCAGTCGGGGAAGCGCAGCCGGGCGATCTTGGCCACGTGGGCGGTCAGGTCCCCCATCCGGCTCAGCTCGGTGAGCAGCCGGATCGCGGAGAACACGGTCCGCAACTCCCCGGCGACGGGCGCCTGGCGGGCCAGCAGGGAGAAGCTGCGCCTCTCCAGTTCCTCGGCGAGGTCGTCGAGGAGCTGGTCGTTCGAGATGACCTGTTCCGCCAGCGCGAGGTCGCTGGTGAGCAACGCCCGGGTGGCGTCGGCGAGGGCGGCCTGGACGATGTCGACCATCCGGGCCAGGTCGGTCATGATGGAGGCCAGTTGCTCCCGGTAGGTGTCCCGTCCCTGACGACGCCGTTCGATGATGGACAGGTCGTGGACCGCCGCGGCCGCCTGTTCGGCGGCCGACCGGGATCGCGGCCCCGGCCGGTGGCGCGCGCGTGCGCCGGTGGGTCGCTGGGGGTCGCTCATGATGTCCTCGGGGCGGGTGGTTGTTCAATGGGGAGACGTTAGCGCGCAAATCCCTGTACCCAACGTCCCGGATGTGAACGTCGGGTGAACGACCGGTGAATGGCCGATTTCACAATTCCGCCGGGCCGGGACCGCCCCCTTATGATCGGTTCCGTGAGTGCCTACCTTGCCGCCCTGATCGGGGTTGCGGTGGGTCTGTGCGTCGGAATCCTGGTGATGGCGCTGCGGTCGCGGGCCCGGATCGCCGCCGAGGAACGGGCCCGTGCCGAGGCGGCCTCGCGGGTGACCGTCCGGCCCGAGGTGTCGCGGGTGTTGAACCTGTTACGCGCCGGGGCGGTCGTCGTCGGCCCGCACGACGAGGTGCTCCAGTCGACTGCCCAGGCCCGTACGCTGGGCGTGGTACGCGGTTCGCGGGTGGCCGTCCCCGAGGTCCTCGGCCTGATCCGCAAGGTCCGCCAGGACGGTCGCTCCGCCAGCACCGAGCTCGACCTCAGGCGCGAGGGCACCACCAGCCTGCTGCTGATGGCCCGGGTGGCCACCCTGGACGAGCGTACGTTGCTGGTCCTGGTGGAGGACCGGACCGCCGCCCGCCGGGTGGACGAGACCCGGCGCGACTTCGTCGCCAACGTCTCCCACGAGCTGAAGACCCCGATCGGGGCGGTGACCCTGCTGGCCGAGACCCTGGAGGACGCGGCGGACAGCCCCGCCGACGTGCGCCGCTTCGCCAAGCGGCTGCAGATCGAGGGCGAGCGGCTAGCCGAACTCGTCCGCCAGCTCATCGACCTGTCCCGGCTGCAGTCCGACGACCCGCTGCTGGACAACACCGAGGTCTCCATCGACGAGATCCTGTCGTCGGCGGTCGACCGCAACCGGGTCGACGCCGACAACCGGCACATCGCCCTGACCGTGGCCGGGCGGACCGGCCTGCAGGCGATCGGCGACCGGGAACAGTTGACCATCGCCATCTCCAACCTCATCGAGAACGCCATCATGTACTCCGAGCCGAGCGCCCGGGTGGCCGTCGCCGCCCGCGCGGAGGCGGTCGGGGACGAGGAGTACGTCGACATCTCCGTGTCCGACAACGGGATCGGCATCCCCGAGGAGGAGATCGGGCGGATCTTCGAACGCTTCTACAGGGTCGACTACGCGCGTAGCCGCGACAACGGCGGGACCGGCCTCGGCCTGTCGATCGTCAAGCACATCGCCGCCGCACACGGCGGATACGTGCATGTGTGGAGCAAACTGGGCCAGGGGTCCACCTTCACCATCCGGATCCCCCAGCATTACGTACGTGACGGGGGCCGCGGCGACGAGCCCACGGTGCAGCCCAGTGAACTCGCCACCCCCCACCACCGCGTCACCACCGCGAACGACCCCGGGCCGCAGCGTGCGGACCGGGCCCAGCCCCAGGAGGTTGCCGGATGACCCGTGTGCTCGTCATCGAGGATGAGGAGTCCTATCGGGAGGCGTTGTCCTACATGCTCCGCAAGGAGGGATTCGACGTCGTCGAGGCCCCCGACGGGGCGGAGGGATTGGCCGAGTTCGATCGTGCGGGTGCCGACATCGTGCTGCTCGACCTGATGATGCCGGGCATGTCGGGCACGGAGGTCTGCCGTCAGTTGCGGCTGCAGAGCTCGGTGCCGGTGATCATGGTCACCGCCCGTGAGGCCGAGGTCGACAAGGTGGTCGGGCTCGAACTCGGCGCCGACGACTACGTCACGAAACCCTTCTCCCAGCGCGAATTGTTGGCCCGGATCCGCGCGGTCCTCCGGCGCGGCCAGGAGGTCGAACTCCTCCCGGACGTCGTCGAGGCCGGCGGCGTACGGATGGACGTCGAACGCCACGAGGTGGACGTCAACGGCGACCCGGTCCGGCTCGCCCTGAAGGAGTTCGAACTGCTGGAGATGTTGCTGCGCAACGCCGGCCGGGTGATGACCCGTGGGCAGTTGATCGACCGGGTCTGGGGCGCCGACTACGTCGGCGACACGAAGACCCTGGATGTCCACATCAAGCGGCTGCGCGCCAAGATCGAGGAGAACCCGGCCCGGCCGGTGCACCTGGTCACCGTCCGGGGCCTAGGCTACAAGTTCGAGGGCTGAGCCCTCAGGCGCCCGGAGTGGCCGAGGCACTCGCCGTCGGCGTCAGGGTGACGAAGTCGGGCTTGCTGCCGTCGATCACCGGCACCCGGGTGGTGACCTTGCCGTTGTCCTTGAAGGTCAGCGTCAGTTCGGCGTCCACGCCGGGGGTGAGCGAGGCCCCGCGTACGGTGATGCCCTCGTCTTCCAGCCGGACCGGCTGCTCCACGGCGACCGCGACCGGGCGGGGCAGGGCGACCGTCAGGCTGCCACCGGCCGTGCCGTCGGAGGCCAGCGCCTTGCCCGAGATCGACTGCAGGGTGTCGAGCACCGGGGTGGTGTTCGTGACATCGTACGGCTCGGCCGACGGCGAGGCGACGATCGAACCGGCGAGGAAGGCGCTGTCGGCCCCGGTCACCACCATGAGGTTGCGCACCTTGACCAGGCCGCGGCCCTGCTCGACGACCTGTCCGTCGGCGAGGTCGAGGTTGATGCCCTCCGCCTGCGTGTACTGCTGGAGGGTCGGAGCGTCGAATCCGGCCCGGCACCCGGCCAGGCCGGTCATCGCCACGGCCGCCACGACAACGGCGGCGGCACGTCGGGCCCGGGACGTCACCCGGGGGACACGGGACTTCACAGGGGACACGATGGCGACTCCTCGCTGGACCACGCAGATTCGGCCACAGACTATCGGGATTGCCGCTGGGTGGGCACATTCTTGCGCAACGATGTGCCGGAATCCGGGCCCTCCCCGGATCGGGCCCCGAGAGGTGACGGAACGAACCCGGATTCGGTGAGGCCCTTCATGGTAGAATCTGTGGAGAAAGGGGACATGTATGACGTTTGCAGTCGGCGAGACCGTGGTCTACCCCAATCATGGGGCGGCCGTGATCGAGGACATCGAGACCCGTACGATCAAAGGGGAAGACAGACTATACCTGGTACTGCGCATCGTCGGACAGAATGACCTGGTCGTCCGCGTGCCGGCCTGTAACCTGGATCTCGTAGGCGTACGTGACGTCGTCGACGCGGATGGCCTGGAGAAGGTGTTCGAGGTCCTGCGCGCCCCCCATGCCGAGGAGCCGGCCAACTGGTCGCGCCGGTACAAGGCGAATCTGGAGAAGCTGCACTCGGGCAACGTGCTGAAGGTTGCCGAGGTCGTCCGTGACCTGTGGCGGCGTGGCAACGACCGTGGCCTGTCGGCCGGTGAGAAGCGGATGCTGGCCAAGGCCCGCCAGGTGCTCACCTCCGAGTTGGCCCTTGCCGAGGACGTCAACGAGGATCGCGCCGAGGAACTGCTCGACGAGGTGCTCGCGTCCTGATCCCCCCTGAATCCGAGCCGGAGCCGGTCGTCGCCGTGGTGGTGGCGGCCGGCTCCGGTGTCCGCCTCGGCGCCGGTGTCCCCAAGGCGCTGCGTGAGGTCGGCGGACGCGCCCTGGTGGCCCATGCCGTGAGCCGGCTGGTCGCCGGCGGCTGCACCCACGTGGTGGTGGTCGCCCGTCCCGAGCTGTTCGCTGCCTTTGCGACCGCGCTCGCCGACTGTCCCGTTCCCTGGGCCTGCGCGCCCGGTGGTGCCGAGCGGCAGGACTCCGTGGCCAACGGCCTCGCCGAGGCCGTCCGGCTCGCCCCCCGGGCACAGGTCGTCCTGGTGCATGATGCCGCCCGGCCGTTCGTCCCCGCGGCCGTGGTCGCCCGGGTGGTCGAGCGCGTCCGGGGGGGAGCGGCGGCGGTCGTCCCGACGATCCGGGTCTCGGACACCATCCGGGTGGCCGATCCCACCGACGGCGCCCACGTCGACCGTTCGCGGCTGCGCGCCGTCCAGACCCCGCAGGGTTTCGACCTGCCCACCCTGATCAGGGCCCATGCCCACATCCGACGCACCGGCCTGCCGGTCACCGACGACGCGACGGCCTGCGAGGCGATCGGCATCCCGGTGGCCCTGGTCGACGGTGACCGGGAGGCGTTCAAGGTGACCGATCCCTTCGATCTGCTCGTCGCCGAGGCGCTGTGGTCGCGGACGGGGGAGCGATGAGCGCTCCGCGGACCGGGATCGGCGTGGACGTGCACGCGTTCGCCGAGGGCACCCCGATGTGGGTGGCCGGACTGCACTTCCCCGCCGAACCCGTCGGCCTGGCCGGCCACTCCGACGGTGATGTCGCCTGCCACGCCGCCTGCGACGCGCTGCTGTCGGCGGCCGGGCTCGGTGACATGGGCAGCGTCTACGGCACCTCGGATCCGGCCTGGGCCGGCGCCTCGGGGGTGACCTTCCTCGCCGACACCGCCAGGAGGGTCCGGGAGGCCGGCTGGACGATCGGCAACGTCGCCGTCCAGGTGATCGGCGTCCGACCCCGGATGGCTGCCCGCCGCGCCGAGGCCGAGGCGGTCATGGGCGCGGCCCTGGGCGCCCCGGTGAGCGTCGCGGCCACCACCACCGACCACCTGGGGTTCACCGGCCGCGGCGAGGGCTTGGCGGCGGTCGCCACCGCGCTGGTCGTGACCACGCGGTAGATTCGGGCCCGACACCTGTTGTTCACTCCGAGGAGTTTTCCGTGTCCGACACCACCGCCGCGGCGGCCCGCGCCTACCGCGAGGCCCTCTCGGTCATCGAGTCCGTCGAGCCCCGGATCGCCCAGGCGACCCGCGCCGAACTGGCCGACCAGCGAGGTTCGCTCAAGCTCATCGCGTCCGAGAATTACGCGTCGCTGCCGGTGCTGCTGACGATGGGAACCTGGTTCTCCGACAAGTACGCGGAGGGCACGATCGGGCACCGCTTCTACGCCGGCTGCCAGAACGTGGACACCGTCGAGTCGGTCGCCGCCGAGCACGCCCGCGCCCTGTTCGGCGCCGACTACGCGTACGTCCAGCCCCACTCGGGTATCGACGCCAACCTGGTGGCGTACTGGGCGATCCTCGCCCACCACATCGAGGCCCCCGAGCTGGCCGCCAAGGGCGTGAAGAACGTCAACGACCTGTCCGAGGAGGACTGGGAGGTGCTGCGGCACCGGTTCGGCGACCAGCGGGTGATGGGGATGGGCCTGGACGCCGGCGGCCACCTCACCCACGGCTTCCGGCCCAACATCTCCGGCAAGATGTTCCACCAGCACTCGTACGGCACCGACCCGGCGACCGGACTGCTGGACTACGACGCCCTGCGCGCCTCCGCCAAGGAGTTCCGGCCGCTGATTCTCGTGGCCGGCTACTCCGCCTACCCGCGGCGGGTGAACTTCGCGAAGATGCGGGAGATCGCCGACGAGGTCGGCGCGGTGCTGATGGTCGACATGGCGCACTTTGCCGGGCTCGTCGCCGGCAAGGTGTTCACCGGTGAGGAGGACCCGGTCCCGTACGCCGACATCGTCACCACGACGACCCACAAGTCGCTGCGCGGGCCGCGTGGCGGCATGGTGCTGGCCAAGGAGGCGTACGCCCCCGATGTGGACCGCGGCTGCCCGATGGTGCTCGGCGGGCCGCTGTCGCACATGATGGCCGCCAAGGCGGTGGCTCTGGCCGAGGCACGGACCCCCGAGTTCCGGACGTACGCGCAGCACATCGCCGACAACGCGAAGGCGCTGGCCGAGGGATTCCTGCGCCGCGACGTGCGGCTGGTCACCGGCGGCACCGACAACCACATCGTGCTGCTCGACACCACCAGCTTCGGGCTGACCGGGCGGCAGGCCGAGTCGGCGCTGCTGGACGCCGGCATCGTCACGAACCGCAACTCCATCCCGGCCGACCCGAACGGCGCCTGGTACACCTCGGGGATCCGGCTCGGCACCCCTGCGCTGACCACGCGGGGGTTCGGCGCGGCGGAGTTCGGGCGGGTCGCCGAGCTGATCGTCGAGGTGCTCTCCCAGACCAAGCCGGCGTCGGCCGCCTCCGGGGGTACGTCGAAGGCCAAGTACGTCACCGCTGAAGGGGTTGCCGCGCGGGTGCACGCCGAGACCGAGGAGTTGCTGGGGACGTTCCCGCTGTACCCGGGCCTGGAGCTGTAGGGGTCGGCGCCCGGAGAAGTCCGGCCGCCTGCACCGAGACCCAGCCCAGGCCGAGGGCCACCGCCACGAACAGGGTGATGCTGAAGGCGGGCCAGATCGGCAGGGTGAGCACCAGGCAGACCGGCGCGGTGACCCACGCCACGACGGCGGCGCCGCGCCGGTTGTCGCGCCAGAGGCGGCGACCGGAGACGGCGATGCCGAGGACAAGGGCGAGGAAGGCGACCGGCGGGGAGACGGCGTGCACGGTGCCGTGGAGTGTCATGGTCTCGGGCATTCCCTCGGGGGCTCCCGGCGGGAAGCCTGCTCCCGCGTCGGCCGTGAAGACACCCCCGGCGATCATGCCCGCGCCGCACGTGGCGAACAGCAGGGGCGCCCAGCGGCTCGCCGGGCCGGGGCGCAGCCGGCGACGCAGGCCGACGGAGTAGACGATGAGCAGTGATCCGGCCACGACGAAGTTGGCGATCTGGATCCAGCCCGCGTCTCCGAGTGACAGCAGGCTGATGGGGTGCCTGCGCAGGTCGAAACCGGGACGCAGGGCAGCCTGGAGTCCGGCGGTGACGACGAAGAGCGGGCCGGCTGCGACGCCCGCCCACAGCAGCCGGCGGGTGGTGGTTTCGGTGCTGGACATGACGGGCCCCTTCCGGTCGGCAACGCTGTCCGTGTCCTTCAAGTAGTGAAGCATGCTTCCTTTGCTCAAGTCAACGGTTATGATGGCGGCATGGGGTCTCGGGAGTACGGACAGTTCTGCGGGTTGGCGCGTGCGGCGGAGGTCCTGGGTCAGCGGTGGACGATGCTCATCCTGCGCGACCTCCTCGTCGGGCCGCGGCGGTACTCCGACCTCGTCGCGGGGTTGCCCGGGATTCCGACGAACCTTCTCGCCACCCGGCTGAAGGAACTCGAGCGGGACGGCATCGTGGTCCGCGAGGCCCGGGACCGGCCGGACCGATCGATCGTCTATCGGCTGACCGCGCGCGGTGCCGACCTCGGGCCGGCCCTCGACGCGCTGGGCCGGTGGGGCGCGGCGACCATGCACGCGCCCAGGGACGGTGAGATCGTGACCGACGCGTCGCTCACCACCGCGCTTCGGGTGGCGGCGCAGGGCGGGCGCGCCCCGGACCAACAAAGTGTGACGTACACGATCCGGGCGGGGGACGCCGTCGCCCACGCGGTCGTACGGGGGCGGCAGGTCGAGGTCGCACCCGGCGAGAGTCCGTCGCCCGACCTGGTGCTCACGGCCGGCCCGGGATTCCGTGACCTCCTGGCGGGTGCGATCACCCCCGAGGAGGCCCTGGCGGACGGATCGGTCGAGATCACCGGCGATCCGGACCTCCTGGACGCCTTTGCCGCCACGTTTGTCGTCCCCTACGCGACGCGGGCTCTTGACAATCGATAGATGTCGATTGAAAATCGAGAGGTGAAGTCGTTCTTGGGCAGTTCGGTCGCCGACGTCCTGGTCGCCGACGTCCTGGTCGTGGGCGCCGGCATGGCCGGCCTGCGGACCGCGACCCTGCTCGCCCGCGCCGGCCACGACGTGCTCCTGATCGATCGTCGCCCGGCCCTGGCCCGTCCGGTGCGGACCACCGGGATCTTCGTCCGGCGCACCCTGGACGACTTCGCCCTGCCGGCCGAGTTCCTGGGACCGGTGATCCGCCGGGTGGCGCTCTACCCGCCGCTGCCCGGTCGCCCGGTGGTGCTGACCAGCCCGCGCGACGAGTTCCGGGTCGGGGACATGGGCCCGCTGTACGCGGCGATGGCCGACGAGGCGAGGGCCGCCGGCGTACGTGTCGCCCTGGGAACCCGGTTCACGGCCTGGGGCACCAACACCGCGCTGGTGTCCGGCCCCGAGGGCCCCACCGTCGTCCGGGCCCGGTTCCTGGTGGGTGCCGACGGTGCCCGGTCCCGGGTCGCCCGGATGCTGGGGCTGGACGTCAACCGTCGTTTCCTCGTCGGCGCCGAGCAGGTCCACCCGACCTCGCCGACCGGTGAACCGACCTTCCACTGTGTGCTCGACCCGCACCTGGCGCCGGGCTACCTGGCCTGGGTCGTCGACGACGGCCGCCACGCGCACATCGGCCTGGCCGGCCGACCGGACCGCTATCGGCACGGGATCCGCGCCGCCCTCGATGAGTTCCGTACGCAGGCCGCGGGGCTGATCCCGCGCGCGACCGGGCCCACCGAGCACCGGGCCGGGCTGATCCCCGTCGGAGGGGTGCTGGACCGGATCGCCTGCGGCGACGGGCTGCTCGTCGGCGACGCCGCGGGCGCGGTCTCCCCGCTGACTGCCGGCGGGCTGGATCCGTGCCTGCGGCTGTCGGACCTGGCCGCCGACCTCCTCGGCCGGGCTCTTGCCCACGGCCCGGCGGAGCTGGCCGCCTACGACGGCGCCGGGCTGCGCTCCCGATTCCGGACCCGGCTGCTGATGCGCCACGGGATGGACCTGCTTCGGGGCCGTACGCTCGGGCGGCTCGGCGTCGCGGCCCTGCGCACCCCGCCGGGGCGGGCGATGGCGGGGCAGATCCTCTTCGGTGACCGGTCGTTCCCGTTGCCGAGCCGGCCGCGGGTGCCGGTCGGCCTGCCCGTCCCGGCCCGGGAGATCCGATGAAGAATGCCACCGTCCTCATCCTGCGGATCGTGCTGGTGTTCGTCATGGCGGGATGTCTGGTCGTGCAGTGGGTGATGGTGCCGCTGTGGGCGCACGATCTCGCCGGGCTGGTCGGCGTCGACCGGGCCACCCGGGTCGCGATCGTCGCCTATCCGGTGTTGATCCTGGCGTGCCTGGAGGTGACCCTCGTGTGCGTCTGGCAGCTCGTCACGCTGGTCCACCGCGGCACCTTGTTCTCGGTGACGGCGGCGGCGTTCCGGTGGGTCGACCCGGTGATCGGGGCGATCGGGTCGGCGGCGGTGCTCACCTTCGGGCTGTGCTGGGTGCTCGCGCCGGGGACGGTCGCCCCGGGCGTGGTCTGGATCGTCGGCGGGGTGGCGGTGATGATCGCCGGCGCGGCGCTGATCGCGGTCATCCTCAAGCGTCTCCTGGAGCAGGCGGTCGCTCGCGAGCAGGAGGCCCGCCGGCTGCGCGCCGAGCTGGACGAGGTGGTCTGATGGCGATCGTCGTCGACATCGACGTCATGATGGCCCGGCGCAAGCTCTCCGTCGCGACGCTGGCCGAGCAGGTCGGCATCACCCCCGCCAACCTCGCCGTGCTCAAGAACGGCCGCGCCAAGGCCGTACGGTTCACCACCCTGGAGGGGCTGTGCCGGGCCCTGGACTGCCAGCCCGGGGACCTGCTGCGCTGGGTGCCCGACGAGGACGCGGCGGTGCCCCGGCGGTGACAAGCATCGGTGGATCCTCCGGGGAAGACCACGCAATTTCCACCGGTCCGGATGTGAGGGGCCCCCGTGTGGTCCACGGCCGTTCCGGGAGCGTACTCCTGACCTGGTTCGACGTCCTCGGCGGGTCAGTCGGCGCTCATCCCGCAGGTCACATTCATAACGGACCCATTCATGGCGCGGGCGCCGCCCTCCGCGAGGAAGACCGCGACACCGGCGACGTCCTCCAACGTGGGCAGGGACTTGCTCGTCGTCAACGATTCGAGGAAACCGCGGAACTGCTCGACGGGCATCGGAAGGTCAGGCGTCGACCCCAATGTGTCGACGATCCGTTGCGCACGTATGCAGACGGCGCGCACACCGGATGGCCCGAGCTCGGCGGCGAGTGTACGTGTGAGGGCCTCGACCGCTGCGCACGCCGCAGCGAAGCCGCCCACGCCGCCGATGGCAACTGTCGACGGGGACGCCGAGAGGGTCAGGATCGTTCCTGATCCTCTCGCCGACATGTGGACGGCCGCCGCTCGTGATGTCAGGTACTGCGTCTTGACCCAGGCGCTGACGGGAGCGAGAACGTCCTCCCACTGCATGTCCGTCAGCGGGGCTCCCTGCACCAGCGGGATGCTCGCGGCGTTCATGACGACATCGATCCGGCCGGCCGCGTCCGCTACTGCGGCAGCGTGGGCGTCCACCGCTTCGGCGTCGAACGCATCGACGATGTCGGTCGATACTCGACCGCGTCCCACGTCGCGAAGGGTGTGGGACAGTCGATCCAGGCTCTCCTGCCGTGGACCGGCAAGATGGAGGTCCGCTCCTCGCCTCGCGAACGCCGAAGCAACCGCGCCCCCTATGGCGCCACCCGCTCCATGTATCACGACGACGGGCAGATCAGTCACGCCAGGCATTCGATCTCCTTCGTTGGGGATGTGTAACGCTATGGAGCTAATCTACACGTGACACGCCCGGAGCGGTCGGGCAAACGGCGGTGCCGCAGTGAACCGGATGCTGGTGACGGGGCTCAATGTTCTGAGTCAAGCTGCGAGGGCGGGCGGGTTGGGCGTGGGCGTGGTGGTCGGGGGCTGGTAGAAGGTGCCGTCGCGGAGCATCGCGAAGATAACGTTGCAGTGGCGGGGGGCCAAGCAGATCACCGCGGCGTTGTGGCGTTTGCCGTCGGTGCGTTGCGATCCCGGCATAGGCCGCGAGGTGGTCGGGCGTTTCGAACGCGGTGCCGTCGCCGACGGACATGAGGATCTGGGCGGCGGTCTTGGTGCCGATCCCCGGCATGCTCATCAAGACCCCTGCGAGAGGGAAGTCCTCCAACATGCCCTCGACCTCTCGGGCGACCGTACCGCGCTGGTCTTTCAGCTCCTTCACCTGTCCGGCCACCTTTGGGATGACTAGCTCGACGGCTGCGGTCGCGGGCACGACGACGGTCTGCTCGCCGAGGGCGGCGAAGATCCGGTCGACCAAAGCCGCCGGATCGCGGCGGGGGTGTGAGCGCGCGAACCGCAAGACCTTGCCTCTGCCTGCGCCTTTGAGGCCGGTGGGGCCTGCGAACTTCTCCAGAAGGTCCAGGACCAGGCCGGTATAGAGCATGCCGCCGACGAACACGCGCTCGAGGGCGGGGTGGATCTGCGTGAGTAGCGAGCGGATCCGGTTCAGCGCTCTGGTGGTCTCGTGGGCGGGGCCCTCGTCGAAGCCGGCCAGGACCTTCAGCTCGGAGGGTGTGGGGCATGGTGCGAGCGGTGTCAGCGATGATGAATGCGTCCCGGGCGTCGGTCTTGGATCTGCCCGGATACAGATCTGCGGCCTTGCGCATCGCCAGGCCACGCAGGTAGGCGACCTCGCAGCCACTATCGCGCGACGGCAATCGGGAGGGCCCCGATGGTGTTGGGCTGGTTGACGACCATCAGTAGCGTGCCGCGCTGTTGCAGACTGGTGAACAGCTCGCGCAGCTGGGCCTCGTCCTGAGGGGAGAGGCTTGTCGAACAGCTTGTTGCCGTCGGGGTCGAGGGCGCAGGCGTGGTGTCCGGTCTTTCCGACGTCCAGGCCGATCACGACCACGAATCTGGAGTTCATGATGTCGTCCTCCTTGAACCCATCACTGCTGGACGCAGTCTCGACTCCCGGTGCCGGCATCCGCGTTACGAAAGAACCTCAGAAGAACTGGGCCGTGTCCCTATCAGCGGTCAACGCGTGTCTCACGGCCGGGCGGCAACACCCTCGGACCATGAATGGCAGGACACCAAAGCCATACGCTCCCAGCCCTGCCGAACTGACGATGGTTGCGGTAGACGAGGACCGCAGATCTGTCCGGCTGCATCAGGGGCTGGTCGCCGGCGCGATCAAGACGGAAGAGCCTTCCCGGACGACACCATCCACCAGCACGGACGAGGTCGTCGTGGCAGTGGACGGGGCGTTGACGAGGTCGGCTACACTGTAGTGCGTGGTAGCACCGGTGAATGTTCGATTGCACGAGACGACCCAGGATCGGCTCGTTCGTTACGCCCACACCGTGGGCCGTACTCGGTCGAGTGTGATCAACATGGCCGTGGACGAGTGGTTGCGCATGCAGGCGCATCCGCGGATCCGGTTCGTGACGATCGAGACCGGTGAGCGCCGAGCGATCCTCGCTGACGGGCCGGCCGTCTGGACGGTGGCCGAAGCATGGCTCCAGCATGAGCCTGAGGACCGTACGGTCTCCGAGATGTCCGTGGTTACTGGACTTTCGGAGGCCGCGATCGATGCGGCCCTCGCGTACTGGGCGGACTACCGCGAAGAGATCGACGCGGAGGTCGAACGGCAACACGTCGCACAGGACGAGGCGCTCGCAGCCTGGGAACGGCGCCGTGCCCTCGACGCCGTGTGAGGTGGAGATTCACCTACTCTTGGATGAGCACTATCCGCCCCGACTCGCCATGAAACTGGTCGAGGCAGGCGTCGATGCCCAGGCGGTGGTGGGGCGAGAAGATCTGCGGGGCGCTTCGGATGTGTCAGTGTTGAGAACGGCGCGAGACGAGAGGCGTGCTGTCGTCACCGAGGACGTGTCCACCTTCGGCGCGGCGATGGCCGCCGTTCCAGATCATGCGGGTGTGATCTTCTGCCACAGCAAGCGCTTCGCGCGAACCCGCGACGGCGAGGCGGCGCTCACCCGCGCTCTCCTGGCGTTCGTCCACAAGCCTCCGCTGGGGCTTGCCGGGCGACCGTTCGTTTGGTGGCTCGAACGATGAAGATTCAGTCCGAGAATAAGCTGGTGTGGCATTGCAGGCAGTCCTTCGGATTCAGTACTGCGACGGTGCCCGGTCACGAGTTGCCGAATTTCTGACACCCTTGTCGATAAATGGGGCCAAGATCTACGCTGTCCACCCCATCTAAAATTCCCTTTGGTGCCAGCGCAGAAAAAATGAGTGCGGACATCGCCAGGCCGGCAATCCGTAACCCGTCTTCGTCTTTGGTGGGTGGCTGCCTTCGCAGCCTGGCAGGGATAGTCGCCATGAGCTGGCTTGCCAGTGCATGGGGTGATTCTTCCAGCACGTCTTCTACGGTACGACCGGAGATGGACGCTGAAGCCTGCCCAGACGTTATTGCATCGAGGATGATGGCCTGGTGTCCATGCACGCGGCCCCCTGCAGAGTCCCATTCTTCCGGCGATTCCTCCTCCTGCGGTGCGGAGGCCTTGTAGTCCAAAGCGTGTTCAAGCTCGTGGATCAGTGCAAATCCGGCCCACAGCGGAGTCAAGGAGGCTCGTCTCACGAAGACCGTGGGCAAGTGGTCACCTACATGCCGGTACGTTTGGGCAAGGACATCACTGTTGAGGCTCGTCATCTTGCTGGGGCGGCCGTCGTGTACTGCCACCCGAAATTCGCCGGGTGGTGTATCGGGCGATAGCCGGGTCAAAGTTACTCCGTCGGCAGTGTGGCACCAGTCCACCTGGTCGACTGCGAGCATCACCTTCTCGATGCGCTCTTCACGCCATCCGGAATCTCGCCACTCTCTTCGAAGAGCATTGCTGCCGCGCTGAAGTACAGTCACAGTTCGCTCCACTGATACCAAAGTATTTGTCCTCCTGGTTCACGGTTTGGGCTGGTCAGGACAGAATGTGTCCCGGTGGCCGCAGAACTGGTTCAAAGGTCGTACGTATATTCGTCTCGTCGTCCATAGGTCGGTGTAGGAGAGATCTCGAGGGTGGTGCGTGAGGCTGAATGAGCCACCGCTGAGAAATGCCACTCATGCCAAGGCCGAGGGGCCCCGGTGACCCTCCCCCTCGAAGGGTCACCGGGGCCGTCGTGACGGCGCGTACTCAGTTGGTGTACAGCGCCGAGCTGTGGGTGAAGTCCGGCGAGAACTCGACCACGATGTCGTCCGGATCGGCGAAGGAGAACGCCACGGTGTAGGACGCCTCGCGGCCGGGCAGGAGCTTGGTGGACGGGGCTCCCTCGAGGTTCTTGGCGGTGTCGAAGATCTCGGAGGCCTCCTCGTTGCCGGACTGGGCCGACACCGTTGCCAGAGTCGGATCGAAGGCCTCGTCACTGCCGTTGACCAGGGTGACCTTGAGCGACATCGGCTTGCCCTCGCCGTCCACGTAGGCAGATTCGCTCGGCTTGTAGGCCTTCGGCTTGTCGATCGTCACCGACAGGCCGTCCTCCCACGTGTAGGCCTGCCCGAAGGCGCCCACTCCGTCTTCCTCGGCGGTGGACTCCTCGGAGGAGGAATCGCTCGAGCTGGATTGTTCGGCCGCGTCGTTGCCGGACTCGTCGGCGGTGTCCTGGACCGTCTCGGTGGTGGTGTCGTCCGGATGGTTGGTCCCGACCGGCGCGTCGTCGGTCTGCGTGGCCGGCGCCAGCGTGCAGCCGGCCAGTGCAATGGCGCAGAGCGCTGCGGTCAGGCTGCCGACAAGGGTGCGGGTGAGGTGGGTCATGGTGGCTCCTCGGGAGGTGCGATCGGTATGCCATCACTGTGGCGGCCAGCGCGACGCCAGACCATCAGGATACTGATAATGGGGGTTATCAGACCACGCCGGACAGGATGGCCCTCTTGGCTCTAGGCTGGCCCCACGCCAGAGGCCCGACGAGACGAAGGGAGCGACGATGACCACCGACCTGCGGATGACCATGCAGGACATCGCCGCGCTCGCCCGCGTACGCCGCCCGGTGGTGACGATGTGGCGCAAACGCGACGCCGCTACGCCGATCCCGTTCCCGGTGTCCCGCCGCGATCCCGATGGCCAGGAGCGTTTCGCGATCGACGACGTCGTGACCTACCTGGAGGCCACCGGACGGGGCAACAACCCCGAGGCCCGGGCCGACGCCGCCGCGTACGCCATGTGGCAGGGCCGGCCCGACGAACGGCGGGCGACCGCACAGACCCTCAGTGCCCTGCTCGCCCTCCGTCACCTCACCGGCCGGCCCCTCACCGGCCTGGCCGCCGACGAGATCCTCGACCTGGCCGACGAGACCGACCCCGACGACGACTTCCTGTTCGGTGAGATCGCGGCGAGCACTGACCCGGTCGCCGCGGCGGCCACGGCCGAGGAACTGATCGAGGCCGCCTGGGACGTCCAGCAGGCCCACGCCAAGGTCGTCGACGAACGCTTCCGTGCCGCCTGGCGGCCGCTGGCCGAGTCGACCCTCACGCACCAGGCACAGGCCCTGACCCGCTCCCTGGTCGGCGCCCTCGCCCGCGACCACGGCGAGGACTGCCCGGTGATGGATCCCACCGGATGCGCCGCCGACGTTTTCGTGCACGCGCTGGCCGACACTGACCATCCGGCCTGGCTGATCCGCGGCACCGGCGAGGTGGCCCGGCTCACCCGTCGCCTGCTCGCCCTGGCCGGGCATCCCGCGCGCCTCATCGAACCCGACGACTGGTCGGTGACCGGTCCGGTCGTCCACCTCATGGTGCTTCCGCCGGCCGACCGGCTCGACGCCGATACCTCGGAGTGCTGGCAGGCCATCGACAGCCTCCAGGTCCAGATGGACCCCTCGCAGCGGGCAGTCGTCCTCGCACCCGCCGCACTGCTCACCGACCCGCTCGACGACGAGACGCCCCGCGACGACCTGCTGCGAGATGGCCGGGTGCGCGCGGTGGTCCGGCTGCCCGCCGGGCTGCGGCCGGCCCGTGCCCGCGAGCACCTGGCCCTGTGGATCCTCGGCGCGCCCGACTCCGACGACCTCGGCGAGCGCCGTACGGGTGTGGCCGACCTGTCCGGACTCACCCTCGACGGCGCCACCGTCGGCGGACTCGTCGACGACATTCTGGCCTGCCTGCGTGGCCCCGACGCCGCCCGCCGCCGGGCCTGGGCCCACCTCGCCCTCATCCCGACCCGCACCCTCCTCGCCCGCACCGGGTCGTTGGTCGCCGGGATCCGCCACCAGCGCAGCGCCCACGGCGGTGCGGTCGACCAGGTGCTCGAGCTGCGGACCGCTCTCGACCAGGCCGGCATGGCCGACCGGATCCTCGCGGACCCGGACGATCGGCCGGCCCGTCCGGTCAGCCTCGCCACCGCGCTGGCCAGGGGCTGGCTGCGCCACCTGCCCGGCCAGCGCCTCGACCTGGACCACACGCCCTCCGGTCGCCTGCCGGTCGCTGTGCCCGCGGGGAGGTCGGGGTGGACGATCCTCCACCTGGACCGGTTGTCGGTCGCGCTGGGCCGCGACCTGCGCCTGACCGAGCCCGGCGACGTCGTGGTGACCACCCAGCCGACCCCCGACGCGTGGGTAGACGAGGCCGGCGGGACCGTTGTCGCCTACCCCGGCTTCGCGCTGCGACCTAAGCCGGGCGGCCCGATCACCGGCCACGCGCTCGCGGCAGCGATCCGGGCCCGGACAGGCGACCGTACGCCGTGGCGCGACTGGAGCGTGCCGCAGCCACCGCCCGACCAGGTCGACGCGCTGGAGACCGCACTGGCGGCCATCGCCACCGACCGGGCCGCCCTCGTCCGGCGACTCACCGCACTCGACCGAGCCTTGACGCTGCTGACCGAGACGGTCGGCGTCGGCCACGCGAAACTCACCCCACCAACCCCGACCCGAGGAGCCTGATATGGCGGCACAACCCCGACTCGTCGAACCCTCGACGATGAAGGAACTCAAGGACACCCTGTGGAAGGCCGCCGACAAGCTGCGCGGATCGATGGACGCCAGCCAGTACAAGGACGTCATCCTCGGGCTGGTCTTCCTCAAGTACGTCTCCGACGCCTTCACCGAGCGCCAACAGACGATCCGGGCCGAGCTGAGTGCCGACGGCGGCTACACCGAGGAGGACATCGCCGAGACCCTGGAGGACCGCGACGAGTACACGGGTGCGCAGGCGTTCTGGGTGCCCGAACAGGCCCGCTGGTCCTACCTGGCCGACCACGCCAAGGGATCCGGCACGGCCACCATCGGGGAACTGGTCAACGAGGCGATGAAGCTGCTGGCCGACGAGAACCCGTCCCTGGCCGGCACGCTGCCGCGCACGTACAACCGGGAGGCCGTCGACCAGCGCCGGCTCGGGGAGCTGATCGACCTGTTCAACGGCGCTCAGTTCTCCGGCCAGGGCGCCGCCCGGGCCCGCGACCTGCTCGGCGAGGTGTACGAGTACTTCCTGGAGAAGTTCGCCCGGGCCGAGGGGAAGCGGGGCGGGGAGTTCTACACGCCGGCCAGCGTGGTCCGGGTGCTGGTGGAGGTGCTGGAACCGACCAGCGGCCGGGTGTACGACCCGTGCTGCGGCTCGGGCGGCATGTTCGTCCAGGCCGAGAAGTTCCTGGAGGCCAACGGCCGGGAGGGCTCAGACCTGTCGGTCTACGGCCAGGAACTCAACGAACGGACCTGGCGGATGGCGAAGATGAACCTGGCCATCCACGGCATCACCGGCAACCTCGGCCCGAGCTGGGGCGACACTTTCGCCCGCGACCTGCACCCCGAGCTGCGCGCCGACTACGTGCTGGCCAATCCGCCGTTCAACATCAAGGACTGGGCGCGGCGGGAGGACGACGCCCGGTGGCGGTTCGGGGTGCCGCCGGCCCGCAACGCCAACTACGCCTGGATGCAGCACATCATCTCCAAGCTCGCGCCGGGCGGGGCCGCGGGCGTGGTGATGGCCAACGGGTCGATGTCGACCTCCAACGGCGGCGAGGGCGAGATCCGTGCCCAGCTCGTCGAGGGCGACCTGGTGGCGTGCATGGTGGCGCTGCCCACCCAGCTCTTCCGCTCCACCGGAATCCCGGTGTGCCTGTGGTTCTTCGCCATGGACAAGGGCGCGGGGCCACGCGGCAGCATCGACCGGCGCGGCCAGGTGCTCTTCATCGACGCGCACCATCTCGGCCACATGATCGACCGGGCCGAGCGGGCGCTGTCCGACGAGGACATCGCCCAGATCGCCGACACCTACCACGCCTGGCGCGGCAAGGAATCGGCCAAGGACAAGACGTACGAGGACGTGCCCGGCTTCTGCAAGTCGGCCGGCCTGGCCGAGATCAAGGCCGCCGGGTACGTGTTGACGCCCGGACGGTACGTGGGAAGCGCCGCCGAGGCCGACGACGGTGAACCGCTGGAGGAGAAGATCGACCGACTGACCAAGGAGCTGCTGGAACAGTTCGACGAGTCGGCCCGGCTGGAACAGGTCGTACGGGAGCAGTTGGGGAGGGCGCGGTGAGTGCAACGACCAGAACTGGTGGCCGCAAAGCGACATCGGCCATTATTCCGGGAAGGCTGGCTCTTAGCGTTGGCGATCCCGGGGCGCAGACCCCTCCGGGGTTCACGTGGACCAGCTTGTCTGCCGTCGCGCGCCTGGAAAGCGGTCATACGCCAAGTCGCGACCACCCCGAGTACTGGGACGGTGGAGTCCCGTGGATTGGCATTAGGGATGCAACTGAGAACCATGGTTTGGTCATCATGGACACCCATCAACATGTGTCGACGCTCGGAATAGAAAACTCGTCGGCTCGGGTACTGCCGGCTGGCACGGTGTGTCTTTCCAGGACCGCTTCCGTTGGGTATGTGGTGGTGATGGGTTCTCCAATGGCAACTAGTCAGGGCTTTGTGAACTGGGTCTGTGGGCCAAGCCTTTCCAATCGCTACCTTGCCTATCTGCTTCAGTCTGAGCAGGACTTTATTCGAACTGTCGCTTATGGCACTACTCACAAGACCCTCTACTATCCTGACGCCAAGGCGCTCCATGTCATGATTCCTAGCCGAGACGCGCAAGATCGGGTGGTAGACATCCTCGGCGCCCTCGACGACAAGATCGCGGCGAACCGACGGATAGTTGACCTACTGACAGACCGATCCCAGGCCGTCGTTGATGCCGCTGCCGAGGGCGAGGTGGAGATGGCTCTAGATGACGTGGCAACCTTCCATAATTCGAGGAGAGTTCCCTTGTCCTCGCAGGACCGGGAGGTCCGGACCGGTAAAGTGCCGTATTGGGGCGCCAATGGGATTCTGGACATGGTTGACGAGGCGATTTTTGATGATCCTCTCGTGCTGGTAGGTGAGGATGGGAGCGTGGTCCGGGAGAACGGGCGCCCCTTCGTTCACTATGTCTGGGGTCCGACGTGGGTCAACAACCATGCCCATGTTCTTACCGGGAAATGTGTATCGACCGAACTACTCTACTATCTGATCCGCACTGTTGATGTGGCGCAGTTCGTCACGGGGGCCGTGCAGCCCAAGCTCAGCATGGGCAATCTCAAGCGGGTAGGCCTCACAGTCCCATCTGCTGAGCACCTCCAGCGCGTGGAGCGGGAAATCTCGGCTGCGCAGGCTCGAATACGGCTGGCGGAGGCCGAATCCCGCACCCTCGCCGCCCTCCGCGACACCCTCCTCCCCCCGCTGATGTCGGGCCGCCTCACCGTACGTGACGCGGAATCCACTCTCGAGAACGTCCTGTGATGCCCGGATTCAGTGAGGCCGACTGGGAGCATCTGGCCCTCGACACCCTGGGCGAGCTCGGCTGGAGACCGACGCGCGGCGCCGACATCGCCCCCGGCAAGCCGCCCGAGACTGCCGAACGCACCTCCTGGGACGACCTGTTCCTGCCGAATCGGGTCATGGCCGCTGCGCAGCGGCTCAATCCGCAGGTGCCGCAGACGTACCTCCAACAGGCCGTCACCGAGATCCTCACCCCGCGGTCCCAGGACGCCATCGCGGAGAACAAGCGGATGCACGACTATCTCGTGCACGGCTACCGTGGCGTCACCTGGACCGACCACGAGGGCCTCGACCACAATCCGACGATCAGGCTCCTCGATTTCTCCCCGGAGCGCGACGACTGGCTGGCCGTCAACCAGGTCACCGCCCGCGACCGGGAACACCGGCGCCGCTTCGACCTCGTGCTCTACTGCAACGGCATTCCCGTCGCGATCGCCGAACTCAAGCACGGCGGCAGCGCCACTACCGATCTGTCCCAGGCCCACGACCAACTCGCCACCTACCTCGACGAGTTCCCGATGGCCTTCCGCGGCTGCCTGCTGACCGTGATCAGCGACGGGATCCGAGCCACGTACGGGACGCCGTTCACCCCGTCGAACCATTTCTCCCCGTGGAATGTCGACGACGAGGGAAACCCGGTCACCACCGACACCGCCCTGGAAATCCTTCTGCACGGCCTGTTCAACCAGGAGCGCTTCCTCCAGTTGATCCGCTTCTACACCGCCTTCGCCGAGGGCGAGAACGGCCTGGAGAAGCGGATCGCCAAACCCCACCAGTACTTCGCCGTCGCCAAGGCCGTCGGCCGCACCATCCTGGCGGTGCGCAGCAACGGCAAGGCCGGCGTCGTCTGGCACACCCAGGGGTCGGGCAAGTCGCTGGAAATGGAGCTCTACGCCAACCAGATCGCCCGCCACCGCGAACTGCTCAACCCGACGATCGTCGTCATCACTGACCGCAACGAACTCGACGGCCAGCTCTACGACGCGTTCGCCGCCTCGACCCTGCTCCCCGAGAAACCCGTCCAGATCCGCAAGAGATCCGAGCTGCGTACCGAACTGTCCAACCGGGCCAGCGGCGGGATCTATTTCACGACGCTCCAGAAGTTCGGCAGGTCCGCCGAGGAACGCCAGGCCGGGCTGGACCACCCGCTCCTGACAGATAGGAACAACGTCATCGTCATCGTCGACGAGGCGCACCGCAGCCACTACGACGATCTCGACGGATATGCCCGCCACTTGCATGACGCGGTCCCGCATGCGACGTTCATCGCCTTCACCGGCACCCCGGTGTCGACCGTGGATCACAACACCCGGCAGGTCTTCGGTGACTACATCGACATCTACGACCTGTCCCGGGCGGTCGCCGACGGCGCCACCGTACCGGTCTATTTCGAGCCGCGGCTGGTCAAGGTGGGTCTTGCTCCCGGCGTCACCCAGGAGGAGGTCGACGCGGCCGCCGACGAGGCCACCTCCGGCCTGGACGACATCGAACGCGAACGGATCGAGAAGTCGGTCGCCGTCATCAACGCGGTCTATGGCGCCCCGGATCGCCTCGACAAACTTGCCGCCGACATCGTGGCCCACTGGGAATCCCGCCGGATGCGCATGACCCCCCTCATCGACGGGCCGGGCAAGGCGATGATCGTGTGCGCCACCCGCCAGATCTGCGCCGACCTGTACGCCAGAATCGTCGCGCTGCGCCCCGACTGGCACGACGACTCGATCGAGAAGGGCCGGATCAAGGTCGTCTATTCCGGCAGTGCCGCCGACCGGCCGCCGATCAGCGACCACGTCCGCCGCGAGTCGCAGAACAAGACGATCAAATATCGGCTCAAGGACCCCGACGACGAGCTGGAGATCGTCATCGTCAAGGACATGATGCTCACCGGCTACGACTCGCCGCCGCTGCACACCCTCTACCTCGACCGGCCGCTCAAAGGGGCGCTGCTCATGCAGACCCTGGCCCGGGTCAACCGCACCTTCCGCGGCAAGGATGCCGGGCTGCTGGTGGCGTACGCCCCGCTGGCCGAGAACCTCGCTGCCGCGCTGGCCGAGTACAGCCCGACCGATCAGGCAACCAAACCTGTCGGCAAGGACGTCTCCGAGGCGGTCGAGCTGGCCCGGACCCTCGTCGGCCAGCTCGACGACCTGACCGCCGGCTATCCCTGGCGTACGCAACTCGACTCCCCGCGGGGCTGGATCGTCGCGGCGACCGGGCTGACCGCCTGGCTGCGCGACCCGCGTACGCCCGGCAACATCCTCACCGAGGCGGACCGCGCCGAGGGGCGGGTCGGGCTGGGGGACCGGTTCCGTACGCTGGCCGCCCAGCTCACCCGGGCCTGGGCGCTGGCCGCCGGTGCCGACAACCTGCGCGACGTCGAGTTGGAGGTGCGGTTCTACGAAGAGGTCCGCGTCTACATGGCCAAGTTCGACGCCGACGAGCGGATCGCCCGCGGCGAACCGGTCCCCGAGGAGGTCGCCCGGCTGCTGCGCCGGATCGTCGACGAGTCCACCGTCGGCGGGCAGGTCGTCGACATCTACGGTGCCGCCCAGATCGACCGGCCCAACTTCGACCACCTCACTCCCGACCTGCTGAGCCAGGCAACGAGCTCGTCGCGGTCCCAGTTGGCGATCGAGGCGCTGCGCAACGCGATCCTCGCCGAGGCCGGGCGGGCCACCGGCAACAACCTGGTCCGCCAGCGCAGCTTCTCCGACCGGCTGACCGGGCTGATGACCCGTTACACCAACTCCCAGCTCACCGCCGCCGAGGTGCTCCAGGAGCTCTACGAGATGAGCAAGGAGATCGCCGCGGAGAGCCGGCGGGGGGAGACCTTCGAGCCGCCGCTGTCGAACAACGAGCTGGCTCTGTACGACGCGGTCGCCGACAACGAATCGGCGATGGACGTGCTCGGCCAGGACGTGCTGGCCGACATCGCCCGCGAGCTGGTCGCCATCATGCGCCGCGACGCGCGTACCGACTGGGACGTACGCGACGACGTACGGGCCAAGCTGCGCTCCGACATCAAGCGGCTGCTGCGCAAGCGGAAGTACCCGCCGGACCGCTCGGAGGAAGCGGTGCGGCTGGTGATCGAGCAGATGGAGGTGTTGGCGGCGGGGTGAGGGGCGCTCGGCGCCTGCCTGTCTGGGGTCGCGCGCCCCCGGTCGCGCTCAGCGTCCCGCGAGGTCGGTGATCTCTGCTGGCGTCAATGCCCGGTCGTAGATGCGGACATCGTCGAGTCGCCCGTCCCAGAACGCCTCAAGGAGGCCCTTGCTCGGATTGTTCTTCGCCCCGATGGCCAGGGGCTCCCCGCTGATGCAGGTGGTCCCCGACACCGCTCGGGAAGAGGACAGCTCGCCGTCGAGGTAGACCGAGAGGGTCTGTCCGTCGTACGTGCCCGTGACGTGTGTCCAGACGCCGGGCCCGACCGGCTCCGCGCTGTCCAGGAACTGCCACACGCCGGGGCCCTCGCACCCGCCGAAGAAGCCACCGACTCGTACGAGGCCGTTCGTGCGGATGTTCACCCAGTACGACGCGGCCTTCTCCAACACCTCCCAACGTCCGCCGGTAGCGTCGTTCTCGACGCCCGTGTAGCGCACCCACGCGGACAGTGTGAAGTGGTTCACATCAAGCGGGGGCTCCAGCGGAACATCGACGTACTGATGCTCCGCCCCGTGCAGTGCGATCGCCACCCCGCGGGTCGGGGTGCTCGGCGCCTGCAACCCGGCCGCATCCGCATTGATCACCCGTCCGTCCAGCCCATTGCCGGACAGATCACGCACCACACCGTTGCCGATGCCCTCGAAGCCGTACCGGAGCACCAAGCCGTCCGGCCCCTTCGCGCGCGCGTCTGCGGCGGCGACCGCGGGCGACACCGCGCTCCCGGCCAACGCAACCAACAGGCCCAGTGCGACAGCCAGTCGGGGGCCAAGGTTCCCTGTCATGTCGTGTTCTCCGCTCGTGTGCGGTGGTCAGCCGCTCTGATCCTTAAGCTAAGGTTGGACGAACCATAACACCACCACGCCCGTGGGATTTTCGGGTGATTGTCGCAGCACCAGCAGATACGAGGAGGATCAGACATGGTCGATGGGCCCGCGTCACCGCGGTGGCGGTTGCCGTTCTCGGTGCTCGCCAAGCCGACCGGGGCGGCGTGCAACCTCGACTGCACCTACTGCTTCTTCCTGTCGAAGGAACTGCTCTACGACCATGACGCCCAACGCATGAGCGAGGAGGGACTCGAGGCCTACCTGGCGAACCTGCTGGACTCCTCACCCGATGGCCCGGTCGAGATCGCCTGGCAGGGCGGGGAACCGACGCTGCGGGGGCTGGCGTTCTTCCGTCGCGCGGTCCAGTTGGCCGACCGACTACGCCGGCCCGGTCAGCAGCCCCATCACGTGATCCAGACCAACGGAACGCTGCTCGACGACCAGTGGGGCGACTTCCTCGCCGAGCACCATTTCCTGGTCGGGCTCAGCATGGACGGGCCTGCCCGGCTGCACGACGCCTACCGGGTGAACAATGCCGGGCGTGGCACCCACGCCCAGGTCGAGCGGGCCTGGCGACTGCTCCAGCGTCACGGGGTGGAGACGAACATCCTGTGCACGGTGCACCACGCCAACGAGGACCATCCGCTGGAGGTCTACCGGTACTTCCGCGACGATCTGGGGGCACGGTTCCTCCAGTTCATCTCCATCGTCGAGCGGGTGCCACGTGAACACCTGCAGCTGGCCGAGCAGGGCTGGCGGACCCCCGACGGGCACCGGCTGTTCTACCAGCAGCACGGTGACGCGGTGACCTCGCGCAGCGTGAGCCCACAGGGGTGGGGAACCTTCTGCAACTCCGTGTTCGACGAATGGGTCTCGCGGGACGTCGGAACGGTTTTTGTCCGGGACTTCGACGTGACCCTGGGAAATCTCTTCGGACGCTACTCGTTGTGCGTGCATGCCCCCGAATGCGGCAACGCGATGGCGGTGGAGCACAACGGCGACGTCTATTCCTGTGACCACTACGTGGAACCTGACCACAAGCTCGGCAACGTCGCCGAGGAGTCTTTGCAGGTGATGGTGCGCTCCCGCCAGCAACGCAGGTTCGGGCGGGACAAGCGGACCAGCCTGCCCCGCCAGTGCGTCGAGTGTCCGGTGCGCTGGGCCTGCCACGGCGGCTGCCCCAAGGACCGGTTCCTCACCACCACCGACGGCGAACCCGGCCTGAACTACCTGTGCGAGGGCTACCTCGCTCACTACACCCACACCCGGCCCGCGATGGAGCAGATGGCGCGCCTGCTGAACGCCGGGCGGCCGGCGGCCGACATCATGCGCCACCCGCCGACCCGCACCCGCGCCTCGCGAGGGCGGCCAGCAACGTGACGTTCGCGCCGTACGTTTCGCGACACGGGCGTACGGCGTGGCCCGGGGCCCGGTATCGGCCGGTCAGACCGTGGGACTTCCGTCGGCGCCCTGACCAGACGACAGGGACACCCCACGCACAAGGTGGTATGAGCCGATGTTATGGTTTCCAAAAGCTCAGATGAAGGACGTCGACTGACGGTCCCCACAGAGAGGCTCCCCCATGAAACTCCTCGCTCGGAAACTCGGCGTCGCGGCGCTCACCGCGACGCTCGGCACCACGGTCCTGGCCGTTCCGGGAATCAGCACGACACCCTCCCAGGCCGCCCCGTCCACAACCGGGAAGAAGGATCAACGGCCCAACATCGTGTTCGTCCTCGCCGACGACCTCGGCTGGGCCGACCTCGGCACCGGCCTGACGAACAAGGGCACGGGCAACCCGTACAACGAGACCCCCGCAATCGACCGATTGGCGCAGGAGGGGGTCGCATTCGACACCGCCTACGCCGGCCCGAACTGCGTCCCCACCCGCGCCGGGCTGCTCACCGGTCTGTACGCCCCCCGCCCAACCAACAATCTCTATCTCGTAGGCGACCTCGACCGAGGTGGGGACAACACCCTTCTCGACGGCGCGGCGCAGGGCCTGCCGAACGGGGACGATGCGCTCCCCGCCGAGGCCTACACGGTCGGCGAGGCGCTCCGGGACAGCGGCTACGCGACCGGGTACGTGGGCAAGTTCCACGTGACGGAGAAGGCGGCCCAGATCACGACGGACTTCGGGTTCGAGGAGAACTGGGGCGGCACCAATGCCGGCAATGCCGGCACCTATCACGCACAGGACAACGGGACCTTCGTCAACAACATCGGTCCGGAGCTGGACGCCTACGCGGCCGACTACACCCAGGCCTACGTCGACAGCCAGATCAAACCGTACTCACACGGGGTGTCCGACGCGACGCTCGATGCCCTGGTCGGTACCAACAAGCACGTCACGGATGCGGTCGCGGACGCCACCGTGGACTTCATCGATCGGCACACGGACGAGCCCTTCTATGCCTGGGTGAGCGACTACGCGGTCCATTCGCCCACCGGCAATCCGCAGGCGCGCGCCGATCTGCTGGCGAAGTACCAGGCCAAGGCGCCGGTGGACGGCCGCTCCGCGAAGGCGTCGTACGCGGCTCTGGTCGAGGGCCTCGACCAGAGCGTCGCCCGCATCGTCCACCACCTGGAGACCACCCCGGACCCCCGCAACCCGGGGCATCCGCTGTCCGACAACACCGTCCTCGTCTTCACCTCCGACAACGGCGGGCCCGCTGCAGCCGACAACGGTCCGCTCAGAGGTCTCAAGGGCACGCTGCGGGAGGGCGGTCTGCGGGTGCCGGCCATCGTCTGGAGCGGCAATGAGCGGCTCGTCGACGGCGGGACGGTGAACTCGACCCCGATCCACGCCGTCGACTACTTCCCGACCCTGGCCGCGCTGGCGGGGGCCGACCTGCCGAAGGGACTACGCCTTGACGGCACGGACCTTAGCGGCATCTGGTCGAACCAGAACACCCAACTGGGGAAGCGACCGCTCTTCTGGCACCTGCCCGGCTACCTCATCTCAGGGCAACGGCACCAGCGCCCGCAGAGCGTGATCCGTGAGGGGAAGTGGAAGCTGGTCTACAGCTACGAGACCGGCGACTGGGATCTTTTCGACCTCGACAGTGACATCGGCGAGGCCACCGATCTGTCGGCGACGTACCCGGACGTGACGGGACGCCTGGGGCGCAGCCTGATCCGCTGGCTGGACGAGGTCGACGCGCCCTTGGCGACTCTGCGCACCGGCAAGACACCGATCACGGTGAGCTTCCGCGGCACGGCCTACGCGGACGGCCGGATCACCCACTACGACGAGCCGACACAGCTCACCGTCAACCCGGGTGAGGAGGTGCCGATCCTGCTGTCCGAAGAGCTGATCTCCTGAGCCGGGACCTCGACGTGCGCCACGCTACCTTCGCTGTCCCTGACTGACCACGGTACGGGCAGTCGTCGCCTGCCGGTGTCAAGGAACAACGGTGCCGCAGTCTCGGCCGGTCGTACGTGTGTTCGGAAAAAATGTCAGTACTGCTTCGTACGGTATTGGCATGGATGAGGGGCGTGAGGCCCCGGGCGGTGCCCCGGGGGAGATGTGGATGGTGCGCCGGCCGCCGCCGGCGGGGGAGCTGACCCGTGGTGGCCGGCCGGTGGTCGGCGAGGACGGGGCGGTGGTCGCGGTGACTCCGGGCTACGGGCTGCCGGAGGATCCTGACGAGCACATCACGGAGTTGGTCGAGGTGGAGCAGCTTGCCCGGTTCGCCGAGATCCGCAAGATCGCGTTGGTCGCGGACCTGGCGGAGGCGGCCCCGACCAGCGGGGACGAGGCGCGGGTGCGCGGTGGGGCGGATGGCACGCCGGAGGTGCCGGAGTTCCTCCACCTGGAGATCGGTGCAGCCCTGCAGTTGGCGCCGGAGCGGGCCCGGGCGTTGATGGCGGACAGCCTGGATCTGAAGTGGCGCCACCCCAGGCTGTGGAATCGGATGGTCGCGGGGGACATGCCGGTGTGGCGGTGTCTGGAGGTCGCCCGCCGGTGTGTGTCGTTGACCGCGATGCAGGCGCTGTGGCTGGATGACCGGGTCGGGGACGAGTTGCCGGGTTTGTCGTGGGCGCGGGCGAAGCGGCTGGTGGCCGGGGAGGTCGCGGCGGCGGATCCGGAGGCGGCCGCGGCGCGCGAGAAGAGCATCCAGCGGCGGGTCGACGTCACCCCGGCCCCGGAGACGGGGGCGGTGGGCGAGGTGTTCGCGGTGCTGGACGCGGCGGATGCGGTCCAGTTGGACGCGACACTGACTTCCATGGCCGCGGAGCTGGAGCAGGCGGGCGACGACGGCGATGTGGATGCGCGGCGGGCGCGGGCGCTGGGTCTGCTGGCCCGCGGGGAGTTCCCCGGCCAGGCTCCGGTGGTACGGCTCTACGTCCACCTGGCCCCGGGTGGGCAGGTGGCCCGGGTGGAGGGGCTCGGCCCGGTCACCCTGGACCACCTGAAGGACCTCACGGGTGGGGCGAAGGTGCTCGTCACCCAGGTGATCGACCACGCCGACAGCGTCCCGGTGGATGCCTACGAGGTGCCTGATCGGATGCGTGAGCAGCTCACCTTGGCCCAGCCGGTGGAGGTGGCGCCGTACGGGACGCGGACGGCCCGCCACTGCGACATGGACCATTCGGTGCCGTACCGGGCGGGGGTGTCGGGCCAGACGAGGCCGGACAATCTGGGGCCCCTGTCGCGGACGGTGCATCGGGCCCGGACCCACGCCGGGTATCGGCTCATCCAGGACACGCCCGGCGTGTGGACCTGGACCACTCCGCGGGGTCAGCGGTTCCGGGTCACCAACCACGGCACCATCCGCCTCGACCCCGACTAGGCCGGTCGGGCGGTCGTTTCGCGGACGGCGAGCTCGCCGAGCACGATCTCGTGGCGGGCCTCGGTGCGTCCCGCGAGACGTTCCGCCACCATCTGGACGGCCCGGGTGCCGAGGACGTCGATGGCCTGGCCGACGCTGCTGAGGCGTGGCCGCCAGGAGCGCGCCAGTGCGGTGTCGTCGTACCCGACCACCGAGACCTGCGTGGGAACGGCGATCCCGGCATCAGCGGCCTGCCGCAGCAGGTCGACCGCCGCGTTGTCGTTGGTGGCGAAGACCGCGGTCGGTCCCCCCGGTTCCCGCAGTCGGCCGACCAGCGTGTCCACCGCGTCGAGGCCGAACTCCTCGACGAGACCGGCGTCGCCGTGAGCCGCCATGTCGGCACGGTAGGCGACCAGCCGGGCCAACTGGGCCGGACGGGAACCGCCCGCCAGGGCCGCGATCCGGCGGTGACCGAGGGACCGCAGGTGTTGCATGGCCAGCCCGGTGCCGCGTTCGTCGTCGTTGCGGACGGTGTCGAGGTGGCTCGGCGTGGCCTCCAGCCTGCCGACCACCGCCACCGGGCGCAGCCTTCCGACGGCCTCGAGGCGTTCCACCGGGATCCACGAGCTGATTACCACGACGGCGTCGACCTGCAGCCGGAGCGCCTGGTCCAGCAGGGAATCGAGGCGTTCCGGGTCCCGTCGGCCGTTGAGGATCAGCGCGGTCAGCGAGGCCTGGTCGCAGGCCGCCTCGACCTGACTCGCGACGTCGGCGTGGTAGGGGCTGGCCAGATCGGTGACGATCACGGCGAGCAGGCCCGTACGCCCGCTGACCAGGCCCGCGGCGAGGGCGTTCCGGCGGTAGCCGAGTTCCCCGGCGAGCTTGAGGATGCGCTCCCTCGTGCTGTCGGCGACCCGCGGCGCTCCGCTCAGCGCGAGCGAGACCAGCGAGGTGCTCACCCCCGCTTCACGGGCGACATCGACGATGGTGACGCGGTGCGGGTGCTCGGCGGACATGGCTCCACGGTAGAGGTGCCAGGGGATCCTCACCACCCTGCTGGAACGTTTGAATCAAACGTTCCAGCGCTGTTCACCGGGCGTTTGGCCAGGCCGCCCCGAGATGACCGATGGGCTTGTGAGTGTTGCCACCAGGACATCCCGCAACCAAAGGATCCTCATGTCCACAATCCGTGCACTGGCGGGCGGCCTTGCCGCCCTCGCCCTGACATCCGTGCTCTCGGCCTGCGCCGGCGACGCGTCCGCCTCGGCCCCCGCATCGCCCGAATCGTCCACGACGGCCGAGACCGTCGACCTCGACCAGCTCATCGCCGACGCCGAGGCGGAGGGGACGCTGACCGTCTGGGACAGCTCCAGCTCCGTCGAGGACATCGCCGAACTCTTCATGGAGGAGTACCCGAACATCACGGTCGAGGCCATCAAGGTCTCCAAGGAGGAGCAGGTCACCAAGCTCTCCAACGAGGCCGCCGGCGGCACCCCGAGCGTCGACGTCCTCAACTTCGCCGACACCGGCGCCCTGGCCGGCGTCCTGCTGCCCAACAATCTGGTGACCAGTTGGTTCCCCGCCGACAAGGCCGACGTCATCCCGACCGACTCGCAGAACCCGCCGGTGTTCGTATGGAACCCCAACGTGTTCGTCTACAACCCGACGACCTATCCGGACGGCTGCCCGGTGACGAACGTGTGGGACCTCACCGAGGCCGCCTGGAAGGACAAGGTGATCTTCGAGGACCCGTCCCAGTCACCCCAGTTGGCCGATTTCTTCACCGAACTGCGCATCAACGACTCCGACGAACTGGCCGCGGCGTACCAGGAGAAGTTCGGCTCTGCCGTCTCCGGCGTCCCGGGCGAGGAACTGCTGAAGGGCTGGGCGGCGAACGCCCAGATCACCGATGACTCGGACAACGTCCTCGGTGACGTCGGCGACAAGGACGGCGACACGATCGGCTTCACCGCCGCCAGCGCCTACTACGACGCCGAGGACGAGGGGCTCGACGTCGTACCCTGCGAGGGGCTGAGCCCGTGGATCGGCTATGTCTCCCCGAAGTTCGCCGTGTTGGTGAACAACGCCGCCCACCCGAACGCAGCCAAGCTGTGGGTGGACTTCCTGCTCGGTGACAAGGCCACCCAGCCGGTGCTCGACAACGGTGGCTTCGCCACGAACCCGAACGTGACCCTGCCCGACGGCATCAACCCGATCCCGGGCATGAAGGCCGACCACTCCGACCTGTACATGTTCCGCCTCGACTCCATCGACCAGCACTGGGCCGAGCGTCAGAACACCCAGGATCTGTGGGCCGAGGCCCTGAGCTGACCCGTCGATGACCGTCCTCCACGAAAGCCGCCCGACGGCGGCCGCCCGCCTCCGGTACGGGCTCGCCCGGCTGGTCAGCAACCCACTGCCGGCCCTGGCGGCCGGCGCCGTGCTGATCTTCACCTACCTCATCCTCGGGCCCGTCCTGTCGGTGTTGTCGGCGGCTTTCGTGGCGGGTGCGGCCGACCCCGGGGTGACCGCACCTCCGGGCGCATTCACCTGGTACTTCTGGCAGCGGATGCTCACCTCGACGGCCGCGGGTCGGCTGTTCTGGGAGCCGCTGCTCAACACCTTCCAGCTCACCATCGCCGCGACCGCCCTGACGATCCTCCTGGGGGTGATGGCCGGCTGGCTGGTGTCACGGACGGACGTGCCGTTCGCCAGGCACTGGGTCGGCCTGATGCTGCTGGCGTACATGATCCCGTCCTGGGCCTTCGCCCAGAGCTGGCTCACCGTCTTCAAGAACGGGTCCGCGGCCGGCGCCCCCGGCTTCCTGCAGGCGGCCGGCGTGGTCACTCCCGACTGGCTGGCGTACGGGTTGGTCCCGTCGGCGCTCGTCCTGGCCCTGCACCGGTTCCCGCTGGTGATGGTGCTGTCCGCCGATGCGTTCGGCCGGATCGACGCCGCCCAGGAGGAGGCCGCCCGACTGGTCGGGGCCGGCCGGCGGACGATCCTTTTCGACGTGATGCTGCCGGCCGTCCGACCCGCCCTGCTCTCGGCCGCCCTGCTCACCGTGGCCAACGCGATCGGCGACTTCGGGGTGCCCTACGTCCTCGGCCTGCCGGTCGACTGGGACGTCCTGGCCACCAGCCTGTACGGCGAGCTGCGCAACGACCGCCGCGGCACCGCCAGCGTGCTGGCCGTCGCGATCACCGTCATCGGCATGGTGCTGATCTACAGCGACACGCTGCTGGCCCGCGGAGCCAGACGGTTCGAGACGATCAGCGGTAGTACCGCCAAGACCGAGCTCACCCGCCTGCGTGCAGGGCGCTGGCCGGCCCTGGGCTTCCTCGCCCTGCTCGGCCTGTTCGCCTTCGGCCTGCCGCTGTTCGTGCTGGCCACCTCGACCGTCATGCGGCGGACGATCGGCGGCCGCCTCACGCTCGACAACCTGACCCTCGACTTCTGGTGGTTCGGCACCGGCGACCGCGACTTCCCCGACGGACTGCTGCAGTCCGGGCAGTTCTGGCATGCGGCCGGGAATACCCTGTGGGTCGCCGCCCTCGCCGCCGGCATCTGTGCCGTGGTCGGCCTGGTCGTCGGCATCCTGATCAGGAACGCCCCGGGGGTGATCGGCGGGGCACTACGCCAGATCACCTTCCTGCCGCACCTGCTGCCCGGCATCGCGCTGGCCGGTGGTCTGATCGCCATGTTCAACCAGCCGCGCGGCCCGATCCCGGCCCTCTACGGCACCTTCGCCCTGCTGGTCATCGGCATGGTGATCGACGAACTCCCGTTCACCACGCGGGTCGGCATCTCGGCCGTCTCCCAGCTCGGCGGGCAACTCGACGAGGCGGCGCGGATCAGCGGCGCCCGCTGGTATGCGGCCCTGTGGCGGGTGGACACGCCGCTGCTGACCGGCGCACTCGGTTCGGCGGTGATCTTCCCGTTCGTCTCGGGCATGAAGGACCTGACCCTGGTGGTCATGCTCTTCATCGGCTCCACCCCGGCCTTCCTCCCCCAACTCGCCCTCGACCTGGGCGAGAACGGCCTCGACCAGGAGGCCAACGCCGTCACCCTCGTCATCACCATCCTCGCCGTCACCGGCGGCGTGCTCGCCCGCCGCTTCGGCAAGGGCAGCGCGAGCGCCGCCATCGCCGCCTGAACCGCCAGGAGCACCCCGTGAGCGTCACCCTGCACCACGTCACCCGCCGCTATCCCGGCGCGAAGGCCAACGCCGTCGACGGCATCGAGCTCGACATCCCCGACGGCACCCTGCTGTGCCTGCTCGGTCCGTCCGGCTGCGGAAAGACCACCACCCTGCGGATGATCGCCGGCCTGGACGGGGTCACCTCGGGGTCGATCGGCCTGGGTGGCCGGATCGTGGACGACCCCGCCGGCGGCACCTTCGTCGGCCCGGAGGACCGTCATCTCGGCCTGGTCTTCCAGCACTACGCGCTGTGGCCGCACATGCGGGCCTGGAAGAACGTCGAGTTCGGCCTGGTCCAGCGTGGTGTCAGGGACAGGGGCGAGCGCCGCCGCCGGGTGGGTGAGATCCTCGAACGCCTCTCGCTGACCCCGTACGCCGAGCGCTTCCCGTACGAACTCTCCGGGGGTCAACAGCAGCGGGTGGCGCTGGCCCGTACGCTCGTCACCCACCCGAAGACCCTGCTGATGGACGAGCCGCTGTCCAACCTCGACGCCCAGCTCCGCGCCGACATGCGCGAGACGATCCGCAGCCTGCACCGCGAGTTCGGCTGTACGACGATCTTCGTCACCCACGACCAGGCCGAAGCGATGGAACTCGCCGATCAGATCGCCGTGATGCACCGGGGGAGGATCTCCCAGCTCGGCGGCCCGCTGGAGGTCTACTCCACCCCGGCCACCCTCGACGTAGCGACGTTCATCGGGGCCCCGGCGATGAACCTGCTGCCGGGTGACCACCCGCTGGTGAGGCCGTACGCCGGCGACGCCGTGACCGTCGGCCTCCGTCCCGAGGCCCTGCGGGTCACGCCGGTCCCCCGGGACAACTGGACCGTACGGTCCGCCATCACCACCGGGGTCGCCTGGATCCACACCCTGGAGAAGGACGGCACCCGGCTGACCTCCCACTCGACCACGTACGCCGGCTCGGCCGGCACCAGCGTCGACATCGGCTTCGACCCGGCCGACCTCAACCGTTTCGACGAGGCGGGGACGCGGCTGTGACCACCACCGAACAAAGGAGCCGGATGGCCCTGCAACACCTGCCCCGCGGCCTCATCCTCGACTACGGCGGCGTCGTGGTGTCGACCGCCAAGCGGCCCACCGGGTTCGCCGACCTCACCGCCGAGGCGCACGCCACCCTGCGCCGGGCCGGGGTGGAGATCGACCGGGGCCGGCTGGAGCAGTCGATCCGGGCCGGATTCGCCGCGCTGAAGGACTACAACAACGTGTGCAGCCGGCGCCGGCGCCCGAACGAGCTGACGCACGCCGAGATCTGGGCCGACTTCATGGCCTCCGACCTGCCCGAGCGGGCGCAGGTGGTCCTCGCCGCCGATGCGCAGCGGCTGTGTCGGGCCAAGATCGAACGGATGAGCGTCCACACCCTGCGGCCGGGCATCCGGGAGCTGCTGGCACTGGCCCGGCGTCGCGGGGTGCGGGTGGGCATCGCGAGCAACGCCCAGTCCGGCGCGGCCCACCGCGCGTTCATCGAGGCCGCCGGGCTCACCGACCTGTTCGATGTGCAGCTCTATTCCGACGAGATCGGCATCCGCAAGCCGCACCCCGGCATGCTGACAATGGTGGCGGAGGCCCTGAACGTCCCGATCGACCGGTGCTGGTACGTCGGCGACACCCGCGACCGCGACCTGGTGGCGGGTCGGCGCGCCGGGGTCGACGCGGTGGTGCTGATCCGCCATCACCACACCGACAGCCCGGTCTACCCGGTCGAGGGCGAGCCGGACGCCCTGTTCGACGAGGTCACCGGATTGGTCGATGCGCTCGCCGCCGCGCAGCCGGCCCCGGTGCCGGCCCTGGCGGAACCGGCGCCGGCCCGGGTGCCTCGCGGCAGGGAGATCGTCGCCCCACGCGGCCTGCTGGTGGACAACGGCGGTGTGCTGAGCCTGTCGGTGAAGGCGCCCCAGAACGTCCACGGGTTCGCGGCCGACCTGGGCGCGTTCCTGCGCCGGGCCGGGCACAACACCCCGTCCGACGACGAGCTGGTCACCATGCTCGAGGCGGGGCACCGGCGATACCGCGACCGGAAGGAGGCCCACGACGAGGTGACCCCGGCCGAGTTCTGGGGCGACCTGATGGCCGCCGACTGGCCGAGCGGGATGCGGGCGGCCGTGGTGGCCGAGGCGACCACCTGGACCCGCGCGTACGTGAGCTGTCGCGCCGAGCGTTCGCCCCGCCCCGGGATGCTCGAGTTCCTCGCCTGCGCGAAGGCCCACGCCATCCCCGTGGCCATCGTCTCGAACACGATCTGTGGGAAGGTGTCGCGGGCGAACCTCACCCGATGGGGCTTCGCGCCGTACCTGGCGGCGCAGTTCTACTCCGACGAGTTCGGCTTCCGCAAACCCGATCCGCGGATCGTGCGGGCGGCCGCCGAGGCGATCGGCGTCGACCCGGCATGGTGTTGGTTCGTGGGTGACAAGCGGGGGCGGGACGTCCTCGCGGCCCGGCGGGCGAGGGTGGCGACCACGGTGATCATCCGGTCGCGGGTCACGTCCGACAGCCGCGGGCCCGAGCCGGAACTGGTGGTCGACGACGCGGACGGCCTGTTGGCAGCCCTCCGGCGTGCCCTCAGGCCGCAGGCGCGATCGCGTCGATCGCGGCCAGCTCCTCGGCGCTGAACGTCGTGTTGGCGATCGCCTTGACGTTGTCGTGGATCTGGGACGGGCGGGAGGCGCCGATCAGCACGCTGGTGACCGCCTCGTTGCGCAGGATCCAGGCCAGCGCCATCTCGGCCAGGGTCTGTCCCCGCTGCTGGGCGATCGCGTTGAGGTCGACGATCTGGCGGTGCCGGGCCGGGGTGAGGGCCGATTCGTCGAGGTAGCGGTGATCGCGTCCGATCCGGCTGTCGGCGGGGACACCGTTGAGGTAGCGGTCGGTCAGCAGACCCTGCGCCAGCGGGGAGAACGTGATGAGGCCGACGCCCGCCGCCGTCGCCGCGTCGAGGAGACCGTCGGCCTCGATGTGCCGATCGAAGATGCTGTAGCGCACCTGGTTGATGACGAACGGCGTGTGGAGCTCGGAGAGGATCGCGGCGGCGGCCAGGGTCTGGCGCGCGTCGTAGTTGGAGACGCCCACGTACAGGGCCCGGCCCGACCGGACGATCCGGTCGAGGGCCTCCATGGTCTCCTCCAGCGGGGTGTCCGGGTCGGGACGGTGGTGGTAGAAGATGTCGACGTAGTCCAGCCCGAGCCGGCGCAGCGACTGGTCGCAACTGGCGATCAGATACTTGCGCGACCCGTGGTCGCCGTAGGGGCCGGGCCACATGTCGTAGCCCGCCTTGGAGGTGATGACCAGTTCGTCGCGGTACGGTGCGAAGTCCGTCGCGAGGATCCGGCCGAAATTCGCCTCGGCGGCGCCGTACGGCGGGCCGTAGTTGTTCGCCACGTCGAACTGGGTGATGCCCGCGTCGAAGGCGGTCCGGCAGATCTCCCGCATCGAGGTCGGACTGGAGGTGTCCCCGAAGTTGTGCCACAGGCCCAGTGACACCTGCGGCAGCAGGAGTCCGCTGCGTCCGGATCGGATGTACGGCATCCGGCCGTCGTAGCGATCGGGATCGGCGGCATAGGTGGTGCGGATGTCCATCGGTGGCCTTCCTCGTACCCTCGTGCACGTACCCGAGGGAGTCTAGTGCTGGGCACCGACACTGTCCGCGCGACACTGGAGGTCGACGATCCCGACGTACGACAGGGGGACCCGGATGCCCTTCGCCGACGAACTCATCGGCGCGGACACCGCGCGCACGCTCCACGCCGTGATCCGCTCCGTCGCCCCGGGAGCCGACCTCGCGGCGTTGGCGCGGGCCCCCGAGCGCCTCGGACCGCTGCCCCTGCGGGCCCGGGCCGACCTGCTGCGCGACGCCCTCCTGGCCGGGGTGCCCGGTGACCATGCCGCCCTCGCCCGGGTGATCCGGGCGGCCGCGGCGGACGAGGACTTCACCGGCTGGCTGATCTGGCCGGTGACCACGGCGGTGGCCGCGCGGGCCGTCGAGGACGGTTCCACCGCAGCATTCGACGACGGGATGTCCCTGCTGGCCGAGCTGACCGGGCGGCTGACCGCCGAGTTCGCCCTGCGCACCTTTCTGCGGCGCGACCCCGACCGGGCCCTCGCCGGCGCCCTGGCATGGACCGGCTCCGACGATCCCGCCGTCCGGCGGCTGGCCTCGGAGGGCGCCCGCCCGTACCTGCCCTGGGCGGTCCGGGTCCCGGCGAT
Organism: uncultured Propionibacteriaceae bacterium; assembly: GCA_964528755.1. Lineage (GTDB taxonomy): Bacteria > Actinomycetota > Actinomycetes > Propionibacteriales > Propionibacteriaceae > Raineyella. The sequence continues at coordinate 44,651 of CAZGWN010000015.1, forward strand.
CCTCGGGACGCCCGGGGTGACCCTGCCGATTCTCGACCGGCTCTATCGCGATCCCAGCGAGGACGTCCGGCGCTCCGTCGCGAACCATCTCAACGACCTCAGCCGTGACGCGCCCGACCTCGTCGTGGCCACCGCCCGGCGCTGGTCGGCCGCGCCCACGGCGGACACCGGGCGGGTGGTCCGCCATGCGCTGCGGACCCTCCTCAAGCGCGGGGACCCGGGCGCGTTGGAGCTGCTGGGTTTCGGGCCCGTGTCGCTCGACGTGGCGGGTCCGACCACCGACCGGGCGTCGGTGGCGACCGGCGGCGCCATCAGGTTCCGGGCGCGCATCCGCAACATCGGCGACGGACCGGCCCGTCTCGCCATCGACTACGTCGTCCACCACCGCAAGGCCAACGGCGCGGTCCGGGGGAAGACGTTCAAGCTCACCGAGCGGGCGTTGGCCCCCGGCGAGGCAGTGGCGATCGACCGGGAGCACTCCTTCCGGCCGATCGCCACCCGCCGCTACTACCCGGGCGGCCACCGCATCGAGTTGCAGATCAACGGGAAGACCTACGGTTCGGTGGATTTCGACCTGACCGCCGAGGATCTCAGTCGGCGATGAAGGTCAGCAGTGCCTCGTTCACCTGGTCGGCGTGGGTCCACAGCAGCCCGTGCGGGGCGCCGTCGACCTCCACGTACGTGGCTTCGGGCACGAGCGTGTGGAAGCGTCGCCCGGAGGCATCGATCGGCAGGATGTTGTCGGCGGTGCCGTGCAGGATGAGCACCGGCTTGCCCGACGCGCGGACCGCCTCGACGTCGGGCCGGAAGTCCTCGATCCAGGTGGGCACGACGGCGTACGCGGCGATCGGTGCCGAGCGGGTGGCCGTGTTCCAGTTGGCCGTGACGACCTGCTGGCTGATCCGCGAGCCGAGGTTCTCGTCGAGGTTGTAGAAGTCGGCGTAGAACTGGGTGAACCATGCGTACCGGTCGGTGCGGGCGGCGTCGGCGATGCCGTCGAAGACCGACTGCGGGACGCCCTCGGGGTTGTCGTCGGCCTGCACGAGGTAGGGCTCGAGGGAGGCGAGGAAGGCCAGCTTGGCGATCCGCTCGTGACCGTAGCGGTTGACGTAGCGGGCGAGCTCGCCGGTGCCCATGGAGAAGCCGACGAGGGTGACGTCGCGCAGGTCGAGGGTTTCCAGGAGGGCATGCAGATCGGCGGCGAAGGTGTCGTAGTCGTACCCGTCGGTGACCTTGCTCGAGGCCCCGAAGCCGCGGCGGTCGTAGGCGATGACGCGGTATCCGGCCTCCAACAGGGCCCGGGTCTGCAGCTCCCAGCTGGCGCCGTCCAGCGGGTAGCCGTGGATGAGAACGACCGGTCGGCCGTTCCCGTGGTCCTCGTAGTAGAGCTCGATGTCGGTGGAGTTCTCGCGTCCGACGGTGATGGTCGCCATGGGGATGTCCCTTTCGGAGATCGGGAGAACGTTCGTTCTCCGGGGTCTAGACTAGAGAACGATCGTTCTCAGCGCAAGGGGTAGCCGGAAAGGGGCGCGGCATGATCGACGAGGAAACCGCCCGACAGCGGGTGGTGAGCGCGGCGGACCGTCTGTTCTATGCCCGGGGCGTGCACTCGGTGGGGATGGACGCCGTGCGGGCGGAGGCCGGGGTGTCCCTCAAGCGGATGTACGCCCTGTTCCCCTCCAAGGACGAGCTCGTGGTGGCCGTGCTGGCCCGGCGGAGTGCCGAGTGGGATGCCGGTATCGCGGCGGCCGCCGCCCAGGCGACCACGGCCCGGGAGCGGGTGCTGGCGATCTTCGACTTCCTGGACGCATGGTTTCGTACGTCGGGGTTCCGCGGATGCGCGTTCGTCAACGCCTTCGGGGAACTCGGGGCGACCTCACCTCAGGTTGCCGAGGCCGTGCGGGCGCAGAAGGAGTCCTTCCGGGCGTACGTGTCGGACCAGGTGCGCGAGGCCGGCGCGCCCGACGCGGTGGCCGACCAGATCGTCCTGCTGGCCGAGGGCGCGCAGGTCGGCGCGGCGGTGCTGGGGGATCCCGGCCTGGCCTCCCGGGCCCGCGACGCCGCTGCGGGTCTGCTCGACGCGGCCGGCGTACGGTGAGGGGAACGTTCGGGTTCCGACCGAGGGGGGCCTTGCCGCCGAGCGGTGGCGGTCAGGTGTGGGTGAGTCGTGGTGGTCGACCGCCCCGGATGACGTTTCCGAGGTAGGCGACCACCCGGTCTGCTTCGGAGCCGAACGGGTTGTCGGTGACCATGTACGTCCACGTTGATGACGGGCGGCGCAGGCCGAGATCACCCAAGGTAGTGGCATCGTCGGGTGCGTTGTCGAGAACCCGCCGAACTGCTGCGACGGTGTCGGCGCCGAGGGCACGGAAGTCGTCGCCGGCGATTCGATTGAACTCGTCCAGCGGGTTCTGCCTGCCCAGCACCCGCAGGTGGATGCCCTCGCGGACAGCGGCGAGTTGGTTCAGATGGTCGGTCCAGGCCCGGTCGAGCTGGTGGAGCACCACTTCGGTGGCGAGGCGGCGCCGCTGTGCCGTCCATGCCCGCACCCGGGCGGGGACGTCCGTGAAGACCCGCCGGAGCCAGTCGTCAAGTGCGTCAGGCTCGGTGAGGAGGCGTTCTCGGGTATCCAGGATCGCCCGTCGGTGCTGATCGGTCAGGGTGTGGTAGCTGCGGGTGGTGCGATGCAGTTGCAGCAGCCTGCCCTCGGCGACACGCTGCGAGTGCTCGTAGAGACGCGCGAACCTCCGGTCAGCGATCAGCCCATTCGGGGCGACGGATCGGGGTTGGTCGCTGATGCGGAGCTGTTCGGTCACCACGTCGTCTTCGAGGCTGGTGTAGAACACCGACCGGCCGGGGTCGCCCTGCCTGCCCGATCTGCCCCGTAGTTGCCGGTCGAGGCGCGCGGAGTCGTATCGTCCGAGACCGACGACGAGCAGGCCCCCTGTCTCGACCACACCTGGGCCGAGACGGATGTCGACGCCTCGGCCTGCCATTTGCGTTGACACGGTGACCGCACCGTATTCGCCGGCGCGGGCAATGATCTCAGCCTCGGCAGCGTCGTTCCGCGCGTTGAGCACCCGCGCCTCGACACCCAGCCCGGCGAGCAGCCGGGCGAATCCTTCCGAATCAGCCACACTGCCGGTACCGACGAGCACCGGCTGCCCCGCAGCATGGGCTGCACGCACGGCCTCGGCTGCGGCGGTATCGCGCTGCTCGGCAGTGACGAACAGCCGGTCGGTGGCATCTTCTCGGATGCAGGGGCGGTGGGTGGGGATCACACCGGTCGTGATGCCGAGGTCCTCGGCCAGGCGCTCGGCCGCCTCAAGAGCGGTGCCGCTCATCCCGGTGAGGGTTCGATAGCCGCGGGCGACGGTCTCGACAAGCACCTGGTCGAGGATCTCGGCCTGCCCGGTCACCTCCAGACCTTCTTTGCGTTCGATGGCGGCGTGGAGACCGTCGGGCCAACGCTGACGATCCGCCACCCGCCCGCGCGCATCGTCGACCAACTGCACCCGTCCATCGGTGACGAGGTAGTGCACGTCGCGTTCGACCAGCGCATGCGCGTGCAGCGCGACATGCGCCGCCGTCAACAGGCCGACCTGCTCCTGCGCGTACAGGTCATCGATCCCGAGCGCCGATTCGATACATGCGACACCTGCCTCGGTGAACGAGACACTGCGCCGGTCGCCCGAGACCCGGAAATGCTCGTCTTCGGTCAGGCCCGCGATGATCTGCGCCAGGGGTGCCTCTTCTGGTTGCGGGTCGGCGTCCCCGGCGATCACGAGAGGCACCATCGCATCATCCAGCAGCACAGCGTCGATCTCATCAACCACCGCGGCGTCCAGGCCCGGCACCAGTCGCCGGTCCTCGGGGAGGCGCCGGCGGTCGCGCAGCAGATCGAAACCCACCTGATGCACCGTCAGGTACACGACGTCGGCCCGGTACGCCTCGGCACGCTCCGACTCGCCCATCCCGTCGACCACCGCGGCACAGCTCAGACCGAACGAGGAGAAAAACGGTGCCCCCGAATCGGCATCCCGGACCGCCAGGTAGTCGTTCGCCGAGAGCACATGCACGCGCCGGCCGGCAGCGGCGAGCCCCGCGGACACGAGGAACCCCACCAACGTCTTGCCCTCACCCGTGGCCATGTCGACCACCCGGCCATGCAACATGCTCACCGCAGCGAGCAGCTGAACGTCGAACGGCTCCAGCTCGAGCCGCCGCCGCGCCGCCTCGCTCGCCACGCCGAGAAAGGTCACGAGCTCGTCGTCATCGTCCGGGTCGACCGAAGTCAACCCAGCGCAACGTCTCATCAGGTCGTCATCGGCGAGGCGACGAAGCGACGCGCGCTGGGAGACGATGCGCTCGACCATCGGTACGTGCTTGTGCAGGTTCGCCGTGCCCGGGTCCTGGCGGAAACGACCCACCCACGCCCGGGGGCGCCGCCACCACGCATCCTGTCCGCGCAGCGGTTCGGGCCTGACCACCACTTCACGCTACCTGACGCGTCTCGATCATGTATTCACCGAGCGATGTCACCGTCAGGGTTGGGCCGAGCGCTGGGCGCCCTTCTCGATGGCCTCGAACAGCCCGTTGAGGTAGGCGATCCCCAGCGCCCGGTCGTACAGTCCGTAGCCGGGGCGGCCGACCTCGTCCCAGATCATCCGGCCGTGGTCGGGCCGCGCATAGCCGTCGAAGCCGGTCTCGACCAGCGCCCGGACGATCTCGTACATGTCCAACGAGCCCGACCGCGACAGGTGCGCGGACTCGTGGAAGCTGCCGTTGCCGGTCCACCTGATGTTGCGCAGGTGGACGAACGGCACCCGGTCCCGCTCCGAGAAGTACCGCATGATCGCGGGCACGTCGTTGGCCGGGTCCTCACCGAGGCTGCCGGTGCAGACCGTCAGGGCGTTGGCCGGGCTGTCGACCTGCTCGGTGATCCACTTCAGGTCGTCGAGGTTCTTCACGATCCGCGGCAGCCCGAACAACGATTTCGGCGGGTCGTCGGGGTGCAGCGCCATCCGGATGCCGACCTCCTCGCAGACCGGGACGACCCCCTCCAGGAAGTACCGCAGGTTGGCGCGCAGGCCGTCGGCGTCGATCCCGGCGTACATGGCGAAGAGCTCGTGGAGATCGGCGAGCCGGTCCTCCTCCCATCCCGGCAGGGTGAATCCGCCGGAGTTGGCGGCGACCGTACGGGACAGCTCCTCGGGGGTCTGGGAGGTGGCCACCGCGTCGTCGTACTGCAGGACGTACGACCCGGCGGGCAGCTTGTAGTTGAGGGTCGTCCGCAGCCAGTCGAAGACCGGCATGAAGTTGTAGCAGATGACCTTGACACCGACCCCCGCCAGGTTGCGGATGGTCGTGCGGTAGTTGTCGATGAGCCTGTCGCGGCTCGGCAGACCGATCTTGATGTCGTCGTGGACGTTGACGCTCTCGATCACCTCCAGGTTCAGGCCGGCGGCGTTGACCTGCGCCTTGAGCGCCTCGATGCTCGCCGACGGCCAGACCTCGCCCACCGGGATGTCGAACAGCGCGCCGACGACGTTCTCCACGGCCGGGATCTGGCGGATGTGCCGCAGCGGGATGGGATCGTCCTTCTCGCCGTACCAGCGGAACGACATGGTGGGAGCCATGGTCACCGTCCTTCGTGCAGCGTGGCTCGTACGGCGCCCGGCCCGGCGACCAGGTCGCGTACGTAGGTCTCGACCGTCTCGCCGACACCGGCCTCGTACAGGTCGAGGCCGAAGATGCCCGGATCGGCCAGCAGTGGGCGCAGGGAGTCCCCGACACCCGACGGATCCCCGAGCCGGATCCCGGCGACGAATCCGTGCAGGTGGTCGGCCAGGGGATCGGGGCTGAGGGTGAAGGGCTCGCCGTTGTCGTCGAGCGCCAGCAGGTAGCGGATCCACCCGGCTATGGCCAGCGGGATGAACCTGAGCGTCGATGCCCGCCCGTCCGCGGCGTACGAGGCGATCGTCACCCCGAACCGGGTGGACATCTTCTGCGAGGTGTCGGTCGCGATCCGTTGCGGCGTGTCGGGGATGCCGGGGTTGGGGATCCGGCGCTCGACCACCTCGTCGAGGAAGCGGCGCGGCGCGATGATGCCCGGGTCGACGACGTACGGCAGGGCCTCGGTGTAGCCGATTCCCCTGATCAGGGCCGCGATGTCGGGGTCGGCGCTCTCGGTGGCGATGGAGGTGTAGCCGAGCAGGCACCCGTACACGGCCATCG
>CAZGWN010000016.1:0-49557 GCA_964528755.1 uncultured Propionibacteriaceae bacterium
CGACCGCCCGCTGCGCCCGTCCTTCGTCAAGGGGCTGCGCAACGAGGTCCAGGTGGTCGTCACCGTCCTGGCGCTCAATCCCAACGTCCGCTACGACGTCGTCGCCATCAATGCCGCGTCGATGTCGACCCAGATCGCGGGTCTGCCGTTCTCGGGCCCCATCGGCGGCGTCCGGGTCGCGCTGATCGACGACGAGTGGGTCTGTTTCCCCACCGTGTCCCAGGACGCCGAGGCGACCTTCGAGATGGTCGTCGCGGGCCGGGTGCTGCCCGACGGTGACGTCGCCGTGATGATGGTCGAGGCCGGCGGCGGCGAGCAGATGATCGACCTCATCGCGGCCGGTCGCAAGGCGCCGACCGAGACAGTCGTGGCCGAGGGTCTGGAAGCCGCCAAGCCGTTCATCAAGGTGCTGTGCGATGCGCAGGTCCGGCTGGCCGCCGAGGTCTCCAAGGAGACCCGCGACTTCCCCGTCTTCGCCGACTACTCCGCCAACGTCTACGCCGCCGTCGAGTCCGAGTGCCTCGCCGAGATGCGCGAGGTGATGGCGATCCCGGGCAAGCTGGAACGCCAGGGCCGCGAGGACGAGCTCAAGGCCCGTGTCGTGGGAGCGCTGCTCGACTCGTTCCCCGAGGAGGGCGAGGCCGAGATCAAGGCGGCGTTCAAGGCCGTGCAGAAGAAGGTCGTCCGGCACCGTACCCTCACCGAGGGCGTCCGGATCGACGGCCGCGGCGTCCGCGACATCCGCGATCTGTCCGCGGACGTGGAGATCGTGCCCCGGGTGCACGGGTCGGCGCTGTTCCAGCGCGGCGAGACGCAGATCCTCGGCGTCACCACGCTGAACATGCTCGAGATGGAGCAGAAGATCGACACCCTCGCCCCCGAGGATTCGAAGCGCTACATCCACCACTACAACTTCCCGCCGTACTCCACCGGTGAGACCGGCCGCGTCGGCTCGCCCAAGCGGCGTGAGATCGGCCACGGAGCACTCGCCGAACGGGCCCTGGTCCCGGTCATCCCGAGCAAGGAGGTCTTCCCGTACGCCATCCGGCAGGTGTCGGAGGCGATCGGGTCCAACGGTTCGACCTCGATGGGCTCGGTGTGCGCGTCGACGCTGTCGCTGCTCAATGCGGGCGTGCCGTTGCGCGCCTCCGTCGCGGGCATCGCGATGGGCCTGATGAGCGAGGAGATCGACGGCGAGACCCGCTACGTGGCGCTGACCGACATCCTCGGCGCCGAGGATGCCCTCGGCGACATGGATTTCAAGGTCGCCGGTACCCGGGACTTCGTCACCGCCCTGCAACTGGACACCAAGCTCAACGGGATCCCGTCGGAGGAGCTGGCCAAGGCGCTGCTTCAGGCCAAGGAGGCCCGGCTGACCATCCTCGACGTGATGGCCGAGTCGATCGCCGAACCCGACGAGATGAGCCCGTACGCCCCGCGGATCATCACCGTGCACGTGCCGGTCGACAAGATCGGCGAGGTCATCGGCCCCAAGGGCAAGGTGATCAACCAGATGCAGGAGGATTCCGGCGCGAACATCTCCATCGAGGACGATGGCACCGTCTACATCGGCGCGCAGACCGGCGAACAGGCCGAGTCGGCCCGGTCGATGATCAACGCGATCGCCAACCCGACCACGCCCGAGGTCGGCGAGCGCTACCTCGGCACGGTCGTCAAGGTGGTCAACTTCGGCGCATTTGTGTCGCTGCTCCCCGGCAAGGACGGCCTGCTGCACGTCACCAAGCTGCGTGACCTCAACGGTGGCAAGCGGGTGGAGAACGTCGAGGACGTCGTGAAGGTCGGCCAGAAGATCGAGGTCGAGGTGACCGAGGTCGACGACCGCGGCAAGCTGTCCCTGGCCCCGGTCCTGCCGGAGAAGCCTGCCGAGGAGGACGCCGCCGAGGAGGTCCACGCGGCCCCGGCCGCGCCGGAGACCCCCGCCACCGACGACGATCACGACGACGAGGCGGAGCGTCCCGAGCGTCCGGCCCGCCGGCGTCGCCGGGTGCACCGCAAGCCGGTCGAGGCCGAGGCGCACGACGCCGACGAGGCCGGGGAGCCCGCCCCGCAGGCCTGATCACCGCAACTGAGCATGCCCCGGAGGAAACTCGCCGCAGGCGGGTCGGGGAAGATACCATGGGCAGCCATGGCGACCATTCCCTCCCGTGCCTCCGGGGCGTGCGCATGTCTGCGGGCCGTACGCCATGGTTGAGCGCGTCGCCGGTCGCTACGACCTGCACGAGAAGATCGGGTCGGGCGGGATGGGCTCGGTCTGGCTGGCGTACGACCACAAGCAGGCCCGCTGGGTCGCCGCCAAGGTCCTCAAGCACACCGACGCCGCGATGGTCCTGCGGTTCGTCCGCGAGCAGGGCCTGCGGGTGCAGCACCCCCACGTCGTCGCTCCCGCCGGATGGGCGGCCGACGACGACAAGATCGTGCTGTCGATGGACCTGGTCCGCGGCGGGTCGGTCGACGGGCTGTTGCAGGCCCACGGCGCACTGCCAGAGTCGTACGCGGCGGTGCTGCTGGACCAGCTTCTGGACGCGCTGGCCGCCGTCCACGCCAAAGGCATCGTCCACCGCGACGTCAAGCCGGCCAACCTGCTGCTCGACCCGACCGGGATCGGCCGGCCGTTCCTGCGGCTGTCCGACTTCGGCATCGCGCTGATCACCTCCGAACCGCGGCTGACCCAGACCGCGATGTCGATCGGGTCGCTGGGCTACATGGCCCCCGAACAGGCCATGGGCGGGGAGCCGGATCCCCGCTCGGACCTGTACGCGGTGGGCATCGTCGGACGGCAGATGATCACCGGGCTGCCGCCGCGGGCGCTGCCGCCGGCCTACCCGGGCAGTCGGCTGTGGCCGTTCCTGATGGAGCTGTGCCAGCCCGTCGCCGACCGGCGTCCCCCGACGGCGGAGGCGGCCCGGTCGGCCCTGCAGCGGTGGGGCGTCCCCGCCGATGACCCATGGCGGACCGAGCCGAACCCACCGCACGTCGCCGAGCTCGTCTCGCTTCCCGCCGATCCCACCCCGGCCGACGAGGACGCGACGGTCCCGCGCAGGGAGTCCGGCGAGGTCGGACCGGCGGCGACGGCCCGCTACACGCCGTCGGCCCCCGCCTCTCCCTCACCGGCGAGTCCGCAAACGGTAGGCGCCATGTTCCCGCTGCCGACCCCGCCGTCCACGGCCCCGTACGCGCCACCGCAGGCACCGGGCTATGCTGCCTCGCCCGCGGCGTCGTACGTCCGGTCGAGTCCGTACCCGGCGCCGAATCCGTACGGCACGCAGTCGACGCCGCCCCCGGCACCGTTGCCGATCGCCGCCGTGCCGGTGGCACGACCGGCGACAGACCGACGGACCCTGACGGTCGTCGCAGCGGTCGCGCTGAGCGGCGCAGTACTGCTGGCGGTGCTGGCGGCGCTGCTGTATTTCCTCTAGCCGAGCTTCGGGCCGTACGGCTCAGCGGCGCGCCCGGAACAGGGCGATGAACCCGATCACGGCAAGCACGAGCGCGCCGGCCGCCGCGATGAGGGCCGGCCCGTTCCGACGACCGGGATCGTCCCGGGCCGGCGAATCCGCGGTGGAGCCCGATGGCGTCGGCCGTTCGGCCGGCGAAACGGTCGGTTCCGGGATCTCCTCCGGCGAGGTGGTGGGCGCGGATGTCGGCGGCGCGGTGGACGGTCCCGATGTGCGCGGCTGCCACGTCCCCTCCGCCGAGATCTGCCAGTCGGCCGGATCGGCGGAGGCAGCGGTCGGGGCTGCCAGAACCGGCACCAACACACCGACCACGGCGGCGATCGAGGCGAGCAGGCGACGACAGGGCATGCCCCGAGCCTAACTCCCCGTCACCGAGAGCGCTTCAGACCTCTGCCGGGACGGTACCTCCGCCCGGTCCGCGGCACTCGCCTACTGACACCACCACTACTGACACCACCACAATCGGGCTGAGCCGGTCCCCGAAAGGTCCACATGCTCCAAGCACGCCCCATTACTACGCCTCATGACACGCAGGTAGTTGGGTGCAGACAAACTCCCCACCCACAGGCCGATACTCCTCTTCGATCCACCGCGCCAGCTCCGCTGGATTGCCCTCACCGATCATCGCCGACGATTCTGGCGACCGTTCGGGTTCACCCGGGGGCGGGGGTGGCCATCCCGCGTACGTCGGTCGCCCTTGTCCGCACGACGTACCCCATGTCGGTTCAGCCGCCGGCTTTGTCGACCAGCCAGCCGGCATCAGATGCGGCTACAGTTGATCCCCGCGGGCGTGTCCCGCACGCATATGTCCGTCCCGGAGGAGATCACCATCAGCCAGTCCCCCCAGTCGCGGCCCATCGAAGACGCGTTGACCGGCGACCTGCGGCGAACGACCCTGCCGGGGGGTTTGCGCGTGGTCAGCGAACGTCTCGGGAACACCGCGGCCTTCAACTGCGGCTTCTTTGTCGGGGTGGGGTCGCGGCGCGAGTCGCCGCTGCTGCACGGCGCCTCCCACATGCTCGAACACGTCCTGTTCAAGGGCACCCCGCGGCGCAGCGCCGAGCAGATCTCCGCCTCGATCGAACGGGTCGGAGGCGACCTCAACGCCTACACGTCCAAGGAGCACACCTGCTTCTATACCCGGCTCCTCGCCGAGCATGCCGACCGCGCGGTCGACGTGCTGTCCGACATGCTCGCCCATTCCGTCATTGCGCCCGAGCACTTCTCCGCCGAGCGGACGGTGATCCTGGAGGAGATCGCCATGGGCAACGACGATCCCTCCGATGTCGCGCACGAGTTGAGCGCCCGTCGGCTGTACGGTCCCAGCGGTCTCGCCCAGCCGGTGATCGGGTCGGTGGACAGCATCCGAGCGATGGAACGCGACGCCGTCATCGACCACTGGCAGCACCAGTACCGCGCCGACGACATCGTGGTCAGTGCCGCCGGCGCGGTCGACCACGACTGGCTGCTGGATCGGCTCGCGCCGCTGGACAAGCTTCTCGCGGCCCGGACTCCCCCACCGCAGGCCCCGGCCGACGGCCCGGCCCGGCACGAGCCCGGCGTCGTGGTCCGCCGCCGCGACTTCGAACAGCTCGATGTGGTGATGTCCTGGCCCGGACCCGCCTACCACGACGCCTCGCGGGCACCGCTGGAGATCCTGCTGACCGTGCTGGGCGGCGGGATGGCGTCGCGGCTGTTCGTGCAGGTCCGGGAACGGCGCGGGCTGGCGTACAGCATCGATGCCTCTGACATCGCCTACAGCGACGCCGGCCAGGTCTGCATCGAGTGGTCGTGCGCTCCCGAGCGGCTCGACACGATCGTCGACGTCGTGCGTGGGGTCCTCGCCGACCTGCTCGACCGGGGCATCACCGCCGACGAACTCGACCAGGCCAAGAGCCAGTTCCGCGGTCAGACGCTGCTCGCCCTGGAGTCCCCCGGCGCCCACATGTCACGCAACGGACGGGCCTGGCTCAACGACGATCCCCGTACGGTGGCCGACGTGATGGCGGCCGTGGACGCGGTGACCGCCGAGGGCGTGGTGACACTGGCGCGGCGCCTGTTCGACACCGACCCGACCCTGGCGATCGTCGGGCCGCTGCCCACCCACGCCACCGTCTCCCTCTGACCGGCCACCCGCCGACCGCCCCCGCCGAACGTCCACCGGGACCATGGGACAATAGGGGTCCAGACGGACACGGGAGGAACAGTCATGACGACAGTGGCGGTATTCGGAGCGGGCGGCCGGATGGGCCGTGAGGTCGTCGCCGCGGTGGAGGCCGCACCCGACCTCACCCTGGGCGCCACGATCGACTCCGGTGACGACCCCGCCCCGGTCGCCGAGGCCGACGTGATGGTCGACTTCACCGTCCCCGACGCCGTGATGGGCAACGTCGAGTGGTCGATTGCCCACGGCGTCCACTGCGTGGTCGGAACCACCGGATTCACCCCCGAACGGCTGGACACCGTCCGCGGCTGGCTGGCCGCCCAACCCGGGACGAACGCCGTGATCGCCTCAAATTTCTCCGTCGGCGCGTTGCTGATGATGAAGTTCGCCGCCGAGGCCGCCCGCTTCTACGAGAGCGTCGAGATCATCGAGCTGCACCACCCCGACAAGGTCGACGCCCCCTCGGGAACCGCCCGCACCACCGCCGGCCGGATCGCCGCCGCCCGTGCGGCGGCCGGGACGGCCCCCTCCCCCGACGCGACGACGCGCTCGCTGGACGGCGCCCGCGGCGCGGTGGTCGACGACGTGCACGTTCATTCCGTGCGTCTGCGCGGCCTGTTCGCCCACCAGGAGGTGATCCTCGGCAATCCCGGGGAGTTGCTGACGATCCGGGAGGACTCGGTGACCCGGGCCTCCTACATGGCCGGCGTCCTTGCCGCGGTCCGGGCGGTGCCGGCACTCCCCGGGCTGACCGAGGGCATCGAGGGCCTGCTGGGCATCTGAGACCATGCCCGACATCGAGTTCCAGCCCCAGATCCCGCTCGTCCGCGCCCTGCTGCGCTCCCAACTGCCCCCCGACAAGGCCGACTGGGCCGAAGAGCCGCTGGCACCGCTGGCCCAGGGCTGGGACAACGTCCTGTACAAGCTGGGAGAGACCCACGTCGTCCGGCTCCCGGTCCGCCGCCAGGCCGCCACCCAGGCCGAGCACGAGATCGCCTGGGTGAACGAGGCCGCGGACCCGCTCGTCGAGATGGGCATCCTGGTGCCGCTGCCCGAGTTCGCCGGGCGCCCCGACGCCCTGTTCCCGTGGCGCTGGACGATCGTGCCCTGGATCCCCGGCCAGGACGTCTCGCAGCTCCCCGTCGCCGATCGGGGCCGGCTCCCGGGCCAGCTCGCCCGTGCCCTGGCCGCCCTGCACCGGCCGGCACCGCAGGACGCACCGTACAACCCGTTCCGCAGCGATCTGGCCTCCCGAGCCACGGCGGTGGCCGACCGGTGGCCGTCGGTGCACCAATTCCTCGGTGCCGACGTCACCGCCTCGTTCCGAGCGCACTGGCGCCGCGCCCTGGCGGCACCGGGCTGGCCGTTCTCACCGCGCTGGGTACACGGCGATTGTCACCCGCACAACCTCATCCAGGTGGAGGGGCACCTCGTCGGCATCATCGACTTCGGCGATGTCAGCGGCGGCGATCCGGCCGTCGACCTGGCCACCGGCTGGCTGACCTTCGACGCGGGCCAGCGCGACGTCTTCCGCCGGAGTGCGGAGGAGACCGGCCGCTACGACGACGCCGTGTGGGACCGGGCGATCGGCTGGGCCCTCGTCATCGTCACCGCGCTGATCTCCGATCCCGCCTCCCGGCACTCCTTCGGACCGCTGATCGACCACGTCCGGGCGCAACTGGCCTGAGCGGGCGTCACTCGATCATCGTCCGCATCCGCACCTGCCGTACGGCCAGCCGGCCGTCCTCGCTGCGGAACTCCTGAGCCGCCCCGTCGGGCGCCCACCCGGCCGAACGGAGGAACGCCAGCATCGCATCGTCGACGCTGCGCACCCACCACGACGCCGACCGGAACCCGTCGGCGCGCATCGTGTCCACGACCGCGTTCATCAGCCGCGATCCGTGCCCGCGCCGCCGTGACGGCGGGTCCACGGCGAACTCGGTGACCATCGCGTCGTGGGGTCCGGCGTCGTCGTCATCGCTGGGTCCCATGGCGGCAAAGCCGACGACCTGCTCCCCCTCCAGCGCGACCAGGACCCGGCAGCGGGCGTCGGGCGGGCGGACGATGCCGGCATGCCACGCCTCGACCATGTCGGCCAGGTCGGTCCCGGCGAGCAGCATCTCCACCTCTGCCGGCGGCCAGTCGGCGGTCCAGGCCCGCCGCTGCACCGGCGCCACGACCGCTGCTTCCGCCGGCCACGCCGTCCGTACGGACGCATCAGGGTGGGTACCGGCGGGTCGGGGATCGGTGGTCACGCCATCCAGGCTATCCGGTCGGCTAGGCTGGGCGAGTGGCACCATCCGCTCTGAAGACCCCGCCGGCACTGCAGCCCGGCACCCTGCGCATCGTCCCGATGGGTGGTCTGGGCGACGTGGGTCGCAACATGACCAGCTTCGAGATCGACGGCCAGATCCTCCTGGTGGACTGCGGCGTGCTCTTCCCCGAGGACGACCATCCCGGCGTCGACCTGCTGCTCCCCGGGTTCGAGCTCCTGGAGGGGCGGCTGGACGACGTCGTCGGGCTGGTCCTCACCCACGGCCACGAGGACCACATCGGCGCCGTGCCCTATCTGTTGCGTCAGCGCCCTGACATCCCCTTGTACGGCAGCCGGTTCACCCTGGCGCTGGTCGAGGAGAAGCTCAAGGAACACCGGCTCGCCCGGGAGGCCGTCCTGCACGTGGTCGGCGACGACACCCGCGAGACGGTGGGCCGGTTCGACCTGGAGTTCATGGCGGTCAACCACTCCATCCCCGACGGGCTCGCCGTGGCCATCCGGACCGCGGGCGGCACCGTGCTGCACACCGGCGACTTCAAGATGGACCAGCTTCCGCTGGACCACCGGATCACCGACCTGCGCCGCTTCGCGAAGCTCGGCGAGGAGGGCGTCGACCTGTTCATGGTCGACTCGACCAACGCCGAGACGCCCGGTTTCACCCCGCTGGAGCGTGAGGTTACCCCGGCGCTGGAGCGGGTCGTGTCGACCGCCGAGCAGATGATCATCGTCACCTGCTTCTCCTCGCACGTGCACCGGGTCCAGCAGGTGCTCGACCTGGCCGGTCTGTACGAGCGCAAGGTGGTCTTCGTCGGCCGCTCGATGGTGCGCAACATGTCGATCGCCGCCGACCTCGGCTATCTCACCGTCCCCGACGACGCCCTGGTCGACCTGCGTGACATCGACAAGGTCCCGCGCGACGACCTCATCATCGTCTCCACGGGCTCCCAGGGCGAGCCGCTGTCGGCGCTGGCCCGGATCGCCAACCAGGAACACCCGGTGATCAGCGTCCGACCCGGCGACACGGTGTTGCTCGCCTCCTCGCTCATCCCCGGCAACGAGAACGCGGTCTACCGGGTCATCAACGGGCTGGCCAAGCTCGGCGCCACCGTCATCCACCGCGGAAATGCCAAGGTGCACGTCTCCGGCCACGCCAGCGCGGGCGAGCTGCTCTACTGCTACAACATCGTCCGACCGGCGAACGCCATGCCGGTCCACGGCGAGCCGCGCCACCTCATCGCCAATGCGAAACTCGCCATGGCGACGGGCGTGCCGAAGAAGCGGGCGCTGGTGTGTCAGGACGGATCGGTTGTCGACCTGCACAACCACCGGGCACAGATCGTCGGCCAGCTCGACTGCCCCTACATCTTCGTCGACGGGACGACCGTCGGAGACATCTCCGAGACCCAGCTCACCGACCGCAAGATCCTCGGCGAGGAGGGCTTCATCTCGATCATCGCCGTGGTGAACACCCGGTCGAACACGGTGGTCACCGGGCCCGACATCCATGCCCGCGGCTTCGCCAGCGACGACTCCGTCTTCCGCGATGTCCGCCAGGAGGTCGCCGATGCGCTCCGGGAGGCGCTGGAGCAGGACGTCGACGACACGCATCGGCTGCAACAGACCGTCCGACGGGTCGTCGGTCGGTGGGTCAGCAAGACCTACCATCGCCGTCCGATGATCGTGCCGGTGATCATCGAGGCGTGAGGGGCGGGCGTCCCGAATCGAGCGGATACCCTCCCGAACGGCACCGCCCGCTCAGCGGGTCTGCTCCGCCCCCAGCACGCTCCGGATCTCGGCGACGTCGCGATTCATCTGCGCCACCAGCGCCTCCACCCCGTCGAAGCGCACCTGCCCGCGGATCGTCCGGATGAACTCCACCGTGACCCCCACGCCGTAGAGGTCGAGGTCCGTACGGTCCAGCACGTACGACTCGACGCGACGCTGGGTGCCGTCGAAGGTCGGATTCGAGCCGACCGAGATCGCGGCCGGCTGGGCCGGTTCAGCGGGCCGGTCGGCGCGGCGCAGCCACCCAGCGTACACCCCGTCGGCGGGGACGGCCCGCTGGGCCGGCACGACCAGGTTCGCGGTCGGGAAGCCGAGTTCGCGGCCACGCTGATCGCCGCGCACGACCTCGCCGGAGAAACTGAACGGACGCCCCAGCATCCGGGCGGCGTCCTCGATGTCACCGGCCGCGAGCGCTGCGCGGATCCGGGTCGAGGAGGTCCGCGGCGCATCACCGGCCGACCCTGACACGGCGCTGCGGACCAACCCGATCGCGGTCACCTCGAAGCTGCCCCGGCCGAGTTCGCGAAGCGTGTCGACGGTGCCGGCGGCGCGGTGGCCGAAGCGGAAGTTGCCGCCGACGACCACCCGACAGGGTTCCAGCGGCAGCAGCACCCGGGAGACGAACTGCTCCGGGCTGAGCCGGGAGAACTCCCGGGTGAACGGCACCACCTCGACCCGGTCCGCGCCGGCCGCGCGCAGCAGCGCGACCCGCTCGTCCAGGTCGCACAACAGCTTGGGTTCGGCGCCGGGCCGAAGCACGCTGAGGGGGTGCGGCCAGAACGTCATGGCGATCACCGGACGTCCCGGCTCCAGGGACCGGGCATGTTCGAGGACCGCCCGGTGCCCCAGGTGCACCCCATCGAAGTTGCCGATCACCACGACGCTCGCGCTCACACTTCTCCCTGTCGATCGGCCCGGAGACAATCCTCCCCGATGGTAGCCGTCCCGGTCATGCGGAGACGAACACCGCCTCGGGACGGGCATCCGCACCGTCCTGACGGTACAGCGCCAGGAATCTCCCGTCCGGCCCGAACAGCGCGGTCGGATCGGCGGGCAGGATCAGGCCGCGCAACGCCCGCCCGTGGGTCACGTCGTCGGCCCGCTCCGCGTCCAGGTCCAGCGATCCGAAGCACCGGCGGGCCGCCCGGTCGAGGTCGATGACGGCCAGGCCGGCCGCGACGTCGGGTTCGGGCAGCGGCTGCGCGTCGGCGGAGCGGAACGACCCGACCCGGGTCCGGCGCAGCCGCGTCAGGTGCCCGCCGGTGCCGAGCGCGGCCCCCAGATCGCGGGCCAGCGCCCGTACGTACGTGCCGGTGCTGCACTCCACCCGCACGTCCAGGTCGATCACCGGCAGGCCGTCGACCTCCGCCTCAGCCCGACCGAGCAGGTCGAACCGACTCACCCGTACGGGTCGGGCGGGCAGCTCGACGTTCTCTCCGGCCCGGACCCGCTCGTACGAGCGTCGGCCGTCCACCCGGATGGCCGACACCGCCGACGGTCGCTGAGCGATGTCGCCGGTGAGCGCGGCCATGGCGTCGGCCAGACGCCCGGGCGACACCTCGGCGGCTCCGGGTGCGGACAGCACCGTGCCCTGGGCATCGTCGGTGGTGGTGGCCTGGCCCAGCCGGATGGTCGCCTCGTACTCCTTGTCGTGCAGGGCGAGGCGGCCGAGCAGCCGGGTGGCGCGGTTCACCCCCACGACGAGGACGCCGGTGGCCATCGGGTCCAGCGTGCCGGCATGGCCGACCCGGCGGGTGTGCAGCAGCCGCCGGACCCGCCCGACCACATCGTGGGAGGTCGGACCGGACGGCTTGTCGATCACCACGAGGCCGGAGGGGCCGCCGTCGGAGGAGGTCACCGGTCAGGATTCCGGCTCGTCGCCGGAGTGATCGGACCCCTCACCCGGCCCGGTTTCCTCGTCCTCCTCCTCGCGGCGGCGGTAGGGGTCGGCCTCGCCGGCGTATTTCGCCGTGGCGCGCCGCTCGGCCACCTCTGCATCCCCGGCACGGGCCCGGGCCAGCAGATCCTCGATCTGCGCCGCGGACTCGGGCAGCGCGTCCAGCACGAAGGCGATGGTGGGGGCGTAGCGCAGGCCGAGCTGCTTGCCGACGGTCGAACGGATCATGCCGGTCGCCGAGGTCAGGGCCGCCGCGGTGCCGGCCCGGGACGCCTCGTCGCCGAGCACCGTGTAGAACACGGTCGCCTCCCGGGTGTCCCCCGACAGGCGCACATCGGTGATGGTGACGAACCCGAGCCGCGGATCCTTGATCCGCTTCTCCAGCAACTGGGCGACGATCGACTTGATCCGGTCGGCCAACTTCAGCACCCGCGGGTTGGGCATGGGTACATCCTTTCGTTCTCACGGGACGCGTACCGGCGGTGACGGCGGAGCGGGCCGGGACCGGATGGCTCCCGGCCCGCCCCGCGCGCTGCCGGTACAGGTCAGTCCCGCGGCTTCTCGCGCATCTCGTACGTCTCGATGATGTCGCCCACGTGGATGTCGGAGAAGTTGGTGAGGGTGGCGCCGCACTCGTAGCCCTCACGGACCTCGGTGACGTCGTCCTTCTCCCGGCGCAGCGTGTTGATCTCCGAGTCGGCGACCACCACGCTGTCACGCAGCACCCGCGCCTTCGCGTGCCGGCGGAGGAGCCCGTCGATCACCATGCAGCCGGCGATCATGCCGGCCTTGGAGGACTTGAAGATCTGCCGGATCTCCGCCTGGCCGAGGGTGACCTCCTCGAAGATCGGCTTCAGCATGCCCTTCAGTGCCGCCTCCACCTCGTCGATCGCCTGGTAGATGACCGAGTAGTAGCGGATGTCGACGTTCTCCTGGTCGGCGAGCTGGGTGGCCTTCCCCTGGGCGCGGACGTTGTAGCCGATGATGACCGCGTGCGAGGCCGACGCCAGCGACACGTTGGTCTCGGTGATCGCCCCCACACCACGGTCGATGATCCGCACGTGGATGTCCTCGCCGACATCGATCTTGAGCAGCGCATCCTCCAGCGCCTCGACCGAACCGGCCGACTCGCCCTTGAGGATGAGGGCCAGCTCCTGCGTCTCCCCCTTCTCCATCTGCGCGAAGATGTCGTCCAGCGTCCGCCGCCGGGCACCCATCGCCTGCTGGGCCGCCCGCTTGCGGGCCTCCCGCTGCTCGGCGATCTGGCGGGCCATCCGGTCGTCCTCGACGACCAGGAAGCTGTCGCCGGCCCCGGGAACCGAGGTCAGACCCAACACCTGCACCGGCATCGACGGTGGAGCCTCGTCCGCCGGATCACCGCCGGAGTCGATCATCGCCCGGACCCGGCCATGGGCTGTGCCACAGACCACCGAGTCGCCGACATGCAGCGTGCCGCGCTGGATCAGCGCCGTGATGACCGGGCCTCGGCCCTTGTCCAGATGTGCCTCGATGGAGACGCCCTGGGCGGGCATGTCCGGGTTGGCCCGCAGGTCCAGTGTCGCGTCGGCGGTCAGCACGATCGCCTCGAGCAGGTCGTCCAGTCCCTCGTGGGTCACCGCGGAGACGTTGACGAACATCGTGTCGCCGCCGTACTCCTCGGGCACCAGCCCGTACTCGGCCAGCTGGCCACGGACCTTCTGCGGATCCGCGCCCGGCTTGTCGATCTTGTTGACCGCCACCACGACCGGTACGTCGGCCGCCGTGGCGTGGTTCAATGCCTCGATCGTCTGCGGCATCACGCCGTCGTCGGCGGCCACCACCAGCACGGCGATGTCGGTCGACTTGGCGCCACGGGCACGCATCGCGGTGAAGGCCTCGTGGCCCGGGGTGTCGATGAAGGTGATCCGCCGAGGCCGGTCGTCCACCTCCGTCTGCACCTGGTAGGCACCGATGCTCTGGGTGATCCCGCCGGCCTCCTTGGCCACCACGTTCGTCTGCCGGTAGGCGTCCAGCAGCTTGGTCTTGCCGTGGTCGACATGGCCCATCACGGTGACGACCGGGGGACGCGGAGCCAGCTCGGCCTCGCCGCCCTCGTTCTCGCCGTAGTCGATGTCGAACGACTCCAGCAGCTCGCGGTCCTCGTCCTCCGGGGACACGACCTGGATGTTGTAGTCCAGCTCGGTGCCGAGCAACTGGAGGGTGTCGTCGGGCACCGACTGGGTGGCGGTGACCATCTCCCCCATGGAGAACAGCACCTGGACCAGCGCCGCGGGATCGACGCCGATCTTCTCGGCCAGATCCGACAGCGAGGCGCCGCGACGCAGCCGTACGGTGGCGCCGTCACCCTTGTGGATGCGGACGCCGCCGATCGTCGGCGCCTCCATCTCGTCGAACTCCTGGCGCCGCTGCTTGCGGGACTTGCGGCCCCGCCTCGACGGGCCGCCCGGACGCCCGAAGGCGCCCTGGGTGCCGCCACGACCACGGCCACCGCCACGACCCGACGGAGCGCCTCCGGTCGGGCCGCCGCCCGGGGTGAACCCACCGCCCGGACGGCCACCGCCACCACCACGGCCGCGGCCGGGTCCGGAGGATCGTCGCTGGCCCTGGCCGGCCGGGGCCAGCTGGGACGAGTGGTGCTTCGGCATCATCGCCGGGTTGGGGCGAGGCATGCCTGCCGGGGCAGGACCGCCCGGCCGAGCGCCGGGGCGCGGGCCGCCGGGATGCTGACCACCGGACCGTCCCTCGGGACGGGCGCCCTCGGAACGGGTCCGGCGCTGCTGCGTGCCCATCCCCTGCGACGGTGCGAACGGGTTGTTGCCCGGACGCGGACCGCTGCGGCGTGGGCCCGGGGTCGCGCCCGGACCCGGCTTCGGGGCACCCGGACGAGGGCCGGGCCGGGCCGACGTCGACCCGGGCCGCGGGGCACCGGGACGGGGAGACGAACCGCCCCTGGCCGCCGGAGCGCCCGGACGCGGGGTGCCCGCGCCGGGGCGCGGCGTGCCACCGGCCTGGCGCGGACCCGGTGTCGGCGTGTGGCCGGCGTGCTGTCCCTGGCCGGGGGCATGCTGGCGCGGCGGATGCGGCGCCGGACGCGGTCCGCGGTGATCTGCGGTCGGGTGCGGCACCGGGTGGTCCTGCGCCGGCGGATGCGGGACGTGCTGCGGTCGTCCGGTCGGCGTCACCTGCTCGTGCTGGGGTGCGGACCCGCCACGGTGGTCCGACGGCGCCTGCGGCCTGGGACCGGGACGCGGAGTGCTGCCGGACGGGCGGGCCCCGGGGGTCGCGGGCGTGGTGTGCTCGGTCTGCGCCGGTCCGGCGCCGTCGCCGCGGGCATGCTGATCCGGCCGGGGCTCACCCGGGCGCGGGGCGCGCCCGGCGGGCGCCGGTACGGGTGCGTGGGGTGTGTGCTGGGGGGTGCCGTTGTGCTGACCGGCATGCTGGTTGCCCGGACGCGGCGTGGGCCGCGGTCCCGGCCTGCCCGGGCGGGGACCCGGCTTGGCGGAACTCGTGTCGGAGGATCCGCCCATCCTCTCCCTCAGACGCCGAACAACGGGAGCCTCGACGGTCGACGACGCCGACCGGACGAACTCGCCCATGTCATTCAGGGTCTTGAGGACTTCCTTGCTTTCGACTCCGAGCTCCTTCGCGAGCTCGTAGACCCGAACCTTTGCCACTACTCTCCCTCTGCGGTCCGGATCTTCGCGGAGCCGAACCAGCTAGTTCCTGTTGATGCTCATTGATGAGTACTCATCGAGTGGTCATGAGCGTCTGCCCACTTTCTGTTTCCCCGGCCGGTCGGCCGAGTGTTGTGACTCACGAGTGTCCGGAGGGGCACCCTGGGTCGGTACGGTGACGTGCGCCAACACGGAGGCGACCTGGGCGGCTTCGACCTCGGGCACCCGCAGGGCCCTGCCGACGGCGCGGCGTCGAATCGCCAGATCACCACAGTGAGGGTCGGGATGCACCCAGGCACCCCGCCCCGGAGCCGTCCCGGTGGAGTCGTGCACCACGCGTCGCGCGGCGGCGTCCCACACCAGACGCACCAGTCCGGACTTCGTGGTCCGCCGGCGACATCCGATGCACATCCGCTCGGGGACATGACGAACTTGGCCTTGGACCACCGTCAAATCTTAGCCGACACCGCCACCAAGAACGAATCCACCCGATCCGCCCTCCCTCACAGGCAACTCACAGCCGGTACCAAGGGCCGGGCCAGCTTGGCCCGGCACTGTTGAGGTCACAGGGTGGTCGGCCACTCATCCCCCCGCCGGTCGGTCACCCGCTCGCCATAGTCGGCGAGGCAGAATCAGGACCCGAAGCAGCCCGATCCCCCCCTCCTCTCCCGGGGCTGCTTCGGGTCACTGCCTGTTCGGGGAGTCCGGCGGTCTGTTCGGGGAGTCCGGCATTCGCGCCGGTCGGCATTCCGCGCCGGCCGGGGTGGCGACGATCAGTGTGGCCGCTGCTCGGTGTCGGGGTGGATGTCGATCCGCCAGCCGGTGAGGCGGGCCGCCAGCCGCGCGTTCTGCCCCTCGCGTCCGATGGCCAGGGAGAGCTGGTAGTCCGGCACGACCACCCGGGCGGCCCGGGCGGCCGGGTCGATCACGGTCACCTCGGAGACCTTCGCCGGGGACAGCGCATTGCCCACGAACACCGCCGGATCGGGCGACCAGTCGATGATGTCGATCTTCTCCTCGTTCAACTCGTGCATGACGGCCCGGACCCGCTGGCCCATCGGTCCGATGCAGGCGCCCTTGGCGGACACGTCGGAGCGGGTCGAGTGGACCGCGATCTTGCTGCGATGACCGGCCTCCCGGGCCAGCGCCTTGACTTCGACGACACCCTGCTCGATCTCGGGTACCTCCCGCTCGAAGAGCTTCTGCACCAGCATCGGGTGGGTCCGGGAGACGACGACCTGGGGGCCGCGCAGCTCCTTGCGGACCGCCACGACGTAGACCCGCAGCCGGGTGCCGTGCCGGTAGTCCTCCCCCGACACCTGCTCGGCGGGCGGCATGATCGCCTCGATCTCGCCGAGGTCGACCCTGATGACCCGGCTGTCCCGGTCCTGCTGGACGGTGCCCATCACGACGTCACCCTCGATGGCGGAGAAGGTGCCGTACTTCTTCTCGTCCTCGGCATCACGGATCCGCTGCAGGATGACCTGGCGGGCGGTGGCGGCGGCGATCCGGCCGAACCCGGCCGGGGTGTCGTCGTACTCCCCGACGACCGTGCCCTCCTCATCTCGCTCGGGTGCCATCACGGCGACCTTCCCGGACTTGCGGTCCAGGATCACCCGCGCGCCCGGGACCGGTGCCTCCGTCTTGCCGTACGCGGTCAGCAGGGCCTCCTCCAGCGCGGACACCAGCACGTCCAGCGGGATCTCCTTGTCGCGCTCGATCGCCCGCAGCGCAGCCATGTCGATGTCCATGATCAGTCCTCCTGGTGTCCGGAGCGCTTGAGCTCGACCTGCACGCGGGCCTTCGTGATCGATCCGTACGCCCAGCGGACCGGCGTGTCCTCGCCGGAGGCCCGACCCGCGGTCGGATCGGCCTCGACGGCCAGGTCGACCCCATCCTCGTCGGCAGCCACGATCCGGGCGAGGAAGGTCCCGTCGTCGGCGGTGACCTTGACCAGCCGTCCGGCGTTGCGCCGCCAGTGCCGGGGCAGCGTGAGCGGTCGGTTCACTCCGCGGGAGGAGACCTCCAGGATGTACGGCGCCTCCCCGGTCGCGGTGGAGTCGTCGAGCGCTGCGGACAGGTCACGGGAGGCCACGGCGATGTCGTCGAGGGTGGGGCCCCGTCCCTCCGGTCCGTCGCCGTCGACCGTCACCCGCAGGACCGTTCGCCGTCCCGCCGGGACGATATCGAGGGCGTCGAGCTCGAGTTCGTGTCGGGCCAGCGTCGGCTCGATGACCGCCACGAGCTGCGATTCATTCATGCTGGGCTCCTGGATCCGATTGTGGGATGAGATTGTCGGCCGACCGCCGGGGCATCCGCCGGCCCCGGGGCATACCACCGTGCGGTCCAGCATACCCGTGCGCTACCGTTCGGCCTGTGCTGACGCGTCGCCGGTTGCTGGTCACGGGCCTGGTCGGGGTGGGCCTGGCCGGGATCGGTGGCGCCGCCTCCGGCTGCGCCCGGCGCGACCCGACGCTGACCGGCCGCCCCTCCCCCTCGCCGGTGGAGACGCCCCCACCGAGCCCCGCGGATCTGGCCGAGCACGCGGGCCTGGAGGCCGGCCTGGCGTCGGCCGCCGGACGGACGTCCGGGCTCGGCTCGTTCGCCCCCCGGGCCACGGACGACTTCACCGCCCACGCCCGTCTGTTGGCCGACTCGGATCGGGTCGAGGCGGCCGGATCGGGTTCCTTCGCCGACCGCGCGGAGCACGCGGCCCGCGCCCACCTGGCCGCGACCGCGTCAGGGGAGACCGCGGCCCGGCTCGCCTCCGCCGGGGCGTACGCGGCCGCCTGCGCGGCGGTCGTGCAGGGCTCGGGCAGGCGGATCCCGGAGGCGGCCGACTCGGTCGACGGGCTGGCCGTCCTCGGCGATGCCGATGCGCTGGTCGTCCTGTTGCGCCAACTGCACGCGGCCGTCTTCGTCGCCGACACGGCCCTGGGTCACCTGACCGGGTCGGATGCCGCCTGGCTCACCTCCGTGGGAACGGCTCACCGGGCGTCGCGGTATGTGGTGGCGGCCGAACTCGACCGGCGAGGCTGGCCGGTGCCCGCCCCCGAGGTGGCGTACGACGTGGGAACTGTCGCCGACGCCGGTGACGCGCTCGCCCTGGTGGTCCGGACCGAGGCCGCCGTCGCGCCCGACGCCTGCCGGGCGGTGCGCGCCGTGGCGGACCAATCCCTGCGGGCGACCACGGCCGGGGTGCTGCGCGATGTCACCGTCGCCGCGGTCCGAGCGGGCGGATCCCTGCCGACCTGGCCGGGATGGGTCTGACCGTCAGCCGACCAGCCCGCGGATCACATCGACCGACAGCCGCACGATCAGCCCGGCGACCACGATCAGCAGCACCCGCCGGACGAATCCGTTGCCGCGCCGCACCGCCATCCGTGCTCCGGTCAGCCCGCCGGCAATGTTCGCGACGGCCATCAGCAGCCCGAGGGTCCACAGGACGTGGCCGACCAGGGTGACGATCGCGGCCAGATTCGTGGTGAGGTTGGCCACCTTGGCCCGGGCGGCGGCCTCCAGGAATCCGAACCCGAGCCACCCGGCCAACGCGATGACGAAGAAGGTTCCCGTCCCCGGCCCGAGGAACCCGTCGTAACACCCCACGCCCAGACCGATGGCGCCCATCCGGGCCGCCATTCCGACGCCCCGGTGACGGACCCGGCTCTCCATTCCCAATCGCGGATGCCGCCAGGTGTGCCATCCGACGCCGATCAGTGCGACCAGCACGATCGGGGTGAACCACTCCCGCGGCAGCAGGCTGACCAGCCGGGCGCCGGCCGCCGACCCGATCGCCGCCCCGACCATCAACGGGACCGTGTCCGCCCAGTGCACCCGGATCCGGCGCAGGTACGTCGCCGTGGCCGAGATCGTCCCGGCGCACGAGGACACCTTGTTGGTGCCCGAGATGGCGGCCACCGGCGTGTCGGAGGGCAGCGCCAGCAACAGGGCGGGCAACTGGATGAGCCCGCCTCCGCCGACGACCGCGTCGATCCAGCCGGCGGCGAAGGCGACCACCATCAGGACGGCGACCGTCCACCACGGCAGGTCGAACAGCGTCTCAGTCACCGCGGACCGCGGCGCGCACCCGCTCGACCGCCTCGTCGAGCCCGATCAGCTCCACCGATCCGCTCGCCCGGTCGCGCAGCTCGACCTGTCCGTCGGCCAGCGCCCGGCCGACGACGACCGAGGTCGGCACGCCGATGAGCTCGGCGTCGGCGAACTTCACCCCCGGGGAGGCCTTCCGGTCGTCGTGCAGCACGTCCAGTCCCGCCTCGGACAGCCGGGTGGCCAGTTCGCCGGCGGCCGTGGCGATCTGCTCGCCCTTGCCGGTCGCCACCACCTCCACGTCGTACGGGGCGAGGGCCCGGGGCCAGCACAGGCCCTTGGCGTCACAGGTGTCCTCGGCCACCGCGGCGACCGCGCGGGACACGCCGATGCCGTACGAGCCCATGGTCACCACGACCTGCTTGCCGTTGCGGTCGAGGACCTTCAGTCCCAGCGCCTCGGCGTACTTGCGACCGAGCTGGAAGATGTGGCCCATCTCGATGCCGCGGGCCATCTCCAGCGGCCCGGATCCGTCGGGCGCCGGGTCGCCGGGGCGGATCTCGGCGACGTCGATCACCCCGTCGGAGGTGAAGTCGCGCCCGCAGACCAGGTCGAAGACGTGTCGGCGGGTCTCGTCGGCGCCGGTGATCCAGCGGGTGCCCGGCACGACCCTCGGGTCGGTGAGGTAGCGGATGCCCGAGGAGTTCTGCTCCCCCAGCACACCGGGGCCGATGTAGCCCTTGACCAGCGCCGGACAGGCGGCGAAGTCCTCGTCGGTGAACGCGGCCACGGTGGCCGGTTCGACCGCCGCCGCCAGTCGGCGTTCGTCGACCTGCCGGTCGCCGGGCAGCCCGATCGCCAGCGGCTCGGTGCTCCCGTCGGGGTGCTGGAGGGTGAAGACCACGTTCTTGAGGGTGTCGGCGCCGGTCCAGGCCCGGTCGGGCCGCGGCTGGAGGGAGTTGGCGACCTCGACCAGCGAGTCGATGGTCTCCGCGTCGGGGGTGTCCTCGACGTGGGCGGCCGGGGCATCGCCCCAGCCGGTCGGCTCGGGGGCGCCGATCCGTACGGCCTCGACGTTGGCGGCGTATCCACCCGGGGACCGGACGAAGGTGTCCTCCCCGTTGGCGGCAACCGCGAGGAACTCCTCCGAGGCCGAGCCGCCCATCGCCCCCGACATCGCCTGAACGATGACGTAGTCCAGGCCGAGCCGGTCGAAGATCCGGATGTACGCGCCGCGATGCTTGTCGTACCCGACCTGCAGGCCCTCGTCGTCGACGTCGAAGGAGTACGAGTCCTTCATGACGAACTCCCGCCCGCGCAGGAGCCCGGCGCGAGGGCGGGCCTCGTCGCGGTACTTGGTCTGGATCTGGTAGAGGATCAGCGGCAGATCCTTGTACGAGGAGCACATGTCCTTCACCAGCAGGGTGAACATCTCCTCGTGGGTCGGCCCGAGCAGCATCTCGGCACCCTTGCGGTCGACCAGCCGGAACAGGTTGTCGCCGTACTCGACCCACCGGTTCGACTGCTCGTAGGGCTCCTTGGGCAGCAGTGCCGGGAAGTGCACTTCCTGCGCGCCGATCGCCTCCATCTCCTCGCGCACGATCGCCTCGACCTTGTGCAGCACCCGCAGCCCCAGCGGCAACCAGGTGTAGATGCCCGGGGCGGCGCGGCGGATGTAGCCGGCCCGGACCAGCCAGCGGTGGCTGGGCACCTCCGCGTCGGCCGGGTCCTCGCGCAGGGTCCGGACGAACAGCTGCGACATGGTGGTGATCACGGGCGCTCCCAAGGGTCGGATGAACGCGAAGACTCTATCGCGTGCTCAGCCGACCGAGATCCCATCGGCCCCGAGCGAACGTACGTCGGCCATGGTCCGGTCCCGCGCCTGCTTCAGCCGCTTCTCGGTGACCCCCGGCGGGATCGGCGCGGCACCGTCCAGGGCGGCGGTGACGTGGACGAGTCGGGCCGGCTGCCCGGGCGTGTAGTGGGTCATCAGGGTCGGGATCGCTGTCGCCCGGGTCACCTCGAAGTCTCCCGCCGGCGTCTCGGTGAACCGGAACTCGGCGGTGATCCCTTCGTAGGTGCGCGGCCGGTCGGTGCTCTGCTGGGCGATCTGGTTGCCCAGCCCGTACACCACCCAGGTGCCGTTGACCTTGTCCCACGGCTGGACGACGTGCGCATGGTGGCCGTACACCAGGTCGAACTGACCCGACGCGGTCAGCGCCTTCGCGTGGTCGACCTGCTCGGGGATCGGCGCAGCGGTGTACTCGGTGCCGTCGTGCATGGCAGCGATGACGATGTCGGCACCGGCCCTGCGGACGTCCTTGGCACGGGCGATCATCGCGTCGTCGTCAAGCATGTCGACCGCCCACGGCTGGTCCCTCGGCACCTGGTAGCCGTTGAGACCGTACGTGCCGGCGACGATGCCGACCGTGACCCCGGACTCGGTGGTGACGACCAGCGGGGTGTCGGCGGCCTTCTTCGTGGCGTACGCCCCGGTGTGGGCAACCCCGGCCCGGTCGAAGGCCTTGACCGTACGCACGATGCCGGCGGTGCCCTGATCCATCGAGTGGTTGGTGGCGGTGGTGCAGACGTCGTAGCCGGCCTCGGCGATCCCGTCGGTGACCTGCGCCGGCACGGAGAACGACGGGTAGTTCTCGTACGGGCCGCCGGCCGGCGCGATCGGCACCTCCTCGTTGCACACCGCCAGGTCCGCGTCGGCGATGACGTCGGCCATGGAACCGAACATCGGCGCGAAATCGAAGCCCTGTTCATCGGGCCGGTCGCCGTCGGCGTTCGTGCCGGGGCCGGCGGCGTCCTCGGCGGCCGACTTCCAGGTGGTCGAGTGCCACAGCAGGTCCCCGGCCACGAGGACGTCGACCTGACGGGGTGGCGCTGCGGTGGTGTCGGTCGGGGACGCCGATGCCGTGCCCGCGGTGCCGGTGGGACCGCCGGGGATGGCGGGGGTAGCGCCGATCGGCGCGCAGGCGGCGACCAGGACGGCGACCAGGGCCACGAGGACGCCGGCCGCCTCTCGGATGCGTACCGACGTGGTCGGGCGGGTCCTGGGCATGGTCGGCTCCTCGGTGGCGATGGACAACCCCGGCCGATTCTGCCCTGCCACGGACCGGGAGCGCGAGGCGCCGCGGCACGGGGGCGGCACCATCGGTCCAGCACCACCCTCAGTACAGGACGGTGGCGAACTCCCCCACCTGGCGCATCCCCACCCGTCGGTACGTCGCCAGGGCCGGCTGGTTGAAGTCGTTGACGTACAGCGTGACGATCGGCCAGCGCTCGCGGGCGCGCCGGATGACCGCCGCCATCGCCGGGGCGGCCAGCCCGCGGCCCCGCAGCGAGGGGTGCAGCCACACCCCCTGGACCTGACAGACGCTGGCGGTCGCCGATCCGATGTCGGCCTTGAACAGCACCCGGCCGCCGGCCACGATGCCGTAGCTGCGGCCCTGCTGGATGAGGCTGCGGATGTAGATCCGGTAGGAGGCGTCCGACCCGCCCGTCGACGGCGACTGGCCGACCTCCTCGGTGTACATGGCGACGGCGGCGTCCGCGTACGCCCGCCAGTGCGTCAGATCGACCGGCGCGACCCGCGGGTCGGGGGCGACCGGCGGGTCCTTGTCGATCAGCATCACCGGCTGGCTGGGCCGGACTTCGCGGGCCTCGTCCCACGTGCCGCCCCAACGCTCCCGCAGTTGTCGGTAGAGCGTCATCGCCGCCGGCGCCGGGCCGATGATGGAGGAGGCGGTGCGCCGCCGTCCGGCGAAGGCCGCGAACGCCGCACAGGCGTCGTCATCGGCGTTGACCGGCACCATGTTCGATCCGGCGTGCACCATCGAGACGAGCTCGCCGTGGCGTTCCAGCCCCCACACCGGACAGCCGAGGGTGACCCGGTCCAGGCCACCGGTGCGCACCCGGGAGGCCACGTACACGTTGCTCACGGGGTCCCGGCGCAACAGCGCCAGGGCGGCGGTCAGGTCACCGGGCCCCAGGGTACGAACCCCGTAGCCGGTCCGGGGCGGAGCCGGTGCACTCATGACGCGCCCGGCCTAGACGACCGAGACCACGGGGGCGCCCTCGCCGGCGGGCTCCTCGGCGGCCAGCCGGTTCGCCTCCGCGATGAGGGTTTCGACGATCTCGTGCTCGGGGACGGTCCGGATCACCTTCCCGCGGACGAAGATCTGCCCCTTGCCGTTGCCCGAGGCGACACCGAGGTCCGCCTCGCGGGCCTCGCCGGGCCCGTTGACGACGCAGCCCATCACCGCGACGCGCAGGGGGACGGTCATCCCCTCCAGGCCTTTGGTCACGTCGTCGGCGAGCCGGTACACGTCCACCTGGGCGCGCCCGCACGACGGGCAGGAGACGATCTCCAGGTGGCGGGGGCGCAGGCCGAGCGATTCGAGGATCTTGACACCCACCTTCACCTCCTCGACCGGCGGCGCCGACAGCGACACCCGGATCGTGTCGCCGATGCCCTGGGTGAGCAGGGCCCCGAAGGCGACGGCAGACTTGATGGTGCCCTGGAACGCCGGTCCGGCCTCGGTGACGCCCAGGTGCAGCGGGTAGTCGCAGACCTCGGCGAGCAACTGGTAGGCCCGGATCATCACCACAGGGTCATGGTGCTTGACGGAGATGGCGAAGTCGTGGAAGTCGACGTCCTCGAACAGCCGCGCCTCCTGCATCGCCGACGCGACCAGCGCCTCGGGGGTGGCCGAGCCGTAGCGGGCCATGATCCGCTTGTCCAGCGAGCCGGCGTTGACCCCGATCCGCAACGGCACCCTCGCATCGGTCGCGGCCTTGGCGATCTCGGAGATCTTGTCGTCGAACTGCTTGATGTTGCCGGGGTTGACCCGCACCGCGGCACAACCGGCATCGATCGCCCGGAACACGTACCGGGGCTGGAAGTGGATGTCGGCGACGACGGGGATCTGGCTCTTCGCGGCGATGGCCGGCAGCGCGTCGGCGTCGTCCTGGCTGGGCACCGCCACCCGGACGATGTCGCATCCGGCGGCGGTGAGTTCGGCGATCTGCTGCAGGGTGGCGTTGATGTCGGTGGTCTTGGTGGTGGTCATGGACTGGACCGAGACCGGAGCGTCGCCACCGACGGCCACCTTGCCGACCTGCAGCCGGCGCGTGACGTGGCGCGGCGCGAGCTGGATCGGTGCGGCGGCGGGCATTCCGAGGAGTGTGGCCATGGCTCAAGAGTAGGCCACGTCCGTGAGGTCCGGACCGGGATGAGCGAGGGGCCGGACCCGACCCGGACGGTCGGACCCGGCCCCGTACGGACCGATCGGACGATCAGTTCTTGGCGCCCTTGCCCGGCTTGGCGCCGTGGGCGGTGAGGCCGACCACCACGGGGTCGTGGTCGGAGGACGCGTACGCCTCGGCGGTGTAGAAGTCGGTCACGTTGTAGTTGCGTCGCGAGTACTGCATCGCGATCGCCTCGTCGGCGTTGATGTCCCAGAACGCGGCACCGGTGACCATCTTCTTCGCCTTCGCATTGGCGAAGGCGTGGTCCAACGATCCCAGCCGGCCGCTGTACTGGTAGCTGGTCGCCGAGGGATCGTCGGCCGGCACGAGGTCGGTCCACCCGGCGCCCTCCAGGACGTGGATCGGGTCCTCCTCGGAGTACGCGTTGAAGTCGCCGACGAGCAGGACGGCCTCGTCGGCGAAGACCTCGTCGACCCAGTCGGTCAGGGCGTGTGCCTGGGCCACCCGGGACGGGTTGGACAGACCCTGCCCGGTGCCGTCGTCGTCACCGGAACTCTTCGACTTGAAGTGGTTGCTGACCACGACGAACGGCGAGCCCGCCCGGCGCAGCTTGAACTTCTGGGCCAGCGGGTAGCGGGCGTTGGCGAAGGCGTCGTCGAGAAGGATCTGCGAGCGACCGTTGAGCTGGACCCGGCCCCGGTCGTAGATGAAGGCGGTCCGGATGACGTCCTCGTTGCTCGGCACGACGGCCGGCGAGGGGACGTACGCCCAGTCGCCACCGGCGGCGTTGAGTGCGTCGACCAGCGCGGCGAGCGCCTTGTCGCGGTCCTGTCCGGGCAGGTAGCTGATCGCCGAGGAGGTCTCGATCTCCTCCAGTGACACGACGTCGGCGTCCAGGCCGTTGATCGCGGTGACGATCTTGGCCTGCTGGTCGGCGAAGGCCTGCTCCGACCACGCCCCGCGGACCTGGCAGTAGTTCGTGGCGACGGGGTTGCCGGCCCGGTCGGTGTAGGCCTTGCAGCCGGCCTCGTCCCGGCCCAGGTCGGTGAAGTAGTTCAGCACGTTGAACGAGGCGACCCGGACATCACCACCGACGGCCGGCGGGGTGGTCTCCCGGTCGTTCTCGGTGACCACGGGGTCCTGCTCGTCGGTGGCCCCGATGATCTGGCCGGTCGGCTGGTAGTTCCACTGGTAGCGGTAGTCGAGGATGACCGGCTGGTCGAAGGTGACCTGCGACCCGGTCCGCATCGGCTCGGCGGCGGACAGGTAGGGCAGCGGGCTGTTCGCGGCCGTGGAGTTGGTCAGGTAGTTCCAGCTCGACCCGTCGTCCAGCGTGATGTACTTCGTGAGGTTCTCGGCCTCGTACGCGCCGGCCCGGTCGGGGCTGACGACGTCGGTGGCGGTCCGCAGCGGCTTGTCGCCGACCGCCAGGCCGAGCTGACCGAACTGGTTGAGCTGGTAGTTGTTCGTGATTGTGTAGGTACCGAGAGGACTGACCAGCATGCCCTCGTACGCTTCCTTGTCCGCGTCGGTGACGGGCAGCGTCGCCAGCTCCGTCGCGGCGACCGGCGCGCAGTCGGCGGCCGCGGTCAGCGACGGTCCGCTGATCTCGGTCAGGCCGTAGTACTCCTGGACCGATCCGGTGACGGTGTAGCACTCGCCCGGCCGCACCGAGGTCCTGCCGTAGACGAAGATCCCGTCGGAGGCCTGGCCGGCGACCTTCGGGGCGGCGCCGGTGCCGGGCGTCTGCAGATAGAAGCCGTTGAACCCACCGGTCGGGTAGACCGCCGTCACCACGCCCCGGGTGGTCACCCGCCGGCCGACCAGCGGCGACGCGGAGCCGGTGCCCTGGATCTCGGCGATCGGGGTCACCGACGGGGTCGGGGTGGCCGAGGGCGTCGCGGTCGCGGTCGGGGTCGGGGTCGTGCTGCCGCCGTTCACCGGCGAGGGCGCCCCGACGGTGAAGTCCGCCGCGTTGTCGTCGGTGTCCACGCCGTCGTGGCGGGAGGCCGAGGTGGTGTTGGACAGGCGCGGTGCGGGCGAACCCTCGGACCGCTGCCCGGCGCCGGTGCCGTAGCCGACGAGATCAACCCTGGCGCCCGAGGCGTCCAGCAGCGTGACGCTGCCGGCCGAGGCGCTCATGTTCGCCGCACAGACGATCGCCGGGCTCGGCAACGGCACACTGCCACCGGCCCCCTTCGCCTCCTGCACCAGGTAGGACGCTCCGGCGGCCACCGTGCCGCTGAGCGTGCAGCTGTTGCCGAGGTTGCCGGTCGTCGCCGACCGGTACTCGACCTTCCAGCCGGTGACGTCGATCGCGCCGGCGGTCGGGTTGAGCAGTTCGACGAAGTCGTTGGTGTAGGTGGCGCCGGAGTTGCCACCGCCGCCGTACACCTCGTTGATCACAAGGTGGTCGGCGGCGGCACGGGCGGGAACAGTGGCCGGCAGGGCCACCATCAGCGCCCCACCGAGCACGGTCGCGACGGCCGCCGCGACCGACCGGGGGAAAGAGGACATGAAGCACTCCTGGGAGAACGGGGTTACTGCGGTCAGACTAGGCGGGGGACGCCCGTTCCCGCCGTGTCGGCGACCTCCCGCGGGCGAGAATTCGCCTGCCGTTCGCCTGCTGGTCGACCGGCCGCCCCCGGAATGTCCCCCAACACCTCGACCCCCGACACCTCGACCCCCGAACCTGCGGTGCCCACCGCTGCGGTCAGAACAGGGTGATCGGGTCGATCACGTCGGCGACCACGAGCACGACCCCGGCGAAGACGACCAGCATGGTCACGGCCCACGACAGGGGCAGCAGCCGGGCGGTGTCGAACGGCGCCGGCGCGCCCCGGTGGCGCAGCCGCGCGACCAGCCGCCGCAGCCCGTCCCACAGGGCCCCGGCGATGTGCCCGCCGTCCAGCGGTGGCAGCGGGATGAGGTTGAACAGGGCGACGAAGAGGTTCACCGAGCCGAGCAACTGGGTCACCGCCGCCACCTTGTTGCCGGCGCTGAGGGCGGAGGTGGTGACGACCTCGCCGGCCACCCGCGAGGCGCCGACGACGCTGACCGGGCCGTACGCGTCCCGTTCGTGTCCGGTGACCAGGTCGTAGCCGGTGTTCCACACCATCACCGGGAAGCGCACCAGGGCGTACAGGGACTGTTGGCTCATCGTCCACATGTCGCCCACGACGGTGGCCGGCCCGCCGTGCTCCAGCCGCATCGTCGGCGACACGCCGAGGAACCCGGCCTCGACGTTGCGGCCCGGGTCGAGGGTGGAGGCGACGCCCGTGGTGACGGTCGGCACCGTCGGCAGGGTGACCTCGGCGCCGTTCCGCTCGACCACCACGGTGGCGGGCCGGGACAGGTTGGCCCGGATCAGCCCCGACAGTTCCTCCCAGTCGCGTGGGTGGACGCCGTTGAAGGAGACGATGATGTCGCCGGACCGCATCCCCATCCGGGCGGCCGGGGTCGGCGGGTCCTCGGGACCGCAGGTCTGCTCGGCCCGTTCGGCGGGGATGACGCACTCGGAGACGGCGGACACCTGCAGGGTCGGGCGCTGCACGCCGGCGATCCCGGTCACCCCCCAGAACAGCAGGAAGGCCAGCAGGATGTTCATCGCCGGCCCGGCGAACATGATGATCAGCCGCTGCCACACCGGCTTCTGATAGAGCAGGGACCCGTCGTCGGCCGGGGTGATCTGTTCCCACTCGTACGCCCGGGCATCCTCCTTGAGCTGCTGGAAGGGATTGGAGCCGGTGGCCTGCACCCGATCCGAGCCGGGGGCGGGCGGGTACATCCCGACCAGCCGGACGTACCCGCCCAGCGGCAGCGCCTTGATCCCGTAGTCGGTGCCGCCGATCCGCCGCTTCCACAGGGTGCGGCCGAAGCCGACGAAGTACTCGGTGACCTTGACCCCGAAGATCTTCGCCGGGATCAGGTGGCCGACCTCGTGCAGCGCGATGCTGGCCATCATCAGCGCGAAGAAGACCAGCGCACCGGCCACGTACCAGACGGTGCTCATCGGGCGCGTACCGCCCCGGCGTGGCGTACGGCAGCGTCGCGGGCCCACCGGTCGGCGGCCAGCACGTCGGCGACGCCGATCGCGTCGTCGCCGAGCCAGCCGTCGCCGAGATGCTCGTCGAGGACGGCGGCGACGGTGTCGACGATGTCGAGGAAGCCGATCCGGCCGGCGCAGAAGGAGTCCACGCAGACCTCGTTGGCGGCGTTGAGCACCGCCGGCGCGGTGCCGCCCAGGGTGCCGGCCCGGCGGGCCAGCTCGACGGCGGGGAACGCGTCGTTGTCCAGCGGTTCGAAGGTCCAGGTCGATGCACGGGACCAGTCCACCGGCGCCGCCGCGCCGGGCACCCGGTCGGGCCAGGTGAGGCCGAGCGCGATCGGCAGCCTCATGTCGGGTGACGAACACTGGGCGATGAGGGCCCCGTCGACGTACTGGACCGCGGAATGGACCATCGACTGGGGGTGGACGACGACGTCGATGCGCTCCAGCGGCACCCGGTAGAGCAGCCCGGCCTCGATGAGTTCCAGGCCCTTGTTGACCAGGGTGGCCGAGTTGATGGTGATCACCCGGCCCATCGACCAGGTGGGGTGGTGCATGGCCTGCGCCGGGGTGACATCGGCGAGTTGGGCCCGGCCCAGACCGCGGAACGGCCCTCCGGACGCGGTGAGGATCAGCCGGTCGACCTCTTCGGCCCGGCCGGCGCGCAGGCACTGCGCGAAGGCGGAGTGTTCCGAGTCGACGGCCACCAGTTGGCCGGGCGCGGCCGCCGCGGTGACCAGCCGGCCGCCGATGACGAGGGACTCCTTGTTGGCCAGGGCGAGGGTCGTCCCGGCCGCCAGGGCCGCCAGGGTCGGCAGCAGCCCGACGGATCCGGTGATCCCGTTGAGCACGACGTCGGCAGGGCGGGCGGCCAGCTCCGCGGCCGCCTCCGGACCGGTCAGCAGGGTCGGCCACCGGGTCGCCGCGCCGGGCCCGCGGCCGGACTGCGCGGCCCGCAGGGCCTCCCGCAGGTCCTCGGCGGCGTCCGGACGCGCGACCGCCACCACGTCGGGGGCGAACTCGAGGATCTGCGCGGCCAGCGTGCCGACGGACGATCCACCGGCGGCCAGCCCGACCACCCGGAACCGGTCGCGCCGGTCCCGGATGACGTCGAGCGCCTGCGTGCCGATCGAACCGGTGCTGCCCAGGATGATGACGTCTCGCACCGCTCCAGTCTGGCACGGGGCCGCGCGGGCCGTGCCGAACGCACCTGGAGCGACGTGGTAGCCTGCCGAGTACGTGCTCCGGGGTCGGTGTAAGTCCGAACCGGCGGTGACAGTCCGCGACCCGGCCGTGACAGCGAGAACACCTCGCGGCGGTCGGCTGATCCGGTGGAATTCCGGGACCGACGGTGAAAGTCCGGATGGGAGGCGCACGCGTACGCGACGGGGGTCCGGCGGTTCGCACCGTTCCGGGCCGTACGGTCGGCGTCGGCCGAGGAGCCGACACGATCCGTTCCCGCCGCGCCGGGAGTTCCTCCCGATCAGCCCCGGGGTTCGACGGAACCCGAGGAGGGCTGGTTGAGCGATCACGACCTGAGGGTCCTGCGCCACGCCATCGAACTCGCCCGGCACTCTCCGTTGCCCGACCCCAATCCGCGGGTCGGCGCCGTCCTCGTCTCCCCCGAGGGCACGGTCGTCGGGGAGGGCTGGCACCACGGCGCCGGTACGCCGCACGCCGAGATCGAGGCGCTCAGGTCCGCCGGACCCGCCGCCCGGGGCGCGACCGCGTACGTCTCGCTGGAACCGTGCAATCACACCGGTCGCACCGGACCGTGCGCCCGGGCGCTGATCGATGCCGGGGTGGCCCGGGTCGTGTATGCCCAGGACGACCCCAACCCACAGGCGGCGGGCGGCGCACACACCCTGCGGGAGGCCGGCGTGGCGGTGACCGGCGGACTGCTCGCCGACGAGGCCCGCGCGGTCAACGAGCACTGGACCCGGGCCGTCGAGCTGGGCCGTCCCGTCGTCACCTGGAAGGTCGCCGCCACCCTCGACGGGCACACCGCCGCCGAGGACGGCACCTCGCAGTGGATCACCTCACCGGCCTCCCGGGCCGATGTCCACCGGCTGCGCGCGCAGTGCGGGGCGGTCGTGGTGGGCACCGGCACGGCGCTGGCCGACGATCCCCGGCTGACCGTACGTCGCCCGGACGGCACCCCCGCCCCCCGGCAGCCGCTGCGCGTGGTCGTCGGCAATCGCGCCCTCCCGCCGACCGCCCGGGTGCTCTCCGACGAAGCGCCGACGCTGCTGGTCCGCGGCCACAGCCCGCTCACGGTGGCGAGAGTCCTGTGGGAGCAGGGGGTCCACCACGCCTGGCTCGAGGGCGGCGCGACCCTCGTGGCGGGGTTCCTGCGGGCGGGCCTGATCGACGAGATCGTCTGCTACCTCGCACCCACGCTGCTGGGCGCGGGCCGACCGATGATCGGCCCGCT
Source organism: uncultured Propionibacteriaceae bacterium (assembly GCA_964528755.1). Lineage (GTDB taxonomy): Bacteria > Actinomycetota > Actinomycetes > Propionibacteriales > Propionibacteriaceae > Raineyella. Next base: position 31,021 of record CAZGWN010000016.1, read on the forward strand.
GGGCATCCACACCCTGGCGGACGCCGAGCATCTCGCCGTCTCCGACGTCACCCGCGTCGGACCCGACATCCGTCTCACCCTGACCCCCACGTCCCAGGAGGAGTGACATGTTCACCGGAATCATCGAAGAACGCGGCACCGTCGAGGGTGTCGAGCACGGTGCCGACTCGGCGGTGCTCCGGATCCGCGGGCCACGGGTCGTCGACGGGACCGCGGCCGGTGACTCGATCTGCGTCAACGGGGTCTGCCTGACCGTCACCGAGGTCGCCGGGGACGTGTTCGGCGCCGACGTGATGGCCGAGACACTGCACCGGTCCGCGCTCGGCGGTCTGTCGGCCGGTTCCCCGGTGAACCTGGAACGGGCCATGGCGGCCGGCGGGCGATTCGGCGGACATGTGGTGCAGGGACACGTCGACGGGACGGGCACGATCCGGTCCCGCACCCCCGGTGATGCCTGGGAGGTCGTGCGGATCGATGTCCCGCCGGCCTTGGCACGCTTTCTGGTGGAGAAGGGCTCGGTGACCGTCGACGGGGTCTCCCTGACGGTCGTCGACGCCGGGCCCGACGCCTTCACCGTCTCCTTGATCCCCACCACCCTGACCGCGACGACCCTGGGGGAGGCGCCCGTCGGGGCGCCGGTCAACATCGAGGTCGACATCCTCGGCAAGTACGTGGCGAGCTACCTGGACCGGATCGGTGCCGGCCGTGGCCCGTCGGAAGGAGAACGGCGATGAACGCGACTGGTATGACAGATCCGACGGGCGCAGGACCGGGGCCGGTGAACGGCTTTGCCGCGATTGAGGACGCCCTCGTCGAGTTGCAGGAGGGCCGGCCCGTTCTCGTCCTCGACGACGAGGACCGGGAGAACGAGGGCGATGTCATCCTCGCCGCGCAGACCCTGACCGCCGGGTGGCTGGGCTGGGCGATCCGGCACTCCTCCGGCTACCTGTGCGCCCCGATGACCGCCGAGCGGGCGGACCGGCTGGACCTGCCCCTGATGGTGGAGCGCAACTCCGATCCGCACCGGACCGCGTACACCGTCGCCTGTGACGCCGCCACCGGTGTGACCACCGGTATCTCGGCCGCCGACCGGGCCCGCACCCTGCACGTCCTGGCCGATCCCTCCTCCGGTCCGGCCGACCTGAACCGGCCCGGCCACGTCCTGCCGCTGCGCGCCCGCGACGGCGGCGTGCTGGAACGGCGCGGGCACACCGAGGCGGCCGTCGACCTGTGCCGGCTGGCCGGGCTGGAGCCGGTCGGCGCCATCGGTGAGCTCGTCCACGACGACGGCTCGATGCTGCGGACGCCCGATGTGCTCGCCCTCGGCCGGGCCGAGGGACTGGCGGTGATCACCATCGACGAGCTGGCCCGGTGGCGTTCCTGCCACGACCGGGTCACCCGCACCGCCTCCACCCGACTTCCCACGCCGCACGGCGAGTTCCGGCTGATCGGCTATCGGGACCGGCTGACCGGCGCCGAGCACATCGCACTGGTCAGCCCGCACGGGGTCACCGGCGCCGACCACGCCGATCCGGTCGTCCGGGTCCACTCCGAGTGCCTGACCGGGGACGTCTTCGGCTCCTTGCGCTGCGACTGCGGCCCGCAGCTCCAGCAGTCGCTGGAGAAGGTCGGCCGGCAGGGAGGCGTCGTGGTCTACCTCCGCGGCCATGAGGGGCGAGGGGTGGGGCTGCTCGCCAAACTCGCCGCCTACCAGTTGCAGGACGAGGGCTGGGACACCGTCGATGCCCAGACCGAGCTGGGGCTGCCCGTCGACGACCGGGAGTACGGCGCCGCGGCGGCCATCCTCTACGACCTGGGGGTGACCCGGCTCGATCTCATGACGAACAACCCCGACAAGGTGCGGGCGCTGCGCTCGGCCGGGATCGAGGTCTCCTCCGTCACCCCGTCCTGGACTCCCCCGACCCCCGACAACGAGTTCTACCTGCGCACCAAGCGCGACCGGATGGGCCACCACATCCTGCTCGACGGGGTGCCGCGCGCCGGTGCGCCCGATGCGCGCCCCACCGCCGTCGGGACCTCCACCACCCACCACACCGAGGAGCACTGATCATGGCCGGATTCGGCTCACCCACCCTCACCGCCCACGGCGCCGGGCGACGCGTCGCCATCGTCGGCGCCGAGTGGCACCGCGAGATCACCGACCGGATGGTCGAGCGGGCCCGCGCCGCGCTGACGGACTCCGGGGTCACCGACGTCTCGGTCGTCCGGGTGCCCGGCACCTTCGAACTGTCCGTCGCGTGCCGGCGTCTCGCCGACACGTACGACGCGGTGGTTGCGCTGGGCGTCGTCATCCGCGGCGGCACTCCGCATTTCGAGTACGTGTGCGAGGCCGCCACGGTCGGACTCACCCAGGTGGCCGTGCAGACCGGCGTGCCGATCGGCTTCGGGGTGCTCACCTGCGACACCGAGCAGCAGGCCCGGGACCGGGCCGGTTTCCCCGACTCCCCCGAGGACAAGGGGTACGAGGCGGGACTGGCCGTGTTGGCAACGCTGGAGGCGCTGGCCGGCGTGACGGCCTGAGCCGGTCCCGCGGCGGGCCCCCCGGGGTGCGAACCGCTATTCCGTGGCGGCCAACTGCCCGCAGGCGCCGTCGATGTCGCTTCCGCGGGTGTCGCGAACGGTGACCGGGACCCCGTGGGCCTCCAGCCGGCGGACGAACTCCCGCTCGTCCCGCCGACGCGACGCCGTCCAGATCGATCCGGGGGTGGGGTTGAGCGGGATGAGGTTGACGTGGAACCAGCCCCAGTCGCCGCGCCGGCGCAGTTGTCGGGCGAGCCGGTCGGCGCGCTCGGCCTGGTCGTTGATGTCACGGATCAGCGCATACTCGATCGAGACCCGACGCCTGGTCGCCCGGGCGTAGCGCCAGGCCGCATCCAGCGCCTCGTCCACCGACCACCGGTTGTTGATCGGGACCAGGCTGTTGCGCAGGTCGTCGTCCGGGGTGTGCAGCGACAGTGCCAGCGTCACGGGCAGACCCTCCCCCGCCAGCTTGTCGATCGCCGGGACCAGCCCGACGCTGGAGACGGTGATGCCGCGGGCGCTCATGCCCAGCCCGTCCGGCTGGTCGGCGAGCAGCGTCCGGATCGCCCGCAACACCGCCGCGTAATTCGCCAGCGGCTCGCCCATCCCCATGAAGACGACGTTGTGCACCCGACCGGTCGCCCCCGGCACCCCGCCGGCCGCGATCCGGGCATTGGCGGCGACCACCTGGGAGACGATCTCGGCACTACTGAGGTTGCGCTGGAGACCGCCCTGTCCGGTGGCGCAGAACGGGCAGGCCATCCCGCAGCCTGCCTGCGACGAGATGCACACGGTGGTCCGGGCGGCCGAGCTCCCCGTCTCCGGATAGTGCATGAGGACCGATTCGATCCGCGACCCGTCGTGCAGGTGCCACAGCGACTTCACCGTGGTGCCCTCGTCGGCGGTCAGCACCCGCGCCTCGGTGAGCAGGCGCGGGAAGAGCCGCTCGGCGAGCTCGGCCCGCCGGTCGGAGGGGATGTCGGTCCAGTCGGCCGGATCGGCGGTCGAGTGCACGAAGAAGTGCCGGGACAGTTGCTGGGCGCGAAAGGCCGGCAGGCCCAGCTCCCGCACGGCCTCCCGGCGCTCGTCCGGGGCGAGATCCGCCCAGTGCACGGGAGGTTTGCCGCGCCGCGGGGCGGCGAAGACCAGTGGGGTCCGCGCCCCGGCGGACACCGGGTCAGTGGCCGGTTCGGTCATCATCAGGCTCCTGGAACGAGAAAGTGCATGAGCAGCCAGGCCACCGGGGCGCTGAGCAGCATCGAGTCGATCCGGTCGGTGACGCCGCCGTGGCCCGGCAACAACGTCCCCATGTCCTTGATCCCCAGGTCACGCTTGAACATCGATTCGACGAGGTCACCGCACGTGCCCGCGGCGGCCAACAGCAGGCCGATTCCGGCACCGACCCACCATGGTATCCCGAGGGCGAACTGGGCCATCGGGATACCGAACACCGCACCCAACAGGAGCGACCCGCCGAAGCCCTCCCAGGTCTTCTTCGGGCTGATCCCCGGCGCCATCCGGTGCCGGCCGAGCAGCACCCCGGCGACGTATCCCCCGGTGTCGGAGCAGATCACCGCGCCCAGCCACATGAAGACCCGTGCCGGGCCGTGATCGGCGGCGACGAGCAGCGAGGCGAACGAGCCCATCAGCGGCAGATAGGTGATGGTCAGCATGCTCGCCGCGGTGTCGCGGATGAAGCCGTGCGGCCCGCCGGGGATCCGGGCCAGGAACGCCGCCAGCACCATCGCCCCCAGGCACACGACGATGAAGGTCGCCGTCGGCAGGTCGGTGTGCCGCTCGATGACGTACGCCCCGGAGAGCAGGACGACGATGCCGACCTCGATGACGACCAGGGCCGAGTTCATCCCCAGGCTCTTCAGCGCCCGGTGCAGTTCCGCCGCGGCCATCCCGATAAGTGTGGCGACCAGGATCACGAAGCCCGGCACCCACCAGGTGAGGGACGCGATCAGCGCGGCGGACAGGCCGGCGCCGACACCGATCGCCGCCGGCAGATCGCGTCCGGCCCGCGAGCGCAGGCGCGACGTCGGGCCGCCGGTCGGCAAACCGGGCCCCGACCCGGCCCCCGACCCGCCCGCGGACAAGGTCAGACCTCGAGAAGCTCGGCCTCTTTGGCCTTCAGCAACTCGTCGATCTGGTCGGTGTAGCGGCGGGTGATCTTGTCGAGTTCCTGCTCGCCCCGCTTGCCCTCGTCCTCGCCGATCTCCTTGTCCTTGACCAGCTTGTCGATGGCCTCCTTGGCGGCACGACGGGCGTTGCGGACCGAGACCTTGGCCTCCTCGGCCTTGTTCTTGGCCAGCTTGGTGTACTCCTTGCGCCGCTCGGCGGTCAGCTCGGGCAGAACGCAGCGGATGGTGACACCGTCGTTGGAGGGGTTGACGCCCAGATCGGAGTCGCGGATCGCCCGCTCGACCGCGTTGAGCGCGCCGCGGTCGTACGGCGTGATGAGGATCATCCGTGCCTCGGGCACGTGGAACGATGCGAGCTGCTGCAGCGGGGTCGGGGCGCCGTAGTAGTCGGCGACGAGCTTGTTGAACATCGCCGGGTGAGCACGGCCGGTGCGGATGGCGGCGAACTCCTCCTTGGCGAACGAGACTGCACCGTCCATCTTGGACTTCGCTTCGGTGGTGATGTCGCCGATCACGGCTTTTCCTTTCTCACGGTGTCTCGGGGGTTCCGGGGATTTGTCGGGATGCCTGCCCAGTGTGTCAGACACCGGGCGAGGATGTGTGCCCGACGCCGGGCGGCCGGGCGGGGCTCATTTGTGGACCAGGGTGCCGATCTGCTCGCCCTTGACCACCCGGAGGATGTTCCCCGGGGTGCTGAGGTTGAAGAAGATCATCGGCAGGTCGTTGTCCCGGGCCAGGCTGACGGCCGCGGAGTCGGCCACCTTCAGGTCGCGGGCGAGATACTCGTCGTACGTCAGGTTCTCGAACTTCGTCGCGCCGGGGTGGACGCGCGGGTCGGCGTCGTACACGCCGTCCACGCCCATCTTGCCCATCAGCAGGACGTCGACATGCATCTCCAGCGCCCGCTGGGCGGCGACGGTGTCGGTGGAGAAGTACGGCATCCCCGACCCGGCGCCGAAGATGACCACCCGGCCCTTCTCCATGTGCCGCAGCGCCCGGCGGGGGATGTACGGTTCGGCGACCTGGCGCATCTCGATGGCGGTCTGGACCCGGGTCGGGACGCCGGCCTGCTCGCAGAAGTCCTGCAGGGCAAGACAGTTCATCACCGTGCCGAGCATCCCCATGTAGTCGGCCCGCTCACGTTCCATCCCGGACTGCTGCAGCTCGACGCCGCGGAAGAAGTTGCCGCCCCCGACAACGATGCACACCTGCACCCCGCTGGCCACCACCTCGGCGATCTCGCCGGAGATCCGCTTGATGACGGTCGGGTCGACCCCGACCCGACCACCGCCGAAGATCTCGCCGGACAGTTTGAGCAGGATGCGTTGGTAGGTGCTCACGGACATCTCCTTGTCGCGGGGTTCAGGGGATCGGGGGTGGATGGGGCCGGCTGCCGCCGACCGGGACGCCGACAGCAGTGTGCGCCACGGGTCGGGTGACCCGTGACGCACATGCGCTGATCAGGCGGCGGCCTCGAACCTGACAAACCGCGTGACGGTCAACCCGGCCTTCTTCAGCATCTGGGCGACCGTCTCCTTGGCGTCGGAGACCTCCGAGATCTGGTCGAGCAGGACGTTGTCCTTGAAGTAGCCGTTCAGGCGGCCCTCGACGATACGCGGGATGGCCTTCTCCGGCTTGCCCTCCTCGCGGGCGATCTCCTCGGCGATGGTCCGCTCCTTCGCGACCACGTCGGCCGGAACCTCGTCACGGGTGAGATAGCGGGGATTCATGACCGCGATCTGCATGGCGGTGCGGTAGGCCGTCTTGTCGTCGTCCCCGGTGTACTCGACGAGCACCCCGACCTGCGGCGGCAGGTCCTGGTCGCGACGGTGCATGTACACGCTGGTGGTGCCGTCGAAGTAGGCGACGTTCTTCAGCTCGAGCTTCTCACCGATCCGTACCGCGAGTTCCTGGATCGCCTCGGCCACGGTCCGGCCCGACGGGAGCTCGGCGGCGTTGGCGGCCGCCACATCCCCGGCCTTGGCGGCCTCGACCGCGGCGACGATCTGGTCGGCCAGCCCGATGAACTCCTCGTTCTTGGCGACGAAGTCGGTCTCGGAGCCCAACTGGATAAGGGCACCGTCCTTGGTGGCGACCAAGCCGTTGGAGGCCTCCCGATCGGCCCGCTTGGCGGTCTTCGCGGCCCCCGCGACGCGCAGGAGTTCCACGGCCTTGTCGAACTCGCCCTCGGCCTCGGTGAGCGCCTTCTTGGCGTCCATCATGCCGGCGCCGGTGGCATCGCGGAGCTTCTTGACGTCTGCAGCGGTAATGCTTGCCATCTGTTCCTGTCCTTTGTACGAAGGGTCGGGCTGGATCACTCGGTGGTGGCAGTCGGCTCCGTGCTCTCGCTCCGCGGCGGGGCCGGCACCGGAGCGGCCGGCTTCGGGGCACTCGGCTTGGGGGTCTCCGCCGCACTCGGCTTGGGGGCCTCCGCCGCACTCGGCTCGGGAGCCTCCGCCGGGGCCGGCTTCGGGGCCTCCTCGGCGGCGGGCTCGGCGGGCGCCGGCGCAGCCGGGGTGTCTGCCGCAGGAGCCTCGGCGGCCGGAGCGGACGGGTTCTCGGCGGCGGGCTGGGCCTCGGCGCCGGCGTTGAGCAGCTCCTTCTCCCACTCGGCCATCGGCTCGGCGGTCTCGGTGTCCGGACCCTCACCGGCGGAACGCGACACCAGACCGTCGGCCACCGCATCGGCGATCACCCGGGTGAGCAGGGCCACCGAGCGGATGGAGTCGTCGTTGCCGGGGATCGCGTAGTCGACCTCGTCCGGATCACAGTTCGTGTCGAGGATGGCGACCACCGGGATGCGCAGCTTGCGTGCCTCGTCGATGGCGAGGTGCTCCTTCTTGGTGTCGACCACCCAGACCGCCTGCGGGGTGCGGGTCATGTCCCGGATGCCGCCGAGGTCCTTGGCCAGCTTGTCCTTCTCCCGGGACAGACCGAGCAGCTCCTTCTTCGTCAGACCGGAGCCCTGGACCTTCTCGAAGTCCATGGCCTCCAGCTCCTTCATCCGGGTGATCCGGGTGGAGATGGTGGCGAAGTTGGTCAGCATGCCGCCGAGCCAGCGCTCGTTGACGTACGGCATCCCGACGCGGGTGGCCTGCTGGGCGATGGACTCCTGGGCCTGCTTCTTGGTGCCGACGAAAAGCACCTGGCCACCGCGGGCAACGGTCTCCTTGATGAAGGCGTACGCCTTGTCGATGTACTTGAGCGACTGCTGCAGGTCGATGATGTAGATGCCGTTGCGCTCGTTGAAGATGAACCGCTTCATCTTCGGGTTCCAGCGACGGGTCTGGTGCCCGAAGTGGACGCCGTTCTCGAGCAGCTCACGGGCAGTGACGACGGCCATGGCCGTTTCCTCCTTGTGGGCGCCCATCCGGACGCCGACGGTTGGTTCGACGTCGACTCTCGACGCCGCCTGATGCCGCCACGACCCCACCCTGAACGGGACCGTACGGGTCGCCCGGTGGACCTCGCCGAGGACGAGAAGCACCGATGGGACGGCATGCGAAGTCACCTCAAGTCGGATGAGGTGCTGGAAGCAGTGTAGAACGCCGGGCCGAGCCATCGCCACTCGCCGGCAGGTGCCGGGCCCGCGGGACGGCCGGGCAGTCCGGGCGCCGGTGGATTCTTGCGCCGCGCCGCCGTCCGTTGTCCACAGCGTGGCAGCGGTCGGAACCGTTGTCCACAGGCGCCTCGTCCCGAGGGCAGCCGGGGTCCGGACCGACCATCCTCCGGTCATGACCGACCTCTCGCCCGCCCGCCGCCCCGCCGGCGCCACCCCTCCGATCCGCCTGATCGTCGCACTGCTGGGGATGATGCTGCTCACTGCCGTCGCCGGGCCGGCCGTCCCGGCCCTCGCCGTCGATCTCCCCGCGGGCCGGATGCCCCTGGAGGGGCCGGTGGTTCGCGCGTTCGACCCGCCCGCCGAGCGGTGGCAGGCCGGCCACCGGGGCGTCGATGTGGCCGGGGAGACCGGATCGGCGATCGTCGCCGCCGCCGACGGGACCGTCACCTTCGCCGGTCCGGTCGCCGGCCGGGGCGTGGTGGTCGTGTCGCACGGTGCGGTCCGCACGACCTACGAACCCGTCGACGCCACGGTCGCGGTGGGCACCCGGGTGCGGGCCGGCGGCCGAATCGGCACACTGCGCGCCGGGCACGCCTCCTGCGCGGAGGAGGCGTGCCTGCACTGGGGGCTGGTGGAGGGCCGCGACTACCTCGATCCGCTCGCGTTGGTGATGGACGTCCCCGGCCGGGTCCGCCTCGTCTCCGCCGAGGACTTCGACGCCGCCGCCCGGGCCGCCCGGGAGCGGGCCCGGCGGGCCGCGCCGGCCGCGCCGGCCGCGGCGAGCGGGAGTTCGCCGGGCGGCCACGGCACGCGGGCCGACACCGGCCCGGCCATCTCCGGGTCGGGTTGGGTCGTCCCGGCGACCGGCCCGATCACCTCGCCGTTCGGGATGCGTCTGCACCCGGTCACCGGCATCTACAAGCTCCACGACGGCGTCGACTACGGCGCGCCGTGCGGTTCCCCGATCCGTTCCCCGCTGCCCGGCACCGTCACGGTGGTGGCCCGGCACGCTGCCTACGGGTGGCGGGCGATGATCGACCACGGCACGGTGGCCGGCCACCACCTCACCACGTCGATGAACCACGCCATCTCCTACCGGGTGCGCCCCGGCCAGCGGGTCGAGGCCGGTGAGGTGGTCGGCGACGTCGGCTCCACCGGCTGGTCGACCGGCTGCCACCTGCACGTCATGGCGTGGGCCGACGGGCGGCTGATCAACCCGGAGACCCTGGGGTGAGGAGGCGCCCGCGGCGGTCGCGCAGGGCCCTTCCTCAGGCCCGCGGGTGCGCCTGCCGAAAGGCCTGCCGGAGCCTCTCCCCGCTGACGTGGGTGTAGATCTGGGTGGTCGCCAGGGATGCGTGGCCGAGCATCTCCTGGACGCTGCGCAGGTCGGCGCCGCCCTCCAGCAGGTGGGTCGCCATGGCGTGGCGCAGGCCGTGCGGGCCGAGGTCGGGTGCGTCGGCGACCAGGCCGAGGTGCCGGTGGACCAGTCGGCGGACGACCCGCGGATCGATCCGCCCCCCGCGCGCGCCCAGGAACAGCGCGGGACCGCTGCCCGCGGCCGCCCACTCCGACCGCCGGGCCAGCCACGCGTCCAGCGCCCGCAGGGCGGGGATCCCGACCGGGACACTGCGTTCCTTGTCGCCCTTGCCGAGCACCCGGACCAGGCGACGGTCCCGGTCGACGGAGGTGAGATCCAGCCCGCACAGCTCGGAGACCCGCAGCCCCGACCCGTACAGCATCTCCAGGACCGCCACATCGCGCACGCCGACCGGGCCCACCTGTTCGGCCGCCCGTGCCCTCGCCTCCTCCATCAGGTCCCGGGCCTGGTCACGGTCGAGCACCTGCGGCAACGGGCGCCGGGTCCGCGGGGAGGCCAGGCGCAGACTCGGATCGGAATCGACCAGCCCGTCGCGTAGGGCCCACCGGAAGAACCCCCGGACCGCCGACGCGCGGCGGGCCAGGGTCGATCGCGCCGCCCCTGCCTGCCGTTGGGCGGCCAGCCAGGCCCGCAGCTCGGCCAGGTCGACCGCGCCCGGGTCCTCGATCCCGGCCGCGGTCGCGTGGGCGAACAGCTCGCCGACATCGCCGAGATAGGCACGCACGGTGTGGTCCGACACGTGACGCTCCCCCACCAGGTGGCGTCGCCACCGCTCCAGCGCCCCTGCCAGCCGGGGAGCCAGGGGATCCGGAGCGGCGCCGGGTGCCGGCTGCGGGGTGGATGAGGCCATGGGCCCACTGTCGGCCCTGACGCGGCCGGGTTCAAGGGCGCCACACCGGGCAAGGCCCTACAGTGGGGTGTCACGGGACGCCGACACCCCTGCACAGTTATTCCATAGAGACGGGACGCATCAATGACGAGCCTGAGCGAGCTCACCCACGGCGGCACGGTCCTCCCCATCACCCGTTGGGGCGAGCCCGTGATGCACGAAGCCACCCGCCCGGTGACCGAGTTCGACGACGAGCTCACGACACTGGTGCGCAACATGTTCGCCACCCTCGACGCGGCGCAGGGGGTCGGATTGGCCGCAACCCAGGTCGGGGTCTCGCTGGCGGTGTTCGTGTACGACTGCCCGGACGCCGACAACCACTCCCAGGTGGGGGTGATCTGCAACCCGGTCGTCGAGTTGCCCGAGGGGCGCGACCGCCAGTTCGAGTCGGCGGACGAGGGCTGCCTGTCGCTGCCCGGCGGATACGCCCCGCTGGCCCGGCCGAACCACGCGGTCTGCCGCGGCCAGGATGTCGACGGCCAGGCCGTGGAGGTGATCGGCACCGGACTGCTCGCCCGCTGCCTCCAGCACGAGACCGACCACCTGAACGGGACGGTCTTCGGGGACCGGCTCTCCACCCGGGTCCGCAAGGCGCTCTATGCCGGCCACGAGAAGCTGGCCCACCTCTACCCCGAGGACTGGCCGGTGACCCCGCGGCGCACGTCCGCCTGAGACCGACCGGCCGACCCGTCCTCCCGCCCGGCCGGGCCCAGGGCATAGCAGGCGACGGCCGAGGCCGCCGCGACGTTGAGCGAGTCGATCCCATGACCCATCGGGATCTGCACCCGCAGGTCGGCCTGCTCCCGCCAGCGCCGCGACAGCCCGTCGCCCTCGGTGCCGAGCAGGATCGCGACCTTGCGGTGCGGATCGAGGGTCGCGGCGACCCGGGGCAGCGGGACCGCGTCTGCCCCGAGCGCCATCGCGCAGGTGAGGAAGCCGGCCCGGCGCAGCGTCGGGACGGCGTCCTCCCACGAGTCCAGCCGCGCCCACGGCAAGGAGAACACCGCCCCCATGGAGACCTTGATCGAGCGGCGATAGAGCGGGTCGGCCGCACGTGGCGCCAACAGGCACCCGTCCCAGCCCATGCCGGCGGCCGAACGCAGGATCGCGCCCACGTTGGCGTGGTCGACGATGTCCTCGCACACCACGAGACGCGTCAGGGCCAGCAGGTCGGCCATGGTGTGGCGGGTCTGGCGATACAGCGAGGCGAGTGCGCCGCGGTGCACGTGGAACCCGGTGATCGACTCGGCCAGCTCCTCGCTCACCACGTACACCGGCACCTCCGGGTGGGCGGCCAGCCGGTCGGCCAAGGAGTCGATCCAGCGCGGCGCCAGCAGGAACGACCGGGGCCGGTAGCCCGCCTCCAGTGCGCGCCGGATGACCTTCTCCCCCTCGGCGATGAACAACCCTTCCCGGGTCTCCAGCAGCTTGCGCAGGGACACGTCACGCAACCGGATGTAGTCGGCGACCCGCTCATCGGAGGAGTCGGTGATCGGGACGAGGGACAACGCAGGGGTGTTCATCGTTCCCATTGTCCTCTTCCGCCGATCCTAAACTTGCGCTTATGACGACTGACATCTCGCAGAATCTCCCCGGCGTCCTCGCCTGGGCCCCGGCGGCGGACCGGCCCGATCTGCTCGCCGCGCCGACGGTGGCAACCCTGACCGACCTGGACATCGCCGCGTACGTCGCCCCGATCGACGCCGCCCTCGCCGACACCGAGGCCTTCTGCCGGGCCTACCAGGTGCCGGAGGAGACCTCCGCCAACTGCGTGATCGTGCAGGGCAAGCGCGCCGGGGAGGAACACACCGCCGCCGTACTGGTCCGGGCCAGCGATCGTGCCGACGTCAACCGCACGGTCCGCAAGCACCTGGGCGTACGCAAGGCGTCCTTCGCCCCGCGGGAGTTCGCGGTCGGCAACACCGGCATGGAGTACGGCGGGATCACCCCGGTCGGGCTGCCGGCCGGCTGGCCGCTGCTCGTCGATGACGCGGTCGCGGCTTTGGCATGGGCGGTGGTCGGCTCGGGCATCCGCGGGTCGAAGCTCGCAGTGCGCGGTGCCGACCTGAGTCGGCTGCCCGGCGCGGAGTTCCTCGCTCTGGCGCTGCCTGCGGAGGGCTGAGCGCCGGGGGCGACGCGCCCGCGAGGGTCAGGCGGGCCGGGGCCGGATTGCCTGCCACAGGACGTACGTGGCACCGGCCGCGACTGCGATGGCCGCCCACCACAGCGCCGGCAGGATCGAGGCGGTGATCGCCCCGGCCCCGCAGCCGCCCGCCGCGGCCCAGCCGGCCCGGTTCCCGGCCACCTCGGGGTCGGATGAGCGGATCAACTCCGCGGTGCACGCCAGCACGACCCCGGTCAGCCACAGCGCCCACGGCGCCTGGAAGAACCAGTCCTGCAGGTGCATGCCCATCAGCGGGCCCGAGCGGTGAACCGGCCGTGGCTCATCAGCAGCCGCAGCGGCAGGTCGAACGTCTCGCTCATCAGCGGTTCGGTGAGGACGTCGCGCACCGGCCCGGCCGCGACGATCCGGCCCTTCTTCAGCAGCAAGGCGTGGGTGACGCCGGTGGGGATCTCCTCCACGTGGTGGGTGACCATCACGCTGGCCGGGGCGGTCGGGTCGGCGGCCAGCTCCGAGAGCAACGTGAGCAGCCGCTCCCGGCCGGCCAGGTCGAGGCCGGAGGCGGGTTCGTCGAGCAGCAGCAACTCCGGATCGACCATCAGCGCACGCGCGATCTCCACCCGCTTGCGCTCCCCCGAGCTCAGCGTGCCGAACGTCCGATCGCGCAACCCCGCCATCCCGAACCGCTCCAGCAACGCGTCGGCCCGGTCGTGGTCGAGGTCGTCATACTCCTCGCGCCACCGGCCGAGCACCGCCCACGCCGCCGAGACGACGAGGTCGTGCACCCGCTCACCGCGCGGCACCCGGTCCTCGAAGGCCTGGGAGACCAGGCCGATCCGGGGCCGCAGGTCGAAGACGTTGACCGCGCCGAGCACCTCGTCGAGGACCCCGGCGACGCCCTTGGTCGGGTGGAGGTCACCGGTGAGCAGCCGCAGCAGCGTCGTCTTGCCGGCCCCGTTGGCTCCCAGCACGACCCATCGGTCGTGTTCACCGACCTGCCAGGTGACGCCGTCGAGCATCGTCGTCGCGCCCCTGCGCACCGTCACATCCGCCAGATCCACCACTGCGACCATGCCCCCGAACCTACATGGCCGGCCCGGTTCGGGGACGGCCCGTTCACCGGCGTGCCGCAGCCCGAAGCACACACCCCGGCGGGATGCTTCGGTTCCCGAGCGGCCGGCCGGCGCGGGCTACGGTGGAGAGGTGCCGCTGCTCGCCGCGATCCGACTGACCACCCACCTGAACTCGCTGCGCCACGGCAGGTCGACCGGGACGCCGAGCCTCGATGTGGCCGCACGGACGGTGCAGGGACCTGATGCGGCCCACCACGTCAGCGACCCCGACGCGCTGCTCGGTCTGCCCGCCGACGAATCCAGCCCGCTGGAGGAGGCGATGGCGATCACGCTGAAGCGGGCCGAGGATGACTGGCTGCTCGCGCTGGTCCGACCCGGACGGCTCGGCCCGCTGCGTGGGCCGGTGCCGCTGACGCGCGCCGCCCTCGCCGCCGGCGCCGCGGTCGTGCCCCGTTCCGGCGGGCCGGCATGGGTGCCGACCCGGGTCGGGCCGGCGATCCAGTGGCAGCTACTGGTGGCCGATCGGCCGTTCGCGGTGCCGTCCTCGGCCGAGACCGAGCGGACCCTGGCGGAGGCGGTCATCGCGGCCACCGGCGAGCTGACCGCCCTGGGGATGACCTCGGGGCGCCGACCGGAGGATCGCGGGCTGGTGCTCCCGGCGGCCTACCCGATCCGCCAGCGGCGCGCCGCCGAGCGTGCCTGGCGCCTCGTCGAGGCCTGCCGGGCCGGACTGGAGGATCCCTCCGGGCTGCTGCACTCCCATGCCGTCGAGCTGCGCTCACGGGTGCTGCGGGAGCTTCTCAACGCCGCCCTGGACAGCCTGGAAGCGGCCACCGCCTGGCCGGCCGCCGACGGATAGGCGCACGCCGGCCGGGGCGGTGTCGCCTCGGGGTGGGCGGGCTCAGGCGCCGGTGGCGTGCAGGCCGCCGTCGACGTGGACGACCTCACCGGTGGTGGCGGGGAACCAGTCCGACAACAGCGCCACCACGCCGCGGGCGGCCGGCGTGGCGTCCTTGGGGTCCCAGCCCAGCGGCGCCCGGTCGGCCCAGACGGTGTTGAAGTCGACCGCGCCGGGGATGGCCTTCTTGGCGAGGGTGTCCAGCGGGCCGGCCGAGATGAGGTTGGTCCGGATCTGCTGCGGTCCGACGTAGCGGGCGAGGTAGCGGCTGGCCGATTCCAGCGCGGCCTTCGCCACACCCATCCAGTCGTACGCCGGCCAGGCAACCGATCCGTCGAAGGTGAGCCCGACGACGCTCGCCGGGCCGGTGATCAGCGGCAGGCAGGCGCGGGTCAGGGAGACCAGGGAGTACGACGACACCTGCAGGGCGGCGCCGACGTCCTCCCACTCCGTGGACAGGAACGCCCCGCCGAGCGCCCGCTCGGGGTTGGCGTAGGCGATGGAGTGGACGATGCCGTCGAGGTGGTCGACGTGGGCGCGCAGCTCGTCGGCGAGCCCGGCGAGCTGGTCGGGATCGGCGACGTTGAGTTCGAGGACGGGCGGGACGGGGTCGAGCTTCTGGACGACCCGGCGGGTCAGACTCATCGCCCGGCCGAAGTTGGACACGACGACCGTCGCGCCCTCGGCCTGGGCGATCTCGGCCACCCGGTAGGCGATCGAGGTGTTCATCGTGACGCCGGTGACCAGAATGTTCTTGCCGTCGAGGATTCCCATGAGATGTCGCTCCTGAGGTTGGTGATGGTGGGCCGGGTGGCTCAGTGGCCCATCCCGAGGCCGCCGTCGACCGGCAGCACCGCGCCGGAGATGTAGCCGGCGGCGTCCGACGCGAGGAAGGCCACCGCGGCGGCGACGTCGGCGGCGGTGCCGAGGTGGCCCAGCGGTATCCGTTCGGTGTAGTCGGCGACGGTCTTCTCGGGTAGCTGGGCGGTCATGTCGGTCGCGATGAAGCCGGGCGCGACCACGTTGGCGGTGACGCCGCGGGAGCCGAGCTCGCGGGCGACCGACCGGGCCAGCCCGATCAGGCCGGCCTTCGACGCGGCGTAGTTGACCTGCCCGGGGCCGCCGATCAGTCCGACCACCGACGAGATCAGCACCACCCGACCGTGCCGGGCCCGCATCATCCCGCGGGCGGCGCGGCGTACGACATGGAAGGTGCCGGTCAGGTTGGTGTCGATCACCGAGCGCCACTCGTCCTCGCCCATCCGCGCCAGCAGCGTGTCGCGGGTGATGCCGGCGTTGGCGACCAACACCTCGACCGGGCCGAGCTGCTCCTCGACCGTACCGAACGCGGCGTCGACCTGGTCGGGATCGGTGACATCGCAGGCCACACCCAGAACTCCCGCGGGCACCTCACCACCGCGGGAGGTGGCGGCGACCCGGAAGCCGTCGGCGGCGAGACGTTCGGCGATGGCCCGGCCGATGCCCCGATTGCCCCCGGTGACCAAGGCGACGCGTCCGGCGGGAGAGGTGCTGGATGTGCTCACCCGGGTCACGCTAGCAGGCACGCTCGGCCGTTCCGTTCACGGCCGACCTCGCGCACAGCCGCTCATAGAATGTGGTGGTGGACACACCCGGACCCTCCAGCACGCCGCCGCCCACCGGGCGCGGCCGGGCGGGTCACGGTCCGTTCTGGCGTCGGCGCGGCGTCCTCATCACCAGCGCGACCCGCTCGGCCGAGGAGGATCTCAACCGCCGACAGACCGAGTACCTGGCATTGATGTCGCTGCGCGTGATCTGCTTTGTCGCCGCGGTCTTCGTGCACGGCTGGCTGCGGTGGGCCTGCATCATCGCAGCGGCGGTCCTGCCGGCCATCGCGGTGCTGATCGCCAATGCCGTCGACCTCCGCCGCCACCCGCCCGGCCGGGTCCCGCCGGTGACCGAGCCCGACCATCCCGCGCTCGAATCCGGTCCGCCGGACCCGCCCGTGGTCATCCCCGGTGAGACACGGCCTGCCTCCCCGCCCGCTGCGCAACGGGGCCATGACGGGCCTCCGAAGCGGACCCAGGGGCAACGTATGCCCGGTCGACGTCACGGCGTCTAGGCTCATGGGGTGGGCAGGTACTGGAAGCGCTGGGTCGGGCTCGTCGTCTTCGCGGCCGTGCTGGTGACGACCTTCGTCCAGTTGGGCCTGTGGCAGTTGCGCCGGCTCGACCAGCGCCGGGAACGCAATGCCGTCGTGGTCGCCCAGCAGCAGGCGCCGGTGGCGACCGAATCGGAGGTCCTCGCCGATCCGGTCACGTCCGACGAACGCTTCCGCCGGGTGACCCTGGAGGGCACGTTCGACGCCGACCACCAGTTGCAGGTCCGGGCCCGTACGGCGAACGGTTCGCAGGGCTGGGAGGCGGTCGTCCCGCTGCACACGACCGAGGGCCGCTGGGTGCTCGTCGACCGCGGCTTCGTCGCCCGGGAACTCGGGGAGGGGCTGCCCGCCCCCGACACCGTCGCGGCCCCGCCGGCCGGGACCGTACGTGTGGAGGGGTACGTGATGGTCGCCGAACGTGGCACGCCCGCCTCGGTGACGCCGGCCGAGGGTTCGGTCCGGCTGATCGATCCGGCGGCGATCGCGGCCTGGTCGGGACTCCCGCTGGTGGACGGGTACGTCTCGGTGACCGCGACGACGCCCGCCCAGGGCGGCGGATTCACGCCGGTACCGCTGCCCCCGCTCGACGAGGGGCCGCACATGTCCTACGCCGTGCAGTGGTTCAGCTTCGCCACCATCGGCACCGTCGGCACGTTCATCCTGATCGGGCGCGACATCGTCGAGATCCGGACGCGACGCTCGGCCGGAACCGGCCGTCCGGCCGAGCAGCCGGCATCGTGAGCGGCCCCCGCATCAGCGGCATCATGAGCGACCCGTCGTGATCGACCTCGTCGCCGACCTGCTGGCCTGCCCGCACTGTCCCGGTCACGGGTCCGGCCTGGCGGTGGAGGGCCGATCGCTGCGGTGCCCGGCCGGGCACTCCTTCGACATCGCCCGCCAGGGTTACGTGAATCTGCTCGGCCACGGCTCGCCGCGCAACGCCGACACGGCCGCCATGGTCGCCGCGCGGGAGCGGTTCCTGGCCACCGGGGCGTACGCGCCGATCCGTGCGGCGCTGGCCGAGCGCTGCGCCGGGGCGGCCACGGTGATCGAGGCCGGCGCGGGTCCGGGGTGGTACCTGGCCGGGGCCCTCGCACGCCCGGCCGCCCGGGGTCTGGCGTGTGACGTGTCCGTGCCGGCCGTACGGCGGGCGGCGCGGGCCGATCCGCGGATCGGGGCGATCGTCGCCGACACGTGGGCCGGGCTGCCGGTGCTCTCCGGCGTGGCGGACCGGGTGCTGGCGGTGTTCGCCCCGCGGAACATGGCCGACTTCGCCCGGATACTGCGCCCCGACGGGCAAGTGGTGGTCGTCGTGCCGGGTGCGGAGCACCTGGGCTCGCTGAGGCAGCGGTTCGGGCTGCTGGATGTCGAGCCGCACAAGGGAGCGCGGCTGCTGCGCGCCGCCGACGGCCATCTGGACGCGATCGACCGGACCGAGCTGGCCTTTGACCTGCGGCTGGAACCCGGTCAGGTCGCCGACCTCATCGCCATGGGGCCCAACGCGTTCCACCAGGCCACGGATTCGGCACAGCCCCCGGAACCGATCGACACCAGGGTGGCCGTCGAGGTGTGGGTGTTCGGGCGGGTGTGACGCCGGCTCAGGCCCCGGCGGGGGCGCGTCCCGGCCGGGACACACCCCCGTGAGCCGGGGCGTTCGCCCGGTGGCCAGACCGGTCGGGCGTCAGCCGCGCCGGTCGGTCTTCTTCGACGATCGGTGACTCTTGCCCGCCTTGACCAGCACCCCGAGGGGCGGCGTGGGCAGTCCGTTGCCCAGCACGAACGAGGGG